>JBKQSP010000103.1:0-2627 GCA_052143575.1 Acidimicrobiales bacterium
TGGCGGTGTCGTTGAGGTAGACGGTGGCCGCGACGAACTGCGTCGGCGCGACGCACGTGATCGCCGGGACCTTGATCGTGGCGGTTCCCTTGGCGCCCACCGGGCCTTGGTACCCGGCGAATGACGGTGACAGGGCAGCGCCCGCAGCCCAGGCCGGCGTGGCCACGGTCATGAGCAACACCAGTGCGGAGGCGGCGGCGACTGTCCACTGGAGCAGCGCCCGGATGCCGGCGGCTGGCCGTCTGCCTCGCTGCCGCTCGTCGAGATCGGTCCGGATACCCATGGTGTCCTCCTCGGTTCGTGGATTCACCCACGACGGCCTGATGCGACGTCGTGGGTGTCCAGGGTGCCGGTGGGGGGTTTCTCGGGGATTTCACGGGCGTTTCAGCTCGTCCGCGGACGCCGACGGCTGAAGACCCGGCTCAGGTGCCGATCGGAGGCGCTCCGTGACCGAAGACGCCGAGCCAGATGAGGTAGACGCTCACGTCGAAGTCGCCGGACCTGAGCACCGTGTGGCGAAGCAGCGTGGGCTTGTAGCGAGCCAGGACGTGGAGCGTGAGCGAGATGAAGCGCGGGTCGAGCACGAGCACCTCGGCGGGCCTCCTCCGGTACAGATCCCCCTGGTCCCGACCCGTGAGAACGTTGGGCGGCCCCTCCATCTCGTTGAACGAGTCGTGGTACACGCCCGTCACCTCGAGCAGGCGGCCGCGCTGTCCCGGCGGGTACCACATGAGCAGCTGCTCGTTCGGGTACGTCGCGTTGCCGACGAAACTCGGGAGCTCGGTGGCGATCCGGTACTGGTCGATGAGGTTGCCGACCGGCCCGCCGAGGACGGTCGAGTAGCGCGGCAACGGGTCGGGCGCGACTCCGAACAGCGGGGCATGGATCTCGTACGGCGCCACCGTCAAGATGAGCGAGCAGCTGGCGATGACGACGGCGGTGGCAGCCGCCCCGGCACGGGCGAGCGACGGCCAGGTCGTGGCGGCCGCCAGGCGGGCGACGGCTGCTGCGGCGGCGGCGATGAGGACGATGACGAGGCCCTTCCAGACCCAGCCGAACGGCGAGACCTGCGGCTTCAGCTCGTAGACGAGGGGGACGGCGAGCACGAGGGCCGCCGGCAGCCAGGCGGTGGAGAGGCGTTCGAGGAGCGGCTTTGCGAGCGCGGCGATGGTGATGGCGAAGGTGAGGCAGATGCCCGGCCACAGGCTGGAGGAGTAGTAGTAGTTCTCGAGCACCTCGGCGTGGTTGAAGAACTGCAGGTAGACGAAGGCGGCGATGGAGGCGCCACACGACAGCCCGACGATGAGCTCGGCCGTGTCGAGGTCCCGCAGCCGCTTGGTGAAGGTCACGACGTAGGCGCCGACGGCGGCCGCCGGCACGAGCAGGTAGGGCCGCAGCACCACCCAGCGGGGGTTGCTGGAGTGGTACTGGGCGACGACGACGGCCGAGTCCAGGTAGTGGAAGGACCGGCGGGTGGCCACGAGGTAGTTGAAGGGCCCGAGCAGCAGCCCGGAGGCGACCATGAGGCCGCCGGTGACGGCCAGTGCCGAGGTGGCCAGCACGGCGGCGTCTCTCCACAGGCGCCGGCGGAAGCGCACGAGACCGACGACGGCGTAGACGGCCAGCACGGCCGCCACGACCGGCCCGGCGGTGATGAGCGACCAGACGGCGCCGGTGAACAGGGCGCCGGCGATCGCCAGCCAGAGCGGGCGGCGGCGGTCCCCGCACGGCATCGCCAGGCAGGCGATCGCCCCGGTGAGGTAGGACACGACCGCCGCGTCGGGGTAGTCGGTCCCCCAGGCGTTGACGAAGACCGGGCTCGACATGACGACGATGACGGCGATGGCGCCGGCCCACCGGCCGTAGAGCCGGCGCAGCAGCAGGTAGGCGGGCACGACGGCGACGAGGGCGAGCACGTAGCGGAACACGAAGAAGCCGTCGACGCCGCCGAAGAGCAGGTAGGCGATCCGAGCCGGCACCAAGAACCCCACCCGGGCGCCCTCGCGGGTGCCCGAGGTGGCCGCCAGCGCCTGTGAGTAGCGGGCGAAGAAGTCCCGGGGGTCGACGACGTAGATCGTGTGCATGGCCGGGTCGGGGATGACGATCGGCGCCATCGCCCGCAGCCGCAGCACGAAGAAGGCGACGGCGGGAGAGGCCAGCACGCCGAGCGCCTCGACCACCGACCGCCCGGACAGCCGGCGCCGGCGCCGGTGGCGGCGAGGCTGCGCTACCGGCTCGTCGGCGCTGGACGGCATGTCTGGAAGTTTGCATCCTCACCGGGCCACAGCAGGGCGCGACCTGCCGGAACCTGCTCGCCCCGGCACATGGCCGAGTGCGACGAGGCGCTCGCGCCCGTCCGCTGCCTGCCGCCGGAGCCGGACCGGCTGCCCGCAGGGCCGGACCGGGGTTGGCCGGGTCGAACTAGCGTCCAAGGCGTGTGCGACACCATGGTCACGATCACC
The DNA here is from genome assembly GCA_052143575.1 of Acidimicrobiales bacterium. Classification (GTDB taxonomy): domain Bacteria; phylum Actinomycetota; class Acidimicrobiia; order Acidimicrobiales; family Bog-793; genus JAKACA01. Next base: position 2,463 of record JBKQSP010000103.1, read on the forward strand.
GCCGACGGTGTGCTTTTCGCGAAGAACAGCGACCGCGACCCGAACGAGTCTCAGGTTCTCGAGTGGCACCCGGCAGGGCGGCACGATCCTGGCGACGCGTTGCAGTGCACGTGGATCGACATTCCCCAGGTCGGGACGACCTATGCCCTCGTGAGCTCGCGCCCG
>JBKQSP010000104.1:0-4182 GCA_052143575.1 Acidimicrobiales bacterium
CTGTGCGACGGGCTCAAGAAGATCGGCTGGAACCTCGTACCCCCGAAGGGGACGATGTTCGTCTGGGCGCCGATCCCCGAGCCCTACAGCGAGATGGGCTCGTTGGAGTTCTCCAAGTACCTGGTCAGCGAGGCCGGCGTCGCCACCTCGCCGGGGGTCGGGTTCGGGCCCGGGGGCGACGGCCACGTTCGCTTCGCACTCATCGAGAACGAGCAGCGCATCGGGCAGGCCGTGCGCCACCTGCGCGCCGCGCTCACCAAGCTGGGCTAGGCCGACCGGAAGTGCTAGGCCCCTTACGGGAGGCCGGCACCGGGCACGGTCGTGCGGACCTTCTCGAGCGTGCCGTTGCGCTCGGCCCGCGCCTTGGCGGCATCGCTCTCGACCGCGGTGACGAGGTAGAGGGTGCGCCGGTCCTCGTCGCCGAGCATGCAGGCGTAGCAGTTCATGGACGTCGTGACGCGCTCGTGGATCTCCCCGCCCTCGGCCACGCGCACGCACTCGGGCGCCAGGGCGTTGGACACCCAGACCGAGTCGTCTGCACAGAGGCAGATGCCGTCGGGCGCCACGTCCTCGAATGTGGCCCACACGCGGCGGTTGGTCAACGAGCCGTCGCCCCCGCGGTCGAACGCGGTCAGCCGGCGGCCGAAGCTCTCGGCGATGATGAGGGTGGCGCCGTCCTCGCTGATGACGGTGCCGTTGGGGAAGGAGAGGTCGTCGGCCGCCTCGCAGCTGGTGCCGTCGGGGTCGACCCGTACGAGCGACGCCGGCGCGATGGCGCTCGGCTCGACCGTCCCGTCGTAGAGGCCGTCGAGGTCGAACCCGAAGTTGCCGGAGTAGGCCTGGCCGTTCGACGCCACGACCATGTCGTTGGCGTGCCATGTCGCCCAGGGCTTGAGGTCGCCGTGCTGGACCAGCATCCCGTCGGGCTCGCGGCGCATCACGACGCGGTCGAGGCGCGAGTTGAAGAGGAGGCGCCCGTCGGGGAGCCAGCCCAACCCCGCCGGCTCGCCGTCGTAGTCGACCTCCACCCGGCGCTCGCCGTCGGGTGACACCGAGAAGATCGCGTTGTCGAAGAAGTCCGAGTACCACAGCCGGCCCTCGTGCCAGCGCGGGCACTCGCCGAAATAGAGGCCGGACACGAACGGCTCGGCGGTCAGGGTCTGGCTCGTCACGGCGCACCTCCGGGTCGGCGGGAATCGGCACCGCAGTTCAGCACAGCCGGCGTTCCCGGCGCGGGGGCAGCCCGCCGGGGGTACCTTGGACCCGTGACGTACTGGGTGCTCAAGGCGGTCCTGACCCCGATCTTCTACGTACTCTGGCGCGTGAAGGTGGAGGGCAGGGAGAACATCCCCGAGCACGGCCCGGTCGTGCTGGCGGCGAACCATCAGTCGTTCTGCGACTCCTTCTTCATCCCCCTGGTGGTCCGGCGCAAGGTCACGTACCTCGCCAAGGCGGAGTATTTCGACTCGTGGAAGACGGCGTGGTTCTTCCGGGCGGCCGGGCAGATCCCGATCCGCCGCACCGGGGGCAACGCCTCCGAGCGGGCGCTCGAGACGGCACGCAAGGACGTCCTCGGCCAGGGGCACATCCTCGGCCTGTACCCGGAGGGCACGCGCTCACTCGATCCGTACGTGCACAAGGGCCGCACCGGGGTGACGAGGCTGTCGCGGGAGTGTGGTGTGCCGGTCATCCCCGTCGGCGTCATCGGCACCGTGGAGGTGCAGCCGGTGAACTCCAACTTCATGCGGCCCTTCAAGACGGTGATCATCCGCTTCGGCGCCCCGATGCAGATGGCTCCGCCGGAGAACCCCGACGAGCCGTTGGAGAACCACGACCACACCGAGTGCCGGGCCTTCACCGACAGGCTCATGCACGAGATCGCCCGGCTGTCCGAGCGTGACTACGTGAACGAGTACGTGCCCGCACGCCCGAGCGTGGCGTCGGCTTGAGCGAACGTCCTCAGCGAACGTGCAGCCCAGCCGTTTCGTAAACCAGCTGAAACAGGCAGTTCACATTGACCGCCTAACCTGAGCCGCATGGCTGGCTATGTCGTGCGGATCGCGCTGCCGGACCGGCCCGGCGCCCTGGGCCTGGTGGCCAGTCGGATCGGGGCCGTCGGGGGCGACATCGTCGCCATCAACATCTTGGAGCGGGACGGTGGCCACGCGGTGGACGAGTTCGTCGTCGAGATCGGCGGGGATCACCTCGTCGAGTTGCTGCAGAGCGAGATCCACGAGGTGGACGGCGTCTCCGTGCTGGAGATCAGGTCCGCGGACTCGACGACTCCGGCGGGCTGACGACGTAGGCGCACACGTGCGCCCCGTCCATGAGATGTGCCACCCGACGTACCGTCGCTCCGGGGAGCGCGTCGCGGATGAAGGCGAGCTCGCTCGTGCACGCCTGTGAGAACCCGTGGGCGACGGTGAGAATGGCGCAGTTGTGCTCGGTGATCCGCCAGCTCCCGTCCTCGAGCCGCTCCACCTCGGCCAGGTAGCCGTCCTCGTCGAGGATGGCGGTCAGCGCGGCGACCTGCTCGTCGAAGGGGAGATGGGCCGTCCGCGGGAGCGCACCGGCGACGCGCCGCCGGCGCCGCTGCTCGAAGAGCCCGTCGACCTGGCTGGCGCCCGGTCCGCCCAGATAGCCCAGGAGCTCGGTCGTGAGGTCGCCGTAGCGCTTCGGGTAGAGGGCCTCGGCCGCCGAGGTCAGCTCGTACACGTGGCGGGGCCGGCCCCGACGCGCGCCCTCACCGAGCTCGTCGTGATGGGTGAGGAGCCCATCGTCCTCGAGATGGGTCAGCTGTAGCCGGATGGCGGCCGGCGTGAGGGCGAGGGCTTCGGCGACAGCGGAGGCGTCGAGGGGGCCCTGTCGCTTCAGCAGGTTGAGGATGGCGCGCCGTGTCGTCGGGAGCTGCTGGACGGGCGACTCCGGCTCCGGCTCGGCGGTGGCTGCGGGTGCCTCGACGTCGGCGCTCACGGCAGGATGAGGTGGACGTCGCCGAACTCGTGCCACAGGTACCCCTCGTCCAGCGCGGCGGCGTAGGAGGTCTCGAGCAGCGGGCGTCCCGCGATCGCCTCGAGCATGGCGAGGTGCGAGGCCTCGGGTTCGTGCCAGCCGGTCAGGAACCCGTCGATGGAGCGCACGGGGTGCTCGGGCGACACGACGGTCTCGGTCCATCCCTCGCTCGGGTGCACGTGCCCATGTTCGTCGACCACGGACTCGAGCGCGCGCACCACGGTCGTGCCGACGGCGATGACGCGCCCGCCCGAACGCCGGGTGTCGTTGATGCGGTGCGCCGTGGGCAGCGAGACGCGGAAGTACTCGGCGTAGGGGGGCTCGCTCGCCTCCAGCGAGGCCACCCCGGTGTGCAGCAGGAGGGGAGCCACTCCGACCCCCTTGGACACCAGGCGGGTCAGCACCTCGGGGGTGAAGGGGCGCCCGGCGCTGGGCATCTCGGCCGAGCCGGGCTCGGTCGCGTAGACGTTCTGGTACGCGCCGATCGGGTAGCTGCCCTGCACGTAGCCATAGCGGATGGGCCGGCCGTGGCGGGCCAGGAAGCTGTGCAGACGCTCGGGCGTCTCCAGGCTGGAGACCCACAGCCGCACGCCGAGGCCGCCGGGGCCGGGGGAGTAGGGGGCCAGCAGGGCCACGTGGCCGCCGCCGGGCAGGCGGATGACGTCGCCCGGGGCGGCGCCGAGATGGGCCTGCCCGTCGCGGCGCACCTCGACGGTCCAGAGGCCGGCCGGCAGTTGGGTCGAGAGGTGGACCTGGACGGCAGAGCCGTCGGGAGCCGTGCCGTCGATCTCGGCCGCCAGGGTGCCCGAGGTGTTGATGACCACGAGGTCACCCTCGTCGAGGAAGCGGGGGAGCTCGGAGAACGTGGCGTGCACCAACGCGCCGTCGGACCTGGTCGCCACCAGCATGCGCACGGCGTCTCGGGTCATCCCGCGGTACTCGGGCGGGGCGGGGGCCTCGAGCGCGGGGGGAAGGGAGAAGGAGAGCGGGTGCAGCTCGGGGAGCCGGTTGGCCGCACCATGCTCGAGCGGCGGGGCCGTGACGGCGCTCACGCCACCGCTCCCGTCGAGAGGAGCTCGGTCGCCCGGTAGCGCCCGCTCGGGCGGTCGCTACCGATCAGCTCCAGGAAGCCCGGGACGACGGTGGCCGGCTCGGGCCGGTCGGAGATGA
>JBKQSP010000105.1:0-4726 GCA_052143575.1 Acidimicrobiales bacterium
GACCGGGTCGCCGAGGCCGGTCACCGGGCCCGCGAGGCGATCCGCGACCCGAAGGCCACCGGGACCGGGCGCCCCGGTCGGCCGTGGCCGCGGCCGCCGTTGCCGGCGAGCGGGAGGGTCGTGTGACCGCCGGCGGCGAGGGCGGCAAGGGCGCGCTCGCCATGACCGAGCACGCACTCGGGATCCGGGCCGTCGAGGGGAAGCCCGGTGAAGAACTTGGCCGCCATGCAGCCGCCGTGGCAGGCACCGTAGGAGCCGCAGGCGTTGCACGCTCCGCCACTCGAGGGACGCCGCAGCCCGGTGAACAGCTCGCTCTCCCGCCAGACGGCGGCGAAGCCTCCGGGTCGCCGGATGCTCCCCGCCCGGAACTCCGGGTGCATCACGAAAGGACAGGCATAGACGTCACCCACGGGGTCGACGAGGCACACGACGCGGCCGGCGCCGCAGAGGTTGAGCCCGGCGAGCGGCTCGACACCGAGCGGGCCGAGGTGGAAGAAGGAGTCGCCCGTCAGCACCTGGGGATGATCGACGAGGAAGCGGTGCACCTGGGCGAGCTGCTCGGGCGCCGGCCGCAGGTCGTGCCAGCTGGCCGCCCCCCGGCCACTGGGCCGCAGCCTCGTCACTCGCAGCTCGGCGCCGAAGCCGTCGACGAGGCGCACCATCTGCTCGAGCTGGTCGGCGTTGTGACGGGTGACGACGACGCTCACCTTGAACGATCCGAAACCCGCCTCCGCCAGGCGATCCATCGCCCGCACGGCGGCGTCGAAGGTGCCGGACCCCCGCACCGGGTCGTTCGTCGCCGGCGACGCCCCGTCCAGGCTGATCTGGATGTCGACATAGTCCATGGCGGCATAGCGGCGGGCACGAGCCGGCGTCATCGTCGTGCCGTTCGTGGAGAACTTCACGCCCACCTGCTTCGAGACGGCGTATTCGACGAGCTCGCAGAAGTCCGGCCGCAACGTGGGCTCGCCGCCGCCGATGTTCACGTAGAACACCTGCATCGCGGCGAGCTCGTCGACGAAGCGCCTCGCCTCCTCGCTCGTGAGCTCCTCCGGGTCGCGCAGGCCCGAGCTCGACAGGCAGTGCACGCACGAGAGGTTGCAGCCGTAGGTGAGCTCCCAGGTGAGGCAGATGGGAGCCTGCAACCCGCGGGAGAGCTCGTCCGAGAGGCGCTCAGCTGTCATGGACGGCTCCGGCGGCAACGGCGCTGGCGCCCGGGCGGGGGCGGATCACGTCGCTCTTCACGAGAGATTCAAGCGCCCGCAGCAGGGTCGGCCGGCGCCCCGGGTCGAGGTCGAGGGCGGCCATCGAGGCCGTCACCGAGCCGTGGGCTGCCAGCTCGCTCACGAGGCGCACGAGATCCGGTGAGCGCAGGAAGGTCAGGCGCCGGTTGCCGTAGTGGTAGGCGAGGGCGCCGAAGGGCTCCGGGCGCAGGGCGACCTGCGGGTGCAGCTCGTAGGGGCGTGCCGGGTCGATGCCCGTCTCAGTAGACGCCGCACATCCCATCGATCGAGATCTCCTCCACGAGCAGCTCCTCCACGAGCAGCTCCTCCACGAGCTCCGGCTCGGCGGCGGCCGGGTCGGGGGAAGGCGCCGTGCCGGTGCTGGCAGGGGCAGCCGTGTGGGAGGAGGGTGTGATCTCGGTGAGGGTCATGTCGGGCCTCCGGGCTCGAGCGCCCGGCGAGAGCGGGCGTGATGCGGGCGATGATACCGACGGCTTCGCAGCTGGTTCACGGGCTGACACCTCCTCCGGGAGCCACGAGGGCGCCGCCGTCGACGACGAGGGTGTGGCCGGTGATCCAGCGTGCGGCGTCCGATGCCAGGAACAGGGCCGTCGTGGCGACGTCGTCCGGCTCCCCGATCCGCCCGAGCGGGAGGCGACGGCCGATGGCGTCCTCGCCTCTCTCCCAGAGCGCCCGGGCGAGATCGGTGCGCACGAGGCCGGGGGCGATGGCATTCACGCGCACCGGCCCCAGCTCGGCGGCGAGCTGGCGCGTGAGGTGAATGACGGCGGCCTTCGTGACGTCGTACCAGCCGATGCCGGGCTCCACGGAGTAGCCGCCGATGGAGGCGACGTTGATGATCGAACCGCCGCCGTCGGCCATGGACGCCTTGAAGGCGAGCTGGCTCCAGACGAGCACGGCGGTCTGGTTCACCTGCACGGTCTTGTTGGCACGAGGGAGATCTATGTCGGCGATCGGTCCGAAGTACGGGTTCGTGCCGGCGTTGTTCACGAGGATGTCGATGCTGCCGAAACGGTCCATCGTGTGGGCGACGCACGCCTGTGCCTGCTCTGGGTCACCGACGTTGGCGGCGAACCAGGCGACCTCGCCCCCGACGGAGGCGGCGGCGGCTTCGAGACCTTCGGCCTTGCGCGAGCTCAGCATGACCTTGGCGCCCGCCTCGGCGAAGCGCGCCGCCGTGGCCAGCCCGATCCCGCGGGAGCCGCCCGTCACCAGCGCCACCTTGCCGTCCAGTCTGAGATCCATCGCCACACCGTAGGCTCCGCAGGTGGCCAGTGAGGATTCCGCCAAGGCGGCAGGAGCCGCCGGGTCTGCGGGCGCCGGGACCGCCGCCGGGGAGGCGGGCGGCGGGACAGCCGCCGGGGAGACGGGCGCACGGGAGAACCGCCTCGGGGCCGAGACGAGCCCCTACCTCCGCCAGCACCGCCACGACCCGGTCGACTGGTACCCGTGGGGGCCGGAGGCCTTTGCACGGGCGGAGGAGCTCGACCGGCCGCTGTTTCTCTCCATCGGATACTCCGCCTGTCACTGGTGCCACGTCATGGCTCACGAGTCCTTCGCCGACGAGGCGACGGCGGAGGAGATGAACCGCACCGTCGTCGCCGTCAAGGTCGACCGGGAGGAGCGGCCCGACGTCGACGCCGTCTACATGGAAGCGGTGCAAGCGGCAAGCGGGCACGGCGGCTGGCCCATGAGCGTCTTCGCCACGCCGGATGGGCGGCCCTTCTACACCGGGACGTACTTCCCCAAGGCGCCCGGCCGCGGCGCGCCCACCTTTCGCGCCGTGCTCGCTGCCATCGCGGAGGCCTGGGCGAACGAGCGAGACGCCGTACTGGACCAGGCCGGCTCGCTGTCGGACGCGGTGGCTCGGCGGCTGGCGCCGCCGCCGCCCGATCTGGCAGCAGGGGCCGCTCGCCACGATGGAGGCAGCCGGCAGGAGGGAGTCGGGGGGGACGAGGCTGCCCGTTGGCACGAGGGTGGCGGCGGCACCCATGCAGGCCTCGACGTCGCCGGTGTGACGGCGGCCATCGCCGCAGCCTGCCGGCGGTTGGCCGAGATGTCCGACCCGGGGCACGGTGGCTTCGGGCGAGCCCCGAAGTTCCCGCAACCACTCTTCCTCGACCTCCTCCTGCATGCCCACGCCGAAGGCATCGACGTCACGACGAATCCCTCCGGTGCACCGCTGCCCGGACCGCTCGACGTGGCTCTCGGCGCCCTCGAGGCGATGGCCTCGGGGGGGATATGGGACCACGTGGGCGGGGGTTTCTCCCGCTACTCCGTCGACCGGGAGTGGCTCGTGCCCCACTTCGAGAAGATGCTCTACGACGAGGCGCTCCTCGCCCGCGTCTACCTGCACGCCTGGCAGATCACCGGCGACGGCCGTTGGCGGCAGGTGCTCGGCGAGATCGTCTCCTATGTCCTTCGTGATCTCGCATTGCCGGGCGGCGGCGTCGCCTCGGCCGAGGACGCCGATTCCGAGGGCGCAGAGGGCCTCTTCTACACCTGGACGCCGGGCGAGATCGAGGCGGTGCTCGGGCCCGAGCTGGCGAGCGACGCCATCGAGTGGTGGGGGGTACGGCCTGGGGGGAACTTCGAGGGACGCAGCATCCTGTTCCGGGCCGTTCGCGGTGACATCGTCCGCCCGCCCGCCATCGAGGAGGCGAGGCGGCGCCTCCTCGATGCCCGCTCACGGCGCGTCCGCCCCTCCCGCGACGACAAGATCCTGACGGAGTGGAACGCCATGATGTGCGCCACGCTCGCCGAGGCGGCGCTCGCAACCGGTGAGCCAGGCTGGCGTGAGGCCTCCGAGGAGATGGGCGAGCTCCTCATCGCCCGCTCGCGGCGGGCGACAGACGGGCGCCTGCTGCGCTGCCCGCCCCGTCACGACGGCAGCGAGCTCCTCGGCTACTCGACCGATGCCGCCTGGCTCGTGGAGGCGTGCGTGCGGCTGGCCGAGTGCACGGGCGAGTCGAGATGGCTGCACGCCGGCGGCGAAGCGGCCGACCAGTTGCTGGCGCTCTTCGAGGACACTGAGCTGGGCGGCCTCTTCACCACGGGCGCCGATGCCGAGCGCCTCGTCGTTCGCCCCCGCGAGCTCTACGACAACGTCACCCCGTCGGCTCTGTCCGTCGCCGTCGGGGCGCTGGCGCGGTTGGCCGCCCTCTCGGCGAGGGCGGACTACGAAGCCGCCGCCGAACGGCTTCTGGTTTCGGGCGCAAGCCTCGTGAGGGGCGCCCCAACCGCCGTGACGGGGCTGCTGGTCGCTGCCGACCTGCTCGTCACCGGCATCGTGCAGGTGGCCGTGACGGGCGAGCGCCCCGATCTCATCAGCCACTACGGCGAGATGCTGCGTCCTCGTGCCGTGCTCGCCTGGGACCGCGCCTCTAGCGCCGGCTCGTCACCGTCGCCGTTGTTGGTGGGCAGGGCGGCGGGTTTCGCCTACGTATGCAGAGCCGGCGCTTGTCGCCTACCGGCGGCAAGCG
>JBKQSP010000106.1:0-4071 GCA_052143575.1 Acidimicrobiales bacterium
GATCTCCGCAAAGCGCTGGGCATATTCGGACCAGAACATCTTGTTGAGGGCCGACGCCGGGCCGGGCTCCTTTCGAGCGGCGACGTCGGAGAGGATGCGCAGACCGTTGTAACGCATGATCTCGCAGTGTGTGAAGGCCCACGCCAGCTGCTGGCGCACGAGTGGGTCGTCCGCCTTGCCGATCCGGCGGGTCATCTCGACGGCGTCCCAGAACTGCTTGGCGTACTGCACGTGCTGAGTGGTGGCGTTGCCACCGCGCTCGTTGCCGAGCGTCGTCATCGTGACGCGCCACCCGTTGTTCAACCCTCCGATGACGTTGCCGAGCGGAGCGCGCGCCTCGGTGATGAAGGTCTCGGTGAAACCGGCGCCACCGTTCAGCTGCTTGATCGGTCTCAGCTCGAAACCGTTGGAGGAGCCGTCCTGGCGGAACATCGGCGTGAGCACGTAGGAGATTCCCCGATGCTTCGGGGCGTCGGGATCAGTCCGGCAGAGGCAGAACATCATGTTGGCGAGCTGTGCGCCTGAGGTCCAGACCTTCTGACCGGTGATGACGACCTCGTCCCCGTCGACCACGCCACGAGTCGCAAGGGACGCCAGGTCTGACCCCGCATCAGGCTCGGAGAAACCCTGGCAGTAGCGGTCGGTCCCGTCGATGATGCGGGGCAGGAACTGAGCCTTCTGCTCGTCGGTACCCCACACGATGATCGACGGTCCGACCAGCCATTCGCCCATGCCCCGGGTCACTCGGGGCACGCCGGCGCGGGCGAACTCCTCGTTCATGACGGCAACCTCGACCCCGCCCAGGCCGCGCCCGCCGAATTCGACGGGCCAGCTGACGCAGAGATAGCCCGCTTCGTAGAGCTTCGTCGTCCAGGGCCGAAGCGCCGGCAGGTTGCCGAAGGCCGCTTCGCGCTCGTCGACGCCGGCGAGATCATGCGGGGCATTCGCCTCCAGCCATTGGCGGAGCTCGTTACGAAAGGCGCGGGCGCCCGGCCCGAGGTCGATCTCCACCGTCATCTCCCCTCCTCATGGTGCCGAGCCCGTGACGGTCCTTTGACTCGTGCTCCGGTCAGGTACCCGAGGTGGAGCGACGAGCACACGTCAGGGCTCCCGAGGCTGGAAGAGGGGAAGGCAGCGACCATCGGGCAGCTGTTCCCAGGTCACCTCGAGGGGCATGCCCACCTCGAGGGAGTCGAGCGGGCAGTTGACGACGTTCGCCATCATGCGGACGCCCTCGTCGAGGTCGACAAGAGCGATCACATAGGGCCCCTTGCCGCCCGCCAGCGGGCTCGGGGCTCGGTGCTCTACGGTGAAGGTGTACAAGCTGCCGCGCCCACTCGCCGGCCGCCACCTGAGCGAGGTGGCCGTGCAGTAGGGGCATTCCTCGCGAGGGTAGAAGATCGGTCGCTCGCAGCCCGAGCACCACTGGAGCAGGAGGCGTCGCTCCCTCGTGGCCTCCCAGAAAGGTGCCGTCGTAGCGGTGGCCGGCGGCTCCGTGCGGGCGGCGGGCGCCCCTTGCTCCGTCACAAGGTGTCTTTCGTGCCCAGCACGATCGTCGACATGACCGAGAGCACCATGCCCGACCCGTGCGCGACGGCAACCTCGGCTCCACCGACCTGGCGGGCGCCGCACTCGCCGCGAAGCTGACGGACGGCCTCCACGATGAGGAACATCCCGTACATGCCGGGATGGGTGTAGGAGAGCCCGCCACCGTTCGTGTTCATCGGGAGCGAACCGCCGGGCCCGATCGTGTCGTCCTCCACAAAGGGGCCCCCTTCGCCCTTGGCGCAGAAACCCAGATCCTCGAGATGCAACAGGGCGGTGATCGTGAAGCTGTCGTATCCCATGAGCACGTCGACGTCACTGGGCTTGACGCCCGCCATGGCGAAGGCGGCGGGTCCGCAGACCGCGCCTGGAGTCCGCGTGAGATCCGGCATCTGGCTGATCATCATGTGGTCGTGCGCCGTGGCGGCGCCGAGCACGTAGACGGGCGGGCGGGGCAGGTCGTCGGCACGCTCGGCGCTCGTCATGACGAAAGCGCCCGCACCGTCGGTGACGAGGCAACAGTCGAGCAGGTGCAGGGGCGACGACTGCAGCGGCGACGCGAGGACGTCGTCGACCGTGATGGGCTCGCGATAGCGCGCCTTCGGGTTCATCGAAGCCCACTGGCGTGTGCTGACGGCGATCTTCGCCAGCTGCTCTGGGGTGGTGCCGTACTCGGCCATGTGACGCGTCGCCGCCATGGCGTAGGGCCCCATCGGCATGCGCAGCCCGTAGGGCCATTCCCACTCGGCGGCCGGGTTCGGCCCGACGGGTCGCCAGGCACCGGGGCGCCCATGACGGCGATCGCTGCGGGGCGTCGCCCCGTAGACGCTCACGACGACATCACACAAGCCAGTGGCGATGGCGGCGGCGGCGTGCTCGGCGTGAACCTCGAAGCTCGAACCGCCCGTGTGCGTCGACTCGGTGAACGTGGGGTGGATCCCGAGGTACTCGGCGAGGGCTACCGACGACGTCGTATGGCAGACGCCGTCGACGTCACCTCGCCCGAGACCGGCATCGGCGAGCGCCGCGTCGATCATGCTGGCCTCGAGCGCCCGGCCCGAGAGCTCCAGCTCTCCCGTCGGCGAGGCGTCGTCGGCGACCCCGACGATCGCTGCCGCCCCGCGAAGGGTCCTCGCCATCGCCAAGATCTAGCACGCCCCTCTGCCAGGCGCCGCGTCCAGATGACGCGAGGTGAACTGCGTCATCGCCCCCGCACGAAGGCGGCCGCCGGCGGGAGCGCCGGCGTCAACGGCCCTCAGTTGAGGAAGGGAAGCGGTTTGAAGTTCCCGCCGAGAATGCGGCTGGCCGGCGCGTAGCCGAGAACGTCCTCGAGGATCGTGGCGTAGATGCGGCGAAAGTCCGTCGTGACGACGAGGTTGCCGAGCGGGTCGAGCTTGGAGAGGCTCGGTTGGGCACCGTAGAAGCCACCCTTGACGCCAGGGCCTACGACGAACACGACACCGGAGGAACCGTGATCGGTCCCGGCGCTCCCATTCACCTCCGGGCGGCGACCGAACTCCGAGTGAATCATCAGCACGGGGTTCTTGCCCTCCACCGGGCTCGGGAAGACGCCCATGAAGTTCTGCACGGCGGCATCGAGCTGCGAGAGCAGGGAGGCGTGTGTGTCCAGCTGGTCCGAATGGGTGTCGAAGCTGCTCCAGCCGACCCCGTAGGCCTTCGTGGGGAGTCCGTACTCGATGAGCTCGGCGACGATGTCGAGCTGGTTGCCGATGTCGCCGGACCCACGACCGCTGAGGTCCGGCGGAACCGAGTCGGCATCGAGGGCGGCCTCGGCGGCGGCACCGACCTTCAGCAAGTTGATGCCCGACTCGCCAACGTCATTGCTGAGGGCCACGGCACCGTGGTACGGCGTCATGAGCTTCTTGTAGATCTTCAGGAAGAACGTGTCCTGCCCCGGCATCTGGGAGCCACCCGACGTGTTGTCGTTGAGGGTGCTCGCTTGCTGGCGATCACCGACGAAGGCCGTCGGCAGCGTGGGACCCACGCTGAGTGCGCGAAAGGGATCCGTGCCCGTGACATCGAGCCAGCGCCCGATCCAGCCGGACGCATCGTCTCCAGAGACGGTCGCCGTCTGCCAGATGTCCATCGAAACGAAGTGGCTGTAGTTCGGGTCCGGATACTCGACGCCGAGGATGACGGCGACTTGGCCGGCCTGGTAGAGCGAGTACAAGCCGGTGAGCGCCGGGTGGAAGCCGAGCTCCTCGCCGTCGAGGGACCCGAGCTTGAGCACCTCGTCCCCCGGGATGGTGAGACCGGGCCGCAGGCGGTGATAGTCGCTGTTGAGATAGGGCACGACGGTGTTCAGCCCGTCGTTTCCGCCCGTCAAGGTGCAGAGAACGAACGGCCCCGGCTTCACGCTCGAGGCGCCTGCCACCGCTCGGGCCCGTGCCGTCGTCGACGCCCTCGCCGCCGGATGCCGCGGCAACCCGGCGTGGGCGGCGCCTGCCACGGCACCGGCGCCGAGCGTCCTCGACAGGAACTGGCGTCTGTCCAAGGTCCCCATTC
>JBKQSP010000107.1:0-87933 GCA_052143575.1 Acidimicrobiales bacterium
GTCGACGACTGCCCGCGACGAGGGAAGCGGGAGGCTCGGCGATGCTTCTCATTGTATCGGCTGTGGGACACTTTCCGGGCGCAAAGGGGCTGTTTTCTTTGGACTTTCTCGCTCAGCCCCGGCGGACGGGGCGGGGCGATCCGCCACGGGCGACGCGCAGGTTCAAGCTCGTCGGAGCCCGCTCCCCGAGACGGTCCGAAAGCCCGCGCAAGATGCCGTCCGAGAGGAACTGGACATGGGTCGCCCAGGCCGGTTCGTCGACCTCCACCGTCAAGGCGGCGGCGTGCAATGCCCGCGGGTGGGCGTGCACGGACACCTGCGGCCCCACGACGTCCTCCCAGGCTGTCAGCACGTCGCCAAGGGTGACGGTCGCCTCGAGACCGCGGGCACGCAGCAGACGGCGCGTCGCCTCGCCGATGGGGAGCCCGATGGGACCGGCCGGACGGTCGTCGTCGCTCATGAGAGCACGCCGTTCTCGAGCCGAACGACGAGATCCGGACGCGCCCCGGGGGGCAGCGGCCCGGCCGTGGTCAACAGCGCTTGTGCCAGCGGCAGTTCGTTCACGAGCGCCCGGGCCGTGTGCTCGTCCAACTCGGAGAAGGCGTCGTCGAGAAGCAGCACCGGCGTCACACCAGTGACATCGGTGACGTGACGATGCGTGGCAAGACGGAGGGCGAGCGCCACGCAGCGCTGCCGACCCTGTGACAGGCGCGTGCGGGCATCCAGCCCGCCCGCCGCGATGTCCAGGTCGTCACGCTGCGGGCCGACCGTGGTGACCTGACGGCGCAGGTCGTCCTCTCGGGCGTCGGCGAGGGCCGAAGCCAGCGAGCCCTGGAACGATGGCGCATAGCGGAGCTCCAGCCTGCCGGCGGCGGGGGCGAGGGCGGCGAAGGCCTCGCGGGCGAGTGGCTCGAGGTCGTGGCTGAGCTCACTTCGCGCCGCCACCACACGCTCGCCCGTCTCGGCCAAGCGCTCGTCCCAGATGGCGAGCGTGGCGGCAGCCGAGTCGTTGAGACGGCCGCCGAGCTGACGGAGCAAGGCGTTGCGCTGCCGCAGGATGCGATCGAGGTTCGTCCGCTCAGCGCCGAGGCGGGGCCGCGTGGCGGCGATGACGTCGTCGAGGAGATCCCGGCGCAGCAAGGGGGCTCCCTTCGCCAGCTCGAGATCGTCCGGTGTGAACAATGTCGTTCGCAAGACCTCGAGGAGCTCGCGAGCACCGTCGACCCGTTGCCGGTTGCGTTCAGCGCGGTCACGCCGCCCGGCGAGGATGTCGACGGAGATGTCCAGGCGTCGCTGCCCCCGGTACAGCTCGCACCGCACCGAGGCCTGCGTGGCCCCGGTCCGGATGACCGCCTCCTTCGGCACCCCGCGAAACGAGCGCAGCACCGAGCAGTAGACGAGCGCTTCGAGCAAGCTGGTCTTGCCAGCACCGTTGTCTCCTTGAATGACGGTGAGGCCCCCTTGGGAGGGGAGGAGACGGAGCGACTCGAGGTTGCGGAAGTTCTCGAGCTCGAGGCGACTGACAACCGTCGCTGCCGAGACCGGCAGGTTGTCCGCAGTCGTCAGGACACCTTCACGGGCATGAGCAGGTAGCGGAACTCGTCCTCCTCCGAACCGCAGACGAGGGCCGGCTTGCCGGGGTCGGTGATCTTGAGAAGGAGCGTCTCGGACCGGACCGCCTCGACGCCTTCGAGGAGGTAGGTCGGGTTGAAGGCCACCATGACGTCGGCTCCGCTGAACTCGCCCTTGATACCCTCCACGGCGCGCCCGCTCTCCGGCGTCAGCACGGCCAGCTCGACGCCGCCTTCACGAAACGACAGCCGAACCGGTGTCGTGATGTCCTTGCTGTCACGAACGAGAAGCCGGACGCGCCGCAAGGCCGAGCCGAACTCCTCGCGGCGAACGCTCAACTCGTACTCGTAGCTCGTCGGCACGAGGCGCTGGACGTCGGGGAACGAACCTCGCAGCAAGCGAGTCGTGATCCGCACGGAGCCGAGGTCGAAAACGGCGTCGAGATCGCTGTGGCGAAAGACGAGCTCCGACTCGTCGCCGTCCTTGAGGGCGCTCACGAGGCGCTGCACCTCGCCAAGGGCCTTCGCCGGCACGAGGACGTGTGAGCCTGGCTCGAGCACGCTCAGTCCTTCGAAGTCACGAAAGGCCAGCCGGTACGAGTCGGTGGCGGTGAGGCGGAGGCCCTTGTCCGTCGCCTCCATGAGCACTCCGGTGAGCTGGGGGGCCCGGGAGTCGTCAGAGAGCGCGGCACGCACGACCTGGCGGAGACCTTCGCCGAAGTCCGCCGCCGGCAGCTTGATCCCCTCCGACTCGGGCGATCCCAACCGAGTGATCTCCGCGCCGGTGGCGACACGAACCGTGAACTCGGCGTGACCGGAGGTGAAGCGCACCTCCTCATCACCCCCGGCAACGTTGACGACGCCGGAGTCGAACGACCGCACGATGTCGGACACGAGCCGGCTCGGGACGAGCACATTGCCGTCTGAGTCGCCCGAAACCTGGCAGCGTGCCTCGATGACAAGGTCGGGATCCGAACCGACGACCTCGAGCTGATCGCCCCGCAGCGACAACTGCAGGCCCGCGATACCGCCCGCCATGCCCGATCGCGCCGCCGTTGCCCTACTTGCTGTGACGACCGCCTCGAGGAGGCTGTCACGGTCTGCTCGGAACCTCACGGTTGCTGACTCCTTCTGAGTTGTTCAAGAATTCGAGACAGTAGTAAGGGCTGTGGACTGTGGAGAACCCTCAAGAAACCCTGCTCACATCATCCCCGACGCCGCGCGGGTTTTCCACGACCGCCCACAGGGGTGCCGGCGCCTCGCAGGGGCCTGGGGACAGAGCACCTGGCTGTCCCCGGTCGCGGAGCCTGCGTCCACACGAAGAACGCCCGGATCGCCGCTCTGTCCACAACGTTGTCCCCTCGTCGCTGCTGGCAACGTCATCCGTTGTTGCTTTTCAGGCGGACGATGAGCTCGGTGACGGTGTCGTAGACGTTGCGGCGCTCCTTCATGAGGCCCGAGATCTTGTCGTAGGCGTGGATGACCGTCGTGTGGTCGCGGCCCCCGAACTCCCTTCCGATGGCCGGATAGCTGAAGTCCGTGAGGTCTCTGAAGAGATACATGGCGATCTGGCGCGCCATGACGAGCGGCCGCCGCCGGCTCGGCCCACAGAGGTCTTCGACGGAGAAGCCGAAATGCGTCGAGCTCATCTCGAGAATCTGCTGCGCTGTGATCTGGCGGGGCTGACTGGCGGCCACCATGTCGGCGAGCACGATCTCGGCCGTCTCCCGCGTGAGAGGCTGCCGGTTCAAGCTCGCGAAGGCGGTCACCCGGATGAGAGCGCCCTCGAGCTCCCGGATGTTGTCGCGCACGTTCGACGCGATGAAGTCGAGCACCTCGTCGCTCACGACGGCACCTTCGTGCTCTGCCTTGGTGCGAAGAATGGCGATCCGCGTCTCGAGCTCGGGGGGCTGGATGTCGGTCGTGAGGCCGGACAGGAGGCGGCTTCGCAGGCGGTCCTCCAGTGTGGCGATCGCCTTCGGGGGCCGGTCCGAGGTGAGCACGATCTGCTTGGACGCCCCGTAGAGGGAGTTGAAGGTATGGAAGAGCTCCTCCTGGAGGGACTCCTTCCGGTCCATGAATTGCACGTCGTCGATGAGCAGGACGTCGCACTCGCGGTATCGGCGCCGGAACGCCCCCATGTCGTCCTTGGCGCGCAGCGTCTCGACGAATTCGTTCATGAAGGTCTCGGTCGAGACGTAGCGCACCCGCAGTCGGGGGAAATTCTCCCGCACGTAATTCCCGATGGCCTGTAGCAAGTGGGTCTTGCCGAGTCCGGCGCTCCCGTACACAAACAACGGGTTGTACGAGCGGGCGGGCGCCTCGGCAACGGAGAGGGCGGCCGCATGGGCGAAGCGGTTCGACGGACCGATGACGAAGGCGTCGAAGGTGTAGCGGGCGTTGAACGGCGCGTCCGCCGCAGAGGAGTAGGAGGAAACCTCACGGCCGCCGTTGAAGGACGACCGACCAGAGCCCCGGTAGTTCGACCCGTAGCTCTCGCGACTCTCGCGGTCGTGAGAGCGTGAGACGTCAAGGCTGCTCGGATGCCCCGACTGCTGGGTGCTGTCCTCCCCGACCGGTGCCTCTGCCACCTCGACGTCGAAGCGCACCGGGTAATCCTTGCCGGAGGTGTCGTGGAGGGCGTCCTGCAAGAGGGCGGCGAAGCGGCCCTCGAGGCGTTCCCGCACCACCGTATTCGGCACGGCGAGCACGAGCGTCCCGTTCGCCACGGCGAGTGGCCGGATTCCGGAGAACCAGGCTTTCCAAGCAGCCTCGGACACCTGCGATCGCAGGGCCCCTGAGCAGTCATTCCACAGTTGTTGGGCTTCTGTCACCAGCTCGGGCACTCCGGTCGAGATGTTCTCCACACCGGAATCCACAGGTGTGGACGGCGGGCGAAGCCACGCGAATTCGGCATAGTAGTGCCCCTCGCCGATGCGTGCCGAAGGACTCGCTCAGGGCGCTTCGGCAGCCTTTTGCCTGCTCAAGGTCATCGAGTTGGTTGCCAGGCGGTTGCAGAAAGACGAGAGGAAGCCGGGAACTGCCTGCTCAAGGCGCGGTCCCGGCAGAGGGCGGTGTTGCAATCCGGCTTGAATTTTTTCGGGCTGCACCGGTACAGTACAAGCTGTCCTTCGCGACGCCTGGTCTGGCGCGTCCACGTAGCTGAGACCCCGGCGAAGCGTTTCGAGGCGCGCATCTGCTGGGCTTGTGTTCGGTGCGCGTGTCTCCGTGATCCGCGCAACGCGCCAGAACCGAAGAAGAGAACGAGATGAAGCGCACGTTCCAGCCAAACAACCGGAAGCGTGCCCGGAAGCACGGCTTCCGGCACCGGATGTCGACCCGCGCCGGCCAGGCCGTCCTGAAAGCCCGTCGCCGCCGTGGTCGCGCGAAGCTCTCCGCCTGAGGCCGCAACCGATCAGGGCGCCGGCCCGTCGGTCGCGTCGCCGCTGCTCCCGGTGGACGAGCCCACCGGCGTGCGGCTCGAGAGGGTGCGCGGCCGGGCGGTGTTTGCTGCCCTCCGACGGTCTCGGCGACGTGCCCGCTCCGGGCCTATCGGGGTACACTACGAGCCTGCGCTACCTGCAGATCATTCCCGCCGGGTCGCCTATTCCGTGCCTCGCCGGGTGGGCAAGGCGACGGAGCGCAACCGGTGCCGGCGCCGTCTTCGCGAAGTCGCTCGAGAAGTCGTCCCGCAGGTGCCGCCGGGGGTCTACCTCATCGGAGCTGAGCCCGGCGTGCGGAACGTCTCGTTCCAGGAATTGAGGAAGCGGGTGACCGAAGCGATGCAGCGAGCGAGCGGGGTGGGCGAGCGATGAGCCGGACCGCCCGCGTCTTCCTCTTCGTCGTCCGGCTCTACCAGGCAGCTCGTGGCGGCCGTCTCTCGCCGTGCCGGTTCAGCCCTTCGTGTTCGGAGTATGCCGCCGAAGCCATCGCCGAGCACGGCGCCGCACGAGGGACATGGTTGACGCTGCGCCGTCTCTCCCGATGCCGCCCGCTCGGCGGTCGCGGCTACGATCCCGTCCCCGCCAAGTGAGCCTCCCATGATCCTCGCCACCTTCATCACGACCGCCATCACGCCGTTCGCAAAGCTCTTCGGCTGGCTGCTCGCCGCCTTCTACAGCGTCTCGGGCGATTACGGCGTCGCCATCATCCTGCTCACGCTCGTGACGATGATCGTCGTGTTCCCCCTCACCCGCAAGGGAACGCGATCGATGATGCAGATGCAACTTCTTCAGCCAGAGCTGATGAAGATGCGCAACAAGTACAAGAAGAAGCCGGGGATGACCCCTGAGGAGCGGCGGGAGGTCACCACCAAGCAGCAGGAAGAGATGATGGCGCTGTACCGGGAGAACGGTGTCAGCCCGACCGGCGGCTGCCTCCCGATGTTCATGCAATTCCCCGTGTTCATCGTGTTGTACAACACCATTCGAGGGCTGACGCACACGATCACGGTGAAGGGCAGGGTCGTTTCCAACCCCGAGTTCATCAACACGAAGACCCGGCTCTATCAGAACCTCGTCCACAGCGGCGGCCGGATGGAAGCCTTCGGCCTCAACCTGGCGGACTCGGTGCGCTCCCACCAGGCGCACTGGGTCGACGTGATTCCTTTCATCGTCGTGATCCTCGTCGCCGTAGCCCTGCAGTACGTCTCGATCTGGCAGATCACGAACCGCAACCCGCAAGCTGGCGCCAACCAGCAGATGCAGCAGATTCAGAAGTTCATGCCGCTCATCTTCGTCTTCATCTACATCGAGTTCCCGGCTGGCGTCGGGCTCTACTTCATCGTCTCGAGCATGTTCCGAATCGGCCAGCAGGAGTGGATGTACAAGAAGGACCCGCACATCCTCGAGTCGATGCGGAAGCTGAAGGAGATGAAGGCGAAGAACCCGCCGCCGCCGGCGCTGCCGGCGCCGAAGGGTTGGCGACAGCGCCTGGCCGCTCTTGCTCCGCAAACGGACCCGACTCTCGAGCCGTCGGAGGAGGCGGTTCGCAACGCCAGCAAGCCGATCCGCAAGCCCGGTCAGGGCCAGCGACCAGGGCAGCGTCCCCGCCCGGCGGGGGCAAAGCCCGGCCAGGGCAGCGGGAACCGTCCGGCAACCAGCCAGTCGCGTGGGCCAACCGGGGGAAATCGCCCCGGCCAGGCTGGAGCGCGTCCGAATCATCCCGCCAAGCCGGGACAACCGAGACCAGCGCAACCGAGACCCGGGCAGCCGAAGCCGGGACAGACGCGGCCAGCGCGGCCCTCCGGCGAGGCCCAGGGTCAGGGTGGCAGGCCACGGCCCGCCGACGGCTCGAGGCGCGACGGCAGTCCCAACGGCAACGGGTCGAGAGCGAGGCCGCCCTCGACCTCGGGTAACGGTGCACCGGGCTCCTCCTCCACGACGCCGCCCTCCAGCTCGGGGCCGGCCCGGCGCCGCGGGAGGCCGCGCTAACGGTGGAGTGGGTCGAGACAACCGGTAGGACCATTGCGGAGGCACTCGAGGCGGCTCTTGACCAACTTGGTGTCGCAGAGGCTGATGCGGAAGTCGTCGTGCTGGAGGAGCCGCGCAGCGCCATGTTCGGGCTGCGGCGCAGCGGCGCCCGCATCCGAGCTCGTGTGCGACCGGTTCAAGCTCGCGCCAAGCGCCCGTCTCGGCGGCCGTCGAATGGTGGATCCGGAGAAGCACGCTCCCACCGTGGGCCCAAGCGTCCTGACGGTCGGGCACCCTCGGCCCCGGCAGCTGGGGCTCCCGATGACGGGGTTGCTGGCGCCCGGACCGCCAGTGGCCGCTCGGAAGCGAACCAGTCTGGTCGAAAGCGATCTCGAGGACCTTCCGGCGACGGTTCTCGCGACACGCCGAAGGGTCAAGGAGGAGCCACGGGGCGGTCCCGCGGCACGCAGCGGGGCGGTACGGCCCAGCGGGACCATGCGGCCGTAACTGACAAAGATCGCCCGATCCGTTCGACCGGCGCGCCCAAGGAGGAAGAAATGAGCATCGAAGCCCAAGCCGAGCTGGCCGAGACGTTTGTACGTGGGGTCGTTGACGGCTTCGGTATGAGCGCCACCGTGGAAAGCAGCATCGACGACGACGTCATCCAGGTCCGAGTCCTCGGCGATGGCCTCGGCTTGCTCGTCGGTCCTCGGGGTGTCACCGTCGACGCTCTGCAGGAGCTGACCCGCACTGCCGTGCAACATCGCTCCGACGAGCATGCCGGGCGCATTCACGTCGACGTGGCCGGCTACCGAGCCCGTCGAGCTGCCGCCCTCAAGGACTTCGCCCGCCGGGTGGCGGAGGAGGTCGTCACGTCCGGTCAGGCCCAAGCCCTCGAGCCGATGAACGCCGTCGACCGTAAGGCGGTGCATGACGCCGTCGGTGAGGTCGCTGGCGTTGCAACCAGCTCTGAAGGCGAGGACCCGCGGCGTTACGTCGTCGTGCGGCCGGCTGCGGCTTCGGCCGTGGTCGGCGAGGATGCTGACGACATCGGCGAGGATGTCGACGACGGGGACGCCGAGTGATCGGCGGTTCGTGACCGCGTCCGCCTGATCACCATGGCGGACGCCCCCGCGCTCAGCGAGCTGCTCCTCGAGGCGCGGGACCGCGGCTATCTCGGGGATCAACCGGTGCAGCGCCACATCGATCATGCCGTCGGCTTCCTGGCGGTCTGCGCGGCAGCACGGAGCTCGTTGTCCCCTCCCGGTTTGCTGATCGACCTGGGAGCCGGCGCCGGTATCCCCGGCCTCGTCCTGGCTCTCTCACCCCCTCCCGGCATCGATCGCGTCGTGCTGCTGGAAGGCTCCCAGCGACGAGCGGAGTGGTTGCACCACACGCTCGAAACCCTTGCTCTCAGCCGTGGAGTCGAGATCCTCGGCGAGCGTGCCGAAGTGGCGGGACGGCTGTCCTCGTGGCGGGCGAGCGCCGCCGTTGTCGTGGCGCGTTCCTTCGGGCGCCCAGCTGTCGCAGCAGAGTGTGCCGCTCCCTTCTTGCAGTTGAACGGCCGGCTCATCGTTTCCGAACCACCGCTGCCGGTTGATGAGGAGTCCAGCGGTCCTCGGACCGGGCGCGGGGCGGCGGCGCAGCAGACCGAACCGTCGCCCGAACTGGAGGCCCGCTGGCCGGCCGCTGCGGTCGCCACGCTCGGATTCGGCCCCGCCCAGGAGTGGCGAGCGGGAGGGTTCCGCTACGCCGTCTTGTCGATGGGCACCCTGTGCCCCGAGCGCTATCCGCGCCGCAACGGGATTCCGGCCAAGCGCCCGCTCTTCTGAGAATGTTCCACGTGGTACCTTGCGGTGAAACACCCGGGGCGGCACTCGAATGCCCGGGTGGAGAATGTTCCACGTGGTACCTTGCGGTGAAACACCTGCGACCTCTCCAGCTACCCCCTGAAAGGAAGAGCAGACCTCATGGCGACCGAACTCGAGCTGGGTCTCCTCGCCGGTCTGCTGCTCGGGGAGGGCCACTTCGGCGGTGATGGTCGGCAACCGCAGATCACCCTGCGGATGCACGTACGCCACGAGTCACTGTTCCGATGGCTCGAGCGGACCTTCCCAGGCGGGCGGCTCTACGGCCCCTATTCGCATGACGGACGTGACTATTTCCAATGGATGGTCCGGGGCACCTACCTGCGAGACGAGATACTGCCGCTGCTCGAGATGACCATCGGCCCCGAGTTGGACGCCCATACCCATGCCCGCCTGCAGCAGATGAAGGCCCGCTATCCGGGCCGCCTGCAAGCGACCGTTTCTCCCATGTCGGAGCGCCACACCACAGATCCCGATCCTCAGATCGGGTACGTTACGCCCGGAGGTGCTGACGTGATCGATCCCCATGCGACGACCGTGACGGGAGACTGATGTCGGACGTGCTTGGAGAGGAGATGACGGTGGCGAATCCACATGCCGCCACCGGGGCGCTGCCCGTCACGTCCCCGGCTCGCGTCATGGCCGTCGCCAACCAAAAGGGCGGCGTCGGCAAGACGACGACCGCCGTGAACCTCGGGGCCGCTTTGGCCGATCTCGGACTCCGGGTCCTGATCGTCGACCTTGATCCCCAGGGCAACGCCAGCACGGGCTTGGGTATCGATCCCCGCACGTTCGACTATTCCATGTACGACGTGCTGCTGCACGACGTCGCCATGGAGGACTGTATCGAGCCGACGAACATCAAGAACCTGTTCCTCGCTCCTTCCACGCTCGACCTGGCCGGTGCCGAGATCGAGCTCGTCCCGGTGCTGAGCCGGGAACACCGGCTCCGCAAGGCCATCGACGGGATCCGCGACGACTTCGCCTTCGTTCTCATCGACTGTCCGCCGTCGCTCGGTCTCATCACCTTGAACGGCCTCACGGCCGCTACCGAAGTGCTCGTGCCGATCCAGTGCGAGTACTACGCACTCGAGGGGGTTTCCCAACTCACGCGCAACGTCGAGCTCGTTCGCTCGAACCTCAACCCGACGTTGGCGGTCACGACGATCGTGCTCACGATGTACGACGCACGCACCAAGCTCTCCGATTCCGTCGTGGCGGAGGTGCGAAGGCACTTCGGCGACATCGTCTGCAAGAACATCATCCCCCGGACCGTTCGGATTTCCGAGGCCCCCTCCTTCGGAGAGCCGATTACGGTGCACGACCCGACCTCCCGGGGAGCCATCGCCTACCGAGAGTTAGCGAAGGAGGTGGCCGGTGTCTCGTCGTAGCGGTCTCGGTCGGGGCCTTGGTGCCCTGATCCCGCAAGGCGGCCCGGGTCCCGCCTCCTCGGACTTGATCCTGCTGCCGCTCAATCAGATCAAGGCGAACCCGAACCAGCCGCGCAAGCAGTTCGACGAAGAGGCCTTGACCTCCCTTGTCGACTCGATCAAGGCCGTCGGAGTCCTACAACCGGTTCTCGTCCGCGAGATCACGCCCGGCGAGTACGAGATCATTGCCGGCGAACGCCGCTACCGGGCGGCCCGTCGCGCTGGGCTGGCGACGATCCCGGCCGTTCTCCGGGTCGTCGACGACGTCACGAGCCTCGAGCAGGCGCTCGTGGAGAATCTGCAGCGGGAAGATCTGAATCCGCTCGACGAAGCCGGCGCCTATCAACAGCTCATCGAGGACTTCGGCCTGACGCACGACGAGGTCGCCCGGCGAGTCGGCAGGAGCCGGACGGCTGTGACCAACTCTCTCCGCCTCTTCCAGCTTCCTCCCGCCGTGCAACGTCAGGTGCGGGACAACCTGCTGACGGCCGGTCACGCCCGTGCCCTGCTGGGTTCTCCCGATCGTGCCCTGCAGGAGCGGCTGGCGCTCGAGATCGTCCAAGGGGGTCTCTCGGTGCGGGCAGTAGAGGACATGGTGCGGAGCGCCCTGCGCGCCGACGAAGCGGTGCCCGAGCCAGCGCCGGCGGAGATCCCACCACCACCGCCGTCCCACGGGAGCAGCGCTCCTGGGGCTCGCGGCGGGCCCGCCGCGCACCCTGGCGGGGCGACGCGTCTCCGTCCGCCTGGCCTCCTCGACCTGGAAGAGCTCCTCGGCGATTACCTGAACACCCGCGTTTCGGTTGAGATGGGTGCCAAGCACGGGCGGGTCGTCATCGAGTTCGCCAACCTCGATGACCTGGAGCGCATCTACCGGGTGATCATCGCCGGGAATGCGGCCCTCGAGTAGTTCAACCTGAGGTTGAGACAGAGAACCAACGTCTCGACTGCTGATAAACGGTGATCCACAACCTGTGCATCAGGTTGTGGACGAGCCCTCTGCTTCCCAGTCGACCATCAGCCACTGCTCGAGGGAACTCACGATCGCCTGGGCCAGTTCTGCGACCTTCATCACGACGAGACTCGGGTCACCGAGCTCAATGAGAACGGCCGGCATCTGTGTCTCGCGGAGGATCCGGACGGCCATTCCCTCCGTCGAGCTCTCCGAGAAGCCGAGCCGCTCTGCGATCTCGGAACGCATCAGGTTGGCGAGGGATCGGCTCGTCTCCGACTCGTAGCGATAGCCCCGGTAGTACATCGTCTTCACGGCTGCGTGCTCCGGCTCGAGACGAAGACCGACGTAACAGTCGACGCCGGCGCGGTTGGCGGAGGCCGCCTGCTCGGATTCGTCAGGGTGGTGGAGCTGAAGCGACTCGGCCCCGAGCCCGGAGAGCGCCCGCCCGACGGCGGCGACCCCGGTCGCGAAGCCGCCCTGCTCGCCGACGGCGATCTTGCGCCCGTGCAGGCTGACGCCCCGCGTCGAGGCGATGAGCCGCTCCCGAACGCTGCTCACGAGGTCCCCCCCACCCGGCCGAATCGCCAGCCGGTTCAGCTCGGCGACGGTGAGATGACCGCAAATCCCGTCGACGACGAGCCCCGCGTTCTGCTGGAACTCGCCGAGGGCTTCAGCCGTCCGGTCGCCGAAGATGCCGTCGACGCCACCAGGGTCGAAGCCGAGGGCGCTGAGACGCCGCTGCAGTTCGGCGACGTCGTCACCGTGGATCATGGGCGCCCGCCGGTACAGGCTGCGATCACCGAGGGCGAAACCCGCCTCGACGACCGCCGCCCACGTCTCCCGTCCGCACACGCCGTCGCATCGCAGACCACGCTGGCGCTGGAAGGCCGCCACGGCGCGCCCGGTCTCGGCATCGAAGATCCCCGTGGCGATGCTCGCCTCCAAGAGGCCGAGGCGCACGAGTCGTGACTGCAGGTCGCTGACAGCCTCCCCGGCGGCGTCGAGCGACAGGGGAAGCACGTCGTGCGATCCGTCGATCGATCGAGGCAGGAAAGCCTGCGCGTTCGCGGCGGGACACATCCGAACCATCGTACGACCTCAGAGACGGCTTTGGGGCGCGAATTGCCGTAAAAACAAAGGGCTTTCTTTATCGAGCGCGGCGCCGCGCCCGCACCGTCGCCGAGAGCCTACGACAGGTGAGGCTCGACCTCGGAGAGGATCTGGCTCTTCGGTCGAGCACCGACGATCCGGCTCTGCGCCTCACCGTCCTTGAACAGCAACAGGGTCGGGATGCTCATGACCTGGAACCGCTGCGCCGTTCGCGGGTTGTCATCGACGTTGACCTTGGCGACGCGCAAGGTCCCCTTCTTGTCGTCGGCGATCTCCTCGAGCACGGGCGCCACCATCTTGCAGGGTCCGCACCACTCCGCCCAGAAGTCCACGAGGACGGGTATGTCGGCGAGCGTCACCTGCTCGTCGAAGGTGTCGTCACTCACCGTGATGATGTTGTCGGCCATTGCCATCTCCTCTATGTCAGGTCGTGTTGCAATCTGGCGAGGTAGCGCTCGGCGTCGATCGCCGCCATGCAGCCCGAGCCCGCAGCCGTGATGGCCTGGCGGTACTCATGGTCTTGTACGTCACCACATGCGAAAACACCGGGAAGGCCCGTTTTCGTCCCACCTACCGTGAGCAGGTATCCGTTGGCGTCCATCTCGAGCTGCCCAGCGAACAGCGCCGTGTTCGGAGCGTGGCCGATGGCCACGAAGACACCTTCCACCGCCAGGTCACGCTCCTGCCCGGTGTTGACGTCCTTGATGCGGACACCGTCGACACGCTCGTTGCCGAGGACGTCGACGACGGTCGAATCCCAGATGAAGTCGATCTTCTCGTTGCGGAACGCCCGGTCCTGCATGATCCGCGACGCTCGCAGCTCCTTGCGGCGGTGGAGCACGGAGACGGACTTGCCGAACTTCGTGAGGAAGAGGGCCTCCTCCAGCGCCGAGTCCCCGCCACCGACCACGGCAATCGGCTTGTCGCGAAAGAAGAAGCCGTCGCAGGTGGCACACGTGGACACACCGTGGCCGATGAGCCGCGTTTCGTTCGGAACGCCGAGCAGCAGCGAGCGGGCGCCGGTCGCAATGATGAGGGCCTTCGTGCGCACGGACGGCTCACCCTCGTCGTCGCCGGCCCAGATCTCGATGGGTGACGCCGACAGGTCCACCCGCGAAGCTTTCTCGACGGCAAGGTCGGCACCGAAACGCTCAGCTTGGGCGCGCATCTCGGCCATGAGGGCCGGCCCCATGACACCTTCGGCAAAGCCTGGAAAGTTCTCGACCTCCGTCGTCAGCATCAACTGGCCGCCCGGCTGGTCGCTTGTCGAGGAGGGCTCGCCTTCGAGGACGAGTGGGTTGAGATCGGCGCGGGCTGCATAGATGGCGGCCGTCAGACCTGCCGGGCCGGACCCGAGGACGACAACGTCGCGGACGCTTCCTGTTCTCATGACTTCCTTTTTCGGTTCACGTGCTGGTGCCGTGGCCAGCTGGGGCGCTACGAGCGCGGATGGCGCATCCGCGACAAGAACAGCCCGAGGCCCGAGAAGATTCCGCCGATTACGAGGTAGCTTGCCCACACGCGCCGGTGGAAGAGGTAGTTGTCGAGTATCCGGACGGCGCCGGCGGCCACGAGGACGGCCAGCAGCGCCCCGATGGAGACTGCCAGCAGGCCGAAGATGGCATAGCGGACGGCACGGAGCACGGGAGTGACCGTGCGATCGCGCACGAGCGAGACGGCCTCTTCCACTTTGGCGGTGGCAAGCGACGCCCAGTCGTTGCCGGGGGGAACGCTTCTGTCCTTCGCTCCACCAACTCCGTCGTCGGAAGACATGACGGGCAGGCTACTGCGGAGCCGACACGCGGTCGTGCACCGGCGAGTGGTCGTCTTGCGGCGGCGCTGTCACTTGAGCTTGAAGCAGACGCCGATGCCGCCGGCGCCCGAGTGGGTGCCGATGACGGGGCCGATGTAGCTCAGCCAGATCTGGTCGCGAGGCAGGACACCGGTGAGCATGTCGACGAAGCTGTTCACGTCGGCGGCCGCCGCGTGCACTACGGCGAGCTGTTCGACCTCGCCGGCGCTCTTCACCTTGTCCGCCAGATACTCGAGGGAACGGGAACGGGTGCGTTGGCGGGACTCGGCCTCGACGAGGCCATGGCGGACCTCGATGACGGGTTTGATGGCGAGCAGCGATCCGAAGAAGGCTTGCGCGCTCCCAATGCGGCCGCCCTTCCGGAGGTTGTCGAGGGTGTCGAGCGCCCCGTACACCCGTATGCGCTCGAGGTCGGCCGTGATGGCGTCGGCGATCTCCTCGAGGCCGGCACCACCGGAGGCCGCCCCGGCGGCGGCGAGGGCGAGCAGGCCCTCCCCCATGGTCACCGACAGCGAGTCGATGACGCGTACGGGGATGCGATCCTTCACCTCGGCGGCGCCGGCGACGGCCGCCTGGTGTGTGGCCGAGAGCTTGGAGGAGATCGTGATGCAGACGACGCCGTCGCATCCCTCGTCGGCGGCGGCCAGATAGGCGTTCACGAATGCGCCGGGTGATGGGGCCGAGGTCTCCGGCAGGCTGGAGCTTTTGGCACATTGTTGCCAAAACATCTCGGGAGACCACGTCTTCGTCGTCTCGGGTCCGATGTCGCCGAGCCGTACGTCGAGATCGACGATGGCGATGCCGTGCTGTTTCGCTACGGAGGCATCGAGGTCTGTGGCACTGTCAGTGACGACTCGGATCGTGGCCATGTGCTTCCCTCCTGACGCCGGGGCGCCGCTTCTGTGCAGTCTGCCAGCCTGAGACCGTACCCGCGAGGCCGGCTGCGGCGCCGTAGGTCACGACGCCGGCGAGGACCCCGACGATGACCTCGAACAGGAGTCCCGCCTCGCTCGAGGAGGACGTGGCGGCCGTCACGACTGCGACGGCCGCCGCCATCGTCGCGCTGAGGGCGAGGGAGCGAGCGATGAATCGGGCGACCTGGCGGCCGCCGAGGCCGCCCATGCGGGCCCGCACGACCACGAGGGCGGCAACGGCAGCCGCGCTGTAGGCGATCGAAAGAGAAAGCGAGAGACCGCGGGCGCCGAGATGTCGTGTCAGCACGACCGCCAACACAATGTTGACCGAATTCTCGAACAGGTAGAGGAAGAAGGCCGACCTCGTGTCGCGCATCGCCTGCAGGGCGCTGATGCACAACAGATAGACGGAGTACCCGGGGAGACCCACGGCGAGCAGCGCCAGCAGTTGACCGGTCTGCTGAGCGTTGGCGGACCCGAAATCCCCGTGCCGAAGGAGCAGGGCGATGAGCGGCCCCGCAAGGAGGAGGTACCCGGCGGTCGACGGCAGGATGCCGGCCATCATCCGACGCAGCCCGAGGCCGAATTGATGGGCCATCTCGGGTAGGTCGTGGATGCTGAAGCGGTACGCCAGCTCCGGGATGACGGCGCTCATGACGGAGACGGCGATCATGCCGAAGGGAAGCTGGAAGAACTGATAGGCGTACGTGTAATCGGTCACGCTGGCGTGGCCGAGCCCGACGGCGATGGCGAGGACGACGAAGACGGCCACCTGATTGGCGAGGACGAAGCCGAAGGTCCAGCTGGACAGCGAGAGGATCTCTCTGACGGCGGGATCTCGCGGGCTCCAGACAAAGCGCAGCTGAAGTCCGGATCGCATCGTCGCCGGCAAGAGGGCGAGCGCCTGTACGAGCACGCCGGCGCTCGTGCCGAGCCCGAGAAGCAGGAGGACGCCATGATCCTGCTGCACGTGGGCGAGAGTCGGGTGACGCCCGACGACATGGGCGAATTCCAGCAGGACGGCGATGGCCACGACGTTGTTGATGACCGCCACGTAGGCCACGAGGACGAAGCGCCGCACCGTGTTCAGCACGGCTCCCATCAAGCTGATCGTCCCGTACCCGAGGAGCTGAATGGCGAAGAGGCGCAAGAGATCCGTGGCGACCTGACGCTCGGCCGCCAGGCCTGGTGTGTGCGCCCCGACGGAGTAGAGGTCGATGACGAGCGGCGCCACGAGGAGGAACACGACCGTGGCACCGAAGAGGACGACCCCAGAGAGCGAGACGACCGCAGAGATCGACTCCTCGGCCTCCTGGCGGGGCCGCGACGCCAGACGGTGAACGAACTGGGGGACGAAGGTTGCCGAGAGGACGCCGCCGAGCACGAGGTCGTGCACGATGTTGGGCGTGTTGTTGGCGAGGTTGAAGGCGTCCGACAGTTGGTTGCCGCCGAGCGCATACGCGGCGACGAGGAGGCGCAGGAGGCCCGTGAGGCGCGAGAGCAGGGTGCCCCCGGCCATGAGGGCCGTGACGCGGCCGAGCCCAGAACCGTCCTCGAAGCCGGCTGAGGGACTCTCGGGCTCGCCTTCGCCGCCGGGGAGGCTCACGCGCCAGAGCTGCTGCCGGGGATGACGCCGGCCGCCAGGGCAGCTCCCCGCAGTTTGTGCTTCTTTCGCCGTTTCGTGAGGATCGAGCGCAGCCACCACACGACGAGGAAGGCCGCCGCTCCGATGGACAGGGCCACGGCGACGCCCGAGATGGCCGTCGAACGGATGGTCATGGAGCCGCTCTGGATGGTGAAGCCGCTCGTGGTGGCGAGCGTGAGCTGGAGCGAGAAGTCACCCGTCGTCCTGGCGCTCAACAGGATCGGGACGATGTTCGTCCGCGGGTAGATCATGACACGCCAGGTATCGCCTTTCGGGAACCCGAGCCCGGGGCAGGCGGCGCTCAATACGGCCATGAACGGCGTGCGCGAATTCGAGACGATGGAGATGGGGACCTTCGCCTGCAGTGACGTCACGGTGATCGTGCGCCCGAAGGGCAGGCTGACGAGCCCGGCGAGGGAGTCGGCTTGCCGAATCAGCGGATCCAGATATCCGTAGCGCTCGGAGAGCGACTCGCCGGAGCCTTCGGCCATGAGGACGAGATCGCTGAGGGGAACCTTGCCGCGAGGGTGAGTCGAATCCGGCAACACAGAAGCGAGGGCTGCCACGCTGGCAAGGGCGGCGTTGATCGTGGTGGCCGGCAGCAGCGCAGCTGGTGACGGCGCCACGTTTCTCAGCTGGCGCTTCGGGGGTGAGGTGTTGCTGGAGTCGGGTGGAACCGTGTCGAATGCTTCGGTGAGCGTCTGAGCGTGCACGATCGAGCTGCTCGACAAGCCCGTCAGGATGGCCTGCAGGAAGGCGGCGTTGAGCGGTACGCCGAGAGGGGACTCGAGCGCCACGGCTTGCTGAGCTCCGGTGTTGTCGAAGTACTGGATCGAGAGGTCGGCGAGCATGTCCTGGGCCTTCAATGCCGCTGGGGCGGTGCTGGCGAGGTCTTCGTCGAGTCCCGGGTCAGAGGCCATCGCCTCGACGGCCGACCCAGGAATGAGGAAGGGAGCCGTCGGAGTCCACTGCGAGTAGGTGGCCGAGAGCGGTTGCACGCTGGAGCTCGGCAGGATGAGCCGGTTGATCCCCGACTGCGTCAACAGGGCGAGGGCCGCAGCGTTGAGCGGCCCGTTCACGGCGTAGTCATGGGCGTCGTAGCCGAACTCCGGCTGGAGGATCTGGCGGGCGCGTGCCAACTGCTCGCTCAGAGCCGATGAGAGGCCGGAAGCGACGACGGCGTCGGGGTCGACCGGTACGAACGTGCCGGGGAGGATGTCTGCTTGTGCCGCCTGACCGGCGATGGTGCGAAGCGCCTCCAGCGCCGCCTGGGAGGCAAGGTCGGGTCGGTTCTCGAGCGATTCGATGAACTGAGGGAAGATGTCGAGCGAGACGGCGGCGTTCGGGGCTGCTTCGAGGGCCGAGTCAATGGACTCCAGCTCGTTCAAGTCGCCGCTGTCACGCTGCCCGACGCCCGCTGCTGAGATGGCCGTCGAAGCGCCGAGGGGAAGCACCCAGGCGAAGTGGAGCGGATGGGTGCCGGGGCGATCCACTTCCGATGGCGGGGTCACGATCAGGAACGTCGTGAAGCTGGCGACCGGGCCGACGCCGTTCTCCAGCAGCGACACCTGCAGGGGGTAGACGCCGCCGCACGTAGGCGGCGCGCAGTCGAAGATGGAAAGGGTGACACCGCCGGTGCCGGTGTGTGGGTTGCCGGGCAGATCCGGTGCCGTCACGGGCAGGCGGAGCGTCAAGTCGCTACCGGGCGTCCAGTCCAGGCTCCTCAGGTCGAGGGGGATGACGCCGGGATTCCCGAGCGGCGTGAGGAGGCTCGGTAACGACCCGGAAAGGGTCTGGCGGAAGTTGTAGCGGTCGACGATGGCCGAATAGAGCGTGACCTCGATGGAGAGGCGACTGGCCGGCAAGGCCGAGTCGATGCCGACTCGGAGGCTGACGCCGTTCTGACTCGAGATGAAGGCCGGTGATTGCGATTGCAGCGTCAAGGCGCTCTTGGCGGCTGCAGGGGCCGCCGCTGCCGGAGGAGCGCCAAGGCCTGCGACGCAGAGCAGGGCGCTCGCGAGCACCGCCGCCGCCGTGCTCGCGACGGCGCCGGCGCGTGGGGAGCCGTGCAGGAAGGGCGCGCGCACGATGACTCAGCGTACTGGCCGACGGGTCCTCCCTCCTGCCGCGGTACCGTCATGCGATGACCGTCTTGCTGGGCCGGCACGACGCCTTCAGCCATCACGACACCGGACGCCACCATCCCGAGCGGGCCGACCGGCTCAACGCCGTGTTCGAGGGCATCGCTGCCTCCGGTGTTGCAGAGGCGCTGACAGATTTCGAGCCGCGCCAGGCGACTCGCGACGAGCTGACCGCGGTGCACCAAGCCGCCTACGTGGACGCCCTCGGCGACTTCTGCGCCGAGGGCGGTGGCATGATCGACGCCGATACGAGTGCCTCGGAGGCGTCCTATGAAGCGGCTCTGCGCGCGGCCGGCGCCGGACTCGACGCCATCGCCCGCCTGCGGGCGGGCGAGGCCGACTCGGCCTTCCTGGCCGTGAGGCCGCCCGGGCATCACGCCTTGTCGGCGCGGGCGATGGGCTTCTGCCTGTTCAACAACGTCGCCGTCGCCGCCTCCTCCCTGGCGGCCGGTGGCGAGCGGGTCCTCATCATCGACTTCGACGCCCACCACGGCAACGGGACGCAGGACATCTTTTACGACGACCCTGACGTGTGTTACGTGTCCATGCACCAGTACCCCTTCTATCCCGGCACCGGTGCCCTCCGCGAGATGGGCCGCGGGCCGGGACTCGGCACGACCGTCAACCTGCCGATGCCGGAAGGGACCGGTGGCGACGTCTACCGGGCGGCCTTCGATGCCGTCATCGAGCCGGTGGCCGAGCGCTTCGCCCCGGCTTGGGTCCTCATCTCGGCGGGCTTCGACGGCCACCGGGACGATCCCCTCACCGACCTCGGCCTCACGGCCGGTGACTTCTCTGACCTGACGTCGCGCTCGCTGCGGCTGGCGCCGGCCGGGCGCCGCATCGTCTTCTTGGAAGGCGGCTACGACCTCGATGCCCTGGCAGCCTCCTCGGCTGCCTGTGTCGCCGCCCTCGCCGGCGAGACCTTGCGACCCGAGCCGCCGTCCGGCGCCGGCTCGGCGGGGGCGCACGCCCTCGAGGTCGTGGCGGCGGCACGGCGCCTTCATCTCGACGAACCGTCCGAGTGACGCCCGAAGGCCAGCTACCCTCGCCGACCGTGGTTCCAGAGCGTCTCCGGCCCGTTCTGGGGGCGACGGTTCCTGTCGCCGAGCGTTTCACCGCTGCCGGCAAGTCGATCTACCTCGTCGGCGGAACGGTGCGCGACGCCATCGCCGGCCGCCCCGGGGGCGCCACCGGGGATGACTCGGTTGATATCGACCTCACGACCGACGCCCTTCCCGACGAGATCGAGGAGCTCGTGGCAGGGCTGGCGGAGACGACCTGGACGCAGGGAAAGCGCTTCGGCACGATCGGGATGCGCTACGGCGGCCGCCAGTTCGAGATCACGACACACCGGGCGGAGGCTTACGATCCCGACTCGAGGAACCCTTCGGTCAGCTTCGGTGACGACATCGTGGTCGACCTCTCGCGGCGTGACTTCACGGTGAACGCCATGGCCTTGCGCCTGCCCGATCTGGAGCTCTTCGATCCCCACGGTGGTCTGCAGGACCTTGCCGCCAAGCGCTTGCGCACGCCGCTCGACCCGGAGACGTCCTTCAGCGACGACCCGCTCCGGATGCTGCGCGCCGCCCGCTTCCTCGCCGGCTACGAGCTGGAGCCGGACGTCGCCTTGGTGAGGGCGGTGGCCGCCATGACCGAGCGCCTGTCCATCGTGTCGGCCGAGCGCATCCGCGACGAGCTCGACAAGCTCATCACCCTGCCGGCCCCCGCTGCCGGGCTGTGGTTCATCGTGTCCACCGGCTTGGCGGCGAGGTTCCTCCCCGAGCTGCCGGCCCTCTCCCTGGAGCAGGACCCCGTGCACCGGCACAAGGACGTGCTCTCGCACACGATCGCCGTCGTGTCGAAGACGCGGCCGGACAAGGTGCTGCGCCTGGCCGCCCTCTTCCACGACGTCGGCAAGCCGAGGACGCGCGCCGTCGGACCCGATGGCGTTTCGTTCCACCATCACGATGTCGTGGGCGCCCGCATGACACGGGAGCGCATGAAGGCGTTGCGGTATTCCTCCGAGGAGATCGACGAGGTCTGCCACCTCGTCGAGCTGCACCTCCGCTTCCACACCTACCAGCTCGGCTGGACCGACAGCGCGGTTCGCCGGTATGCCCGCGATGCCGGAGACCAGCTGCAGCGCCTCAACGAGCTCACCCGGGCGGACTGCACGACTCGCAACGCGGCACGGGCACGCGCCCTTGGTGCACGGATGGACGAGCTCGAGGCGCGCCTGGCGGAGATCCGCCAGAAGGAGGAGCTGGACGCCCTTCGCCCCGAGCTCGACGGTGTCGAGGTCATGTCCGTCCTCGGAATCGGGCCCGGGCGCCTCGTCGGCGAGGCGCTCGCCTTCTTGATGGAGATACGACTCGACGAAGGGCTCGTCGGAGCCGAGGAGGCGAGGCGCCGCCTGCGCGCTTGGTACGCGGCGCGTCCTCCCGCTCCGGACGGCACCGAGCGCAAGCACCGATAACCCCCTGCGGTGGGCCTGCGATGAGTAGTGTCGCAAACGGTCTCGTGGCCGAGGCGTACCCACCAGGAGGACGGGCTTCGATGATCTCACCGATGCCAGGAGGCGGTCCGGAGGACCGCGTCCGCATCGAGGCCCTCGTGGAGCATGCCTTCGACGCCATCATCGTCACGGATGCCTTCGGTGTCGTCACCTACGCGTCTCCCGCCGTGCGAACGAGCCTCGGGTACGAGCCAGGAGAGCTGGTCGGGCGGCGGCATGCCGAGCTCTTCCCGACCGACGAGATCGACTCCACCCTTGCCTCCCTCAAGCACCTCCGCGAGACACCAGGGGCCGTGACACCGGTGAGCTTCCGCAACCGGCACGCCGACGGCTCCCTCCGCTCGTTTCGGGGAGTGGCCCACAATCTCTTGCACGTTCCCGGCGTCGCCGGGGTCGTCATCAACGCCACCGACGTCACCGAGCACCTGAAGGCAGAGCAGGCGTTGCGGGAGATGGCCGCCGCCATCGAGTCCTCGTCCGACGCCATCTTCGGCACCACCCTCGAAGGGGACATCACGAGCTGGAACGCCGCCGCCGCGGCGCTCACCGGCTATTCGTGCGACGCTGCCATCGGGTCGCCCCTCTCCTTGCTCTTCCAGACCGATCGCACGGCCGAGGCGGCGGCGATCATCGCCCGAGTGCGTGAAGGCGAGGCGGTGCGCGGGCACGCCACCCTGTGGAAGCGCCAAGACGGCTCGAGCGTGCACGTCTCCTGCACGGCTTCGTCGGTCCGCAACGAACGAGGGATCGTGAGCGGGATGTCCATGGTCGTGCAGGACATCACGGAACGCCGCCTCGCGGCTGACGCCCTCCGCCATGCCACCTTGCACGACCCGCTCACGCACCTGCCCAACCGGGACCTCCTGATGGACCGCTTGCGAACCGCCTTGGCGCAGTCGCAGCGGCACGGCAAGCGCGTCGCCGTGCTCATCGTGGATCTCGACGGCTTCAAGGATGTCAACGACTCCCTCGGGCATGCCGCCGGCGACCTCGTGCTCGCCGAGATGGCGAGCCGACTGGCCGGAGCGGTGCGGGTGGGCGACACGGTCGCCCGATTCGGCGGGGACGAGCTCGTCATCGTTCGAGAGACGGCCGACGAGGAGGAGACGAGCCGGTTCGCCGTCCGCGTGCTCGACTGCATGACCGAGCCGATGGAGATCGAGCGCACCTCCGAGCTCTTCGTGTCCGCCTGCATCGGCGCCGCCATCTCGCGCCCGGGGACCTCGGCGGAGGATCTCGTGCGCGAGGCGGACGCCGCCCTTCACCGCGCGAAGGATCGCGGACGCTCCGCCATCGAGTTCTTCGACGAGGATCTACGTTCGCGGGCTCGTTCCCGGGTGGACCTCGGCGCCGCCCTCCGGCGGGCGCTGGAGCGCGGCGAGCTCTTCCTCGTCCATCAGCCCGTGGTTGCCCTCGGCAACGTCACCTTGCGAGGCTCGGAGGCCCTCATCCGTTGGGCGCATCCCGACCGGGGCGTCATCTCCCCTCTCGACTTCATCCCGTTGGCCGAGGAGACCGGGCTCATCGTGCCCGTGGGGGAATGGGTGCTCTCCGAGGCGCTCCGGCAGATCTCGAAGTGGCGGCGTCAGTACTCCCTGCAGGGTGACTACTCCGTCTCCGTCAACCTCTCGGCCCGCCAGCTCGCCTCCCCCGACCTCGTCGCTGCCGTCGCGGGTGCCCTCGCCACGTCGGCGGTCCCGCCGAGTTCGGTCTACCTCGAGATCACCGAGACGACGCTGCTGTCACAGGTCGCCTCGAACCTCGACACGCTCCGCCTGCTGCGCGATCTCGGCGTGCATCTCACGGTGGACGACTTCGGCACCGGCTACTCCTCGCTCAGCTACCTGCGCCAGCTGCCGATCGACTCGCTCAAGATCGACCGTTCCTTCATCGACGGGCTCGGCGTCGACTCCCACGACACCGCCATCGTGGAAGCCGTCATCGGCCTTGCCAAGGTGCTCGCCCTCGACGTCGTGGCAGAAGGCGTCGAGACGCGCATGCAGTTGGAGCTGTTGCGGGAGATGGGTTGCCGGACGGGACAGGGTTTCTTGTTCTCGCAGCCGCTCGACACCGCTGAGATGGAGCGGTTCCTCACGGCCACATCTGCTACCGCCGGGCGACTTGCCGCCGTGCGGTAGCGAGCCGCCGCGCCGGCTCAGTCGCCGAGGGCGAACTCCTCGACGAGGCGGTGGGCCTCGTCGTCGTGGAACTGCACCGGAGGCGACTTCATGAAGTAGGCCGACGGACCGATGAGGGGACCGCCGATGCCCCGGTCGAGCCCGATGCGCGCACACCGGAGGGCGTCGATGATGACGCCTGCTGAGTTCGGCGAGTCCCAGACCTCGAGCTTGAGCTCCAAGTTGAGCGGGACGTCCCCGAAGTTGCGGCCCTCCATCCGGATGTAGGCCCACTTGCGGTCTTCCAGCCAGGGCACGTGGTCGGACGGTCCGATGTGGATGTCGTCCTCGCCGAGGGCGCGGTCCAACTGGCTCGTGACGGCTTGGGTCTTCGAGATCTTCTTCGACTCGAGGCGCTCGCGCTCCAACATGTTGCGGAAGTCCATGTTGCCGCCGACGTTGAGCTGGTAGGTGCGGTCCAAGACCAGCCCGCGGTCCTCGAACAGCCGAGTGAGCACCCGGTGGACGATGGTCGATCCGACCTGGCTCTTGATGTCGTCACCGATGATGGGCAGCCCGGCGTCCTCGAAGCGCTTGGCCCACTGCGGGTTGCTGGCGATGAAGACGGGAATGGCGTTCACGAAGGCGACACCGGCCTCGAGGGCGGCGCTGGCGTAGTGCTTCTGTGCCTCGTCCGAGCCGACCGGCAGGTAGGCGACGAGGACCTCGGCGCCGCTCGAGCGCAACACCTCGGCGACGTCCACCGGAGCCGCCGGCGATTCCTCGATGACCTGGCGGTAGTAGCGACCGAGGCCGTCGAATGTCGGCCCGCGCTCCACGGTGACTCCGAGCGAGGGAACGTCGGCGAAGCGAACGGTGTTGTTCCGGCTTGCCCAGATCGCCTTGCTGAGGTCGAGCCCCACCTTGGCGGCGTCCACGTCGAAGGCAGCCACGACCTCGGTGTCGCCGACGTGATAGCCACCGAGCTCGACGTGCATGAGACCCGGCACGCTCTCGGTTGGATCTGCGTTGCGGTAGTACTCGATCCCCTGCAACAGCGCGCTGGCACAGTTGCCGACGCCGGCGATGGCGACCTTGATCGTCTTGTTGGACATTCCTCGTTCCTTTGACTCGTGAAGAGGCGAAGCGCTCTTGTTGTGGCTGGCGTTCAGTGTGTCGCTGGGTGTGTTGTCGTTCGGTTCTCGCTGATGGTTCGGGTTCGGTTCATGACACCTCGGCCGCCGGTTCCTGCTGCTCCCCGACGCCGTCGGGTCGTGCCGCCCGTTCTGCGGTGATGAGGTGATCGATCCAGTCCAGCTCGAAGGCGATAGTGGCACTCGAATGCTCGACGAGGGATCGCTCGAAGCGGTCGAGGGGGCGTGGCGGCGAGTCGGCCGAACGGACGATGGCGACACGCCGGTCCTCCAGCTGGCGACGGCGCCGCTCCAGCAACCGCAGTCGAGCCTCCGGCGCCAGATGGCGGGCGAAAGCCCAGCGGAGCGCAAAAGCCTTGCCGTCCTTGCCGTCGCTGCTGTCGGCGCCGTCGTCGCCGAGGAGACGCTCGAAGAGCTCCTCACCACTCGGCGTCAGCTCGTAGACCTTCCGAGTCCTCGACGTGGCGGTCGTCCGAGTTGGGCGGGTGACAGCGGAGCTGCGCGCCGCCAAGCGGGCGCGGAAGGCGGCGCGCTCTCCTGCCATGGAGCCGGTGAACGCTACGACCTCGGCCGGTGGAGCTTCCGGTGCCGCCGTCAACTCCCGCACGGCGCCGTCGTGTTCCAGACGAGCGAGGGCCGGGTAGAGCGAACCGAAGGAGAGGCTCGAGAGCAGTCCGAAATCGCTGCGGAGTCGTTTGCGCAGGTCATAGCCGTGCATCGGCTGCCGCTTCAAAAGACCGAGTATCGCCATCTCCAGCACGCCGCTGACTATAACACGGCCGACATATCGTGTCGATATGTCGGGATGACGATTCTGTGGATTCGCCCACAAAGCCCGGGGCGGCCGGCCCTCTACGCTTGTGCGCCATGCCCGAGCTCGTCCAACCGCCGGGGAGCGGTGGGACGTCCAACCCGGGCTGGTACCCGGATCCGTGGGGGCGCTCAGCGTGGCGTTGGTGGGACGGCTGGAGCTGGACCGGCTGGATCTCGCCTCCGGAGGGCGTCGGGCCGGGCGTCGTGCGGCGGCTCGTCGTGGAACCCACTCCCTTCCCGCCGGCACCGCCCGAGGCACCCGGTCGCGAGCGGCTGCCGGGCGGTGCGCCCGCCGGCGTCGGCCCGCTCGAAACGGCGGGGCGGGAGATGACCCCCTTCTCGTCCGGGATGGCGGCCCCGCACGGCGGGGTCGGCCCGGTGCCATCGATGGGGAGCGGGATCCGGCCCTCGGGGCCGCCACGGCCGGTGCCGCCAGCCGGCCGCCGCCGCCTCGTCGTCGAGCTCCTGATCGTGCTCGCCGTCTTTCCGCTGCCCTATGTGATCTCGGCCCTGCAGGCACTCGTCGCCTATCTACTCGGGGAGGGTGCCGGCAAGCGCATCCCGGTGTTGTTCCCCGGGCACATGGGAGCCGGGTTTCCCTTCGTGCTCGTCGAGGTGTTGCTGCCGCTGGCCGCCGGCGCTCTCGTGCTCTACCTGCTCTCGCTGCCGGGCGGCGACGGCGGCCCGGCAGCCATCGGGCTCGATCGCCAGCAGGTGCGGGCCGATCTCGCCTTGCTGCTGCCGGTGTTCGCACTGTGTGACCTCATCCCGATCGTCGGCGGCAGCTTGGCGTTGCACGCCCTCGGCGTCCACAACCCGTCTCCGGCGACGGGAGGTGTGCCTGCGTATTACGGCGTCGCCTATGTGGCCATGGCCGTGGTGGCCGGCGTCGTCGAGGAGCTCGTCGTGCTCGGCTACCTCGTGCGGCGACTCGAGCAGCTGGGGCTGAGACCGCTCTGGGTCGTGGTGCTCGCCGTGGCGGTGCGCGGCTCCTATCACCTCTACTACGGGTGGGGGGTCCTTCCTCTTCTCCTCTGGGCCACCGCGAGTGTCCTGCTCTACCGCCGGTACCGCCGCCTCGCCCCGTTCATCGTCGTGCATGCGCTCTGGGACTCCGGGATCTTCCTCAGCGGGCACTTCCTCGCAGCAGAGGTCCTCATCCTCACGCCGCTCACGATCGCCTTCACGGCGACGTGGTGGCGCTACCTGCCGGCGCGGGCGGAGCGATCCGGGCGGTGAACAGAGGCCCCCACGCAGCCGCAGCATTAACCTGTTGTGCGATGGCAGACGTCGGCAGCGGGTCACAGAGCTTCTGGGGAGCGGGCGGCCCGCCGAACCCCGGACGCATCGAGTACCGGCTCATGCGGGAATCTGTCGTCAGCCAGTACCGTCGCGGCCGGCTCGGACGCCTCGACGTCTGCGACGCCCAGCCCGAGCTCTTACGTGTGGCACGTAACCTCGGCCGCGAGACGGCGACGGAATGCCCGATCTGCGAGGAGGCGAAGCTCGTCCACGTCTCCTTCGCGTTCGGTCCGCGGCTGCCCTCCAGCGGCCGGGCGCTGGCGCCGGGCGAGATCACGAAGCTGACCCGTAACAGCGCAGAGCTCGCCTGCTATGTGGTCGAGGTCTGCATCGAGTGCTGCTGGAACCACCTGCTGCGGATGTTCACCGTGGGCGGCGCGGGCGGCACCCGGATTCGAGGCTGACCGCTCGAGCGACCGAGTGCCTCGGGCGGCGGCGCAGGAGCCGCCGAAGAAGCGAGACAGGCAGGACAAGCGACACAGAGCAGCACAGAACAGAGCCCCACGACGCCGCCGGCAGCCATGAGGCGCTGGACGGAAGGGAGAGCAACATGACTGAGCACGTCACCGTTCCGTGGGTACGGAGCAGGAAACGCCGCCAGGGCGCCGAACCCCTCGTGATGATCACGGCCTACGACGAGCCGTTCGCCCGCCTCGTCGACGCCGCCGGCGTCGACCTCATCCTCGTCGGCGACACGCTGGCCGAACTTGTCCTCGGTTATGAAGACACCTTGAGCGTCGGCGTCGAGCAGATGGTCCACCACATCGGAGCCGTGGCTCGAGCCCGCCCGCACGCCCTCGTCATCGGGGACCTCCCGTGGATGAGCTATCACACGGAGGTCTTCGAGGCCGTGCGCAACGCCGCCAAGCTCGTTCGCGCCGGCGCCGGCGCCGTCAAGCTGGAGGGCGGCCGGCGGCGCCTTCCTGTCGTGCGGGCCATCCTCGATGCCGAGATCCCGGTGATGGCCCACCTCGGCCTCACGCCGCAGTCGGTCCACGCAATGGGCGGTTACAAAGTGCAGGGTCGCCAAGTCTCGGCTGCCGAGGAGCTCGTGGGCGACGCCAGCGCCCTGGCGGAGGCGGGGTGTTTTGCGATCGTGCTCGAAGGCGTCCCCGACGTGCTCGCCGAGCGGATCACCGCAGAGGTGGACGTCCCGACGATCGGCATCGGAGCCGGCAGCGGCTGCGACGGACAGGTCCTCGTCCTGCACGACGTCCTCGGTCTCTCGAAGGGCATCGCTCCCAAGTTCGTGCGCCGCTACGCCGACCTCGCGACGATCGTCACAGCGGCCGTCTCGCAGTATGCCGCCGAGGTCCGCAGCGGGGCCTTCCCGTCTGACACCGAGTCCTACCACGGCTCGAGCGAGCTACGGGAGGCCCTCACGGTGCCGTCGTAGGGTCGTGACACACCCTGCGCCCATACTTGGCGAGTGCACGTCGTCGGAACCGTACGGGGCGTCTTCCTGCCGGAGGCAGGCAAGGCGTGGGCTACCATGACCAACGTCCTATCTGCCCCTGCCCCGGTCGCACCGGGGCCCCGAGCGCACGGCGCCGGGTCCGGAGGAGGTGCGTGCCGCAATGCGGCCCTATGAAGTCATGGTCATTTTCGATGTCGACCTCGAAGAGGGCGACATCCGCCAACGTGTCGAGCGTGTCCACGAGCTCGTGCGGTCGAAGGGTGGGACTCCAGGAAGCGTCAGCCACTGGGGCCGTCGCACCTTCGCCTACGAGATCAAGCACCGCTCCGAGGGGTACTACCTCGTCCTCGAGGCGACGGCCGAACCGGCCGCCATGGCCGAGGTGGACCGTTATCTGGCCCTCGAGGACGCCGTCCTCCGCCACAAGGTCATCCGGCAACCGGACGACGTCGCCGGCAGAGCGGCATCGCACGGGCGCAAGCGCTCGTCGCCGCCCCGGACAACGGCACCGTCTCCGGCGCCAACCGG
The DNA here is from genome assembly GCA_052143575.1 of Acidimicrobiales bacterium. Lineage (GTDB taxonomy): Bacteria > Actinomycetota > Acidimicrobiia > Acidimicrobiales > Bog-793 > JAKACA01. Next base: position 28,705 of record JBKQSP010000107.1, read on the forward strand.
CGCAGGGCGCTCCGGCACCCGCTCGGATGTCACCGCCGGCAGCACGGCGGCTGCGACGACAGCGCCGATCGCGGCAGAGGCCGCCGAGACCCCTGGCCCAGCCACCGGTGCGCCCGGCGACGAGACCCCGGCCAGCTGAGCGACATGACGACACAGGAGAATTGAGAGATGTCCAACGGGAACACCATCGTGCTCGTCGGGAACGTCACGCGCGATCCCGAACTTCGTTTCACACCGAGCGGGCAGCCGACGACGACCTTCGGCCTCGCCGTCAACCGGCGCTGGCAGAACCGCCAGACCCAGGAGTGGGAGGAGGCGACGTCCTTTTTCGACGTCGTGTGCTGGCGCGAGCTCGCCGAGAACGCCAGCGAGAGCCTGCGGCGAGGAGCCCGCGTCATCGTGACCGGCCGCCTCGAGCAGCGGAGTTGGGAGACGGCCGACAACGAGAAGCGCTCGAAGGTCGAGGTCGTCGCTGACGAGCTCGGTCCGAGCCTTCGTTGGGCGAGCGCCGTCGTGACGAAGAACGAGCGGAAAGGCCCGGGCGAGGGCGGCGGCGGTCGCTCGTCGGCTCCACCGGCCCGCTCGTCAGCACCTGAGCCGGAAGCACCGTATGCGAGTTATGACGAGGAGCCGTTCTGATGGCACGCAACAACGACCGCGATCGCGGCACGCGTCGGGCGCCGAAGGAGACTGCCCGCCGCGGGAAGAAGAAGGTCTGCATCTTCTGCAAAGAGCACATCGCCTGGGTCGACTACAAGGAGATCGGGCTGCTGCGCAAGTTCATGTCGGACCGGGGGAAGATCCGGGCTCGCCGTGTTTCCGGCAACTGCGCACAGCACCAGCGCGATGTCGCCCTCGCCATCAAGACCGCCCGCGAGCTGGCACTGCTGCCCTACACGCAGCGCACGACGAGCGACCGGCCCTCGCCGAGAGGCCCGGGCCGCGGCGGTCGGGGCGCTCCGGCTCCGGACGTTCCCGGCGCCCCGGAGGCAGATGACGCCGCCACCCTCGACGGCGAGCTGCCCGACGAGGATCTGCTCGACGAGCTCGTCTCGGTGCCGAGCGCGGAGGACGAGTGATGAAGCTGGTCCTCCGATCTGACGTGAACGGCCTCGGCAAGCGGGGCGACGTCATCGACGTTGCCGACGGCTATGCCCGCAACCATCTCATCCCGGGCGGCCAAGCCATCCCGGCAACGCCGCGGATCGAGCAGCAGGCAAAGTCCATGCGCCGTTCCCGCGACGTCAAGGACGCCCGCGACCGGGAAGGCGCCGAGACCGTCGCCCGCAAGCTCGTGCCGATGGTCATCAAGATCCCGGCGCGTGCTGGCGCTGAGGGCCGTCTCTTCGGGTCAGTCACGACACAAGACGTCGTCGAGGCCGTTCATCAGCAGGCGGGCGTGACCCTGGACCGTCGCCGCCTCACCACGGAGGAGGCAATCCGCTCGATCGGGGTGCACGAGGTGGCTGTCCGACTCCATCCCGAGGTCGAGTTCCGCGTCACCGTCGAGGTCGTCCCGGCGGGCTGAGAACCAATGGCCGGCATGGACTCACTCCGTGTTGCGCCGGAAGAGCTGTCCGAGAGAAACCTCTGGCGGGGAAACGTTGTCGCGCCCGGACGGCGGCTCGCCGGATCGGCGCCGGGTGATGGCGAGACGACGCCGTGCGTACACCAATCCTGCCCTCCACAGTGTTGCCCACAGGCTTTTCCCCTCGGGGAGCTCCGTATTCCACACGTTGATGCCCTATCGACCCCCAGGGCAGTTAGGGCATCCTGAGGCTCCTGATGGCGAGCATCCCCCCGATACCCAACCCGGCGCGGCAGCCTCGGCGGTCACGGCCGGCTCTGACTGAGCCGGGCGGACTCACCGGAGGAGCCACCGGAGGGAGCTCCATCGCCCGCATCGCCCCCCACAGCTTCGAGGCGGAGGAGTCGCTCCTCGGCGCCATGCTGCTGTCCCGCGACGCCATCGCCGTGGCCGTGGAGGAGGTCTCGGCCGACGACTTCTACAAGCCGTCGCATGCCCACATCTTCTCTGCCGTGACGGCGCTCTACGCCCGAGGTGAACCGGCGGACGCCGTCACGGTGGCCGAAGAGATGCGACGCCACGGCACGTTGGAGGCCTCCGGCGGCGCCTCGGCCCTCATCTCGTTGCAGGCGAACACGCCCGCCATCTCGAGCGCTGGACGCTATGCCCGCATCGTGCAGGAGCACGCCGTGCTCCGGCGCCTCATCGGCGTCGCCTACGAGATCGCCGAGATCGGCTACGAGTTGCCCGCCGACGTCGTCGCCGCGGTCGATCGCGCCGAGGCGATGGTCTTCGACGTCGCCCAGCGCCGCTCGAGCGACTCCACCCGAGCGCTGAAGGATCTCCTGGCTGAGAGCCTCGATCACCTCGAGTATCTCAACAACCTGGGCGAGACGATCACCGGCGTGGCCACGGGGTATCAGGATCTGGACCACGAGCTCTACGGCCTGCAGGCTTCCAACCTCGTCGTGGTGGGTGCCCGTCCGTCCATGGGAAAGACAGCCTTTGCCCTCGGGTTGGCGGCGCACGCTGCCCGTATCGGCGTGCCGGTGCTCTTCTTCTCCCTCGAGATGAGCCATCTCGAGCTCGCCCAGCGCGTCCTGTGCGCCGAGGCACGCGTGGACGCAGGCCGCTTGCGCAACGGGCGGCTGGTCGAAAGTGACTGGTCGAAGATTGCCGGCGCCATCGGGCGGATCGGTACGTCGCCCCTCTACATCGACGACAACCCGAACGTGACGGTGATGGACATCAGGGCGAAGGCGCGGCGCATGAAGAGCGCTGAGGGCGGCCTTGGTCTCGTCGTCGTCGACTATCTGCAGCTCATGACGGGGCGATCCTCCGCAGAAAGCCGCCAGGTCGAGATCTCCGAGATCTCGCGCGGCCTCAAGATCCTCGCACGAGAGCTGCAGATCCCGGTCGTGGCGCTGAGCCAGCTCTCTCGGAACCTCGAGTCGCGCGCCGACAAGCGACCGATGCTCGCCGACCTGCGCGAGTGCCTGGCGGGCGACACGGTCGTCAGCCTCGCCGGCGGGCCTCCCTGCACGATCGCCCGGCTGGCGGCCGCCGGGGAGGCGAATGTCGAAGTGTGGTCGCTCGACGAGGACTACCGCCTCGTTCCCGCCGTCATGGTGCAGGCGTGGTCGACCGGCACCAAAGCGGTGCTCGCCCTCCGTCTCGCCGGCGGTCAAGTGCTGAAGGCGACGGCCAATCACCCGTTGCTGACGCCGGAAGGATGGCTGCCGGTGGGTGAGCTGTCCATCGGGACACCGGTCGCCGTCAGCGATGTGCCGGACGACCGAGCTCCGCTCGACCTGCCCGAGCCGGTTGGGGCGGGTTACCCCGAGGGCGGGGGCTCGGGCGCAGCAGGCGGTGCCGTGTCGGCCCGCACGCGCTCGCACGACTCCCGGCTCGGCCCGCTCGCCGCCATCGCCTGGTCGAGGGTCGAGGACATCACGCCGGCCGGCGAGGAGGAGGTCTTCGACGCCTACGTGCCCGGCACCCACAGCTTCGTCGCCAACGGAATCGTCTCCCACAACAGCGGCGCCATCGAGCAGGACGCCGACGTCGTCATGTTCATCTACCGGGACGAGGTCTACAACCCGGACTCGAGCGACCGCGGCGTGGCGGAGATACTCATCGCCAAGCATCGCAACGGCCCGACCGGGCTCGCCAAGCTCAGCTTCATCTCCAACTATGCGCGATTCGGCGACCTCGCCAAGATGTGAGTTCGCGAAGCCGGCGCCTGATGACGCCAGGCCAGCGAGCCCGAGCGGCTGTCTTGCTCAGGACGCCTTTCGGCGCTTGCCCGGCGATGCCGCCGACGCCCGCTCGGCTTCGGCTTCGGCTGCCGACACGGCTGCCTCCAGCTCGTCGCGGCTCATCTTGGAGCGGCCGGCGATGTTGAGCTCGGCTGCCCGTTCTGCCAGGGCGGCCTTCGAAGCGTGAGAGCGGATGCCCTGCGGCTCGGTTGCCGCCCGAGGCGAGGGGCGTCTCTTCGAGCCGCTGCCGGCCGTGGCCGTGGCTGGGCGGCTGGCCTGGGCGGGTGTCTCGGACGTCAGGCTCTCGGCTCCCGCTCGCTTGAGGCGGGCAGCGTCCACGCTCGCCCGCAGGGCGTCCATGAGATCGACCACCGGGGCGGGCTGGAAGACCGGCGCGCCCGTGCTCACGACCTCGCCCCGGCTCTTGCGCTCGATGAGATCCTCAACGGCGTCGCGATAGGTGTCCCGGTACTGCTCCGGTTGCCACTCCGTCGTCATGGAGTCGACGAGCAGCTTCGCCGTGTCGAGCTCGCGGCCCTGGAACGAGACGTCCTCGCTCGGAAGCGTGCCCAGCTCCGCCACGGGGTCACGGACCTCGTCGGCGAAGAACATCGTTTCGAGCGCCAGCACTCGCTTGTCGGGCCGGATGGCCACGAGGTGCTGCTTGCCTCGCATGACGAACGAGGCGACGCCGACCTTGTTCGTCTCCTCCATGGCCTGGCGCAGCAGGGCGTAGGCGCGTTCGGCGCCCGGACCCTGGGGTGCCAGGTAGTACGTCGACTTGTAGAAGACGGGGTCGATCTCGTTGAGGTCGACGAAGTCGGTGATCTCGATGTTGCGGGAACGCCCGGGCTCGACGGCTTCGAGCTCCTCCGGCTCGATGACGACGAAGCGACCACCCCCCAGGTCGTAGCCCTTCACGATGGCGTCGAATGCCACCTCCTCGCCCGTGCGCTCGTTGACGCGCTTGTTGCGGACGCGGTCCGACGTCCCTCGCTCGAGTTGATTGAAATGGACTGTCTTGTCATCGGTAGCCGAGTACACACCCACCGGCACGTTGACAAGACCAAAGCTGAGCGCTCCGGTCCAAATAGGCCGCGCCACGGCGCCTCCCCTCATATTCAGCTGAGAAAGTCAAGCACGCTTGTCGACCGTTGACCAGGGCAGGGGACAATTTCGCCTTCCGGAGGCCGCCTGCTCGCCCGCGGGCACCGAGCGGACCGGTCGCCTGCAGCACGCATCCACCACCGTGACACACCCGTTCGGCAAACTGGTTTGTGAGGCCGCGGAAAGGAGGTCAGATGGCTGAAGCAGTCGGGCAGAGGAAGCTCCGCTCCGTGCAGTTCGCGACGGCGCTCGCTCACGGCGTCGCAGACTTCGAGGCCGAAGACCTGACGCATGGTGCCTTGACCCTCACCTTCGGTCTGAGCGCCTGGATGCGCACGACGGCTGTGGGTTTCGAAGAGGCGTGGGCGGGCGTGCTCCTCCTGCGCTCGGCGCTGCTCGAGGTCGGCGGTCTCGACCGCGTGAGCGAGCCCATCCCGCTGCGGGCGAACGATGCCAAGACGGCCCTTGTCAGCACGACGGTGTACCTCGACGGGCTGCTGCAGCGGGCGTCGTACGCCACGGGCCGCCGTCGGAGGGACGTGGCGGCCGATGCCGTCAACCGTCTCAGCCTTCTCGCGAGCTGACGCCATCGAGCCGTGGGCGTCCTGGCAGGGGCCGAGCTGGCCGCAGCGGTAGCCGGGCGTGACGGCTGGTCCGTCGCCGAAGGAGATGCAGCCATCACGAAGCGGTTCACCTTCGGGAGCTTTCAGCTGGCGTTCGCCTTCATGACCGCCGCGGCACTGAAGTCCGAGCGCATGAACCACCATCCCGAGTGGACGAATGTCTATGCCACGGTCGATGTCCGTCTCAGCAGCCACGACGTCGGCGGCGTCACAGAGCGGGATCTCACTCTTGCCGCCTTCATGGACGATGTCGCCGGAAGGCTCATCGCTCCGCTCTGAGGGGAAGGCCGGCGAGCCGGCGCAGGGCCTCGTCGAGGACGCCGTCCTGCTTGCAGAAGGCGAAACGCACGAGGGGCCGCCCCGCCTCCTTGTTGTCGTAGAAGACCTCCGTGGGGATGGCGGCGACGCCACGCTCGGTCACGAGCGCGCGGCAGAACGCCCGGCCGTCCTGTTCGCCGAACTGGCGGATGTCGACGGTCGCGAAGTACGTCGCCTGCGGGCGCTGCAGGGACCAGCCGAGGTCGGCGACGCCGTCACAGAAGCGGTCCCGGCGCTCTTTGAGAGCGCTCGCCACCAAGGCGAAGTAGTCGTCCCCCAAGGCGAGGGCGCTGGCGACGGCGAACTGGAACGGCGTGCCACTCGCGAACGTGAGGAACTGCTTGACGGAGCGCACGGCTTCGACGAGGGACGCCGGACCGAGGACCCAGCCGATCTTCCAGCCGGTGGCCGAGAAGGTCTTGCCGGCGCTCGAGATCTTGATCGTGCGCTCGCGCATCCCGGGCAGGCCGGCGAGGCAGACGTGGACGCCGTCGAAGATGAGGTGCTCGTACACCTCGTCGGTGACGGCCAGGAGGTCGTGCTCGATGCAGAGGCGGGCGATGAGCTCGAGCTCATGGCGCGAGAACACCTTGCCGGTCGGGTTGTGCGGGCTGTTGAGGAGCACGAGCCTCGTGGCCGGCGTGATGGCGCCCTCGAGCTCGTCCTCGTCGAAGGCCCAGTCCGGAGCTCGCAGCCTCACCACCTTGCGGCGGGCGCCGGCCAGGTCGATCGTGGCGGCATAGGAGTCGTAGTACGGCTCGAAGGTGAGCACCTCGTCACCGGGCCCACACAGCCCGAGCACGGCAGCGGCGATCGCCTCCGTGGCACCGGCTGTGACGAGGATCTCCGACGACGGGTCGTAGCTCTCGTGCCACCACCGTTCCTCGTGGGCGGCGATCGCCTGCAGGAGGTCGGGCACCCCGCGACCGGGCGGGTACTGATTGGCCCCGCGCCGGATCGCCTCGACGGCTGCGTCGAGGAGCACGGTCGGCCCGTCCGCGTCGGGAAACCCCTGCCCCAGGTTGATTGCTCCATGGGTGGCGGCCAGGGCGGACATCTCGGCGAACACGGTGGTGCCGTATGCCGCCAGCCTGCCGGGCCGCCCGAGTGCGCGCGGTCTCGGGCCCCCTGCAGCCGAGGATGCAGCTGAATCGTTCACGAGCAGGCACGATAGGGCGGTGCACGAATGGACTGACGCCACCAAGTCGCTCGCCGCCGACGTGATCGCCTACGCCACCGACCGGATCCACCTCGATCCGGTCCCCCTCGACGGCCCGCGGACACCGGAAGAGCTGGCAGCCGAGGTCGGCTCCACCATCACGCCCGAGGGCATCGGGGGTAGCGAGGCCCTGCGCGTCTTCGCCGAGGTTCTCGCCCCGGCTTGCATCTCGATCGACCATCCGCGCTACTTCTCCTTCATCCCGTGCGCCCCGACGCCGGCAAGCACGTTGTTCGACCTCGTCGTGAGCGCCTCGTCGCTCTACGGGGGGAGCTGGCTGGAAGGGGCCGGAGCCGTCTTTGCCGAGAACCAGGCACTGCGCTGGCTGGCGGATCTGGCGGGCTTCCCGGACGGCGCCGGCGGCGTCTTCGTACAGGGCGGAACGCTCGGCAACGTGTCGGCGCTCATCGCCGCCCGCCACAACGCCCGCCGGGACCTCACCAGCCGGGGCATCGAGCAGCCGCCACGCTGGGCGGTGGCGGCCAGCGTCGAGGCCCACTCGTCGATCACGAGCACGGCGGCGGCCATGGACGTCGAGCTCCTTGCCGTCGAGCCGGACGAGCAGGGTCGCCTGACAGGCCCAGCCCTGGAGGCGACCCTGGCGGCGGAGCGCCGCTCCGGCTCCGGCCGGCGGCCCTTTGCCGTGGTCGCCACCGCCGGTACGACGAACCTCGGCATCGTCGACGATCTAGCAGGCGTCGTGTCGGTCGCCCGCCAGGAGGGCCTCTGGGCCCACGTCGACGCCGCCTACGGCGGGGCCGGCATGGCGGCACCGAGCGTGCGGCATCTCTACGCCGGCATCGAGCAGGCCGACTCGTTCGTCGTCGACCCCCACAAGTGGTTGTTCGCCCCGTTCGACTGCGCCGCCTTGCTGTACCGGGACCCTGACAAAGCCCGAGCCGCCCACGTTCAGCACGCCGGCTACCTGGAACCGCTTCGCACGGGCGACGATTGGAGCCCGTCGGACTACGCCCTGCACCTCACGAGGCGCGCTCGCGGTCTCCCGTTCTGGTTCTCCCTCGCCTGTTTCGGGACGACCGCCTACACGACGGCCATCGAGCGCACGCTCGCCGTCGCCCGATACGCGACTGGGCGCATCCGTGAGCTTCCCTATCTCGAGCTCGTGGCCGAACCGATGCTGTCTGTGGTCGCTTTCCGCCGCCTCGGTTGGAGAGAGGCGGACTACTACGAGTGGTCGAGACGCCTCCTCGCCAGCGGGCAGGCCTTCGTCGTGCCGACGACTCATCAGCGAGAGGTCGTGCTCCGCATCGCTATCGTCAATCCCCGGTCTTCGGAGGCAGACGTCGACATCGTGCTCGACTCATTGGGGGCTGAGAACGGTACCGGGCAGCTGGGTGCACCTGGTGTCGCCGCCGGCGCAGGCTGAGGCCGCCGGGCGAGAATGCGCTCAGGCGACGCTTCTCCCGAGAAGACGGCGCGAGCTCAAAGTCGGATGGCGGTGGCGCGCCAGCGCCAGCTCCGCTGGCACCACCACCGGCGCCGGCAGCGCCGGTCGGCGGCACGGCCAGCTGAACTCCTCCGGCTCGAGACCCGGGCGACCGTCGGCTCGGCAGCAGGTGTCGTAGCCGGATGCCCACCGCTCGTGCCAGGTGGCTTGCGCGAGGGTCAGCACTTCGGGGTCGAGCAGCCCGCACTCGCCGTAGCGGCGCCCGATGCAGCGGGCGAGCGCCACGGCCGCCTCGGCATCCGAGCCTGCATCGTGCGCCTGGTCGAGCCGGACGCGGTAGTGCTCGCAGAGGGCGTCCAGGCGGCGCTTGCCCGCGCGCGCGCGGTCGACGTGCCGGTCCATGACGAGCGGGTCGAGGAGGGAGTGCCAGGCGAGCGCCGGCAACCCGAAGGCGCTGAAGAGACCTTCGGCGATGGTGACATCGAAGTTGGCGTTCATGGCCACGACCGGGACGCCCTCGGCGGCGGCTCGCCGCACGGCCGAGTGAATCCGCAGCGCCGCCTCGGCGAGCGGCCTACCCTCTCGCCGCGCCCGCTCCGAGGTGATGCCGTGAATGGCGATGGCTTCAGCCGGGATGTCCCGTCCCGGATCGACGAGCCACGTGTCGGCCCGCACGATGCGATCGGCCGTCGTCCATACGAGGGCAACTTGCACCGGGACGTCCGACGCCGTGTCGATCCCCGTGGTCTCGAGGTCGAAACCGAGGAGGGGACCATCGCACCAGGCCATACTGCTGAGGGTACGCGGAGGGTGTGTCATCCCCGCGGATGCTCGCCCCTCAGGCGAGGTGGCAGACGTCGTTGTAGCTCCGGAGGAACCACCGGTCCCCGCTCACCACGAGCGTCGAGATGGCGCCGTTGTCGACGGCCACGAAGGCGAACGGGCGCGAGCCGGTGGCGATGGAGAGGACCATTCCGATAGCGCCGCCATGAGAGAACGCCACGACCCGCCCGCCCGGATGTTCGGCGGCTATTCGTTCGATGCCGGCGCGTACTCGAGCCGCCAACTCCTCGTTCGACTCGGCACCCGGGACGACGTCCCAACGTTCCTGCCGCATCATCTCCAGGGCCACGGGGTCGAGCGAGATGACCTTGTGGCGGTAGAGACCGCCCTCCCACTCGCCGAGCCTGACCTCGCGCAGGCCCGCCTCGACGAGCGGCGTGAGCCCGCTCCGCTCGGCGAGCGGTGCCGCCGTCTCGTGAGTCCGGCGCAGCGTCGTGACGTAGATGGCATCGATTCTCGATCCGGCCAGCCGCTCGGCCACGCGAGCGGCCTGCTCGACTCCCTGCGGCGCCAGCTCCGGATCGCCGTGACCGTCCAGGAGCGGGAAGGGCTCGGCCGGATCGGCCGGGATGGTTTCGCCGTGGCGTACGAGTACGATCTCGGTGGCCGAGGGGGGGGCCGAGAAACGGACCTGGCGATGCCCACGGCCGGGTGGTTGCAACTCTCCGTCGTCCATGCGAGGAGACTACGAGCCCGGCAAGGGCCCTGAGGGCCGATGCCGACGGCTGCGCCAGGTTTCGATCACGTGCCGACGGGGCATCCCCGGGTCGAGTCAGCGAGGGACATCGAGGGCTTGCCGTATAAGGAGGGGTAGTGACGACGAACACTGTGGAACTCGACGATCTCGAGATTCGCATCCTCGAGGCGATGATGTTCTCGACCGAGCCGTTGCCCGAGCTGAAAGAGCTGTTGACCTCCGAGCCTCGGCGGCGCAAGCTGCGCGTCGCAGCCGGGCTGCCGGCGATACCGGACTACGAGTAGTCCCGAGCACGATTCGGCCCGACGACGGGTAGCACGGCGCCCTGCTCATCGGTGTCGTAGGGGTCGGTTTTCTCCGCTTCGGCGCCTGCTCGTTCGTGGAGGACCCCCTGCGCCCTATCCTCGTGCCCGTGCGACCGACCCCGTGGTACCTCGGGATCGACTTCGGGACGAGCTTCACCGTCGTTGCCGCCTCGCGGGACGGCGCCGCCACGGTTGTCGACGTCGAGTCGAACGGCAGCTCGCGCATGCCCTCGTCCGTCTTCTTTACCCAGGACGAGGAGTTCCTCGTGGGCACGGCGGCCCTGCATCAGGCCGTTTTCAGCCCGGAGCGCTTCGAGCCGACGCCGAAACGGGCCATCGGCGAGGGCGAGATCTTCCTCGGCGACCGTCTCATCGCGGTCGTCGATCTCGTCTCGGCGGTGCTGCGGCGCGTCTACGCCGAAGCGTGCCGCCAGCAGGGCGAGACGGTGCCGGCCACGGTTTGCGTGACGCACCCGGCCGACTGGAGCGCCACGCGTCTCAACGTCTTGCGGGAGGCGATCGAGAAGGCGGGTATCCGAACGGTCACCTTGGTGCCCGAGCCGGTGGCGGCGGCCACCCGATTCGCCATGGCGACGCCGATCGGGGCCAACATCGCCGTCTACGACTTCGGTGGCGGGACGATGGACGCCGCCGTGCTCACCCGCACCGAGGAGGACTTCGTCGTGGCCGGACAGCCGGCGGGCCGGGATCCGCTCGGCGGCGAGGACATCGACCGGCGCATCATCGACTACGTCGGGACGCTCGTGGGCGAGGATGACGAGGCCTGGCGTGCTCTCCTCAACGCCGAGGACACCAAGGAGAGGCACAACGCCGCCACGCTTCGCGCCGAAGTGCGGCGCGCAAAGGAGACCCTGAGCGAGGTGTCCGCCTGCCAGCTCTGGCTGCCCGGCCTGGAACGTGCCATCCAGTTGACTCGCGTGGAGCTCGACGGCCTCATCGGAGCGGACGTCGACGCCACCGTTGACACCTTGCAGCGCGCCCTCGAGGACGCCCGAGTGGCACCGTCTGATCTCGCCGGTATCTACCTGATCGGCGGCTCGAGCCGGATCCCCCTTGTGGCCGACACGATCTGGCGGCGCCTCGAAGTCCGTCCCGTCGTACAGGACAACCCGAAGTCCGTCGTTGCCCTCGGTGCCTCCGGCTGGACCCGAGAGTCCCGAGACGCGAGTTCCTCGTCGGTCAGCACCCGCCGGTCGAAGTCGTCGCCGCCACCGCCACCGCCACCACCACCGCCCGTGGCCCCGGTCCCGGCCGTGGCACCGCCTGGCGATGGCCGGGTGAGGGCGGCCGGTGTGCCTCCTGCCGCACCGGTGGTTCCTCCTCCCATGCCGAGGCCGCCAGCCGAGCGCGTGCGGGCGGCGCCCGCGCCGCAGGAGCCGCCGGCGCCTGTGTCTCGGCCGGGGGCGGCAGCCGCCCGCGCCGCCGCCACGATGCCCACGGTCTCGGCTCCTCGTCGCCAACCGACATCTCCGCCGGCGAGCCGAGCCCGTACCCCGGCGGCCGCACCGCAGCCCGCCCCACCCGCCCCGACTCGGACGCCTGCTGCCCCTGCCGGCGCTGCCGCGGCTCCCCGGGGCGGAACCGGAGCCGCTGCATCTCCCCCGTACCAGATGACGGAAAGCCCATCCTCCTACATCGTCACGCTGCGGCGCAGCTGGCGGCTGGATTTGCCGGCTCACCTCGAGCCGTTCGAGCTCGTAGAGCTGAGGCCTGCCCTTGGCAGCGCCGTCGAGCTCGGGCAGGTAATTGGTCGGGCACGTTCGACGACGGCCGAGGACGCCGCCATCTGGGAAGTCCGGGCGAGCTGCGCCGGCAAGGTGTGGCACACGGCGGCCGCCACCGGCGCCAGGGTCCGACTCGACGAGCCGCTGTTCCAGGTCGCCCCGCTCACCGCCTACACCATCGACGGCCCACGCCCGCATCCGGCCGGACCGGGAGGCATGGCCCTCACGCTCAGCCGGCCGGGCCCGGCCGATCCCGGCATGTCCTTCGCGTTGGAATTCCTCAATCGGCGCTTCTTCGTCTGGCCGAACGCCAGCTTCTTCTTCCCGGCCATCGCCGGCACCCACGTCGTGCGCCTACAGGCCTACCGGGGACCGACGGCGGTGTTCTCCAAGAGCACGGGCGTGCTCGTACGACCGGGCGCCAACACGGCTCTCGTCTTCGAGATCTCCGGCCAACAGGGTCGCTTTCGCTAAGGGCCTGCGGCCGAGCGAGACGGCGGCCGGGGCGCCGCGGTGGGGGCTCGTGGGACCAGTCGGAATCCGCATGATCGAGACGGCGGGTAGGTTGACGAACAGTGCCGGCGAGCGAGTTGATCGAGCGAGTTTCCACTTTAATGGCAACGCGGGCGCCCTCCGCCTTGCAGAGCGAGTGCACCCAGCTGGAACGCCGCCTCAGGGAGCCGGTGCGCGTCGCCATCGTCGGGCCGGTCAATTCCGGAAAATCGACGCTCGTGAACGCCCTGCTCGGTCAGCGAGTGGCGCCTACGAACAAGAGCGAGTGCACCCGTCTCGTGACCTGGTTCCATTACGGCCATCCGCAGCGCGTCGAGATCGAGACGGATGCCGGCGTCGTCAAAGCGGTTCCCTTGTCCGCTGATGGCTTCCTCCCGGACACGCTCGGCGTTCCGGTCGAGAGCGTCCGGGGGCTGCACTGCTACCTTGCCAACGAATCCTTGAAAGACGTGACCCTCATCGACACGCCCGGCCTCGGCTCGGTGCACGCCGACTACAGCGCCTCGACGACGGAGCTCCTCGCCCTCGGTGCCAACTCCTCGGAGGCGGCCCAGCGCGCCGATGCCATCGTGTTCCTCTTCAACCAGGCCGTCATGCAGGACGATTACGCCGCCCCGCAGCTGTTCAAGGAGGCCGGCGGTCCGGACACGCTGCAATCGGCCGCCAACGCCGTCGGCGTCTTATCGAAGGCCGACCAGCTCGGGGATCCGATGGGCGATCCCTGGGCCGTCGCCGTCGAGCTTGCCGGCCAATACGCCGGACGCTTCGAGGCGGAGGTGTCGTCGGTCGTGCCGGTGATCGGCCTCGTGGCGGAAACCTCGGAGGCGGCCGCCCTCATGGAGCGCGACGTCCAGCACCTCGCCAAGCTGGCGGCCATGGAGGAGAAGGCATTCAGCCGCTTGGTCTGGTCGACGGATCGGTTCGTGAGCGCCAGTGCGCCCGTCGAGCCGGACGACCGCGAACGGCTGCTGGACCTCCTCGACATGTACGGCGTCAAGCGGGCGGTCGGCTTCATCCGCGACGGCGTCACCGCCGCCATTCCGCTGCGGCGCGAGCTGTCGGGCGTCTCCGGGATCGCCCAGGTGAAGAAGTCCCTCATGCGGTTCCTCGGACCGCAGGACCACGTCCTCAAGGTCCGCTCTGTCATCGACTCGTTGGAGCGCATGGCGTATGCCGCCAACCGCGGCGGGCGCCCCGAGATGGACGCCTGGCTGGCCGACATCGAGGAGTTGAGGCTGGATCCCGCACTGCACCCTGTGTACGAGCTGGAGGCGCTCCACCGCTGCTACGTGGGCAGGGTGCAGATGTCGCCGGAGCAGATCGCCGAGATGGCGCAGCTGTTCGCCCCGGGCTCGGCGGCGAACCGACTCGGCCTCGGCGACGTGTCGACTCCCGCGCTCCTGTCTGCCGCCCAGGCCGGCATGAATCGGTGGCAGACGTTTCGCGTGACACGGGCTGATCCGGGGCAGGCGGCGGTGGCGCGCGTCGTCATCCGGTCGTACCAGATCCTCTGGAAGGAACTGCAATGAACCCCCGTGTCGAGGAGCTCGTCCGCTCCAGCTCCGGCCTGCTGCGCAGGGAGGAGCGACCGAAGATCGCCGACGGCCTCGAGTCTCGCCTGCGGGCGCCGGCGGGGTCGTTGCCGGTCGTGCTCGTGGCGGGCGAGGACAAACGCGGGAAGAGCTCGCTCGTCAATGCCCTCATCGGCCGGCCCAACCTGTCACCCGTCGGCGTCGACGCCGTCACGGGCGCACCCATCTCGTTCTCGTACTCGGAGACCGAGCACGCCGCCATCCAGCGCTACGGCGAGCAGGACGAGGAGGAGACCGACTTCGAGACGGCGCGTCGGCTCGCCACGATCCAAGGAAACCCGAGAAACGAAGCCGGCATCCGATCCGTCCTGCTCGGCATTCCCTGCCCGTTGCTGCAGCACATCACGCTCGTCGACACCCCCGGCGTCGGCGGCCTGCACTCCGGCCACGCCGAGCTGACACTCCAGTCACTGCAGTTTGCCGATGCCCTGCTGTTCGTCTCCGAGTCCGGGGCGCAGTTTCGAGCTGCCGAGCTCGAGTTCCTGCGTCGGGCTTCCGCCCGCATCGACACCGTCGTGATCGCCTTCACGAAGATCGACGCCAATCGCGGATGGAAACAGATTCTCGCCGACAACACGGCGATCTTCCGCGAGCAGGCGCCCCGGTTCGCTTCGTGCCCGGTCGTGCCCGTCAGCAGCCTGCTGGCCTTGCGCTCCTACGAGAACGACGACGACGAGGAGGCCGCTGAGATGCTCGCCGAGTCGGGTCTCTCCCGGCTGCAGGCGAGCTTGCAAGACTTCGTCGTGGCGCGAGCCTCCGTTCTCCGAGACGCCAATCTGCTGCGAGAGGTCGTGCGCCCCCTCGCGGGCGTCGAGCGCAGCCTCACGGAGCGGCTGAGCATCGTGTCGCCCAGCGGCGGCGCGAAGCAGCGGCTGGAGGCAGAACAGCGGCGCCTGAAGGATCTCAACGAAGGCAAGATGGAACGGCCCCGCCGCCTCGACACCGAGGTCCGCAAGCTCAGCCTGCAGCGCTCCGAGGACGTCACGGCCGGCCTCGGTGAGATACGCCGACGCTACGAGGCTCGGTTGAAGAACCCATCCAAGAGCGACATGGACACGATGCCGGGGGAAGCCATCGCCGACCTGACGGCCCTCGCCTCTCGCCTGAACGAGGCGGCCGCCCAGCGACTCAGTGAGATCGTGGAAGCGATCCTCGAGGACATCGACGCTTCCTTCAGCGTGAGCGATTCAATGCGCCTTTCAACGGCAGAGCGGCTTCAAGAGCAGCTCGCATCGCTCAGCATGAGTCGCGGCTCGCTCTCCGGCTACGACAAGATGAGCATTCTCTCCTGCTTCTCATCGGGCAAGTCGCTCGGCGGGCTCATGTCGGGCGGCGGCCTCGGCGTGACGGCCTCCGCCATCCTGTCGCCGCCCATCGGCATCGCCATTGGAATCGGCATCGGGGCGCTCTATGCCTACTCGGCGTTCAAGGGCAAGGCGCGGGCGTCGTTTGCGGCGGACTTCAGGAGCTGGCTGAACGAGCAGTGCAGCCAGACGCAGACGATCGTCAACTCGTCGTTCCAGCGGGAGATCATCGACCTGCAAGAGGAGGTTCGCAGGTTGGTGAAAGACGCCACGGCGGACCGGGAGGCGGACATCTCCGAGTCGCTCGCCGAGGCACGCCGCCTCATGCAATCGGAGCAGCAACGCCAGCAAGGTGCCCTGCAATCGTTGCAGGAGCGGCGTAACGCCGTGCGCCAGTTGCAGCGCCAGGTGACAGAGACCTTGAAGGAGCTGAGCCCGGTGCCGGCGGCGTCTCTGGCGGGCGTTCCGGCCTCTGGTGCCCCTGCGGCCGGCGCCGCTGCGCCCTCGCCGGCTTGATCTTGCTCGCCGAAGGCCACACGTCGAGCGACGTCTTGGTCTGTTTTGCCATGCCGCATTAGGCTCCCGGCGCCACGGAGGGCTCGCACCGCGAGTCATCGCAAGGCCGAGGGAGATTGCTATGACGTCCACGCCCAGCACGCCGGGTTCGCCCGTCGACGCGGAACCGTCGACACCGTCGACTCCGGCGGCTGTTGAGCCGTCGACCCCGGCGGTGACTGACCCGTCGACTCCGTCGACGCCGACGGCCCCATCGACGCCAACGTCGCCCACAAGTGCCGCTACCCCCTTCTCGCCGGCGTCGCTGCTGCGAAGGCACATCGTGGATCCTTCCTCGGGGGCGTCGCCCTCGAGCCCGTCGACGGCCTCGGCGGCTCCGTCCACGGCGTCAACGGCGGCAACCCCCTCGACCCCCAGTACTCCCTCCACGCCGACGGACGACGGCTCGGGGCTCCCGACGCTGTCAACCCCGATCGACACCGGGTTGCCGACGAGCCTCGGGGGCATCTCTGGTGCAGGCTCGGCCGTAGCGCCGGCGACACCAGCGCCTGGTTCAGCGACGTCGGCGGCTCCCTCCACTGGGGTTTCTCCAAGCTCGGCGGATACCTGATCGATGGCGTATCAACCGCTCCCAACGGGCCGTGCCGAAATCGAGCGACGGCTCGTCGAGCGTGCGACGAGAGAGCCCGCCTTCCGACAGGCGTTGCGTGAGAACCCGCGAGCTGCCCTCGAGGACGAGCTTGGCATAGCGGTTCCGTCGTCGCTGAGCATCTCAGTCGTCGAAGAGACCCCGCACTCACTGTGCATCGTGTTGCCAGTGGATCTCTCCGGCATCGCACCCGGGGCGGCACGGGCGGCCACTGGATGGCTGTGATGAGCTCGAGAATCGGCCGTGTAACCGTCCGGTCGGTCCGCGGCTCCCGCAGCGGCATCGTTTCGTGACGGTCGGAGCCTCCGCCGGCGAGCGGGATCCGAGCTGGTTCTCGCCCGTGTTCGTGCTGGCTCCTGCGCGGTCGTTGTCTTCGGTCGTCACGGCCATGATCGGTCAGCATCCGCAGCTCTACAGCTTTCCCGAGCTGAGCCTCTTTCGTGCGGACGTGGTCGAGGATCTGTTGATCGATCCAACCGGGTGGCTTGGCTCGCCGAGCCGCAACCGCGTCGGTGGCCTCTTGCGGGCGCTGGCGCAAGAGCACGAGGGAACGCAGGACGAGGCGTCGATCGAACGGGCGCTCGAATGGCTCACGGACAGGAAGGACTGGTCGGTGGCCGGCGTCCTCGATCATCTCCTCGCGGCCGTGGCCCCGTTGACGACCGTTGAGAAATCTCCGGAGAGCTCGTCGCGGGACTCCTTCCTAGCCCGCATGGACGCCGCATACCCACGGGCGCGATATGTCCATCTCGTGCGCCACCCGGTGGCGACGGTGCGCTCCATGCACGAGTCCTGGGCCACGAGAGGGTGGTGGCGCGTGGAGCCGAGTGCCTTTCACCAGTTCTGCTGGAGCCTGTGGTATTTCCAGCACAAGCGGATCACGGAATTCGGGAAGGCGCTGCCACCGGACCGCTTCGTGCGCTTTCGGGGCGAGGACATCGTGAACTCTCCGGACGCGACGCTGCCAGCCCTGTGCCGCTGGCTCGGGGTGGAGGCATCGGACCGGGTGATCGACGAGATGAAGTCGCCTGAGCGGTCGCCCTATGCGGCCCTTGGACCGGCAAATGCCCGTGGTGGCGGTGATCTGTCGTTTCTGCACCGTCCGGCTCTCCGTTCTATCGAGCTGCCGGCCAGGCTGTCACCGCCCGATGAATGGATGCTCGATCCCTGGAGCGTGCTCATGGTGCTCCGCCTCGCCACCGAGCTCGGGTACGGTGCCGCACCGCTCGATCACGTGTGGACGACCTGATCGATCAGCTCCGAAGCGCTCGCTTGCTCTCGCCGGAGTGCTCGTTTGTCCTCACCGGACTGCCGGGGTTGGCGGGAGGGAAGGGGACGAACTCGTCGATGAGGAGCTCAGCGAGCTCGGCATCGCTGAGGTGATGGTCCGGGTCCGCCAAGCGACCCCTCGCGCACAGCTCCTCTACGAGACGCCGCAGGATGGCGTCGATGGGAAGTCTGGCCTGTCCGGCGGCAAATGCGGACCGATCGGCCGAGTCGGCGAAGCAATAAGCCTTCCATGAGACCGAGAAACGCAAGTCGTCGCTCGCGTAGCTCGAGAGTCGACGCTCACCGGAGCGCAGGACCCAGTGGCGGCCGCCCGCGTGACCGAGGCGGGCGTCCGAGCGGAGCGACATTAGCGCCGAGTCGTCGCCTTCCACCCGATCGACGCCATGGAACACCGAGTCCCCGTCGATCACGACGGCGGTGTTGTTGTGGGGTGTGAAGGTCACCGGCGCGCCTAGCGGTCCGTCGGGGTAGTAGACGAAGTCACCGCCCTTCGGCTCACCGAAGTAGGCGATGACCGTGGCGATCGGCACGCGCCGATCCTCGAACAGCTTCGAGTGGCGCATGACCACGAGGAACCACCCGGGCAGCCCGGCGCGGCTGGCGCCCAGGAACTCCGGAACGTCCGTGTGAATCCCCAACTCTTGACCGGGAAGAAGCACGTTGGCATACACGACGGCGGGAATGCTGACGCGTCCGCCGAAGAGGACGCGGGCAGCTTCCATCAGCTGCGGGTGCCGGAAGAAACCCTCGATGCCCGATGCAGAGACCGTGCGCCGGTTTGCGTATGTGCCTCGGAAGTAGTTGGTGCGGGCCGACAGCAGAGCGCGCGGCTCGTCGCGCCGTCCCAACCTGCCGCCTGTCCGGACGAAGTTGGAGGACACGTCATGGCGCCAGCCGAGCTCGGGAGCCAGAGACGTGCGGCCCGTGACACTGGCCTGTAGCGGTTGCCTGGGTGCCCGATAGTTGGACGGCATGTAGCTCGGGAAGCGATGCCAGAGATCGACGATCTCCGTCACCTCCCTCGGAGCGAGCACCGACTCGAGGATGCTCACCTCGACGGCGGCCATCGCGTCGGTCAACATGCGGCGGCGGAGTGGCGTCCCGGGGGCACGGTCCCTCCCGTCAGCGGACGGCGGCCGGCGCGTACGTCTCCAGCTGGATGACCTCGTCGCGGTCGCCGTCGACGACGACGATCGACCGGTTCAATGATCCAGTGTCGAGAGCCGTGATCGCCTCGGCTGCCCGCTCGATGGACACGATGGAGGGGAAGCTCTCGGCTGCCGTGGCGTTCACTCGGACGCCGATGGCGGAGAACTCGTCGGCCATGTGACCCGTCAGGTGGTTGAGTGCCGCTTTCGAAGCCGCGTACATGCTTTGGCCGCTGCCGGCGTACAAGCGCAGCCCGGCGACGCTCGAAACGTTCACGACGTTGCGGTTGGCTCTCCGGTTCTCCTCGTCCCTTCCTTGCCAGAACGCACGGGCGACGACAACGGCCATCTGGAGAGGGACGACGACGTTTGTCGTCAGCTGCCCGAGAGCACTCGCCAAGAGACGCTCCGAGCCGAGCATCGGCGCCCAGGTGCTTGCGACGGCGGCGTTCACGAGCAGATCTATCCGGTCAAAGCGGGCAAGAGCCGCCTCGACGACTCGCTCGCAGTCACCCTCGGCGGTGAGGTCGGCCTGGATGGCGAAGACCGGGCGGCCGGCGTCAGCGAGGGGTCGCCCAGGTTCGAGGGGATCGACCGCCTCGTAGTCCTGCGCAGGCACCTGGGGTCGGTTGCGACGATAGACGGCAACTATGTCGTAGCGATCGGCGAAATGCGTGCAGAAGTACGAGCCGAGGACACCGGACGCACCGGTCAGAATGCAGACCCGGCGACCCTCACCAGCTGACAATGCTCTGCTCTCCCCACCGATCGATGACGTCATTCCTGCTGCGGTGCAACCACATCACGAGGCAGTTCCGCTCGGCGTAGGGATTGGTGACGAAGCTGTGAAACGAGAAGGGGGTGCACTCGAAGCTGACCAGAGAGTTGTTCACGGCAGGCACGGCGACGACGGGTCGTCCGACAGGAGACGAGGACGAGCGGTACAACCCCGTCTCGCCACCCCAGCCTGCATAACCATCCGGTTCAGCTAGGTAGTAAATCAATGCCACGGCGCGTACCCGCTCCACAGTCTCCACAGCCCCTGCTCCGGTCCCATAGCGGTAATTGCAACGCGCTGGGTCGTGCACGGTGATGTCGCCGGCACGGCTTGGCTTCGGGAACCAGGCAGGGTTCAGGTCGTTGTGCGGCGATCCGCTGAGCGAGCCTTTCGCGTGGTGATGCAGGGTGACGTTCACCTCTCCGGTCGCGGGCACGCCGAAGAGCTCGGCCAGCATGTCGTGCCACTCGCGGGAGATGAAGACGGAGAACGGCCCGGCGTTCGCCGGAGTGATGGCAAGGGCTGAGGCGTCGTAGCCGGGCAGGTCACGTGAAAAGCGATCGGCAGCCACGAAAGCCCGAAAGCCGGCTTCCAGGGACCGGTACAGGTCGGGAACGAAGACGTTCTCCGCTCGGACGTGGGGGTAAGGGCGCGTGCATCGCCACCATCTCCGGCTTGCGAGCAAGCGCCGGAGCTCGAGGGGCGGCCGGACGGGAGCGCCCTCGGAGGGTGAGTTGTCCGTACGGGCATCGCTTGCAAACCGAACCGGTGCCGGCGAGCTCGCAGCAGTTGTGGGCGCTGCTGCCCTCTCGGCGAGCAGGAGGGCAGGGTTTCGGGAGATGGCGTGCTTCAGCCTGCCCACCCATTCCTCCGTCGTGGCATCGGCTTGGCGTCGAAACCCTGACGGTGGCAGCGAGAAGTCGTCCGGCAGCTTCATGTCCAAATGGGCCAGGACTTGGCGTACGGCCGCCAAAAGGTCGTCGACCATCTCCTCGTAGTTGACAATCAAGGGCTCCAAGCCGTGGATCTCGAAGTACTGGCGCCATGTGTCCTCCTCGGTGTGCATCTGGAGCACAGAGCGCTCGATGAGCGCTTGGTCGAAGCGGAGGGCATCCGGACGAGGTGCGTCGTAGGGGGCGGGCGGCTGATCAGCGTCCCACCACATCCGAGTCTGGAGCGCCCGGGCGTAAGAGATGCCTTGGCGCAGCTTGTCCGTTCGCTTGATCCAGACGTAGCGGGCGCCGGGGAACCAGCGTTCCACGAGCTGTCGACGTTGCTCCATAGGCACCTCGGCCCTGCCAGAGACCCGACGGGCGAAGTGGGTGAACTGAATCGGATGGACTTTGACGCCGAATACGCCATTGACGGTGGTGCCGATTCTCGTAACACGCGCCAGGTACTCGGGATAGGTCTCAACGCCCCAGCGGGGTTTCCAGTAACGCTCGTACGTGCCCGAGAAGTACTCCGTCGGACAGCCGGCAACACTTGTGGCACGAAGGGCCTCACATAAAACGTAACTGCCCGTGCGCGGCGTGGCACAGATGACGTACGACAGCGAGGGTGTGGCCCCTGGCGCGCCGATAGAGATGTCAGCCATTCAACTAGCCAGGACCGCCCGGTCCTCCCGGCCCGCCGGGACCACCACCGGGACCGCCACCGGGACCGCCACCAGGACCACCACCAGGACCACCACCAGGACCGCCACCAGGACCGCCACCGGGACCGCCGCCGGGACCGCCACCAGGACCACCACCAGGACCACCACCAGGACCACCGCCGGGACCACCGCCGGGACCACCGCCGGGACCACCACCGGGACCACCGCCGGGACCGCCACCGGGACCACCGCCGGGACCGCCAGTCGTGCTGCCAGGTCCAGGTCCACCGCCAGGTCCGGGGCCAGCCCCATGGCGACCGGGTCCGGGCCCAGGTCCAGGTCCAGGTCCACCGCCGGGTCCAGGTCCACCGCCGGGCCCGCCCGGCCCGCCCGGTCCACCGCCCGGTCCGCCACCGGGTCCTGGACCGCCCTCGTCACCACCGCCAATACTCGGTCCACCGGACAGGCCGGCGTCGCCACCTTGTGCGGCATCGCGATTGGCAGCTCCCTCGTCGATGACCTGTTGCCAGTCTGGACCCTCGGACACTCAGAGCCTCCCCCGTGAACGCGCGCGAGAACTAAGGAGAGTCCCAGATGCTCGCTGCAGCCCAACCCCTAACCGTGTCAGCTTCGCCCAAAGGCGACTCAACGTCAAGGTCATGGAAGCTCTCGAGGCTCGCTTGAACGCCGGGTACTCGGCCGGCTGCGAGGGCCATTTTGACCGGGCCGCACACGGCTCCACAGGCGCGTCCGGCGCACCCTTGCGTCTCCCGCAGGGGAGACCTCTAGCGTTGTCGTCGTGCGGGAGGACTTGATCAGTATCGGGCAGATGTCGCGACAATCGGGGCTGACCGTGAAGGCGTTGCGGTACTACGACCGGGTCGGACTGCTGCCGCCGGCGATCGTCGACGTGGCGACCGGCTTCCGCTTCTACTCGCCGGAGCAGATCCCGGCGGCGATCGTGGTCGCCCGTCTGCGCTCGATCGACGTACCCCTTGACGACATCGCCTCCTGCCTCGATTCGCAGGATCAGGCGGTGAGGCTCGCCGAAGTTCTGGCCGCCCATCGGGTCCGCCTCGAGAGCCGGGCGACCCGCATCGCCGGCAACCTGCACGATCTCATGCACTACCTCACTGACGGATTGGAGACCACCATGAGCACTGACGAGCCCGAAGGCCCGCTCCTGTCGGGGGAACAAGAGCGCAAGCTCGGTGTCGCCTATTTCAACTCGGTCTGGAAGCTGATGGAGAAGGAGGACCGCACGACCGAGGACGACGACCTCATGCTGCACATGGCGCATGCGTCCCGCTACCACTGGGGACAGGTCGGCAAGCCGGAGCATGTCGCGCGCGGAGAGTGGCAGGTGTCCAGGGTCTACGCCGTCTTGCGTCGCTCCGAGCCGTGTTTGCACCACGCCCAACGGGTGCTCGACATCTGCCTCGCGAACGGGATCGCCGACTGGGATCTCGCCTTCGCCTATGAGGCCTTGGCGCGCGGTCACGCCATAGCCGGCGACGCCGAAGCAGCCCGCGCCATGACAGAGCGGGCGCTGCAGGCCGTCGAGAATGTGGCAGACGATGAGGACCGCAAGATCGTCCTCGCCGACCTCGACACGATTCCGGGTCAAGCACGCTTCTGGTAGTCCCGGCTCCGCCAGGCCGGTCGAGCGGACGTCCGGGGGATTTATGGTCGGTTGGCAGTCGGCACAGTCCAGTTGGCAAAGGCCTTCTCGAGACCGCGGACGAGACGATCGAAGCTGCGGTCGACGTCGACGGGGAGCCCGAAGCCGCCTCCCATCTCGAGGCTGACGAAGCCGTGCAACGCTGAGCGTATGGCGCGAGCCGCGTCGATGGCGTCGTCGTCGAGGAGGTCATAACCGGCGAGCACGTCCAACACGACCCGCACGACCGCACGGTCCGCTGCCTCGGAGGCGGCGTCTCCTGGGGCGGAGGCGCGCTGCGTGGCGGCGTAACGACCGGGGTGGGCGAGCGCCCAGTGTCGGTATGCCGTCGACATCGACACGACGGCCTCGAGGCGTGAGCGACCGACTGCGGCGAGACCGAGAACATCGGCCAACTGGGTCTTGGCCCGCACGGCGATGCTGTGCTGCAGGCCCTCCATGCCGTCGATGTGCTTGTACAGCGACGGTTGCCGAACGCCCAAGCGCTCGGCGAGCGCAGCAAGGGTAAGGCGCGACAAACCGACCTCGTCGGCGATCCGCTCCGCCTCCTCCACGACCCCGACTTCTGTGAGCCCTGCCCTAGGCATGCCTCGTCACCGTCTCCAGGAACCCGAGCACCGCCGTGCCCGTGACATCAGGCCGCTGCGACTGCGGGTAGTGGCCGGCCTCGGGCACCATGACGAGCTGTCCGTGCAGGGTGCTCGCGATCCACTCGCCCTCCAGCTGCGGATCCGGGAAATCGGGGTCCTGCTCACCCATGACGACGAGCGTGGAAGCCGACACATCGTCGAGGCGCGCGGCTGCCGCCGCGTGGCTCGTGCGAGTCGTGACAGAGAAGGCCCTCGCGTGGCCGGGGCGGCGCAGCGCTGCCACGATTCGGCGGCGGTACTCGTCGAAGTCGGTGGGGCGGCGTCCGGCATAGAGCTTGGGCAGGTAGGCCTTCCACGACGCCGCCGCCCAGGGCGTCGCCATGGCGAGCCGGAGGAGACCGCGTTGTACCGGACTCATGTGAGCGTCGCGCACGAACGGCCCGATCAACACGAGGCTGCTCACGAGATCGGGCCGCTGTGCCGCCACGAGGACCGCAGATGCGGCCCCCATCGAGTTGCCGGCGACGACCGCAGGGCCACCGAGCTCTTCGATGAGGGCGACGATGTCTCCGGCCGTCTCGACATCGCCGTAGGAGTCGAACGTCGCGTCGCTGTCGCCGTGACCACGGAGGTCGGCACAGGCCACCGCGTAGCCGGCCGATCGCAGCGCAGGAGCCAGGAAGCGGTAGGTGCTTCGCAGGTCACCCATGCCGGGCACCAGTACGACGAGTGGACCGACACCGTCGACGTCGTACGCGAGCCGACCGCCGGGGCGAGTGAGGTAGCTGGTGTTCTCGACTGGTTCCAAGTCGTCCGTGGTCATGGAGCTAATATATCTAGCCTATAAGCTAATATCAATAGCTAAGTTGACCATCGTTCCCCCGGAGGCAGAGCCGCCGTCTCAAGGTAAACCGCGTGCCTGCTCGCTTCAGCCGAGCGGCCACGAAACCTCCATGCGAGCGCCGCCGGCAGCCGCCTCGCCCAGGCGCCAGCGCCCCCCGGTAGATCGGACGACCGAGTCGGCGATCGCGAGGCCGAGGCCATGGCCGCCTGCCTCGTCGCTGGCGCGGTGGAAGCGGTCGAAGAGGCGGTCGCGTTCGCTCGGCGGAATGCCCGGGCCGCTGTCCTCGACGGCCAGGACGGCTCGTGGCCCCGATATGGCGACGATGATGAGGACCTCGCCACCTTCGCCGGCGTAGCGACAGGCGTTGTCGACGAGCACGCCGGCCAAGCGGTCGACCCATTCCGGCGGCGCCACGACGAGCACGCTGCGATCCTGCGGTCGTTGCACGGAGACCGTGACGCGGCGTGCAGCCGCCAGACCGGCGAAGCGATCAGCGCAGCCCTCGGCGATCGTCGCCAGGTCGATGGGCTCGTTCCCAGGGGGAGCCGGCTCCGAGTCGAAACGCGCAAGCCAGAGGAGATCTTCCACGATCCGTTGCAGCCGTGCACTCTCCGCGGCGATGCGGTGCAACGTGGATTCTCGTTGTGTGGCATCACCGCTGAGATCGCGGGAGAGGGCGAGCTCGGCCTGGATGACGCTGAGGGGAGTGCGCAGCTCGTGGGAGGCATCCGCCGTGAACTCGAGCTGCCGACGGCGGGCGTCCTCCACCGGAACGACCGATCGAATGCCGATGGCGAGGGAGCCAAGGAAGATCACGACGATGAGGATGGGGAAGGCGAGAGCCTCGGAGGTGACAAGGACGGAGCGGACGTGTACCAGCTCGGCCAGGCTCTCGCCGGCTACGAACCAGCCGCCGGCACGAGCCGGGACGGAGTCGAGCAGGAACGGCGTCGTGCCGATCGTTTCGCCTCTCTGGGCAGGCTGCGGCGTCCAGGCTCGCGTCGGAAGGACCGGTGAGCCCGCCGTGGCACGCACGACGGCGCCGTCGGGCGCCACTTCCCAGAGGAACACGGGCGTGCCGTAGATCCCGAGGCCGTACCGCCCGCTCCCTCCTCCGCTCGCGAAAGCGGCCTCCCAGCGAGAGCTGTCTGGCGGAGTGGACTGGGCGCGTAATGCCTGCAGCAGACGGGCGGTCACCTCTTGGCTCACTTGGTTCGTGAGCCGGTGGGAGACGAGCTGGTCGAGAGCGATACCGAGGGCGATCGAGACGATCGCCACGGCAACGGTGGCGATGGCGGCCACGCGTACGGCAAGTGCCCGGTGGGAGGGCGTGATCCTGCGCCGGCGGCTCATCCGGGAACGATGCGGTAGCCGAACCCTCGTACTGTCTCGATGTGCGCCCTGCCGCCGGCGAGCTTGGCGCGCAGCCTGGCGATGTGGACGTCGATCGTGTTGGAGCCGAGGGCGTCGGCCTCCTCGCCCCAGGCGTGCTGGGCGATCGCGCGGCGCTCGACGGAGGCGGGCGATCGACGCAGGAGCAGCTCCAAGATGGCGAGCTCGGTGGCGGTGAGCGAAAGAGGGCGGGTTCCCACTTTGACTTGGCGGGAGGCGGGATCGAAGACGATGTCACCCACGGCGAGATGGGGTCCCTGCGAGGCGGGCCGTCGTTGCAGCGCCCGCACCCGAGCGAGCAGCTCACCGAAGTCGAACGGCTTCACGAGGTAGTCGTCGGCTCCCTCGTCGAGGGCCGTCACTCGATCGGAGGCGGCGTCGCGGGCGGTGAGCATGAGGACGGCGACGGTGGACGACTGTTGCCGGAGCGCCCGCACGAGTTCGAGGCCGCTGCGGCCGGGCATGTTCCAGTCGAGGACGGCGACCTCGTAACCGTAGGCGCACAGGTAGTCCCAGGCGAGTTTGCCGTCGCTGGCGACGTCCACGACGTATCCGGCGGCTCGCAGGCCGCGTGCGAGCACTGCCGAGAGGGCGCCGTCGTCCTCGGCCCCCAAGACCCGCACCTGTACAGGTCTAGTTCGTGAACCTGACGTTTCGATGAAGGCGCTCGCCTAGGTGAGATCCGAGCCGTTCTACCTGGGGCCGCAGCACCGGGCTTCAGCTCAGTGCGCCGCAACCGGCGGATCGCCGCGAGACGCGCCAAGCTGAGGTCATGACCATGCCGTCTGTCGTCGACTCAGCTCAGCGGATACGTAGCGGCGAACAGTCCGCCGAGGCGCTCACGCGGGAGTGCCTGGAGGCCGTCGCCGCTGCCAATGTGGACCTCAACGCCTTCGTCCATCTCGACGGCGACGGCGCCTTGGCGGCTGCTCGCGCCGTCGACGCCGCCGTGCGCGCCGGGCGACACGAGGATCTGGGGCCCTTGGCAGGCGTGCCGTTCGGGGTGAAGGATCTCGACGACTGCGCCGGCATGCCCACGACGCGCGGGTCGCGATGGTTCGCCAACGAGCCCGCCAAGAGCGTCGACTCCATCCATGTCGGCCGCCTACGCGCCGCCGGCGCCATCCCGATCGGCAAGACGGCAACCCCGGAGTTCGGGGCGTGGGCCTACACGGCAAGTCCCTTGCTCGGTGTGACGCGAAACCCATGGGATCTCACCCGCACGCCGGGCGGCTCGAGCGGTGGATCGAGCGCGGCTGTCTCCGCGGGCCTCGTCCCGTTCTGCACGGCGAGCGACGGAGGTGGCTCGATCCGGACGCCGGCGGCCTTCACCGGCCTGGTCGGCCTGCGGGCGAGCTACGGGCGCGTGCCCACCTTCGGTGACACCCACCTGGCGCAGAACGCCGTCGTGGGAAGTGTCACCACCACAGTGGCCGACACGGCACTCCTGCTCGACGTCATGGCCGGGCCAGACGGGCGGGATCGCACGTGTCTGCCGCCGCCCCCCGTCAGCTACCTCGACGCCCTCGGACGGCTCGACCTCAGCGGCCTCCGTGTGGCTTGGTCGCGGGATCTCGGCTTTGCCATCGTCGACACAGAGGTGGCCGCCATCAGCGAGGAGGCCGCCCTCGCCCTCGTCAGGGCGAGCGGAGCCGTCTTGGTCGAGCGACCGATCGTTCTCAGCGACTACACCCTCACCTACGCCTTCGCCGAGGGGGTCGACAAGTTCGTCGGCGTCGACCCCAGTCTCTGGCAGACGCGCCTCGACGAACTCGACCCGCTCATCGTGCCGGCTTGGGAGCATCTCAGTCACCTCACGCTGCCCGAACTCGCCTGGGTGGAGTCCGATCGCCGTGCGCTCGTGCGCGAGATGGCAGCCGTCTTCGACGACATCGACTTGTTGCTGACGCCCATGGATTCCGTGCCAGCCTTTGCGGCCGAAGGGCCGGCGCCGACCGAGATCAACGGCCTCGAGGTGCACGGCGGCATGTCCGTGGTCCTTTGCTTCCTTGCCAGCCTCGTGAACCTGCCGGCCCTCAGCGTGCCCGCCGGCCTGACCGCTACAGGTCTCCCGGTCGGGCTGCAAGTGATCGGACCTCGCTTCCGGGAGGACCTCGTGCTTGCGGCCGCAGCCCGCTACGAGTCGGCACGACCCTGGCCACGCCACTGCCCGCCCTGGGGGCCGTCTCGCTGACCCAGCGGCCGTGAGGCCGTGCGGGATCCTCGGTGCAGCCGGCGCCGACCGGTACGCTCGCCACGGAGGTCGCATGGCGCAGCGCCGGGGCACGTCAACATCCAACTTCGGCGTCGGCCGGCGCGAGAGCCACGATGCCGCCGGCTTCTATCGGCGGTTCCGGCCGCCGGAGGTCTCTCGGGAGGAGTCGGTCCCGCCGCCGAGCCGCGTGCCGAAGCCCTTCGTGCAGGGGGACGCTCGGACGATGGCCGAGGTGCCGGACGGATCGGTGGCACTCGTGGTGACGTCGCCTCCCTACTTCGCCGGCAAGCAATACGAGGAAGAGCTTGAGCGGGACGGCGTCCCGGGCTCCTACCTCGAGTACCTCCAGCTCCTCACCGACGTCTTCGACGAGTGCAGGCGGAAGCTGGAGCCCGGTGGCCGCATCGCCGTCAACGTCGCCAACCTGGGGCGCAAGCCCTACCGCAGCCTCTCGGCCGACGTCATCCGGATCCTGCAAGACGACCTCGGTCTCCTGCTGCGGGGAGAGGTGATCTGGCAAAAGGGCGAAGGCGCCAGTGGCTCGTGCGCCTGGGGCTCGTTCCGGAGCGCCGCGAATCCGGTCCTGCGCGACATCACCGAGCGCGTGGTCATCGCCAGCAAAGGCCGCTTCGACCGGGCACGGAGCATCAAACAGCGGCAGGAGGAGGGGTTGCCCTACGAGAGCACCCTCATGTCGGAGGACTTCATGGCTCTCACGCTCGACGTCTGGTCGATCCCGCCGGAGAGCGCCCGCCGCGTCGGTCATCCCGCTCCGTTCCCCGTGGAGCTACCCGAACAGCTGATTCGCCTCTTCACCTTCAAGGACGACCTCGTCCTCGACCCCTTCATGGGCAGCGGGTCGGCGCTGCTGGCGGCGGCCAGGCTCGGGCGGCGCTACATCGGTTACGACTTGGAGCCCGAGTACGTCGCGATCGCCGAGCGCCGAGTCCGCCAAGAACTCGATAGTGCTGGCGCATCGGCGGGACCGCGGCGAATCCAGGTGTCCATCGAGTCCAACACCGAACCCGTAGAGGAGGACTTTCAGGGCCGAGCGACGGGAGCGGGAAAGCGGGCAGAGCAACTCGCCGAGGACGCTCTGCTCGCCGCCGGCTTCGTCATCACTCGCCGCAACCATCGCATCGCCAGTACGGGCGTCACCGTCGACTTCGTTGCAACGGACGCCCACGGAGTCGTCTGGTTCTTCGACGTCGCCGGGACCTTCACGACCTACCGCGGGGGGCTGCTTCGAAACGAAACGGTCTGGAGGTCACTGGGGCGCGCCCATGCGATCCGCGGGCGCCTTACCTCCGAGTATCGCCTCGTCTTCCTGACGACCCATCTGCCGCGTCCGGCCAGTGAAGGCGACGCAGCACTGCGCGCTGCGGGGCCGTGTGCATTCTTCGACGCCATCGAGCTGCTGTCAGACGATGCGCGTGACCGCTTGGCGCTCTACGCGAAGGGCGACAACAGCGACGCGCCGCTGGCTGGCTATTGGACGCTCGCCGACCTTTCTCGTCGCCACCCCCCCGGCCGTGTCCCACGGCAGGCGCCATCGCCGGGAGACGCAGGATCGGGTTCTTGTACTCACGTGCCGCCTGGTTGAGAACGGTTGTCGACCGAGAGAGGGAGGTGGCGCCATCAGCTGAGATGACCGCGTGCCGCGATCGGCCAGCGATCGACGAGCTGCCCACCTGAGACGACCTCGTAGTAGTCGAACAGGTTGACCGCCGTGCAGATGTGATTGGGCACGACGCGCACGACCGTTCCGATAGCCGGCGTCGGCTGCGCCCCGAGCCGTACCATGCCATGGCACTCCGAGAGAGCGGCGACGGTGGCGTCACCGAGCTCGGGGACGGCGCCGTGACCGCTCAGCCAGTCCGGCCGGTCGCTCGCCAGGGCCTTGCTGCCGGCGTCGATGACGGCTTGGCCACCTACCGCGGTGCTCACGACGGTAGCGGCGACGGCGACGGCGACATCTCTCGGTTTGGCCGTGCCGAGCGCCAGCTGCTGGCGGTCGTTGAACACATAGGTCCCTGGACGCTCTTCGGTCACCCGGCCGACGGCAGAAGCGATCGCCGTCGGGGTCGACCCGGCGCTCACGGTGGGGGCGGTGACGCCGGCGGCAGCGAGGTACTCGACGGCGAGGTCGAGCGTCCGGCTCTCGTCGGCGGCTGCCGCGGCCGCGGCGGAGGGACGGTAGCTGTGCCCGCCGTGAGTGAACACGCCGCCGACATCGAGACCGAGCTCCCCGCAGCGCAGGGCGAGGTCAACCGCTGCTTCAGGGGCGACCCCGCTGCGGTGCTGGCCGGAGTCGAGCTCGATGAGGACCGTCAGGCAGTCGGGCGCGGGTACGGCGCCAGCGAGGGCACGAGCGGCATCGATCGAGTCGACACCGACAGAGAGCCGCATCCCGCCGGCGAGTGCTCGCAGGCGGGATGCCTTGGAACCGGCAGGGTACAAGGGGTAAGCGATGAAGATGTCGTCGAAGCCGCTGGCGGCGAACACTTCGGCCTCCCCGAGGCTGGCGACGGTCACGCCGCGCCCGCCGGCATTGATCTGCATCCTGGCGATCTGCGGCGACTTGTGCGTCTTCACGTGCGGGCGGAGCGCTACGCCAATGGCCAGCATTTGCGACGCCATCGAGTCGATGTTCGCCGACAACGTGTCGAGATCGATGACGAGCGCCGGCGTGTCGATGCCGTCCGGAAGCGACCACAGCATGGTGGTTCCTCTCTGTCGAGACTCTGTCGGGAGCGAGACCAGTCGAGCACGGTCTCGTCCTGATGCAAAGGGAACGTCAGCAGCTTGGACCATCCTGCCAGCAAGACCCAGTTGCCCGCGTGCGAACCGCCGAGTCCGAGGGGCGGGAGTCCGCTCCTCTCAGTCGGATCGCGCGTAACCTCTGCGTCGGTATTCGTCTCGAAAGGACCCACGTCATGATGCGACCGTTCCGAGCCGACGCGTCTTCTCGCGCTGCCAGGGCACCCATGAACCTGCGGCGCGTGGGTGTCAGTCTGCTCGCCGTCGTGCCGATGGCCCTTGTCGTGGTGGCTTCCGGCCAGGTCGGCTCCGCCGCAGCCAGCCCAGCAAGCCGCCACGTCGTCGTGCCAAGGACCGCGAGGGTGACACCCTCGAGCCACGTGGGCTTCACGCCCCCCCTCCCGGCCGGCACGCGCTACGCGCCGGCCAGCGCACGCCAGCCGAGCGGTGCTTCCGCGGGCCTGGCCGCCCTGAGCTTTCGCGGTGCACCGCCGGCCGACCGGCGCACGGCGCCGAGACCGAGTGCCGCCGCCCTGCGGGTCCGCTCCAGCACGAAGCGGTCGCTGAAGGCAGCCCCCGTGCCGCCCACCACGACGGAGATCACCGCAGTCAGCTGTAGCTCTTCCACGCTCTGCGTCGCCGTCGGATGGACGTCCGACTACGACACAGACGTCGGTTACGCGGCGAAGTGGAACGGCCACGCCTGGTCCACCATGAGCGTGCCGCACTACGCCCCCAACGGCTACCTGTACTCCCAGGAGTTGTACGGCGTGTCGTGTCCGTCTGCCACGAGCTGCGTTGCAGTAGGCTACGCCTCTTCCAGCGACGAGGCGCTGTCGGAGACCTGGAACGGCAGCAAATGGAGCCTCCAGTTGACCTCCGTGTCGGAGTATCCCGAGCTCTTTGGCGTGTCGTGCGTGTCGTCTCACTACTGCAAAGCGGTCGGCACCCTCGACGACGAGCAGCCCCTCGCCCTCACCTGGGATGGCTCGACTTGGACGACTGACTCGATGCCACCCATTCCTGACTCGGAAAACTACCTCTATGGCGTTTCCTGCACCTCCGATACGTCCTGCACCGCTGCCGGCGTCCAGGACCGCAACGAGACGCTCGTCATGTCTTGGGCGGGCGCAAGCTGGGCTCAGGTCACCGCTCTCAACCCGGGCGACGACTACGACCACCTCTACGGGATCTCCTGTGCCGCCGGTGTCTGCATGGCCGTCGGGACGCAGGAGAACGGCGACCAGGTGACTGGCTTGATCGAAAAGCTGAACGTGGGCAGCACGTCCGTCTCGTCGGCGACGAGCGGAGCGAACCCTGACATCTCCTTTACCGACCTCGCCGCCGTCTCCTGCTCGTCTGCGAGCTTCTGTGTCGCCGTCGGCTACGGATCGAGCGTCGGCGAGGATATCGAGAACAGCTATGCGGCGTCGTACAACGGTTCGAAGTGGAAGGCGATCACGAGCGCCTCACCGGGGATGGAACCCTACGACGCGTTCATGGGTGTGTCGTGTGTCTCGAGCAGTCGCTGCATCGCGGTCGGTACGCAGTGGTCGGTAAGCACCTCTTTCACCTATCTCGCCCTCGCCGAGGGCCTGTCCAAGGGCGCTTTCGTGACGTCGTCGGTGCCGAACCTGTTCACGACGGAGGGCTACGTCGATGCGGTGGCGTGCGCCAGCTCCAGGTTCTGCGTCGCGGTCGGCACCCTCTACCCCGGTGATGCCGACGTCGCACTCGTCGAGCTCTGGAACGGCCAGACATGGAGGATGGTTGCATCGCCCAGCCCAGGCGGCTACGCGTCCTGGTTGGACGGCGCCTCGTGCACGTCGACCACCTTCTGCATGCTCGTCGGAGGCTTCGAGAGCTTGGAAGACGACAACGTACCGCTCGTCGTCACCTACAACGGCTCCTCCCTCGTCGCCCATGTCGCTCCGATATCGGATCTTGACGAGTACGAGGCTGCGCTCTACTCAGTCTCGTGTGTCAGCCCCTCGGCGTGCCTCGCCGTCGGCGAGCAGTATGACCCGCCGTTCTCGGTCTGGTGGAATGGCAGGAGCCTGTCCGTGTCGGCCATGTTGCAACCTCAGGACGAGTACGCCGATCCGTATGCGGTCAGCTGTGTCTCGAAATCGAAGTGCTTCGCCGTCGTCGAGTACGAGACGAGCCAGGACTACCAGTCCTACATCAGCGAGTGGGATGGCTCCCGCTGGAGCTTCGTGACCGAGCAGGTGCGGATCCCCGGCGAGTCGGAAGTGGAGCTGGAGGGAATGCACTGCTACTCGTCCAAGCGCTGCATCGCGGTTGGCGCTGCCTATTCGGGCAGTTATTGGCGAGCGGTGAGCGACATCTACAACGGATCGAAGTGGAGCGTCAGCCTCCTCGCCCTCCCGCTCGGCTCCGAGTCCTTCGTTCTCGAGGGCATCACCTGCACGACGGCGAGCTCCTGCATCGCCGTCGGAGAGTCCGAGAGCCTGTCCAACGGCGATGACTATCCCGCCATGTCGAAGTTGACGGGGTCCACCTGGTCCCACAGCACCGTCGTCGGCAAGGGGAGCGGCCAGCTCTACAGCATCGCCTGCGCCTCGTCGTCGCTCTGTTTCGCCGGTGGAGTGAGCTACCCGAGCCTCAGCAACGACAAGGCGCTCATCGAACAGGACAAGAACGGCAGCTGGTCGGTCGCGCCCTGACGCCTTGGGCCTCCGCGGAGAGAGGCGACGACGCTGCGGTTTCGACGCAGCAGCCATTGTCGTGTGACGACGAAGACGGGTCGTCTTCCCTCCGCGGGCGGGTGTAGCTTCAAGGCGAAACGGACTCTCAGCGGTCCAGGCGGTTTCGGCGCACCGTTGACGTGTGCCGATCGGGGGCAATGGAGGCGACCATGGCAAGGCAACGCCGGCGCACGCACGTGGAGCGCCATCGGGCATCTCGTCGATTCGCTGCTTTCGTGGCCCTCGTAGGACTGCTCGCCGTCATCGGTCCCGTTGCCGTCTCGTCGGCGGCCTCCGCGTCGGCTGCGTCGCCCTCCTGGATCAACAAGATGGATCCTGGCGACGACTTCGAGCCACCCAGCAATCTCTACGGGGCCTCGATGGCCTACGACCCGGCCATGAAAGCCATGGTCCTCTACGGCGGGTACCTCTCCAACTTCGGCGTACAGCCCACCTACGACACCTTGAGCAGCCAAGGCTGGACGCTCGGCTTGCCCGGGCCGGGCGGGACCGACTTGCACGCCGGGTACTTCGCCTCGATGGCCTACGACCCTGCCATGTCCGGCATGCTCCTGTACAACACGAATGGAAAGACGTGGATGCTGAAGGACTCCGCCTGGACCGAGTTCGGGCAGTCGGGACCCACACCGGGAGCACGAAGCGAGGCATCGATGGCCTATGACGCCGCCTCCGGCCAGATGGTCCTCTTCGGCGGGGCAGGCGGCGGTGAAGGCTCCTGCGGCTTGGCTTGCAGCGACACCTGGATCTGGAACGGCTCCAAGTGGAGGCAGGCGATCGATCCCACCGACAAACACGGGTGCCCGTCGGACTGTCCCGACAGCCCACCAGCCGGGTACTGGGGCTCGATGGTCTACGACGCCGCCACTCGGGATCTCGTGCTCACCCCCGGGCTGACGCCGTTCAAAGACACTCCTCCACGTGGCACCTACATCTGGAACGGGACGAAGTGGAGCCGCAAGACGGCCGCGCTCCCGTCCGGCACCTACCTCGGCTCCATGGCCTACGACCCCGCAACGGGCAACGTCGTGCAGTTCGGGGGATTCGGCAACAGCCAGCTGCAGCGCCGAACGTGGACGTGGAACGGCAGCACCTGGTCCGCCACGACCGCTCCCGGCCCGAGTGCCCGCCGTGGGGCGGCGATGGCCTACGACCCCGCCACTCGTTTCGTGATCCTCTTCGGCGGTGACAACAGCAGCGCGGACTTCGTCCCTGTACCGGATCTCCCATGGAACTGGGGGTACACCTACGTATCGACGGCCACCGCTCTCTCGGCGTCCGCCAACCCCGCCATCACCGGCAAGGCGGTCTCCTACACCGCCAAGGTGACTCCGAACCCCGGCGGCGGCACGGTCCGCTTCACGAGCAACGGCGCCACCATCGCGGGGTGCGGCGCCGTGGCGGTCGCCCATTCCACCGGTAAGGCGACCTGCAAGATCACGTACCGCACGGCCGGCTCGCTCTCGATCCTTGCTTCCTTCTCCGGGCACGCCGGCTACGAGACGTCGAAATCCGCCGTTCTGCACGAGAAGGTGAAGGTGGCACGAGTCTGAGGCGAGCTGCCGAAGCCTGGAGGTGACACGCTCGGGACAGGAAGCCCCCTCCCTGACCCGAACCGCGCCGGTCCGGCCACCCTCGTACGGGTAGCAGGGCGCACCTCCTGGCGGCACGACGACTCGGCGGTCCTACCTCCAGACGGCCGCAAAGCCGACGGACTCGTTCGGGTAGGTGCCATAGCCAGCAGCGATGCACTCGGCGGCCGACACACACGTCACGCTGTTGAAGACGCTGTTGACTGCGCCCAACAGGTCAGGTGTCTTCTGCACGGACCACGCCGCACCGTTCCAACGCTCCGCCAGGGACAGTCCGACGCCGGGGTAGCGGTACTCGCCAGTGGCGGTGCACGCAGTGCTGGCAGTGCACGACACCGCCGCCAGGAGGGCGTCGCCTTTGGGCGGCTTGGCAAGGGGAAGCAACGACCATTTGCCAGAGGCGAGTCGGGCAGCCCAGCTTCCCGCAGTCGAGCCCTTGTCGTCGGTGCCGACGGCCATGCAGCTGCCCGCTGTCGGGCAGGAGGCGGCCGCCGAGGTGAGCTCGGTGACGCCACTGGGCATTGCCAGGGGGGACACCTTCCACGACCTCCCGTTCCAGGCCGCCGTGAAAGCAGCGGAAGGAAACTCCGAGGTCACTGAATAGGTGCCGATCGCTACGCACGTCGTGGCAGCGGCGCACGAGACGGACAACAGAGTCGGGAAGGACCCTCCAGGAGGCTTTGGCAACACCGAGGCCTTCCACGACGAGCCGTTCCAGATATCAACCAACGGCGAGGGGTTCTCGACACTCGACCCGTTGCCCACCGCCATGCAGAACGTCGCCGAGCGACAGTCGACGGCGTTCAGGTTCGGGTCCGAGCCCGCCGGCGCCGGGAGCATCAGCCACGAGGAGCCGCTCCAGGCCTCTGCTTCGGCCACGTTCGGCAGCTGCAGAGGCAAGCTGGAACCGACGGCGACGCAGCTCCGGGCCGAGGAGCACGAGACATCCGTTGGCGAGAAGGTCTCGTCGGACTTGAAGCCGCCCAGTGCCCACGTCGATCCGTTCCAGCGCTCGAAGGTCGCCGGGTCGCCCGCAAGCGAGGAGGTGAAGGCGCTCGCCATGCAGAACCGCGACGAGACGCACGACATCGCCCCAATCGAGTTCGTACCGGCGCCCACCGGGTTGACGGTCTTCTCGATCGACCAGCTCGTGCCGTTCCAGCCGTCGCCGAGCACGGCAACGAACGATTGACCGTGCCTGATGTCGTTGTAGGACCCGACGGCGCCGCACGACGACACCGTCGGGCAGGCGACGGCGAACAGCTGTCCCGTTCCCGGCAGGGGGTTCGGCGTCACCTGGATCGACCACGAGCTGCCCTCGAGGCGCTCGGCCAGGGACACGGTCGCCCCCGCGAGGTTCGACCAGGAGCCGACGGCTGTGCAGGTGGCAGCTGCTGAGCACGCCACGGAGACAAGCTCGGCGAACTCTGTTCCCGAGGGATTGGGGGTCGTTTGCATCGTCCATGACGAGCCGTTCCATCGCTCCGCGAGGGTGAGCCCAACGGTGCCGGCGCTGTTGTCGTAGAAACCCGTCGCCTCGCACGCCCCAACCGAATGGCACGCCACCGCTTGCAGGCCCTCGAAGGGGCTTCCCGGCACTCCCGGCACGGACTGTGTTGCCCAGGTGCCGTGGCGCAACGCCACGGCGAGCAGTGAGCCGTCTGTCTGCCCGACAGCGGTGCAGTCGCCTGCGGCCGGACACGAGAGCGCCGGGAGCGACGAGGTGGAAGGGATGCTCGCCTTCTGCGCCGCCCAGCTCCTACCGTTCCAGCCTTCGATGAGGAATCCCGATGCGGAACCCTTCTTGTAGGCGCCGACCGCTTCGCAGGATGTCGGCGTTGCGCACGAGACGTCGAGAAGATCCGAGACCGGTGCGCCCGATTCGTCGGCCGTCTTCTCGAGCGACCAGGTCTTCCCGTTCCACCCTTCCGCCAAAGTGTTGATGCCGCCACCGATCTGATCGCTGCCGACGGCTTGGCAGGACGTCGCGGAGGCGCACGAGAGGGACACCAAGCTTGCCTTGGCGTCGTCGACCGGGTCGGCGCTCTTCAGCACGCTCCAGGAGGAACCCGAACGACGCTCCACGAGCGTGATCCCTGCTCCCGTGAGCGAAACCGTTGCCCCGACGGCGAGACATGTGGTCTCCGACGGGCAGGCGATGCCACTGAGGGTGCCCCGGGCGAGCGTCGGGTTTGGTGGCGCCGCCAACCGCCACGTGGGGACCGCCCGAACGGGGCCTGTCTTGCGTGGAGGCCGCGAGGCCTCCGCCGGCAGGGCTGCCAGCAGTACCGCTGCCAACACGAGGGCGGAGGCGGCTGCCAGAGCCGACCGCCTGCTCCCTGTCAGGTACGGGGGCGGCCAACAGAAGCCATGCATCACGACGACCTCCTTCCACGCGGTGAGGAAGATCTATCAAAAACGACACGGCATCTTCAGGGTCGCTCGAGTGTGCCGTTTCCGCAAGCTCGGCGGGGTTCCGAGGACGACCTCCGGCTCGACACCGATGCAGTCCGTCCCTCGTCTCAACAGAGCTGATGGAGGATTTCCTCGGCAACGCGCTCACCGGAGCGCACGGCACCGTCGATGGCGCCGTGAGAGGTCGTCGAGGTCTCCGTTCCAGCCCAGTGCACGAATCCGAATGGCTCGCGCATCAGATGGCCGTGCCGCGTGAGCATCCCCGGAGGGAAGTGAGCCATCGAACAACCACGGGTCCATTCCTCGTTCCACCAGGCAGTTTCGACGAAGTCGGCCGGCGAGGCGGCCCGAGGACCAAGCCGAGCAGCGAGAGCGGCGATGACGGCGCGGCGACGCTCTTGCGGGGCGAGGGCGTCGAAGTACGTGGCGACGGCGCCGAAGCTGAACCCGGCGATGACACCTGGAGTGCCCGACGCCGGCGACGCGTCAAGGGTCACCTCGGCGGCCGAATTGGGTTCGGCCGTTTGCCCGCTCAACCCGTCGGCTCGCCAGAACGGCTCGTCGTAGACGACGAGCGTCTTTGTCTCCATGCCTCCGACGGCCTTGCCGTAGAGGGTCCTCCGATCCTCGCTCAGCGGGGGATCGAACTCGATCTCGAGGGCGAGGGCTGGCGGCACGGATACGACGGCTCGGCGGGCCGTCACCGTGTGGGCCCCCGCCTCGACGACCACGTGATCCCCGCGCTGGGCGATCGAGCGGACGGCAGCCTTCAGCCGAACGGCGTCGCCCAACTCAGTCGCCACGCGGCGTGCGATCGACCCCGCCCCGCCTTCGACGAGGTTCTCCTGAGCCCCACCTTCGATCGAAAAGAGCGTGTTGATGCTGCCGTGCGCTCGCACGAGGAACAGGAGGTCGAGATACGAGACCTCGTTCAAGTCGCTTGCAAACAAGCCGCGGACAGCCATCTCGAACAGATCTCGGGCGATCGATGCTCGGATGCCGGAATGCTCGACGAACGAGGCCACCGATTGCCGGTCCCACTCCGTCGCACGCTTGGCAGTCCATGGCGCATCGAGCGGAACGTGTTTCGACGTTCGATCCAGTCTCGCCTGCGCCAATGCGATGGTGGCCACTGCCAAGGGACTGATCTTCGGAATGAGACCGGTGTACCGCCTCGTCCGTCCCTCGCCGACCAGGAGATGAGCACCCTTCACCCAGGTCTTGTACGTCGAGACTCCCACTTCTCCGGCCAGGCGGAAGACGGCCTCGTGCGGCGGGGCGAGCCACGCGCCGCCGCGATCGATGGGGGACCCGTCGGAGAGGTGGTCAGTCCAGATTCGGCCGCCGACGCGATCGCGCGCCTCGAGCACGACGACGGATCTCCCGGCCTGTCGCAAACGCCTCGCGGCCGTGAGCCCGGCGAACCCCGCCCCCGCGATGCACGCGTCCGCTTCCAGGTGCCCTGGCATGGCATTGGCAGCCTACTGACCTCACCGTCTCGAACTCGGAGAGCGTCGCCCATCTGGCGGTCCTTCGCGACGTGGGGGCGATCGTGGCGGGAACCGGTGCCGCCGATGCCGCCCTCGTGCCCGGTGTGCGATGTGGTGAGCGGCCGGCTGGATGTCGCCTTCGACCATCTCCGGATCCTGTGCGATGCCCTCGAGCGCGTCCGCGTCGAGCTCGAGGTCTCGGGCATCGCCAGGGCGTTCGTCGGAACGACGTTCACGCTGGCGGAGCTGGGGGCCGTGTACGAGAGCACCTGGGACGTCCACCTCGACGCCCCGAACTTCCGGCGCAGCATCGTCTCCGACGACGGTTGAGTGATCCCGACCGGGCGTCGGGCCGATTCGGCGTCCCCACCGGGCGCAGAAAGAGAAGTGATCCGATGAGAGCTGCTGTTTATGAGAAGTACGGCCCACCGAGTTCGTCTGCCTGCGGGAGGACGCCCCGCTTGCGACCATGCCAGCCGACACGTCGAGGAGGCGGCGGCCGTCAGCCTCGGGATGATCCAGGCACAGACTTGCCTGAGAGGCCTCGGTCTGTCGCACGGGCGAAGAGTCCTCATCTACGGCGCCTCGGGGTCGATCGGCACGGCAGCCGTGCAGCCGCCTCCTCGTCTTGCTCCACAGACGACACGGTAGGCGGGGCGCCATTGAGGTGCGCAGCGGCGGCCGTGAGCGCCGGGGTCCGGCGACTCGACGGGACCCAGAGCCCTGCTCAGTACGAACGAGAAGCCGCGAGGTCGTTCCGTAATCGTGGAATCCGAGGACGCCGGTGCCTCGGGGCCGCGCCATCTCGCTGAGGGAAGGTCGATGCCGGTGTTAGCTTGCTCGCGTGGCATCGACGTGACGGGCAGGTGAGGGCAGTTGAAGGGTTCGACTCTGGGGGTCCGGCGCGGCTGGGT
This sequence comes from Acidimicrobiales bacterium, assembly GCA_052143575.1. Taxonomy (GTDB): domain Bacteria; phylum Actinomycetota; class Acidimicrobiia; order Acidimicrobiales; family Bog-793; genus JAKACA01. Next base: position 68,762 of record JBKQSP010000107.1, read on the forward strand.
CGCTCATTCCCGCAAAGGAGCCCTGGGCCGTCGACTTGGTGCCGTGGGCCTCGTCGTTGTAGCAGGTCTTCTCGTGCCGCCTTCCGCCGGAGCGACCACGTCCCGTTCCGCCACCGTGGCACCTCAGTGGATGGTCCAAGAGTCCCTTCCCTTGAGCCAACTTCCGGCATCGATCGCCTGCAGAAACAGCGTTGACTGCTGGGCAGTCGGCGGATCGCTGGAACAGGGCACGGCCGTCGGAGCTGCGACCGTCAACGGTGGGAAGACCTGGACCGCTCAGGCGATGCCGAGTGGCGTGGGGTCCCTTGAGAGCATCGCTTGCCCGAGCACCCTGGATTGTTTCGCGGTTGGCTCTGCCAGCGACGTAGTGGCCACCACGAACGGCGGCCGGAGCTGGTCCAAGCAGCCCCTACCCGTCACGAGCCCATACCTCCAGATGGAGGGTATCGCCTGCCCTAGTAGGTCCCATTGCTGGGCGGTCGGGGTGACCGTCCTGACTCCCGTCGGTGTCCTGTTCTCAACCACGAACGGCGGCAGCAGCTGGCAGTCTGAAGCGCTGCCGACGGAGGTCACGAATCTCTATGACGTGGCCTGCAGCACGACGTCGGACTGCGTCGCGGTCGGGACGAGGTCCGTCACGCCGGTCGCCATTGCGACGACGAACGGCGGTGGCACCTGGACGACCGGGACCATGCCCGCCGGGCAGCATGGCACGCTCTACAGCGTCGCATGTGGCTCAGTCTCGTCGTGCTGGGCCGTCGGCGTTGATGGGGGTTCGGCGTCGGACACGGTTCTTGCCACGACGAACGGCGGCAGCACGTGGACTGCACAGAAGCCTCCGAGCGGAATCGGCACGCTCAACAGCGTCACCTGCCCGAGTGCGACGGTCTGCTGGGCTGTTGGCTACGGAACGCAAGCCGGCCTAGTGGTGTCCACCAAAGACGGAGGGAAGGTCTGGGCGAAGCTGCCCCTACCGGCCCGGCTCAATTCTCTCACTGGCATCGCCTGCGTGAGCACGACCCGTTGCACGGCGGTCGGAGCGAACAAAGCGCTTGCTCCGTCGCTGGACATCACCGGCGCGATTGTGGCGACGAACAACGCGGGCAAGACCTGGGCACCTCAAGCGCCACCGGCTGGCATCGGTTTCTTGAACAGCATCGACTGCCACGAAGCCTCGCATTGTTGGGCCGTCGGCGACGGTTCTCCAACTGGGGTCGTCTCCAAGACCACAAACGGCGGGAGCACCTGGAGCACGGAGTCGCCGAAGGGGACCGGCCTTCTCTACGACGTCGCCTGTCCGAGCACGTCCGACTGCTGGGCCGTCGGATACAACTCGTTGTTGACTGGGTCGGTGCTCGTGGCGACCACCGACGGTGGAGTCACCTGGGTAGCGGAAGAGCTTCCGAGCGGTGTCGGCACCCTCAACGTCGTCACCTGTCCGAGCACGTCCGACTGCTGGGCAGCCGGAGCCGGCTCGGCCGGGAGCGTCGAAGGCGCCGTCGTCATCAACACGACCGACGGCGGCCGGACTTGGGTCAAGTGGGTGCTGAGCTCGCTCGCCACTCTCCAAGGCATCTCCTGTGCCAGCACCCTTGACTGCACCGGAGTCGGCTTCAACGCGAGCTTCTCGGCTGCAATGGTGGTCAACACGAGTGACGGCGGCTTCTTCTGGAGGACCGGAACGTTCCCGGGGGGCACGGGTCTTTTCGACGTTGCCTGCCCTAACACGAACGACTGTTACGCAGCCGGCTACGCCGGGTACGGCGCCGTGTTCACCACGGACGACGGGGGTCACACCTGGGATGCCTCGACACAGATAGGGACCAATTCGCTCTATGGCATCTCGTGCACGAACTCGATCAATTGCTCGACAGTCGGCAGAAACGCCAGCGTGTCCGCGGGGTCAGCGCTGACAACGTCCAACGGTGGGCTCACTTGGGTGACCGGGACGATCCCTAGTTCGGTCGATGGTCTGTACGACGTTTCGTGCGCGACCGCAAAGGAGTGCTGGGCCGTCGGATGGACGTCGTCGTCTGCTGTGGTCCTCAGCACGGCGCCGACCGTTGACGCCGTCTCCCCAAACAGAGCCCCGATAGGGAGTCGGGTCACGATCACGGGCATCAATCTCGGCGGAGCGACGAGCGTGTCATTCGACGGCACTTCGGCAAGGATCGTGAGCGACAACGCCACGCGCATCGTCACTTCCGTGCCGCCCGGGGCAAAGGCGGGACGGATCACCGTGGTGACCCCGATCGGCACCGTCTCGAGCCGTACGCCGTTCACCGTCACGTGATCTTCGTTGTTACACATCCGGTACGACCGGATTCCCCAAGGGCGCCAGGCTGCACCATCGGGGTGTGACGAACAACGCTCGGTTCTACAGCGGCCGCATCGACCTCCGGGAAGGCGACGTCTATGTCAACCCGATGTCGCTGTTTCATACCGCGGGATGCGGGATGGGTGTGCTCGGAACGGTGCAGCGGGCAGCAGTGAATATCCCCGTGTTGGCGTTCGACCCGGCCCTCGTGCTCGAGCTGTGCGAAACATACGGGGCGCAGTTCGTCCTCGGCGTGCCGACCGTGCTCATCGCCCTCCTGGAACACCCCGACTTCGTCACCCGGGACCTTTCGGCAACCCGGGTCGCAGTCTCGGGCGGTTCGCCTGTGCCGGCGGAACTGGTCCGCCGAGTGGAGAAGGAGATGAACGTGACGTTCTCGGTGGTGTTCGGTACGACCGAGTGCTCGCCCCTCATCTCCCAGGTTCGTCTCGACGACGAGCCCGACGATCGCGCCCAAACGCTCGGCCAACCGCTCCCCCAGACCGAGGTGCGTGTCGCCGACCCGACGACCGGCGAGACCGTCCCGATCGGCGCCCTCGGCGAGTTGTGCGCGCGGGGATACCTCGTGATGGAGGGCTACCACGACGCACCGGAGGCGACCGCTGCCGCCATCGACGAGGACGGCTGGTACCACACGGGCGACCTCGCCTCGATGGACGGCCGCGGCTACCTGCGTATCGAGGGGCGCCTGAAGGACATGATCATCAGGGGCGGGGAGAACATCCACCCGCGAGAGATCGAGGATGTCCTCTTCGCCCATCCCGGTGTCGCCGACGTTGCTGTCGTCGGCGTGCCGGACCCTCACTGGGGCGAGGTCGTCGCCGCCTTCATCCGACCGGCACCCGGAAGCCCGCCGACGCCCGACGAGCTGCGCAAACATTGTCGTGAGCGATTGGCGCCCTACAAGACGCCGGTGCAATGGCGGTTCGTTGAAGCGTTCCCTCTCACTCCGTCAGGGAAGATTCAGAAGTACCTACTGCGGGACCAGCTGACGTGACGAGCCGGGCCGGCCACGGCGCCGCGGTGCCCCGGGACAAGCCAGCCGTTGGACCGGCTGTCTCGAGCGTCCGGTTGGTGGGGTCAGGTCAGGCCCCGGCTCCGAAGAAGCTTCGGAATGCCGCCACCACCGCAGCGCTTGCCTCCTCGGGGACGAAATGCCCGCACGGGAGGGGGTTTCCTTGCAGTTGATCGGCCCACGCACGCCACTTGGCGAGCGGGTCGTAGAGCGCGACGAGGCCGCGCTCGCCCCAGAGGGCCAAGGTCGGGACCGTGATTTTCGCCTGTTCGTCCCGGTCGATCGAGCGGTCGGTCGTCCAACCGGAGCGGTAGTCCTCGCACATGGCGTGAATCGAACGCGGATCGCAAGCACACGCCAGGTAGTCGGCGAGGCTGTCGGGGGCGAACTCGTAGCCCGACCTCTCGAACATCCAACCGAAGAAGAAACCCGGATCCGCCCCGATCAGCCGCTCCGGAAGATCGAACGGCTGGGCGAGAAACGACCAGTGCCAGTACACGACTGACGAGAGCTCATCGATCGACGCCCAGAAGTCCGCCGTCGGGAGAATGTCGAGGACTGCCAGCCGGGTCACGACGCCGGGGCTGTCGAGCGCGAGGCGGTAGCCCACCCGGCCTCCACGGTCGTGACCGGCAACGGCGAACCGCTCGAAGCCGAGGGCGGACATGACGGCGACCTGGTCCTTGGCCATGGCGCGCTTCGAGTACATCACGTGATCCGGGTCGCCGGGGGGCTTGTCGCTCCGCCCGTAGCCGCGCAGGTCCGGCACGACGACGGTGAAATCTGACGACATCTCGACTGCGACGGATCGCCAGCACAGCCTCGTCTGCGGGAAGCCGTGCAGAAGGAGGAGCGGCGGTCCCGACCCACCGACGAGGACGTCGATCTCGAGGCCGTCCCCGGGCAGGCGTTGAGCCGAGAACCCTTCGATCATTCCGTCGCTCATCGTGCAGCGCTCGCGAGATTGTTCATGGAGTAATTCGTAGCCTTGCCCGACCGAGGACGGAAGTGACATCAGCGGCCGTTCTTCCCCGATCTGGTTTCGTCCCGGGCCGTGCGGCCACCCCGAGATGGATCTCGTCTACGAGGAGCGCCGCGATCCGATCTCGTGGTCGAGGAGGAAGACCGCGGCACTGGCGACGTGGTTGCTTCAGGCGTTCCAAGTCCTACTCGTCGAGGTCAGCAGGTAGGAGGTGCCAGGTTTGCGGGGTCGTCTCGGAAAGCGCCTTCGCCTGTTCCTCGTAGGCAAGGTCGGTGACGGTCATCCGCTCCCGGTGCTGGCGCAGGTGCTCGTCCCACGAATCGACCACGAAGATCTCCTCGAACTCAGCCGGCCGCTCTCCGTTGCGGAACAGCCCCCACTGGGTGGCGCCGGTCCGCAGCCGCGACTCACGAACGCGCACCATCGCGCGCATGAAGTCGAGCTCACGCTCGGTCGGGATCGAGTAGGTCGTGCGTACCACCACAGGTCCAGAGTCTGCTTCGGTCTCGAACTCGACAGCCGGATCGGGCCGAACCACAGCGCGCCGGTCCATGCTCGACGTGTCGACGAAGGGCCAGAAGCGGCTCGACAACGCTCCGCCGGCCATCAGCCCGGCGGCGACGAGGAAGGCGAGAGCGAGCCCGAACGAATCGGCGACCGCCCCCCAGGCGATCGCCCCGAGGCCTTGCGCCCCAAAAAGCACCATTTGGTAGACGGACAACCCCCGTGCCCTGACCCAGCGCGGCAGGAAGAGCTGCAGCAACGTGTTGACCGTCGCAAGCATGCCGACCCACGCCATGCCGGTGGGGAGCAGGACAATCACGACCGCAACGGTCGAGTGCACGAGGACCACCGCGACGAGGGCAGCGGCAACCACCCCGCCGGTCAGTCCGATGAGGGCATTTGGCGACAACCGGGCGCGTACCCTCGATAACACGGAGGCCCCCGCGATGGCCCCGACCCCGAGGGCACCGAGCAGCAGCCCGTACCCTCCAGGCCCGAGCCCGAGGCGACGGCTCGCGACAAGGGGGAGCAGCGCCCAAAGCGCGCTCGCTGGGACAAGAAAGAGGACTGCCCGAAGCAAGATCCGGCGGACGACCGGTGCGTAGCGGACGTATCGGCCGCCTGCCCGGAGTGCAGATACGAATCGCTCGGGGATCTGTGGGTTGATGTCCGGGCTCGGCCGCCAGAGGGCGACCACGAGGCCGTAGACGAGGAACGTCGCGGCATCGAGCGCAAACACGGCCCCTACCCCGACCGCCGCGACCAGGATCCCGGCGATCGCCGGCCCGATCGCCCTGGCGAGGTTGACGTTGATGGAGCTGAGCTGTGCGGCTGCAGGGATCTGGTCGCGCGGGACGATCTCGGGTACGAGCGACTGGTAGGCGGGGGTAACCAAGACCGAACCGGTGCCGATCACGAACGTGAACATGAGGAGCAGCGCCGGCGACATGCGACCGGCGATGGTGAGCGCCGCGAGTGCCGAGGTGGCCACGACGAGGCACCCTTGGACCGCCATCAGCAATCGGCGCCGGTCGAGGGTATCCGCCAACACACCGCCGACGATGCCGAACATGACGTCCGGGAGCATGTCCGCCGTCTGGACAAGCGAGACGAGGATGGCGGCATGTGCAGCGTGGACGAGGAACCACTGGGCGCCGACAGTCTCCATCCAGGTGCCAACGTTGCTGACGAGCGAGGCGAGCCACAGCCAGCGAAAGACGGTCAGCCGAAGGGGAGCCCACGTCGCGGAAGTTGCCTGTCTTTCAGCCATCACGCCCGAGCCCTCAGATCGTGGCCTGCACCTGCCGCCTCAGGCTATGACACCCCTTGTTCCGCCCGCGGGCCTGCGCGACCATGAGTCGACGAGAGAGGGCCAAGCGACCACCTGACCCCTCGACCGTCGTTATCGAGAAGTCGGGGCCCGAGTGGCCGGTCGCGGCAGCGAGATGTCCGAGCCTGTGCGAAACGGAGGACCGCGATGGCGAATGCAACGACGAGGCTCGCCGTGCTCGGACTGGGCACGATGGGCCGGGGAATGGCAGGTTCCGCCTTGCGCGCGGGCATCCCGACTGTCGTGTGGAATCGCGATCCCGAGGTGGCTCGCGTCTTCGCCGACCGAGGAGCCGAGGTCGCACCGACGGCGGCCGACGCGGTCCGGGCTGTTGACGTCGCTATCACCATGGTCACCGACGCCAGCGCCGTGATGTCGATTGCCGTCGATCTCGGCATGTTGGCGGCTTTGCAACCGGGTGCCGTCTGGGCGCAGATGGGCACGATCGGTGTCGAGGCGACCGAGAGGATCGCCTCGACAGTCGGCGAGCGACGCCCGGATGTCTCGTTCCTCGACGCGCCCGTATCGGGCAGTAAGGTCCCCGCTGAGCAAGGGACGCTCACGATCTTCGCCTCTGGACCCGACGAGGCTCGTCACAAGGTCGAGCCGGTATTCGCAGCGATCGGGGAACGGACGGTGTGGGTCGGGCCTGTGGGCACGGGTTCCCGGATCAAGCTCGTGAACAACACCCTGCTGGCCTTTAGTGCCGAAGGAGTGGCGAACTCACTTGCCCTGGCGCGAAGGCTCGGCCTCGATATCTCATGCATCCTTGACGCCTTCCAAGGAGGTCCACTCATATCGCCCTGGGCGGCCGGGAAGTTCCGGCGAATCGGAGCCGGTGATTATTCACCCGAGTTCCCTTTGGCGCTCGCCCTCAAGGACGTTCACCTGGCCCTCGAGCACGGTGGCGCCGATCGTTTCGTGGTTCTGGCGTCTCTCGCTCGCGAGTGGGAGCAGATCGTCGAACACGGCCATGGCGAAGAGGACGTCACGGTGGTCACTCGCGTCCTTGAGCGCTGAGGACCTGTTCCCACCCGAATAGATTCTTCTCCAGCATCGAGACGGAGCTGCCGCGTCGTGACCATCTACCGCCCTGCCGAGGACCGCTACCGGGCCATGACCTATCGCCGCTGTGGGCGCAGCGGGCTCCTCCTGCCCGCCGTGTCGCTCGGGCTATGGCAGAATTTCGGCGACGACCGACCCATCGACACCCAGCGCGCCATCTTGCGCCGAGCCTTCGACCTGGGCATCACCCATTTCGACCTGGCCAACAACTACGGGCCCCCGTATGGCAGCGCTGAGACCAGCTTCGCCCGGATCTTGCACGACGACTTCAGCCACCACCGCGACGAGCTGGTCATCTCCACCAAAGCCGGTTGGGACATGTGGCCAGGCCCCTACGGCGACCTCGGCTCCCGCAAGTACCTCCTCGCCAGCCTCGACCAGAGTCTGCAGCGCCTCGGTCTCGACTACGTCGACATCTTCTACCACCATCATTACGACCCCCAAACCCCTCTCGAGGAGACACTCGGCGCCCTCCACTCCGCCGTCACGTCCGGCAAAGCCCTCTATGTCGGGATCTCCTCGTACTCCGACCAGCGCACCGCCGAGGCCGTCACCATCCTCCGCCGGCTCGGCACCCCGTTGCTCATCCACCAACCGTCGTACTCGATGCTCAACCGCTGGATCGAGAACCGCCTCCTCGACGTTCTCGGCACCGAAGGTGTCGGGTGCATCGCCTTTTCCGTCTTGGCCCAGGGCCTGCTCAGCGACCGATACCTCAACGGCATCCCCGCAGGCTCCCGAGCCTCCCTGGACGGCTCACTCACCCGCGGCATGCTGAGCGACGACAACCTCGCCCGCATCCGAGCCCTCAGCGACATTGCCGTCGGCCGACAACAGTCCCTCGCGCAAATGGCCATCGGCTGGGCCCTGCGTGACCCTCGAGTCACTTCCGTTCTGATCGGCGCCAGCAGCGTGGCCCAACTCGAGGAGAACGTTGCGGCCCTCCACCACTTCGAGTTCACCGCTGATGAGCTCACCGCGATCGACCGCTACGCCGTAGACGGCGGCGTGGACTTGTGGCGTACTCCGGCCACCTCCTAGCCAACAGGGGTCGCTGAGACGCTCATCGATGGCCTGGAGCGCGAACTGAACTGAAATTGCCGAAATGGCGTCCGGGGTGTGTCCGACCTCCAGCGAGTTCGCCTCGTGCAACGCCTAGCATGAACCGTCTATTCAGGGGGAGGCGGCGCATGACTTTGCGATCGAGGCGGGGCGTGGCCAAAGGACGCGCTGCTGTCACCGTTGTCTTCCTGGCCGCCGTGCTGGTCGCCTCGCCGGTTCTTGCGGCTCGCCTTCCGTCGGCTCGGTCGCAATGGCACGTGATCGCGACGGTGACGACCAAGAACACCAATATCTACGACATGGTGGCACTGCCTGGCGGCTCCGCCTGGGTGGGAGGTACGAGATCCGAAGAGGCACCGATTCTCTACCACCTGATCGGCGGTCACCTCCATGCCGTCACGCTGCCCGGGCCCTTCGATGCCTTCGTGGGCGGCGTTTCCGGCACGAGCGCGAGCAACGTGTGGGCGACGATCGAGAACGAACCCGACGCCGCTCGCCTCACGAGCCACGGCTGGAAGCTCGTCTCGTTTGCCAAGGGCACTGACGAGATCTTGATGAGCGGTCTCGTGACGCTCGGCCCAAAGAACACCTGGGTCTTCACCTACGACTTCACCACGAAGCTCGCCTCCGCCCATCACTACAACGGATCGTCGTGGAGCACGACCCCGCTGCCGGCCATCGTGGGCGGCAGCGGCTATCAGGGGAGCCTGAGCGCCTCTTCGCCTTCCAACATTTGGGCACTGGCCGGCACAGTCGCCGGCACCTGGATAACGCTGCGCTACAACGGGCACACATGGAAGGTGTTCCCGTTTCCTGCGAACATCGTCCAGACCGGCTACCAGCTCGAGCCGCGCGAGATTCTCATCTCCTCAGCGAGCAGCGCCTGGGTCACCATCGAGAGCTACAAGGGCAACACGTTCGGGCCGATCGAGTTGGCGCACTGGAACGGCCACAGCTGGGTCAAGCTGACTCGCAAGGTCCAAGCCGGCTACCTCACCGGGCCGATCGCGTCCGACGGCCACGGTGGCTTGTGGCTCGACGCCACCGTGCCCAACGGCACACTCATCGGTAAGCCGTTCTTCTTGGACTACCGGGCCGGCATCTGGACGCGATACACCAGCCCGGCTGCTGCTGACGGGGCGATCGGGCTCTCCGCGATCAGCGTCGTCCCGGGAACCACATCAGTGCTGGGTGTCGGCATGGTCGATGAAGGCGGCATGGGCGCGTCCAAGGGCATTGCCGTTGTGAAATACGGCAGCTGAGCTCTGGGCAGGCCATCGCCAACGGCAGGTCCGTCCAACGCCGTGATGGACGTGTTCGGCATCGTTATGGCGCGCCCCGAACCCGGCGTTTCCGGATAGGTCAGTCCTTGATAGGACCGGATGTTCGGGGACACATCGGGGCCCTTAGCTGGTCCGGTCACTTGGGCCTCCCATTCATGATCCGGACCGGTCGACAAACCCACACTCGTAGGCAAACACGACGGCCTGAACGCGATCACGCAGGTGGAGTTTCATGAGGATCCGACCCACATGTGTCTTGACCGTGTTTTCCTCGACGAAGAGGCGTGCGGCGATCTCGGCGTTGGAAAGTCCCTGGGCTACCTGACGTAGAACGTCTCGCTCGCGCGGCGTCAGGTCTTCTACCTGTGGGGGGTCGACGGAGCCCGGGCGGCTCGCCTGGACGAACCTCTCGATCAGACGTCGCGTGATCGAGGGATCGATGAGGGCGTCACCGGCTGCCACGCTGCGGACCGCCGCGACCAGCTGCTCGCTCGGCGCGTCCTTCAGCAAGAACCCGCTGGCCCCCGCCCGCAGAGCCGCGTACACGTACTCGTCGGAGTCGAACGTCGTGAGCATGAGGACTCGACTCACCGTCTCAGCCAGGATCACCCGTGCGGCCGCCAGCCCGTCCATCACAGGCATGCGGATGTCCATGAGCACCACGGATGGAGACAGTCGACGAGCTAGCTCTATCGCCTCTTCCCCGTCGCCGGCCTCCCCTACGACGGTGATGCCCGGTTCGGTTCGCAAGATGACACCGAACCCGGCTCGCACCAGCCGTTGGTCATCGACGATCAGGACAGAGATGTCCTGTCGTGTCCTGGGCGCCGGCGACCCCACGGAGGTCAGCTCGAAGACGTGCTCGTCGCGGCCCAAGCCTCGCAGCTCGTGGTGCCCCGCGTCCGCCAGAACGGTGTCATTGGGCAATCCATCTCTCAGCAGCTCGGCCGTAGCGGCCGAGGCCAGGACTTGCCCGCCGGCGGCCAGCGCCCGCACCCGAGCAGCCCGGTTGAGGGTCGGGCCGTAGTAATCGCCTTCACGCTCGTGGGCCTCGCCGGTGTGCAACGCCATACGCACCGACAGGTTCATCTCGGCCGGCCAGCGCTCTTCAGCCAACCGGCGTCGCAATTCGAGCGCGGCCGTAGCCGCACCCGAGGCCCGATGGAACACCGACAGGGTCGAGTCGCCTTCACCTTTGGACTTGATAAACACCCCGCCGGAGGCTGCAACCGTCTCGGCGATCAACTCGTCGTGGCGCACGAGGGCGTCGGCCATCGCCGGTCCGTAGGTCTCCCACAGCTGGCTCGACCCTTCGATATCGGTCAGCAGGAAAGTGACGACGCCTGACGGCAAGGCCGGCGTTCGTTGGTCCTCGCTCACCGAACGCGGGGCGCAGTCGGTGCTGTTTCTCCCTTGACGCCCGGTTGGGAGCCCCGGATTCGTCCGGGTCTTCGATGGCGAGGTATAAGACCCGTCACCTGCCATCCGCCGACTGCCGTGACGCCGGCATCGAACGTTCCGCCGCACTGCACGATGCGCTCACGCATGCCGGCCAAACCGTTGTGGCCACCCGCCCTCTCCAGCCCCGAAGAGGCGTGTCGCGGCGGGCCATTCACCACACGGACCTCGAGTTCATTCTTGTGGCCTTGCACGGTGATCTCCAGGGGTGAACCGGGAGCGTGCTTCATGGCGTTGGTGATCCCCTCTTGCACCAACCGGTAGGCCCCGTCGGCACCCTCCGCCGTTAGGTCGTCGATGTCGCCGCTCATATGGCAGGAGACATCCAGGCCGGATGCCTGGGCCCGGCCGACGAGCTCCTCGACGATGCGAAGCCCAGCCGACGGTGAGGCCGGTGAGGAGTCTCCGAGCATCTCGACCAGACGGCCGATCTCGTCCTCGGCTTGACGGGCGGCCTCGCCGATGGAGGCGAAGGCCTCGACGGCGCCCTCCCGATCAACTGAGGCCAGTCGCTCACCGGCGTTGGCTTGCACGACCATGAGGCTCACACAGTGCGCCACGATGTCGTGCAGTTCGCGGGCTATGCGGGCGCGTTCGTAGCGCACCGATTCTCGGGCGAATACCTCCCGTTCCTCTTCCAGCTCCTTCGCCCGCTGTTCCAACTCGCTGGCGGCGCGGCGTCGCGAGGCGACCATGAGACCGCCCAACCAGGGCCCCAGCGTCAGCATCTCGGGCACCGGACTGAACGGTCCAGCGCTTAGGTTTATACCTGCTATCAGCCCGGCCAGCCCGAAGATCGAGGGGACGAGAGAGCTGCGCGAACCGAGGGTATAGGAGTACAGGAAGACCGACGCCCATATCGGGACGAAGGCGCCGTTGTCGTCAACGGTCGCCAGGTTGTGTGTGAACGCGGGCAACGCGATCAGAGCACCAGCCAATAGGACGACGGGCACGGGCCTCCATTGGCGGATGGCAACCAGCCCACAGAAGGCGATGACACACAGCGATCCGGGCAGCTCACCAAGTTGCCGCGGAAATGCCAGGAAACAGGTCGCCGCCAGCGCCAGCCCGACCCCCACCAGGGGGTCCGGGGGAACGACGCCGAACAGCCGCCATCGCTTCACGGAGTTAGAGCTGTCCGGCAGCCAGTGGCAGGAGCACGATCGTCTCGCGACGACCGGCGCTGCTAATGGAACGCAACGTTCCGCCGTGGAGCTCGGCTCGCGCGGTGGCCGCCGCCAGGGCCGTCCGGGCGTCGCCCTGGCGCGCTCGTGGACCGACAACCTTGAGCTCCAGAGTGTCCGGGCCAAACGCCACCTCGACCGTGATCCGCGCCGTGGGTTCGCGCTCCAGGGTCAGGAGAAGGTGCTCGACAATCCGGTAACTCGAAAGATCCAGACCGGGCGGGAGCATACGACGGTCACCCCTAACCTCCAGGCGGGCGTCCGACAGTTTGGCCTGGCTGAGCAGACGGTCGAGTTGCGCCAGAACAGGTTGAGGTTCGGTGGGCGCCTGGTCTCTCAAGGTGGCCACAACCTCCCGCATGTGGGTCAACGTCTCGCGACCGGTCATTTGTATTGACGCGAAGGCTTCCTGAGCCTGATCCGGGTCGGATTCCAACGTGGCCCGTCCGGCGGCCGCGGTGGTCGCGATCTCGCCCACCCGATCATGCAGGAATGCATCGAGGTCGCCACCGATGCGAGCCCGATCGGCCTCCACCGCCAACTTGGCGTTCTGCTCCCGCTGGGCGCGCAGCTCGGCCGTGCGCACCTGCAACGCATCGACGGTCGCATTGCGCGCCCGCAGCAGCCGGCCGGCCCCCATGAAGACAAGAGCGAGCGGGACCATGATCACGGCGACCGATGGGCCGCCGAGCTGGGGATCCGACGCACCCTGGCACAGGATGGCGACGGCCAGGAGGGCCTCACCGAACACCACCTGGCGCCGCTCGCACCGGCTGCCAATCGTAAAGGACACGAAGAACACCGCCGGCAGAGTGGCGCCACAGCGGATCAGGTGCCCGATGAGCAACCAGTTGAGCCCGGCACCGGCCGCCAGCGTGCCTGCCGCCAGTAGCGGTTCCCGGCGGGCGAACACCACCGGAACCGTCATGACCAGCACCGCCAACGCCGCCGTCCACCCACCGTCGAGACCTCTGGAGTTGTTGCCGGTGACCAGCCAGATGCCGAAGAAACTCAGCAGGCCGGTCAGAGCGATTTCTCCCAGGCCCAGATCCCGCACACCGAACAGCGGACCATTGAGCCATCTGATAGGCAACGGTCGATTCATGATCCATCCCTTCTGGATGTCTTGGAAAGTTTGTCGGAGTTTGGAAGTCGCTGCAATGCCTGCTAGCGGCTGTTCGAGTTCTCGATTTCCGCATGCCTAGTGGCGGGCGGCGACCGTTACCGGCGCACGGAGCGGAGTCGCCGAGCGCTTGGAGGTGCGCCTCCGCACGAGCGTGCTGACGCCGAGGGCCGCGCAACCGATGTACGACCCGAGGAGCCCCACGATCCCGATCAGGGGTGGGCTCCCATTGGCGTTGTGATGGCCGGCGGCGACAGTTCCACCCTGGTGCGGGAACAACACGAACCCGAACATGATGACGACGACCGCAGCAGCGACGCACAGGGCGGAGGCCACCCACGCCCGCCGGGCGAGGACGATTGCCCTGACCGCATGGCGGCGCGATGCGGACGCCCCGAGTTGGGCGGCGATGCCGAGGGCGGGCGCCAATATGATCACCTGGACCAACCAGTATCCGATTGTGGAAGGAAACTGCGTCACCGTGCTGGGCGGGCTGATCGCTCGCCCCGACGCGATGTACCAAGACTGGTAGGCCAGCACGACCAGCCACGGAACGAGGACGACAGACGCCGCCCGGCGTCCATTTGCCACCATAGAACCAGCAATCATGGCAATGATGAGCCCAGCGATGGGGGTCATGACTATCTCCCTGCTTCTCTGATCGCCTGCGCTCGATGCGCACGCTGTTCGACCTGATGAACGGTAAGAGTCAGGCGGGCCGATGTCGTCCCTCCCAGGAGTGGTCTTCTCCACCCGCCGTCATTCCCGAGGACTACGTTCACCTCAAGTCGGAGCAACCGCGTCGACGATGCGGCCGCGAAGGCCTCGAACTCGTCGACGGGGCTGTCGTACTTGTCTTCGCTGTCCGCCTCCGCGAGGGGCGAAGGGTCATCAGTTGGTGAAGGCTCGGCAGCGAGGTGACAGACGGGGCGAACAGTGCTGGGTGGCATAGCTCGGCCGGATAGGTTCGTTGTGGCGTCGATGGCGGTGCGAGCATGAGGTTGCGAGAGGTTCGCTCGGCGGATCAGGCTGTGTTCGAGGCCTGGGTGGGCAGCGTGGCTGGCGGTCACAGGCGCGACCGAACGACGTGACGGTGCCCGTCAGGCAGATCGGCTTGCGCGCGCCACTTCCTTGTGATGCGTCGCCGAAATACCACGAGTAGTCGTTCGGGTTGTGACGGGACCAAGAGAGCCTCATCCTCCAGGCCGCACGTCGAGGACGCCAGGACATCGAGGACATCCGCCTCCTGCTGAGCGCGAGTCGTTCGCTATGATCAAGGCGAGCGGTCACCCTTGTGGCCCCGAATCTCTGGGGGAGTCGTCCATGCGTCCAGTCCGCCGCGGCCTGCTAGTCCTCGCCGTCGTCGTGTCCTCACTTGCTGGCCTGAGCGGCACAGCCTCCGCCGGAGTTCAAAGCACCAAGGGCTCACCGCAGCCCGAGATGGCCCCGTTCGTGATCTCCGCTCACGGCGGGGGACCGGCCGAGGTGGCCATCGGCCCGGACAACACGTTCGACATCGTGTACACGCTCGGCGAGGACTACCACCTCTGCGTGCTGGCGCGCGCGGCCCGCTCCTGTAAGAGCACGGCGCTGCTGACGCCAGAAGGCGGCAGCAGCATCTTCGGCAATCCCCAGGTGTTCGTGGTCGGCTCGGACGTCGACGTGGTGATGGACGAGTGTTGCGCCGTAGAGAACGACCTGATCTTCCAGTCGACCGACGGCGGCAAAACCTTCGCTGCCCCCGAGCGGATCGGCATCACCGCGCAGCAGGGCATCGCGTCGGCCGCGGTGGCCAACGGCAACCTGGTCTGGGTCGACGGGTCGGGCGCGATCGTCGACTCCGCCTCGCTGTCCGACCCGGGAGCGGCCGAGCAGACCTCCGCCTCAGTGGTGCCCAACGGGTCCGGGAACAACGAGCTCGAGAACAGCGGGATCGGCGCCTACAAGGGTGGCGTCCTAGTGGCGGCGAGCACCTTCGCCAACGTGCCGTCCACCAAGGTCTACTACGCGCCGAAAGGCTCGGATCCCGGCTCGATCTCCTCATACGGCGAGGTGGGGACGTTCAGCAACGCCAGGTTCGAGTTCCTCGAGGGCAATGCCCTCATCACCCGGGAGCAGACCGGCAGCACGCCGTTCGAGATCCGCCTCTTCAACGGATCGAGCTTCGGTCCGGAACACGTCGTGCCGTCATCGGGCGGCGGCGGACCTCAGTGGTTCGGGGCGGCGGTGAGCTCGAGCGGACGGGTGTTCTTCTTCAGCGAGCGAAACCAGGACAGCTACGACCTCTACATCGAGTCGACGAGCAACGGGGCGACGTGGACCACCCGTCGAGACTACGGAAGCGCCGTCACCAGCGGCAACTTCAACGGCGCCCTGGACTCGATCGGCAGTGGCATCGTGGTGGCCTCTTCCAATCCGATCAGGGTCTACCCGGTCCTGGTCGCGCAGTCGGTTTCCTTCACCCTTTCTAAGTACACCATCCCAGCGGGCGCCTCAGTGACGGCGCGGGGAGCCAGCGACTACCCGAAGGCAGGACGCAAGGTCGAGATTCAGTACCTCGATGCCGGGCTTTGGCACAACCTGTTGGGCACGACCGAGAGCGCGAGCGGCAGGTTCTCCGTCGCCATCTCCGGCCTCGCCTCCGGCGTCCACACCCTGCGCGCCGTCGCCGCTGACGAGCTGGGATACGTTCAAATCGGCTACTCAGCCTCCAAGGTGTTGAAGGTCAACTAGCCCTGAGAGCACGGCTGCGGGTCTATCTGGACACGATGCGGGCGTATCTGGCCGATCAGCTCGTCGCCGAGCTGAGCCTCCCCGAGTAGAGCGCGTACAACCAGTCAAGCTCGACGAGGCTGTTGCCCGTCGCCGCGGCGTGCGGGGCGATCGCCGGTAGTGCCTGACGGATCGCCGCAACGAGCGAAGGATCCTCGGCCGCCGTCGTGCGACTGAAACGACGTCCAGGAGCGCCGTGCCCTCACGCCGCCCGTTCGGCGACCATGCTGCACCCCGAAGCGCCGCCTCCACGTAGCGCCGCACCGTCTTTGCGTCGACCGAGGCCAGTGGAGTGGAAGCCCTCGCTTCGCACCCACAGGCGCAGGAACTCAGGGATCTCGTACACGTATATCTCCCGGAATGACATCGCCACCGTCCTGGGCAGCTTGACGGTCAGGTGGTCAGTCCAACCTCAGCGGCGCCGCTGCTGGTTGGATGCTCCGGGGGTGCTCCCATGACTGGCGGAAGGGGTGGTCCCATGCTGCTGGCCCAACTCAAGGTGGTTCCACGTCGCTGGCCGGCGACAGCGACTGGTGCAGACCCCGGCCCTGGTTGCCGCAAAGAACACGATTGCGCCTCTTCGCTCCACCTTTGACAGCAGATGTGGAGCGGCTCTCGGTCCTGGTGGTGATGACCGACGAGCGGGACACGCCAGTTGATCTCCGCCCGGACGCGGGGCTGACTCCTGCAGATCGGAGCAAGTCGTGAGAATTCCAGCTAAAGCCCACCGGAAATGCGGGAGGCCGTGACTCGCGTGCCGGTGCAACGCCGCACACTCTCCGGGCCGAGAGAAGAGGAGCAAGCTGAGATGGAAAAGCTGGCGCTGACTCCTGAAGACGTCGGCGCGGGGCCAGTTGGGGCGCACGCCGCGGGGTTCATCGGCGTACCTGAGTGGTGCCGGCGCGTCGGTTGCTCGCGAGAGAGCGGCTACCAAGCCGCCCGCCAGGACGAGATACCAGGGCTATTTCGCATTGGACGTCTGAAGCGCATCAGCTGGGGCGTGTTCGTGAGCGCCGCGGCTAGCTCGCGTGCGGGAGCGGCTCGGACGGTCGAACGATAAGCGCAGGCGTAACAGCATCGGAGAAATGAGCGTCTGCAACGATGATGCCCTCGTCCGCCGGCCTTGCCGACTCCTCACCGCTACTGACGCACCCACGCAGGCAATCCACAATCGTCGAAACGTTCAATTGATCGGCCACCGGTCTCAGCAGGTCGGGACGATTCCGTCAACGCGATAGCTCCCTCGACCGCCGCGGAGCCAACAGCGCTCCGAGAGTGTTCGCCGCTTGGCGATCTGGCTGCTCCAGGGCTGGGCATACACCCGCAGCGTGATGGTGGGGTCCCGGTGCCCAAGGCGGCCGGCCACGACTGCGAGGTCATAGCCCGCGGCGAGCAAAGTAGTGGCGACCGAGTGACGAAGGTCGTGGAACCGCAAGGGGCCGACTCCGGTTTGGAGTACCAGGCGACTGAACCTGTGGGTCAGGGTGTCGGGTGCCAGTGGCGTTCGACCGGTCGGGTCTTCGGTGAGGATGTAGCCGTCGCAGTGGATAGCCACTCCCGCGTCGACGGCCCAGCCCTCTGCCCTCTGGCGATGCGTGTCGATCACGGCCAGTGTCATGACATCGAGAGCGATTTTGCGGGCCTCGTGAGTCTTCGTGGGGCCCACCCGCAGGGCCCGGCGTGCTCGACCACCTGTCGAGGAAGGCGGACACGGTCATGTTCCCTGTCAGGGGTTGTCTCGCCGCCCTCGGCGTCGGTCACGAACTTGGCCAAGGCGCTCTGGGCGGTGCGCCGCGTCCCATGAACGGTCCTCGATGCCTGGCGCGGTTGGCCGTCCGGCCGTACCCGACCACGACGCGTAGGCGCCAGACACCGGGACTCGTCTCTGTCATCGTGCCGCGCACGACGAGATTCGAGACTAATTCCTAGACGCCCAACTCCTTGGACCTACGAAAGCGCAGGTAGAGCACCTAAGAGCCTAGATGTCGTAGTAGAGCATGAACTCCCACGGGTGGGGCCGGAGGCGAACGGCGTCGATCTCGCGGAGGCGCTTGTAGCTGATCCACGTCTCGATGAGGTCGTCGGTGAACACGCCGCCCGCCTTCAGGTAGTCCTGGTCGGCCTCGAGGGCGAGGAGAGCCTCGTCCAGCGAAGCCGGCACCTGCGGCACCATGGCCAATTCCTCCGGCGGGAGGTCGTAGAGGTCCTTGTCCACCGGGTCCGGCGGCTCGATGCGGTTCTGCACGCCGTCGAGCCCCGCCATGAGCATGGCGGCGAAGGCGATGTAGGGGTTGCAAGCCGGGTCGGGGCAGCGAAACTCCACGCGCTTTGCCTTCGGGCTCTTGGAGTAGATCGGGATCCGGCAGGCGGCCGAGCGGTTGCGCTGCGAGTACACCAAATTGACCGGAGCCTCGTAGCCAGGCACGAGCCGCTTGTAGGAGTTCGTCGTCGGCGCCGCGAAGGCGAGGATCGACTTGGCGTGCTTGAGGAGCCCTCCGATGTACCAGCGGCCGATGTCGGAGAGGCCGGCATAGCCGGTCTCGGCGTAGAACAACGGGTCGCCACCCCGCCAGAGCGACTGGTGGCAGTGCATACCTGAGCCGTTGTCCTGGAAGAGCGGCTTCGGCATGAACGTAGCGGTGTAGCCGGCGTTGCGGGCGACGTTCTTCACGACGTACTTGTAAAGCATCAGCTTGTCGGCCATGCGCAGCAGCGTGTCGAATCGCATGTCGATCTCCGCCTGCCCGCCCGTGCCGACCTCGTGGTGCTGCACCTCGATCTCGATGCCGAGGCGCTCCATCGTGAGGATCATCTCCGAGCGCAGGTCCTGGAAGTGGTCCATCGGCGGGACGGGGAAGTACCCCTCCTTGTAGCGGGGCTTGAAGCCGAGGTTCGGCTTCTCGTCGCGTGCCGAGTTCCAGATGCCCTAGATCGAGTCGACCTGGTAGAAGGCCGAGTGCTGGTCCTGGGAGAACCTCACGTCGTCGAAGATGAAGAACTCCGCCTCGGGGCCGAAGTAGACGGTGTCGGCGATGCCGGTCGTGGCCAGGTAGCGC
>JBKQSP010000108.1:0-3465 GCA_052143575.1 Acidimicrobiales bacterium
TTCGCCTCCGTGCGTGAGGCCTACGGCATCGTCCGCGACGACAACCTCAAGCTGCGCGACTACCCCACCTTGCAGCACGTCATCGGCTTCGTGATGGAGCGGGCCGGCGGGCCGGCGGCAGCGGCCGGCGAGCCGGCCCCGTCGGTGGCCGCGACCCCCTCGCCCCAGATCGCTCTACCCGTTCGTGATTTCGCCGCCGGTCTCGAAGCGTGCGACGCCGTCGTGCGTCGCGTGCCGGTTCCCGTACTGCGACCGCCACTCGACCTGTGCCGCCGTACGGGGCTGCAGCTCTCGGCCGGCGCCCGCGTCGTCGTGATGCCGGACCACGGCGGCGTGAGTGACGCCTTGGCCGGGCTGCTGACGGAGCGGGGAGTCAAGGTCCTTGTCATCGACGGAACCCCGACGGCCGAAATGCTCGCGGCCGAGCTCGCGGCGTGGGCCAGCTCGGGCGGCGTACAAGGCGTGTACTGGCTGCCGGGCCTGGACCAGGAGCCTCCGCTCGCCCAACTGGACATCGCCAGCTGGAAGGAACACCTTCGCCTCCGGGTGAAGCTGCTCGCCGCCACGATGCGGGCGCTCTATGAAGAGGTGGCCCCGCCCGGCACATTCCTCGTCGTCGGTACCCGCATGGGCGGACGCCACGGATACGACGCCGGCGGCGCTTCCGCGCCGATGGGCGGAGCCGTCGCCGGTTTCGCCAAGGCGTACAAGCGAGAGCGGCCCAACTGCCTCGTCAAGGCCGTCGACTTGACCGCCACCGCGGCGCCAGCCCTTGTCGCCTCTGCACTCGTCGAGGAGACTGAGCGGGATCCGGGCGCCGTCGAGATCGGCCGCCAGGATGACCTGAGATGGGCCATCGGCTTGCGCGAGGAGGCCGTCGAGGACGGCCGACCCGGTCTCGAACTCGGTCCGGACAGCGTGTTCGTCGTCACGGGGGCGGCCGGCAGCATCGTCTCGGCCATCATCGCCGACCTCGCACGTGCCTCAGGCGGCACGTTCCACCTCCTTGACCTCGCTCCCGAACCGGACGCTGCCGATCCGGACCTCGAGCAGTTCGCCACGGATCGCGACGGGCTGAAGCGTGAGCTGTACGGACGCATGAAGGAGGCCGGGGAACGGCCGACGCCGGCCCTGCTCGATCGGGCGCTTGCTGGGATTGAGCGACGCCGCGCCGCCCTCGATGCCATCCTCGCAATCCAGGAGGCGGGCGGGCACGCCGTCTACCACAGCATCGATCTGCGGGACGCCGATGCCGTGAGCACGGCGCTCTCCGTCGTCCGGGCAAGCCATGGGCAGGTGGACGTGCTGCTGCACGCCGCCGGCCTCGAGGTGAGCCGCTTCCTCGGCGACAAGTCCGACTCCGAATTCGATCTCGTGTTCGACGTCAAGAGCGACGGTTGGTTCAACCTGCTCGCTGCCCTCGGCGACACCCCCCTCGGCGCCACGGTCTGCTTCAGTTCCGTGGCGGGACGCTTCGGCAACGGCGGTCAGACGGACTACAGCGCCGCCAACGACTTGCTCTGCAAGGTCACATCGAGCTTCCGCACCTCGCGGCCCGAGACGCGTGGCATCGTCATTGACTGGACAGCCTGGAGCGGGATCGGAATGGCCACTCGCGGGTCGATCCCGAAGATGATGGACATGGCCGGTATCGCCATGCTGGCACCGGAAGCCGGCGTGCCGTGGGTGCGGCGAGAGCTCGTGGCGGGAGGCCGTACCGGGGAGGTTGTCGTCGCCGGCGAGTTGGGGATCCTCACCGAGGAGCCGGACGCCGACGGCGGCCTTGACCGGCCGGCTGTCAGGCTGCTCACTCACGGTCCGATGGTGGGTGAGATTCGCACGGCCGGCGTCTTCTGCCCGCTCATCGTCGAGACGCTGCTCGACCCCACGGCGCAGGGATTCCTGAACGACCACCGCATCGACGGTCTGCCCGTCATGCCAGGGGTGATGAGCATCGAAGCCCTCGCCGAGGTGGCGTCGCTCCTCGTGCCGGCCTGGCGTGTGACGTCCATCGAGGACGTCGCCTTCCTGGCGCCGTTCAAGTTCTACCGAGACGAGCCCCGGCAATTCGCCGTCGAGGCCTGGCTGATGCCGGAGGGCGACGAGCTCGTCGCACACTGCCGGCTCCTCGGCTCGAGGACGCTCCCGAACCTCGACAACCAGATCACGACCCATGTCACCGGTCGCGTTCGTCTGGCTCACAACTGGCAGACGGGCGTCACGACGGCTCCGCCGCTGGCGCCGGAGGGTGCCTCCGTTGCTGCTGAGGCCATCTACAAGGTGTACTTCCACGGGCCCACGTACCAGGTGCTGGGCCGGAGCTGGCGCCAAGGTGACCGGCAGATCGGCCTCATGGCAAGCGGGTTGCCCGCCAACCACCAGCCGCCCGAACTGCCCCTGCTCACCGCACCGCGCTCGCTGGAGCTGTGCTTCCAGACCGCGGGCGTGTGGGAACTGGCCTCGACGGGTCGACTGGGTCTGCCGCAAGCGGTTGGCAGGGTCTCGCTGTTCGAGCCCGCCAGCAGCGTCGGATCGGTCTACGCCGTCGTCGAGCCACGAGGCGAGCAGTTCGACGCCGAGGTGCTCGATGACGCCGGAGTCGTTCGTCTCCGCATGGAGGGCTACCGCACGGTCGCCCTGCCAGTACCTATCGGCCCCGAGCTGCTGGAGCCGCTTCGCGTCGCGGTGTCCTAGTGCAATGCCCGTTCTCCCGCATCGCCATCGCCAACAGGGGCGAGGCGGCAATGCGCCTCATCCATGCCGTGCAGGAGCTGAAGGGTGAGCAGGACAGTCCGATCGCTGCGGTGGCCCTCTTCGCCGAGCCTGACCGGTACTCCATGTACGTGCGCCAGGCCGACGACGCCCTGTCGCTCGGACCGCCCACGTTCGTCGACAGCGACGGACAGGTCAGGAGCAGCTACCTCGACTACGAACGACTGGAGCGGGTCCTCCTAGCAGCCGAGCCCGACGCCGTCTGGGTGGGATGGGGCTTCGGCGCCGATCAGGTCGAGCTGGCGGAGTTGTGCGGCCGCTTGCACATCGTATTCGTCGGACCCGACGTGCCCAGTCTGCGGCTTCTCGGCGACGAGACGAGCGCCAGGCGCTTCGCCGAGAAGGCCGGCATGTCCGTGGTTCCCTGGAGCGGCGCCTCACACGATCCGGTGCCGCCCGGCTGGCGCCAGGTTGAAGTCCCCGTCATCGCGGATCACTTCGGAACCGTCTGGGCCACGGGCGTGCGGGACTGCACGATCCGGCGTGGCGGGCGCATCGTCTTCGCGGAATCTCGCTCGACCGCCTTGACCGACGACCAGGAGCAGGATCTCCGCCGCGCTGCTGCCCACCTGTGCCGCCTGGCCGGCTACAGCAGCACGGGAACCGTCGAATTCCTCTACGACCCAGTCGCCCGAGCCTTCTCGTTTCTCCGCGTCGGCCTCGGGCTGCAGGTCGAGCACCCGGTGACCGAAC
>JBKQSP010000109.1:0-25151 GCA_052143575.1 Acidimicrobiales bacterium
GAGAGTGAAACCAAGGACCTCCGAGGGCTTCTGGATCCTTATCACGCGCACCGGTGGCGACTCGACTATCTTGGCCTCGTTGATCTCGTCCTTGAGGTCCAGGTCGGTCTTTTCGATCTTCTTTGCCGACTTGAGACCCTCCAAGGCCGGGATCTCCTGTAGCGATAAGAACACATGAATCTGGTCTCCCTTGGCCTTGGGGTCGAAGAGATACCCTTTTCCTTCCGCTGGAATGGACACCGGTTGATGGGCCGTGACCTTCGCACTGGCAGCGGCTGGAGGTGACCAGGTACGTCATGGTGCATGGCGCTCAGGTGGCCTACTACGTCGCGGGAGACGGGCTGCAGGATCTGGCATCGAGTTCATCGCGCGCGGCGAGCATGACCTCAAAGGTGTCCCCGGGACCTGGAGGCTCTTCGCCGCCAAGAGCTGAACCGCTCCTTCCTACGCTGAGGCCGCGACGATCACCACTGAGCGGGGTGGATGAACGCAGCCGCCGGCTGGCCGAGCCATTGTGTGATGCGCATGGCGAGATCCATGTCGGCGAAGCGAGCAGTTCGCAGATTGGTCAAGCGGCTCGGCGTGCAGTTGAGCTCGTGCGCCAGTTCCGCCCACGTGAGACCGCGCCCACGGCGTTCGTCGTCGAGCGCGGTGTGTGTCTGCGTCAAGTCCCATCGAAGTCGGCTGTCTGCTCCGGCTTCCGGCAATGCCACATCGCCGACGTCGACAACGGGACCCGTCAAGAAGTCCTCCGGCGCACGGCGAAGCCACCGCAACATGAAGAGCGCATACTGGCAGGAGGTTGCCCCTCGCGTTGGCAGTCGCTGGATCGCTCCTCCGCACAGCGGATGATCCGTTCGCCGTGCGTTGAGTTCTGACGACTGTCGCCAGAGTTCGCCGGCGAGGGCATACCAGTCAAGGCCACGGTCACGACGTTGGGCGTCGAGAGCGTTGAAGAGCCCAGCGCAGTCGAAGACCGGCAGCACTCCCATGGGCGGGAGCATAAGCGAGAGCGGCCGTCGAGGCAGAGGCGAACGGGCGGCAGGTGTGCCCCACATCGACAGAAGTCACGGCATATCCGGACAGCTTGATTGTCAACGCACCGCATCGACCCCATCGTCTACGGCGAACGCAGTCGACGCCCGTCATCTTGGCGCCGGTACCGGCGCTGTCACCCGTGCCAGTCTCCGGAGAGCTCTCTGTGAACGAGAAGCGGGGATGACCCTGGGGGTAACGTTCAGCCTCATGGAGGGGCCACATGGCAGAAAATGATGGGGATCCCCAGTCACTTCGCGTCTCGGATCGGGAGCGGGACCACGCCGTCGACCGGCTGAAGGACGCCGTTTCCGAAGGCCTGATCGACATCGACGAGTTCGGCGAACGGACCTCGCAGGCTCTCGCAGCCCGCACGCGCGGTGAGCTGGTCGCAGTGACCTGTGACCTTCCCGCCGGCGGTGACCCGGGACCGGGAACCGATGACGTGGTCGAACTCAAAGGCAGCATGAGCTCGCTGGAGCGCAAGGGTGACTGGCAGGTGCCCCGCAAGTTAGTGCTCCAGCTGCGGATGGGCTCGGCCAAGCTCGATTTCACCGAGGCCAGGATCGTTCACCGGGTTGTGACGATCGAGATCGACGTCAAGGGCGGTTCTGTGGAAATACGCCTACCGGATGGGGCGAGTGCGTCGTTGGACGGGGTGGAAGCGCGGCTCGGGAGCGTCGAAGACCACAGGCGGGGCGCACCTGCCACGGGGCGGCCACACTTCGTCTTGAACGGTCGGATCACTCGCGGCTCGGTCGAGGTTCGCGGGCCGCGCCGCTCGTGGTCACGGCACCAGCGGAAGACCTCGTCTCGTGGCTCAGGCGAGACCTGATCGGTTTGCCAGGACGCACCGTTACGGCTGCCAGCCGAATGGCACGACCGCCTCGACACCGCCGGAGCAGAGGAAGAAATGCTGTCGGACGACGAGGGCCCCTGAGTCGCCGGGGGGCGTGATGACGGCTTCGGCGAGCTGCGGACAGCTCGCCGTGGCCGTGGGCAACCAGTCAGGACCGCCGAATCGGAACTGGGCACGGCCGCCCTTGGCCGCAAGGGCCACGACGCTGGGCGCCCGCGGCATCACAAGGGTGCTCATGGTGACGGTCCGTCCCGAGGGGTTGCGCACGGCGACCTTCGGATAGCCGTAAAGGGAGCACGACACAGACGAGACGTTCGAGAAGGTGGCGAGATAGTTCTGGGCGCTGAAGGCAGACAGACCGGCTAAGGCGACGTAAGGACCCTCCAGCGATACACGAAGTTGCCCCGTTCGACAGCGGGACAGGACAGGAGCCTCGATGTCTGGAACCGTGTCCGACACGCACAGCGCCGGGCCGATGGTCAGGTGCGAACCCGGCGGACAGGCGGTCTTGCCGTTCGGGTGGGCCGCCGTTCCGCCGGGCTCGTACACGTACGGCACACACAGGTCTGAAGCGGACCCCGGAACGCCGTCTGAGTCGTAGCCAGCAGGGCATGGCGGCTTCGGAAGCGCCGAGAAGGCGATGGGAGGCGGTGTCGCGATCGCAGCCGTCGTCGGCTGGGTCGTGCTCGTCGGCGGCGTCGTGGTCGAAGCGGATGTCGTGGTGGCCGTTGCGTTCGACGCCGTGGAGCTGCACGATGCCAAGCTCACGAGGGCGACGGCAATGAGGACACCGCTGAGTCGCTGCGGCACGACGCCCAGGGTGAACACACCTCCATGAGATAGACGCTTGGCGGCCGCAGGGTGTTGCAGCACGGGCGCTCCTCGCCCGGAGTTCCGGTGAAACCAGGAAGACCTGGCTTTGGGCAGGGGACAGGCGTCGCTGCAACTAACGTCTGTCATCCCGCCGGCGACGGTTCTCACGTACGTCGCTTGCTGTCCGGACATCGTCCGGACAGTGCTACCGTGAAGCCATGGCCAAGACAGCCAAGGAACCAAACCGGCGTCACCGGCTTGAAGTCCGGGTGACTCCTGAACAGGAGGCGTTGATCCGCCAGGCGGCCGATCTCGAGCACGAGACGGTGACCTCGTTCGTCCTTGCGACTGCCACTGAGCGCGCCCGCCGGGTGCTGAGGACGCACAGCACCGTCAAGTTGTCCAACGAGGCCTTCGACCGGTTTTACGCCGCGCTCGACAAGCCCGCCAAGGAGATTCCTGAGCTGGTCGAGCTGTTTCGCTCCAAACCCGTCTCGCGGGGGTGAGTGGCTCGGATCTTCGCCTCGTTCGCCTGGAGGACACTCACCAGGTCTTGGCGTTCGACTCGGGCCGCCCAGAGCTCGATGACTGGTTGAAGCGCCATGCCCTCGCCGCCCAAAAGATGGACTCCGCCCGCACGTTCGTCGCCGTCCGATCGAGCCGAGTCGTAGGTTATTTCAGTTTGACGATGGGCTCCGTGCTTCGAGAAGAGGCCCCCAAGGCCCTGGTACTGGGAATGCCTGCGTACCCTGTACCCATGGTGCTCGTCGCCAGGCTCGCCGTCGATCGTTTCGACCAAGGAGCTGGGTTGGCCACCCGCCTCCTTGCCGAGGCTCTGCGCATGGCCGTCAGTGCCGGGGAGGCCGCCGCTGCCCGGCTCATCGTCGTCGACGCGCTCGACGAGCAGGCTGCTGGCTTCTATCGCCGACACGGATTCGTTGCCCCGCTCGACAACCCGCTGCACCTGTTTCGCAGGATGAACGATGTGCGCGCAAGCCTCGACGCCGCCGACAGCTGAATCAGGCCCAGCGGTTCAGCCCCGCCGGCCACGCCAGGACTTCTGGGGATGACGGGCGTCGTGCAGCCAGTTGACCACGTCGTCGGGACCGGGATCCAGCGCGCTCGGAGGGACTCGAACCCCCAACCTTCTGATCCGTAGTCAGATGCTCTCTCCAATTGAGCTACGAGCGCCGGTCGTGTCGCGCATCGAGGCTGACCCTTGAGCGGACGACCGGACGATGGTACCCGACGCCGGAGCGGGGTCCACCCGCTCCGGCGTCCTTAGTGTCGGCCCCTGGGTTGGCTACGCTGGTAGCGGGTGCGGGCTTCCAAAGGGACCCCCTACCCGGCGGCCGGGAGGCTCAGCGGCGTGAACTGCTCGAATTGCGGATCTGAGGTGGCGCCTGACGCCGGCTTCTGTCGGGGTTGTGGTGCGATATTCCGCGGCAAGGCGGCTACGGCGACGATCGTTCCTTCCGCACCAGTGCGCGGTCCGGCTCCGCCTGCAAGCGGGCCTGAGCCACCCACGCCCGCCCTTGCGGATGCCGGCTACTGGGCGCCGCCGCCTCCGCCCGGTCACGTCGAGCAGTCACAGCCGAGCTACGGGCTCTCCCAGCAGGCATACCCTCCGGCCGGCACGGCGCAGCCGGCCGGCAGCCCGCTCTATGCGCCGGCTCGACCATCGAGATCTCGAGGTCCGTTCGAGCCGTACAGCACCGCCTACGGTCCGCCCGCCGCCACGCTCCCGCCCGGCGCTCACACGGTGGCGACGTTCAGCCCCACGAGCCCACGAGGCGGTCCTGTCGTCACGATCTCGGACTTGCGAGCCAACCGCCGAATGCAGACCGCCGACCTGGCCTCCTTCTTCGGGGCCGCCGCCGTGCTCGGTTCCGTGTTCATGGCGTGGTACCAGCTCGCCTACTCGGCAGGAGGGGCCTCGGTGTCGGTGTCGATCACGGCGCTCACCTATCCAGCGGGAGGTTTGTGGCGCTGGCTCATGTTGGTGTTCTCGATCGCAATCATCGTCGAGCTCGCCTTCACGTCACTGGTCTTGCGGACGAGCAGCGGCATTGACTGGCCGCACCGGAGCGTGCTCGCGTTGCTGTGTGTCGCCAACCTGGCGCTCGTCGTCGGGGCGATGGTGGTGTCGCCGTTCAACGGCACGGGGCCGATCGGGCTGCTCAGCGCTTCCCTCGGCGCCGGCGCCTACGTGGCTTTGGCCGGTGCCATCGTCGGTGCGCTGGCAGCTGCCTACCGGCTCCTCAGCGGTCCTCCGGCTCTCACGCGCTGAGCGCGGGAGCGACGCCGGGGGCGACCAAATTTGAACCTGAGCGGAGAGGGAGGGATTTGAACCCTCGGACCCCTTCACGAGGTCAACTCATTAGCAGTGAGTCCGATTCGGCCGCTCTCGCACCTCTCCAGCAGGAACTTCGCATCTCAACCGTGGACTCTGTCCATAATCGCCACGCTGGTCCCGTGAAGGGAAGCATATGCGAACGATCACCAGTCGTTTGCAGGTCCGGGTGAGTCTCGGCCCCGAGCGTCATGGTTGCTGGCGGGTCGACATTGGCGCGGCCGCCGGCGAGTCGGTCATGTCCAGCCGGCGCCGGCTCTGAAAACATACCCACACATAAGAGCCGAACAGGTCTTTCCCGTGAACTGCGCCGCAGCTAGATTGCCGCAGAGGGGATGACAACGGCAGAACCAGCGACTTGCCAGAGCTGTGGTGGTCGCCAAATCGAACCGACCCAGCGTTATTGCGGCTCGTGCGGTCATTCGTTCGCGCCTCTGTGCCCGGGCTGCGGTGAACCTTGCTCCGTCGGTTTCAACTTCTGCGGGAGCTGTGGGGCGGACCTCAGCGAGGGGACGGTCGCATCTCAGTCTGGAGAGGAGCGTCGCGTCCTCACCGTGCTGTTCGCCGACCTCGTCGAATTCACGTCTCGATCCGAACGGCTCGACCCAGAGGATGTGCACGCGTTTCTCGAGCCCTATTACATCTGCCTCCGCGACGAGATAAGGGCTTTCGGAGGCGAGGTCGAGAAGTATGTGGGCGATGCAGTTGTGGGCGTGTTCGGCGCGCCCACGGCCCACGGCGACGACCCGGAGCGAGCGGTGCGGGCCGCGCTGAGAATCCGTGATTCGCTCGCCGAGATGAACGCCGCTGATTCCAGCCTCGATCTTCAGGTCCGAATCGCTGTCAACACGGGCGAAGCGATCGTCACGGCGAAGAAGTGGGCCGGCGAGGCGATGGTGACGGGCGATTCCGTCAACACGGCAGCGCGCTTGCAAGTCGCAGCGCCCAACAACTCGGTGCTTGTGGGCGAAGAGACCTATCGCGCCACGAGATTTGTCATCGACTACCAAGCCGTGGACTCAATCATTGCGAAGGGAAAGCGAGCACCCGTGCCGGCGTGGCTCGCCATCTCGGCCGTACGACCGCCTGGCGAACGTGCCGCTGAGCGAGTCCACCTCGTGGGACGACGCGAGGAGCTCGCCGCCCTTTCGGAACGCTTCGACCACGCTCTCGCTCGTCGCCATGCACATTTGGCCACCGTGTTCGGTCTTCCCGGTGTGGGCAAGTCGCGGCTCGCCACGGAGTTCGCCTCGACGGTCGCTGGTAGAGGTGGCCGAGTCATCCGCGGGCGGTCCTTGCCGTACGGGGAGAGCGGGGCGTATAGCGCTTTCGCTCAGCAGGTGAAGCAAGTGGCCGACATTCTGGACAGCGACTCTGCCCACCTGGCCCTAGAGAAGCTCCAGCGAGCAACTGGTGCATTGCTCGGAGCCGAGGAGGCCGAGGAGGTTACGCCGTATCTCGCGATCCTCCTCGGCATCGATTCAACCGGGGACGCGAGCGACCGGCTCACGCTGTTCCTTGCTGCGCGGCGTCTTGTGGAAGCCCTGGCGATCCAGCAACCCACCGTGCTCGTGTTTGAGGACGTTCAGTGGGCGGACCCCACGTTGCTCGACCTGCTCCAGCACTTGGCCTCGCGCATCCGCGAGAGCCCTGTCATGATGCTTGCGCTGGCCCGGCCCGAATTCGCGGCCGAACGTCCGAACTGGGGAGCGGGACTTCCCGCCTATACGGCGCTGCCCTTGGAACCGTTGGACGCGCCCGAATCCTGCGAGCTTGCTCGCCGCCTTCTGGCCCGTTCCGCGGGAGTAGCCGCTCCGGAGACCGTTTCTCGATTGGCCGAGACCGGAGAAGGCAATCCCCTGTTCATTGAGGAACTGGTGGCTTCTCTTGCAGAGCGATCAGCCGCAACGGCCCAGGGCCTTCCGACCAGCATCCACGGCATCGTCGCCGGCCGACTGGACGCGCTCCCTGCCGCCGAGCGGTCCGTCCTCCTCGATGCGTCAATCGTCGGGAAAGTCTTCTGGGTAAGCGTCCTGGCTCAACTTGGCGACCGCGGCGATCGGCTTGGAGAGCTACTCGACCGTCTCGAAGGGCGGGACCTGATCCGGCGCGAACCTGTCTCCCGTATCAACGGGCACGATCAGTTTCGGTTCAAGCACATTCTGATCAGAGAGGTGGCGTACGGAACGCTGCCAAGGGCCAAGCGGCGAACGGGACACGGCATCGTTGCTCGCTTCCTCGAAGCGACAGGACTCGAGAGGGATTCGCTCGCCGTTCTCGCCCATCACTGGCAGGAGGCGGGCGATCAGGAGCGAGCCGTGGAGTGCCTCCTGGCTGCGGCAGAGCAGGCTGGTCGTGGATGGGCGAAGCAAGAAGCCGTCGGCTACTACAAGGAGGCACTGCGGTTGCTCCCGCCAGGGGACACGGAGCGTCGACGGCGCATTCGCCTGCAATGCGCCGTTGCCGAGCAGATGGCGTACCATGTTCCGGACGCAGTGTCGCTGACTCGAGGGCAATCGAAAGCGGCGCCGAGCGCATGAGACGCAAGGACCTATAGCAGTCTCCGGCCACTGCCTCAGTGCGGAGCTTGTAGTTCGAACGTTGTCTCTACTGGCAGTCCTTGGCGGAGCGTATTCAGCACAACGCAATATCGTTCAGCACTTCTCAGGAGGCGGTCGGCCCGTTCCGACGCCTCGTGCTCCCGCAGCACGATCGTTGTCCGGCATCGGATCCCGATGAGCCCGATCGGGAACTCCTTGCCCATGGCGAGAGTCCCTCGGGGATCCCAGTCCCCTTTCACCTCGACCTGCAGGTCCTCGAGTTCGATACCCATATTGGCGGCGACCATTCGAAGTGTGATCTCCTGGCAGGCCGCGAGCGCTCCGAGTAGCAAATCCGCCGAGCAGGGTGCGTCGCCTTCTCCTCCGACCGCGGGATGTGCTCCTGACCTCCACATCACTCCAGGAACACTCGCAGGCTCTACCTCGGCGTGAAGAGGATCGGACAGATCTCCGCTGCCTCCCCGCACGCGCAGCTCGATCGCAAAGTCGACCGACTCGGTGGCATATCGCTCGCGAAGCTGACGCTGAGTCTCCCGAATGCTCACTGAACCCCTCCTGATTGCTCGTTGCCTCCTTGACGGAGCCTCCGCTTCAGCGGGACTCGACCGATGTGTGTCATCGACCTGGCGTTAGTGAACTACAGCGGAAAGTCGTCCGGCGTGACGTCGCCTCCGATCTCGTAAACGTGATCGACCACGTGCTGGCCGAGTAGCGCAGCGTGCTGTCTGACGATCTCCTCGCTCGGCGCCTGATACACACAGAACGACTTCAAAGTCCCGTCAGCATCAGCCACGACATGACTGTGCTCCCAAACGATGTCCGGAAACTGCTCCATGGCTATGCGCTTCGACCTCGTGGCGACGCGGGGGAGTTCGTCCTCACCGACGTCGTAGGTCCGCTCGATCAGGTACTTGGGCACCGTCGTTGTCCTTCCTATTGCTTCATCCGGTCCTCATCCGGGCGAGGCCCTGCGTCGCCTGCCCGGTCACTCACTACGTAGGCGTGCCATGGCTGTGCCATCAAAGGGCACAGCTGGCACCTGCGGATGAGTCATACAGACGGCTCGGGGCCTACTCGAGCAGTGAGCCCGATTCCGGCGCTCCCGCACCTGACCCCTGGTGCCCCATTGCCCAGGGTGCGGTCGTGGAAGGCGCCTCATCTCGTTCATTTCCGTTCCGGTCGCGAACCCGGACGTCGCGAAGGACTTCTACGTCAGCGTGCTGGGTTTCGAGGTTGAGATGGACCAGGTGAGCTCCGCCGTGCGATTGGGTGATGCTGCGCCTCCCCGGGACCCAGACATCTATCACCCTCGCGACTTGGTTCGAGAGGATGCCGCCGGGCTCTCTGCGCGGCACAGCCCAGTGGCGCCGGAGGTTCCCCGATCGGCGAAGACCAGCACTAGGGTGCGATCTCATGAACGGCGCCCACATCTCGGTCATCTCCGTGCCTGTCACCAACCCGGACGTGGCAAAGGAGTTCTACGTCGGCGTGCTCGGCTTCGCGGTGGAGATGGACCAGACGAGTCCGGCGATGCGCTGGGTCATGTTGCGCCTGCCGGGGACCGAGACAGCCATCACGCTGACGACGTGGTTCGAGTCGATGCTGCCTGGCTCGTTGCGGGGAACGGTGATCTCCGTCGCCGACATCGAGGCCGCCGTGGCGGAGCTGCAGGCGAAAGGTGCCATCGATGACGACGTCGAGGTCGAGTCGGCTCCCTGGGGGCGATGGGTGGCGATCGAGGATCCGGACGGCAACGGCCTGATCTTGCAACAGGACGCCGAAGGGCCTGTCACGCTCGAGGTGGCCGACTGACGGGCAGCTCCGGCCTGCCGGACCGCCGGCGCCAGTCAGCATCTCGCAGCGTCTATCGGGCGCAGCGACGTCCAGTCGGTGTGCGGCTCCTGGCGGGGCTCATCGTCCTCGCCGCGGCGGGGACCGTCCTCGCCGCCAAGCTGGCGCAGCCCTCGCAGCGTGCGGCGCAGCCGCCGGTTTGCAGCAATTCCACGGTGCTCGCCGGCTGGTCGCTCGCCAGGCTCATCGACCAGACGATCGTCATCCCTGCCGATGAAACCGACATCGGAGCCCTCGCACCTGCGGCTCGTGCCGGCTACGGGGGGGCGATCCTGTTCGGTACCTCGGCCCCTTCCGATCTTGCCAGCCAGCTCCAGCGCCTCCGCCGGGAGGTGCCCGGGCATCTCGGCCTGCTCGTCATGACCGATGAAGAGGGTGGCGGCGTCCAGCGCATGGCGAACCTCGTCGGGTCGATGCCGTGGCCGAGCCGAATGGGCTCCACGATGACGCCTTCGCAGATCGAGGCTCTCGCACGTCGCGTCGGGTCGCAGATGGCGCGCCACGGCGTCGACGTCGACCTCGCTCCGGTCGTGGACGTCGACGGCCGGGCGGTGGAGCCGAGTGCGGCGGATCCGGACGGCTTTCGCTCCTTCAGCGGAGACGTCGCGACAGTGGAGGCCGACGGCGTGGCGTTCCTCAGAGGCCTGATGGAAGCGGGCGTGCTGCCCGTCGTCAAGCACTTCCCGGGTCTCGGTGGCGCCTCGGGCAACACCGACGACGGTCCGGCCGACACCTTGTCATGGTCGAGACTGCTGACCGAAGCCGTTCCACCTTTCGAAGCCGCCATCAAGGCCGGTGTCCCGGCGGTGATGGTGTCGAACGCGCTCGTGCCGGGGCTGACGGGCGCCACGCCGGCGAGTCTCTCGTATGCGGCCGTGACCGAAGAGCTGCGGGACCGCTTGGGGTTCGGGGGCCTGATCATCACCGACTCGCTCTCCGCCGGGGCGATCCGGGACGGCCCGCTCTCGCTCACGGTGCCGCGAGCCTCCGTGGAGGCACTCGAGGCCGGCGACGACATGGTGTTGTTCGGGCCGACGGGATCGATGGGCGACGACCTAGCCGTCGCCGCCGCAATCCGCACGGCGGCGCTGGATGCGGTGGCGGCGGGGCATCTTTCGCGCGCCAAGCTCGAGAGGGCCGTTGCGGAAGTCTTGACCGCCAAGGCGGTCAAGCTCTGCGCCGGTTAGCGAGGCGTCGTCGTCGGTGAAGGCAGCCAGCCGAGCACGTCGTCGAGATCCCGAGCCGGCGCTCGCTCCTTCGTGAGCGCTGCCCGCTCGATCCGGTCGAGGCGGAAGAGGCGCCGGTCCTGACGCAGGCGACACCAGGCGCCGAGGTACCACCAACCGTCGCCGGCCCCCAGAAAGCCCGCCCCTTCCACCTCACGCCTCGTCCGTGTTCCGTTGCGGTCCCGGTAGTCGAGCCGTACGACGGTGGCCGAGGCGACGGCATCCTCGAGGACGCCGAGGATATGCCGGTCGACCTGGGAGGGGAGCGGTTGCTCGATGCGGATGCGGTTGCAGAGGTCGTTCGTCGCCGTTGCAGTGGCGTCGGGAAGGCCGCGGCGGAGCTTGGAGGCCGCACTGCGAGCCGCCGTCGTGTACGGCATGCCGTCGGCGAGCGTGAGCGCAACGAGCAACGCCGTGGCCTCCCGGTCCGTGAGATTGAGAGGCGGTAGCACGGCGCTCGGATGAAGACGCTGCCCTCCCCTGCGCCCCGGTTCGGCGAGGAGCGGGAGGCCGGCCGCGCGGAGCGTCGCCAGGTCGCGCTCGATCGTCCTGCGGGTGACACCGAGCTCCTCCGCGAGCCAGGCGGCGCTCACCGCCCGCGGGGCGCGCAACCGGATCTCCTCGGTGATGGCGTGCAGGCGCTCCAGTCGCGTCATACGAGCGGTGCAACCGAGTGTGGCTCAGACGGGAGCCGGCCGCCGCTTGACCGGCAGCGAGGCGACGATGAGCTCGTACGAGTTGCCCACGAGGTCGGCGACAAGGCCGGCAGGCGTGTGCGCACCGAGGTCGATCGTGATCCAGTGGCGCTTGTCCATGTGATAGCCGGCCGAGATGGCCTTGTGGGAGGCCCGAAGTGCACTTGCCTCCTCCGGATCACACTTCAGGGTCGCTGCGCCCGGGCCGTCCCGGAGGCTCACGATGGCGAACATCTTGCCGCCGACCTTGTAGACGGCCGCGTCGTCGCCGAAGGGGTAGCAGAGCTCGGCATCGGCCAGGGAGCCGCACTGCTCGAGGACGGCGGCGCGCCGATCCGGCGCCGTCATCGTCCCGGGCCCGCTGTCGCCGCGGTCACCTCGGTGACGACGAACTGCGGGTTCTCGATGATCCCGAGGAGAGACCCACTCGGTTCCCGGACGGCAGCCACGCGGATGGCGTCGCCGACATCGGTGACCTCGCTGTGCAAGGAGGCGCCGGCTGCGACGAGCTGCGCCAAGGCGGCGCCCGCATCGGGCACCCCCCAGTAGGTGATGCCAGGGCCGACCTCGTCACCGGCCGGCACGACGCCGAGCTCGTACCCGCCGACGTTGAACCCGACGTAGAAGGGCTGGTCGAAGTAGGGCGCCGTCCCAAGGATCTTCGAGAACCACGCCTTGCTGGCTTCCACGTCCGCTGCGGGGTAGATGACCGTTCGGAGTCCGAGAAACATCGTTGGTTGCCTCCTTTTGCGGCCGCACTCTGCAGCCGTAGGTCTCACCATGACAGGGCGTTGCGACATCATATTGTCGGAGTTTTGCGAAAATCCGCGAACCTGTCGCCCGCCGCCGGAGGTGTCATTGGGCCGCCTGGGCCCGGATGGCGGACATGAGCGCTGAGGTGGTGGCGGACATCTGCCGATTTCGCGGATACGAGAGGGCAATCTGGCGCGGACCGAGGAATTCCTTCGGCGTCAACCACGTCAGCGACGGGTCGATGGCCCTGCGGGCGGCCAGCCGCCCGATGCAGGCATGGCCGAGGCCGGCCGCCACGAGGCGCTGCAGGGCGAGGTTGTCGTCGGTCCGGTAGACGATGCGCGGGGCGATCCCGCGCCGCATCCAGGCGTCCTCCAGCTCGGCCTGCACTTGCAACTTGCGGTTCCAGGCGACGACGTCCTTGCCGTCGAGGACCTCGAAGCTCGGTCGTTCGATATCGGCGATTGAACTGTCGCGCCGGGTGAGGATAACCCAGGAGTCGTCGAGGAGAGGAATCGACTCGACGCGATCGTCCGGCATCGGGTTGTGGGCGAAGCCGAGCTCGACCCGTCCCCGGCTGAGGGCGGAGGCCACCGCCTCGAAACTGTCGTACTCCCAAAGGGCGACCTCGACGTCGGGGTAGTCCTCCCGGAAGGCTCGCAAGGCCCCCGGCATGACCTCGGCGGCTGTCGTCTGCGAACCCCCGACTCGTACGCGAGATGTCTGGCCGCCTTCGGCGGCCTCGGCTTCAAAAGCTATGGCCTCCACCTCGGAGAGGGCTCGCCGGGCGCGGCGACAGACGGCCTCGCCGGCGGGCGTGAGCTTCACCTGCCCGCGGCCACCCGGCCGCGTGAAGACGGGACGCCCGAGCGCCCTCTCCATCGTTGCGACTTGGTGCGACAGTGCCGACTGCGTGTAACCGAGATCCTGGGCGGCTCGCCGGAAAGAGCCCAGCTCGGCGACTGCCAATACGGCCCGCAGCTCGCGCAGCCCGATGCCAGGTATGATCGAATGAACTGATCGTTCAGGTGCCATATCTTCAGTTTAGCCCACTATTTCATCACGTTAAGGTGTGATTACGACGTGAAGGGCTACGAGCGAGGCGTGAGGCGATGACGACGGCGACCATTGCGGTCGAGGCAAGAGACGGCGACGTGGGGCACCACGAAGCGATGCTGGGCGGCCAGCGCGCTCTGCGTGTCCTCATCTATGCCGTCTGCCTGGCGAGCGCTACCTTCCAACAGGGGATCGTGCCGCTCCTGCCGGCCTACGCCCACCGCTTTGGCCTGTCGGGCGTTGAGACTGGCATGCTGCTCGCCGCCACCGCCCTGTCGACGATGGCTGTCTCACTGCCCGCCGGAGCCCTGTCCGACCGCCTCGGAGCTCGCCGACTCACGATCCTCGCCGGCTGGCTCATGGCCGCCGCCATGCTCGTGGAGGCGTTCGCCCCGAGCTTCTCGGTGTTGCTCCTTGCCCGCCTCGTGTTCGGCGCCGGTTACGGCATCGTCTGGACTGCCGGTCTCGCTTGGCTTGCCGGCGTGTCGCCGCAAGGCTCCGGCCTCGGCGGCACGGTCGCCGCTTCGGGTGTCGGTGGGATCCTCGGTCCGCTTCTCGCCGGCTCGCTCGCCGGTCTCGTCGGGATGGCGGCGCCGTTTTACATGGCGGCCGCCGTCTTCCTCTCCCTCACCATGCTCCTCAGCTGGCTCCGTCTCCCGAACCCGGCTCGTGAGCGGGCGCCGTCCGGCTTCCGCAGCTCCGCCGGCGGCATGCTTCGCAACCGCGGCATCGTGGTCGCCGCGGCGGCGGTCGTCGTTGCCGGCCTGACCTGGAGCGTGACGTATCTCCTCGGCCCCCAGGAGTTGCATGCGAGCGGCGTGTCGACGGCCACCATCGGGCTCGTCCTTTCGGCGGCTGCCGCCGTCTTCGTGATCGGCAGCATGGCGACGACTTCGTTCGGACAGCGCGCCGTCCGCGCCCGCTGGATCCTGCTTGCCATCGCCGGGGCCGCTGTCGCCTTCGTTCCCGGCATCGTGGGGTCTGCCCCATTTGCCATCACGGCCATGATCTGCGCCGCCGCCGTCGCCCGCTCGGTCCTCTGGACCGTCTGCTACCCGCTGGCCGCCCGCGGCGCCGAGCGAATGGGGATCGGTGTCGGCGTGGTCATGGGCTTCCTACAAGCTGTGTGGGCGACGACGTCAGTGATCAGCCCGCTCGCAGCCGGTGGTCTCGCCGGTGTCCTCAGCTCACGTCAGATCTTTGCCCTCGGTCTGCTCGGCTGTCTCGCCATCTTGGCCGGCACCGTGGCGTGGCTGTCCCGGCACCCGCTGGGCGCCTGGCTGCGCGGGGCCCTCGCCCGCACAAACCTCGCCGCCTGAGGGATCTGCCCGCAGGTGCAGGCAAGTGTCCCGCAACACGACAGCCCGGCGCTGCCTGCGCGAGGACGCTACGGTCGACGGCCGTGAGGTCGATGCGTGTCTCCGTGCTCGGTGCCGGGTCGTTCGGCACCACCGTCGCCGCCATCACTGCCGTCCGTCACCCGACAATGCTGTGGGCGAGGGACGAGGTTCTCGCCCGCGAGTTGCGCGAGAAGCACACGAACGAGCGCTATCTCGCCGGTTTCGGCCTGCCCGACTCGCTGGGAGCGACCTCCGATCTCGAGGAGGCCGTCTCCTCTGCCGACGTCGTCGTCGTGGCCGTGCCCTCGCACGGATTCCGGTTCGTCCTCGAACGGGCGGCCCCTTTCGTGCGGCCGTGGGTGCCGGTTGTCAGCCTGACGAAGGGCTTCGAGTCCGGGACGCTGATGCGGATGACCGAGGTCATCGCCGAGCTGCTCCCCGGCCACCCGGCGGCGGCCTTGAGCGGGCCAAACCTTGCCAAGGAGATCATGGCGGGACAGGCGGCCGCCAGCGTGATCGCAACTGAGGATCTCGCCGTGGCCGCAGAGCTGCAGGCCGTGCTGCGCCGAGGTGTCTTTCGCCTCTACACGAACCACGACGTCATCGGATGCGAGGTGGCCGGCGCCCTGAAGAACGTCGTGGCGATCGCGGCCGGGATGGCCCAAGGGGTCGGAGCCGGAGACAACACGCGGGCCGCTGTCATCTCTCGCGGGTTGGCGGAGCTGACGCGCCTCGGTGTAGCGCTCGGCGGCGAGCCGCAGACTTTTGCCGGCCTGGCGGGCGTCGGCGACCTCGTCGCCACTTGCATGAGCTCCCACAGCCGCAACCGCTGGGTCGGTGAGCAACTTGGCAAGGGGCGCCCGCTCGTGGACATCCTCGCCGAGACGACCATGGTGGCCGAAGGAGTGAAGACGGCGGGCACGGCCATGGAGCTGGCCGCCCGGCACGGAATCGAGATGCCGATCTGCGGTGTCATCCAGCGCGTCATCGACGGCAAGATGACGGCCACCGAGGCCTATCGCGGCCTTCGACCCGCCGGCCACGAAGCCGATCCCGGCTGACCGCCAACCACGGTGGGGGCGGGCACCGCAGGTTCGTGGCGGCGACCTAACATCCGACCACGGTGAGCCCCGACACGAAACGCACGAGGTCCAGGTCAACGTCCCCGCCAGCGGACGAGGCGCCAGCGCCAGCGGACGAGGCGCCAGCGCCAGCCGACGAGGTTCCGGCGCGCCCCACGGTGACCGTCGGTCTTCCGACGCTGAACGAAGAACGCCACATCGCCGCCTGCCTGGACGCCGTCGTCGCGCAAAACTATCCGGCTCTGCTCGAAGTGATCGTCGCCGACGGCGGTTCGACTGACCGGACGCGAGAGATCGTCGCCGGTTACCCCGACGAACGCGTGCACCTCCTCGAGAACCCTCGCCGCGTCCGCCCGGCCGGCCTCAACGTCGCCATCGCCGCCGCCAATGGCGAGATCTTCGTTCGCGTGGACGCCCGCACGACGCTGGCACGCGACTACGTCGAGCGCTGCGTCGCCGTCCTCGAGGAGACGAAGGCAGCCATGGTGGGGGGCCCGATGCGCTACACGGCCTCGACGGCTGCCGAGCGCGGGCTTCGCGAGGCGATGACCTCGCGTCTCGGTGCCGGCCCGGCCCCGTTCCGCCGCGTCGAAGGAGCAGGGCGGTTCGTCGACACGGTGTACCTGGGCGCCTACCGCCTCGACACCATACGGGCGCTTGGGTGCTACGACGAGTGGTTCGGGGGCAACGAGGACGCCGAGCTGGCGTTCCGGGCCCAGAGCGCCGGCGGCGTGTTCCTCGATCCCTCCATCTCGTCCACCTATGCCGTGCGCGAGGGCCTCGGGCCCCTGTGGCGGCAGTTCCGGCGCTACGGCACGAAACGGGCGATCACGATCCGAAAGCACCCGTCGTCGCTCTCGGCGCGTCAGCTGGCTGTCCCAGCCCTCGCCGTCGGCCTTCTCAGCCCTTGGCGCCGGCCGCTCGTGGCCGTCTATGCCCTTGTCGTGGGAAGCCGGGCCGTTATTGAGATGGCGCAGGAGGGCACGACGGAGGGGCTCGTGATGGCAAGTGCCTTACCGACGATGCATGCCGCCTGGGCACTGGGCTTTTTCGAAGGGATCTTGAGAGGGCCTGCTAGCAGCTGAGGCCGTCCGTCCCGAATCGCTCGAGTGTCGCCGACGCGTCCGATGTATGTGTAGCCGTACCACGGGCCGGACCGGACGCGACCTGGTGGCACGAGCGAGCGAACTTTCCACGGCGACTGATAGGAACTGAGGGTCGCGAGGTATGCGGGCGCACACATGGCAAGCTGAGACCGTGGAGTCCGTCATCGCAGAGGTGCCAGGCAACGACGACGTCGCTGGCCGCGGCGATGATCCGCCAAGGGTCCGATCAGGTATAGGTGGCTATGCTCTTGCCGCTGTCGCGACGGCTGCCCTTTTGCCGACGGCCTTCTCGCCGTCGATGTTCTCTCTGACGTTCACGCCGAAATTTGCCGTTCTCCTTGTCGTGGCCGCCGTCGGTGCCGTTCCTCTCGTGTGTCTCGCGAGATCGTCACACATCACCTGGGCAGCTCGGGCGGGAATTGCCTTTCTTGTGGTCGGCCTGATCTCGGTGCTCTTGTCTCCCTCTGTCGATACGGGGTTCTTCGGCCTCTACGATTGGGGAACCGCCTGGCTGTTCTGGTTCGGGTGCGCCGGTGCCTTTGCCATCGGAGCCAAGCTCAAGCCAGAGGAGTTGACCTGGGCGTTCGGTGGCATCGTCGTTGGAGCAGCCATCAACGCCCTCACGGCCATCTACCAGGTAGGAACGCACCCGAGCGGCGCCCTCGTCCTATATCAAGGAGGACAAGCCGATGGGATGCTTGGCAACCCCATCCATCTCGAGGCCATCCTGCTCGGTGCCCTGGCGCTGATCGCCGGCCGGGCGTCGACGGGTGCGAACAGGAGGATGTGGTGGCCCATCGTTCTGATTCTTTCCGCTTCGCTCGAGTTGACGCTCGAGAGGGCCGCTCTGCCGATCATGTTGGTGATCATGGCGGCGTCGCTCGTTGTCTATGGCCTTCGTAGGGCGGCGCCCTTCGCTGTCCTCACGATGGTTGGCTACGCAGCCTCGTATGTGTCAGGCGGTTCCGGCCTCGGCGCCCGAGTCACGTCCGGGACGTCGAGCACGACATATGGCACCCGTTTGCACATCTGGCACCTGGCACTCGAGTCGTTGGTCCACCGACCGCTCGTCGGCGTCGGCCCCGGCGAGGTCCTCTCTGCAATCGCTCCTCACGTGAGCGCCAGCTTCGCCGCCCATCTCGGCGTGGGGACATTGCCGGCCGATTCCCACGACTTCCTGGTCGAGGTCCTTGCCACGACTGGGATACTCGGCTTCCTGGCCTTCCTCGCCTGGCTTGGCGGTGCAGCGCTAAAGGCTCGAGGACCGTTTCTCGCCTGTGCTGTAGCCATACTCAGCGTGGAGCTCATCGAACCACTCAATGTCGGGGTCACGCCCGTCGCATTCCTTGCACTTGGAGCGGCGACCGTATCGCTGTCCGGACAATCTGTCGGGTTGGCGGCGTTTCGCTGGCGTGGTTTCGGCTCCGCTGTGGCGGAGGCAAGCCCGGCCGCTGTGGGCGACAGCACGTCGAGGCGGAGCCTGTCGAGTGGGGAGGATGACGTCGGGTCTGGTCCCACAACACGTGTTCGCCCGACACGATATGGCGCCCTCGTCACAGCTGTGCTACTGGTGGCGTCATTGCTGCTCGGCAGCACGATGCTCGCCGGCGACTACTACCAGTACGTGAGCTACAAGGACGTTCAGCCGCAGGCGAAGATCGCCGCGGGCAAGAATGCAAACTTCCTACTTCCGTATTGGGCCCAGTCGGCAGCTGCAGTCGCCGAGGGTTACCTCTGGGCGTCCGACTTCGACAGTGGCGGGACCGCAGCCGTAGAACACGCCCTCAACTGGTACGTCACGGCAAGCCAACGAGATCCGGCGGAACCGACGTTGGCTGGCGAGATCGGGAGCCTAGAACTTCAGCTTGGTAACCGGGGGGCGGCGCAGCGAGAGAACTTGCACGCCCTCCAGCTCGACCCATGGACCTATGTCGCGCTCCTCGGTCTCGGTACGATTGCCATGAAGGATCACGACTACAACACAAGCCTCTACTGGTACGAGCAGGCCCTCAAGGTATCCCCGGCGGACAATGACTTGAAGAAGCTCATTGCTTCGGACAAGACCCATCTCGCCGCTACCTGAGCGGCGGTGCACCGTTGGTCACTGCGGTGGTTGCGACGGCTTGCTACTCGGTCGTGGCCATCCGGGCAGTGGACCGTCGAACGGCCCGGAGTGCTCGGTGGGCTCGTCCGAGGGCGGCGGGGCCGATCTCGGCGTGGGTGACCACGCCGGTTGCTGCTGGGGAGGGGGCCATGCCGGTTGTCCCGTCGGTGGCGGCCAACTCTGCTGACCCTGTTGCCAGCCCCAAGCGGGCTGCGCGGGCCAACCGCCCGGTGCCTGCCAACGGCCCCCGGGGGGTGGTCCGGGAGGACCTGGCCAAGGACCGGGCGGACCTCCCCAGACGCCGCCGCCGTACTGGGCCGCCCGTTTCTTGGCCTTTGACCGCTGCACGAGCCCGACGACGAGAAGGACGAGTCCGATGAGACCCGCCAGCAGGCTGACGAGGAGGCCGATGACCCAGCCGAGGTTGTCACGGGCGATGGTCGTGAAGGCGGGAGCCACGACGAGGGTGGAACCTGAGGTGTGGATCGTGATGGTGTAGTCGCCAGCCACCGAGGCTGTGAAACCGAGCCGCCCGGAGAACTCACGACCTCCTCGAGCGACGGTCTCTGTCGTGCTTTGGAGCTGAAGCGGCACGCTCCCGCCGCCCGGGCCTGTGACGTCGACCGACGTTGGGGTGGCGGCGAGGGAGGCCGTTCCCGCCTCGACGTAGAAGACGTAGGTGCCGGAAGAAAGAGTGACCTGCTCACTGCCCGGCGTCGACATCAAGGTGGCGTCGGAGATCGTGTGCAACAGGACGTTGGCGAGCCCGACGATCGATACGACGGCTGCGACAACACCGAGGGCGAGGAGGGGAATCGAGAGGCGGAGCGAAGGACCGGGCGGCCGTGCTCTCGGAATGGGTCCTGCGGCCATGTCGCGCTCCTCGCCGGGGATTCTAGGAAGACCGGCAAGCACAGGCGAGGACCGTCGGCCCGGACGAGCCGTTCTGCCCCGTCGCGCTATGACTTCACATGGACCGTCACGTGGAGAAAGACGTTGCCCTTCTGTGCGAGGCCGCCGGCGTCGTCGTAGATGCCGTAGGTGTCCCACGCAATCGTGTTGCCGGTGACCGTCGCCTTGATCGACTTACCGGTGCCGCCGTTGTCGAGGAGCACGCCCGTCGTCACCGAGTCGCCCGTGCCCGGATCGCCCAGGATGTCGTTGGTGCCGATCCAGTTTCCGGAGAAAACGTCACCGGAGAGGTCCGACAGCGGGAAGTGCTGATGAACCGTGATGCCGCTGAGCCCGTTGCCGGCGATCTCGTTGCCCGTCACGCTGTTGTCGTACGCGCCCCCTCCGGGGGTGCCGGAGGCGAAGAGGATGCCTCCGCCGCCGAGCTCCCCCGAGGCGGGGTTGGTGCCGTTCGAGATCACGACGTTGTCGCCGATGGTGTTGCCGAAGACGCCGCCCGCTTTCGGCGTCGGATGCCCGGCGGCGTTGACGGCGTGCCCGCTGTGGCCGACCACCGTGATCCCGCAATCCGACTCGTTGTCCTCCACGAGGTTGCCGCTCACGGTGTTGCCTTCGGTGGGGGAGCCGAGATCGTCACTGAGGAGGATGCCGCCTGCATTGAACTCCGAGGTGTTGTCAAGCACCTTCGAAAGGCTCGTCGACATGAGGTGGATGCCCTCGCCGCAGTCGTTCGGGACGTTGCCGGAGGCCTCACATTCGCTCCAGGAGCTCGACGAGCTGCCCTTGTCGTTGCGGGTGACGACGTTGTCGGCGATCGTGACCTTGGTGGATCGCAATGCGAGGACACCCTCCCCGAGCGCACCGGAGATGGAGAAAC
Organism: Acidimicrobiales bacterium; assembly: GCA_052143575.1. Lineage (GTDB taxonomy): Bacteria > Actinomycetota > Acidimicrobiia > Acidimicrobiales > Bog-793 > JAKACA01. The sequence continues at coordinate 20,624 of JBKQSP010000109.1, forward strand.
CCTCCACCTCGGCGTCGCTGGCCTTGAAGAACGTGACCCCGTTGTCGAGGTGGGCGGCATCGATGGTGGCGCCGTGCCGGCCGATCAGGACGATCGACTTGTCGATGTCGGCGACGGTCGTGATCTCCGGCTGAAAGCCGATGCCCGTCGTGATCGTCGTCGAGGCGCGATAGGTGCCAGCACACACGATTACCGTGTCGCCGTCGCCAGCGGCCGTGATGGCACTGGCGATCGAGTGGTACGGCGCTGTCCTGCAGGCGGCTGCGCCCTTCGTCGTGTTCGCCGGTGCGACCCAGAGCGTCCGTGACGCCCGAGGTGTCGCCGCCCCGGCGACTCCGGCCCCGCTCGCCGCCAGGGCAACGACGAGGACGGTGATCGGCAAGATGGCGCTGCGGAGCGCGCGTGCCGCCGCGGGTGCTGTCGAGGTAGATCCCTTCCCCATGTGAGTTCTTCCTTGCGTCGTCTTGTCGGTCTCGTCTCGGGACGCCGTCAGCCGGCGTTGCCCGGCAGCGCCGTAGCGCCGCTTGTGGAGAGGTCGACGGGCTCGTAGGACCACAGCTCACTGTGGGTGGCGAGGGGAGCGTCGCCGTGCGGAGCACCGGCGCCGCGGTGCCCGTGGGCGAAGGCCGGCGAGCTCACCCAGGCGCTGAAGGCGGCGTCGTCGCGCCAGCGTGTCACGACGAGCCACGTTCGCCGCTCGTCGGTCGGTCGCAGGAGCTCGAAACCCTCGAAGCCGTCCGCTGTGTCCACGGCACCCGCCCTTCCGGCGAAGCGGCGGGCGAGCTCGTCTCCGGAACCGCTCTCGACGTCGATGGCATTTACCATGATGACCGTCATGGAGCCATCATGGCGCAGAAGAACGCCGCCAAAGTCGAAGTGGGACTCGCCGGCGCCGGAATACGTGCGCGGCCGCGGGGGTTGTCGATATTGGTTGATTCGTCAACTAATACGGGAGGGATGTCAACCGTGAAATCCGCAGAGCTCGCACCACAAGTGGAGATCCACCGCGCCGCCGCCCGGGCCAAGACCGACCTCGGCTGGCTGGACTCGAAGCACTCGTTCTCCTTCGGCCCGCCCTTCGATCCGCGCAACACTCACCACGGCGTCCTGCTCGTGAACAACGACGACCGCGTGGCAGCCGGCACCGGCTTCGACACCCACCCCCACCGGGACATGGAGATCGTCACATGGGTGTTGCAAGGTTCCCTCGTCCACCAGGACTCCGAAGGCCACAGTGGCGTCATCTACCCGGGCCTTGCCCAGCGCATGAGCGCCGGAACGGGCATCCGGCACTCGGAGAAGAACGACGCCTGGCGCCTGCAGGGCGGCGATCGCCACGACGATCCCGTGCACTTCGTCCAGATGTGGGTCGTGCCCGACGAACGCGGCATCGAGCCGGGCTACGAGCAGCTCGAGATCGACGACGAGCTGCTGCGTGGCGGGCTCGTGCCGGTGGCGTCCGGCATGCGACGCCACGACGACGCCGCCGCCATCCGCATCAAGAACCGGTATGCCGCCCTGCACGCTGCCCGCATGCAACCCGACGAAAGCCTCGAGCTGCCGGAGGCTCCCTGGCTTCACCTCTTCCTGGCGCGTGGCAGCGTCGCCCTCGAAGGCGCTGGCACGCTGGAGGAAGGTGACGCCGTGCGCTTCACGGGCACGGGTGGTCAGCGCCTGACGGCCGCGGAACCCGCCGAGATACTCGTGTGGGAGATGCAGGCAGCCCTTTCCGACTGAACCTTGGGCGCGAGCCTCGCGACGGGGGGCGTGCCCGTCCGCCAAGATGGGAGTGTGCTGCGTGCCCGCATCGAGGACTACTGCGCCCTGGCGGGCCTGGCGCTGGCGCCGACGACCGACCTCGAAATCCTCGGCGACGACCCCGTCCTGCGGTCACCGTTGCACCTCGGCGAGGGAGCCGCCACCGTGCTCGGCCTCCTGGGGCAGGAGGCCGCCCGTATCGGACAGCTACGAGGGCTTCCGCCCCAGCGGTTGCGAGTGGACGTCCGGCACGCCGCTGCCTCCCTCCACAGCTTTCTGCTGCTGCAGATCGAGGGTGGCATCGTCCCCCTCCTCGGTCATCGCGCCGGCGTCAACCTCACGAGCATCTTCCGTTGCAGGGACGGCCGATACATCCACCTGCACGGCAGCTTCGATGAACCGGCATCCGTCCTGCGCGTGCTCGGTCTCACCGGAGAGCCCGACAGCGATGTCGTGGCAGAGGCGGTGGCACGACGAGAGGCCGGCGAGCTCGAGGACGTCCTGGCACTCGCCGGCCTGTGCGGCGCCGTTTGCCGGTCACCTGCGGAGTGGGGGCGGCACCCGCAAGGGCGCGCCCTCGCCGACCGGCCCCTCGTCGAGATCACCCGTATCGGCGACGGGCCGCCGGTACCTTTTGCCACGGCTGACCGCCCGCTGAGCGGCATCCGGGTCCTCGACCTCACAAGGGTGCTCGCCGGCCCGACGGCAGCTCGCACGCTGGCCGAGCACGGCGCCGACGTGCTGCATGTGGCGGCGCCCCACCTGCCGACGATCCCGCTGTTCGAGATCGACACCGGTCACGGCAAGCGTCAAACCCAACTCGACCTCCGCCGGCCGGAGGAGGTCGCACGGTTGCGTCAGCTCGTCGTCGGTGCCGACGTCTTCTCGCAGGGCTTCCAGCACGGGTCGCTCGACCGCCGCGGTTTCGGGCCCGATGAAATGGCGGCGCTCCGGCCGGGCATCGTCTATGTCTCCGAGAACGCCTACGGGCAGGTCGGCCCCTGGAACGATCGCCCCGGCTGGGAACAGCTGGCGCAGGCCGCTACGGGTGTCACGGTGACGCAGGGCGGTGGCCGGCCGACGCTGGCGCCGGCTGCGATGAACGACTACACGACCGGCTACCTCGGCGCCCTCGGGGCCATGATCGCCCTGCGAAGGCGAGCGAGCGAAGGGGGCTCGTGGCACGTGCAGACCTCACTGGCCCGCACGGCGATGTGGTTCCTCAGTCTCGGAGCCGATCTCAACCCGGCCGCTGCGACAGAGTTGGGCAACGTCGCCAGGCTCATGGACGAGACGGAGAGCGGCTATGGGCGGCTCGGGTTTCTCAAGCCGGCGCTGCAGATGTCGGTGACGCCGCCGACCTGGAGCTTGCCAGCGCGCCCCCTCGGTTCGGACTCGCCGACATGGATGGACACGCCGGCCGTGCCGTCGGCGAAGCCGTGACGGAGCGCTAAACCGGTACTTTTCGACGGAGGTGGTCATGCCCGCTGTCACCATCGATGATCCGACCCGGCTTCCCCGCATCGGGGCACCGCCGAGCACGGCCGTCCAGCGGCCGGTGACGTCGGTCACGACAGCCCCCAAGGGCTTCGAGGGCGAGGGCTTCCCCGTTCGCCGGGCGTTCGCCGGCGTCGATCTCGCCGACCTCGACCCCTTCGTGCACCTCGACCAGATGGGAGAAGTCAACTACGCCCCCGGCGAGCCGAAGGGCACGCCATGGCACCCGCACCGTGGCTTCGAGACGGTCACCTACATGATCGACGGCATCATCCAGCACTCCGACTCCACCGGTGGCGGCGGCGTCATCCAAGACGGCGCCACACAGTGGATGACGGCCGGCAAGGGCATCCTGCACATCGAGACACCACCTCACGAGGTCGTGGCCGCCGGCGGCTGGTTCCACGGCCTGCAGCTGTGGGTCAACCTGCCGCGGGCCAAGAAGTGGATCGACCCGCAGTATCAGGATCTCGAGGGCGATCGTGTCACGTTGCTGACGTCGCCCGACGCCGGCGCCCTGCTTCGCGTCATCGCCGGAGAGATCGACGGCCGGCGCGGCCCCGGGTCGACCCACACGCCCATGACGATGGTGCACGCCACGCTGTCACCGGGGGCGAGGGTCGTCGTCCCGTGGCCCGCCCGCTTCAATGCCCTCGTCTACGTGCTCGGAGGGCGTGGTGCCGTCGGAGCCGAACGGCGTCCCGTCGAGACCGGACAGCTCGCCGTGTTCGGTGACGGCGACGTCCTCAGTGTCGAAGCTGCCGACGAGCAGGACTCGCGCACGACCTCCCTCGAGCTGCTCATCCTCGGGGGCGAGCCGATCCGTGAGCCGATCGCTTGGTATGGTCCCTTCGTCATGAGCACGAAGGCCGAGATTCGGCAGGCCTTCGAGGACTTCGAAGCCGGTCGGCTCGGTACCGTGCCCGCCGTGCACCCGTTCGCCCCCACCGACGAAGTTGCTGAACAGGTTGATGCCGCCCTCGACTGAGCCGGTCGGCCGCCTCGTTTCCGGCGCGACCGCGGCATGGGATCCTGACCTCATGGATCGACCGGAACCGCGAACCGAGCCCGAGCTCCGGCGCGTCCCGTTCGACGATGCCGCTGTGGCCCCCTTGCTGAGCGGCCTCGGCGAGGAGTACCGAGTCCGCTACGGGGAGATCGACGAGCTTGAGCACGCCCGGGCGGCGGAATTCGAGCCGCCGCATGGCGCCTTCTATGTGATCACCGAAGACGGCGTGACCGTTGCGGGCGGCGGGTTTCGGCGACTCGACGA
>JBKQSP010000110.1:0-13252 GCA_052143575.1 Acidimicrobiales bacterium
GCACGAGCTCGCCGTTGATCGAGATCAGGATCTCGTCGTTGCGAGGATCGTGGACGTGGTCGTGAGTCCCGTGCGCGGTGTCCATTGCCCGATCATCGCAGGCCCGGTAAGCGACGTGGGTCCCGACCAGGCGACGCGCGAGAAAAGCCCCACAAAAGCGGAGGGAGTGGGATTCGAACCCACGGTACGCATGACGTACAACGGTTTTCGAGACCGCCCGATTCGGCCACTCTCGCATCCCTCCGGGCGACACACTAGGCGCGTGGCGGCGGCACGCCGCCCAGGGTGAGCCGTCGTCGAGCTCAGTCCTCACGCAGACCGCGAAAGAAGCTCTCCAACATCGCCGCTGACCGCTCCGCCGAGACGCCGCCGATCACCGTGACCTCGTGATTGAGACGGGGATCGGAGCACAAGTTGTAGAGGGAACCGCAGGCGCCCGCCTTCAGATCGGGAGCGCCGAACACGAGTCGTCCAAGCCGGGCCGCAACGGCGGCACCGGCACACATCGCACAGGGCTCCAACGACACGATCAAGGTGGCTTCTCCGAGGCGCCAGCTCCCGATGGCGGCGGCGGCGTCGCGGAGGGCGAGCACCTCAGCGTGCGCCGTCGGGTCACGGGACAGCTCTCGTTCGTTGTGGCGCCGCGCCACGAGCTCGCCGCCCACGAGAACGACCGCCCCGATGGGTACGTCGCCGTGGCCGGCGGCGGAGAGGGCCTCCTCGAGGGCGATCGACATGGCAGCGACCTCGCTCTCGGTGGGCCCGGCTCGAGATCGGTTGGCAGCAGCCACGCGGCGCATCGTAGGGGGGAGGAGGCACTAGAGATTCAAACCGGAGAGCAGCGGCCCGGAAAGCCTTAGTCTGGAGTCCGTGACACAGCAGTGCTGGCGGGACGTGCACGAGGTCGTGAGGACCTCAGCAGGGTCGGGTTCGCTCGGGCTCCAATGAGCGACTGGGGGGACGACGACCGAGGGGCGGACCCGACGGTTCCGCTGCCACCGGTGGCAGGCGTGCCAGCCGGCGACCCCGATCCGACGCCGGTGTTGCCGGACGAGCGGCCGTCACGGACGTTCAGTGCCGGGACGACTCCGCCTCCTTCGTTCGGGCCCGTTCAGTCGGGTCCTCCGCCGCCCGGCCAGCAGACCGGCTGGCAGCCGGCCGCACCGGGCTATCCGAGCGGCGGATTCGGGCCGTATCGACCCTTCACGCCACCAGGTCAACCCGATGCGGCTCCCGGGGACAGCAAGCCATCCGGCTACGGCGCAGACCCGCTCCGTCAACCACCGCCCTCCTACGGACCACAGCTACAGCCTTCTCCGCAGCCGCCTCCCTACAGCGGTTATCGGCAGCCGCCCCCCTCGCCCGGCTACGAGCAGGCGCCCGGCCAGCCCGGGTACGGCTCGGGCAGCTACCCGCCACCGCAGGGCTACCCGCTACCGCAGGGCTACCCGCCACCGCAGGGTTACCCACCACCGCAGGGCTACCCGCCACCGCAGGGCTACCCAGCTGGTGGCTACGGCCCGCCTGCCTACCCGCCGCCGGGGGGCTACCGCCCGCCCAGCTACCCGTCGCCCGGTGGCTACGGCCCGCCCAGCTACCCGCCGCCGGGGGGCTACCGCCCGCCCAGCTACCCGCCGCCCGGTGGCTACGGTCCGCCTGCCTACCCGCCGCCGGGGGGCTACGGTCCGCCTGCCTACCCGCCGGTTGGCTACGGCTACCCCGGTTACTACTTCCCGCCGGTCGCAAGGCGCCGCAGCCGTTCGGTCTCCATCATCATCACCGTCGTGGCCGTGGCGGTCGTTGCGAGCTTGATCATCGGAGGAACCAACCTCGGCAGGACGGTGCTCTCCCCGAACAACCAGACGCCCCAGGTGGGCTCGTTCGCCGGTTACATCGGTTACGTGCAGGTCAATCAGATCAGCGCCAGTTGGCAGGTTCCCGCCATTCTCGGTGCCTCGCCCGACGGTGCCGCCTCCACCTGGATCGGGGTGCAAGGGCCCAGCCAGCAAGAGTTCTTCCAGGTGGGCACGACCGAATCCTACGAGGCAGGCGCGGACTACTACGAAGCGTTCTGGTCCGATCCGGCGCAGGGTTTCCACGCCCAGCTCATGATGCAGGTTGCGGCGGGTGACGAGATCCAGGCCCGCATCGTCGAGGTGTCCGGTAGCTGGGAGGCGACCGTGAGCGACGTGACGTCGGGACAGTCGCAGGCGGCGCCCACCTCGAGCGGCGTCTTCACGAACCTTCAGCTCGCAGAGTGGATTCAAGAGGACCCGTCCCTGCCTCGTAACCAGCACGTGCCCTACCCAGACATCGCCCCCACGACGATTTCACAGATGGAGGTGAACGGCTCCGCCCCTGACTACTCGAGCCTGCAGCCCCAGATCATGCAGCTGCCCGATGGCAGGCGCGTCAACCCCGGCCCCGTGATCGGAGACCAATTCACGACAAAGGACTCGGCATCGAGCTGAGCAGCTGATCAGCTCGGTCTCACAGGCTGAGTGCCTGCACCCGCCCGGCGGACAGCTCGAGGCGGAGCGTGAGGCGCACGGCCTCGAGGAGCCGGCGGTCGTGAGTGACGAGGATCAACGTGCCTTCCCAGGCCTCGAGTGCCTGTTCCAGCTGCTCGATGGCGGGCAGGTCGAGGTGGTTCGTCGGCTCGTCGAGCACGAGGCAGTTCGTGCCTCGTGCCATGAGCAGGGCGAGCTCCGCCCGTGTGCGCTCGCCGGGCGAGAGGGAGGCTGCCGCACGGAGCACGTGATCGGCCCCGAGGCCGAACTTCGCGAGGAGCGAGCGGGCCTGCCCGGTGCCGAGCGGCGCCGCTTTCAGGAAGGCCTCGAGGAGCGTCGCGTCGCCGGCAGAGAAGCGCATGCGCTCCTGCCCGAGTTCCCCGACGACAACCGATGGGCCGAGCCATCGTTCGCCGGCGTCGAGGGGTGTGCGCCCCAGCAGCGCTGACAGGAGCGTCGTCTTGCCGCTGCCGTTCGGGCCGAGCAGGGCGAGGCGATCTGCCCAGGCCAGCTCGAGATCGACGGGTCCGAGCTGCCAGCTGCCGCGGCGTACGATCGCTTGCCGCAAACGCCCGACGACGTCGCCACTGCGTCGCGCGCTGGCGAGATCGAGGTGGAGCTGCCATGGCTCGAAGGGTCGCTCGACGACCTCGAGCCGCTCGAGCGCTTTCTCGGTGATGCGGACCTTCGACGCCTGCTTCTGCGTCCGGTTGATCCGGAAGTCGCGTTGGGCCTTGTCGTTGTCCCGCGGGTTCTTCTTCTCCTTCGCCACCGCTTGCACGGACCACTGCCGCTGCTCTCGCTCGCGCGCGTTCAGGCGGTCGCGGGCGTCGAGGTAGCCCTCGTAGGCCTCGGCGGCATGCCGGCGGGCCGTCTCCTTCGCCTCCAGGTAAGCGGCCCAGCCGCCCCCGAACTCGGATGCGTGATGAGAGCCCTCGTCGATCTCGATCACTGACGTGACGATGCGCTCGAGAAACGCTCGATCGTGCGAAACCACGACCAATCCGCCGCCACGCTGCTCGAGAAACGTCTCCAACCGCTCCAGCCCGTCGAAGTCGAGGTCGTTCGTGGGCTCGTCGAGCAGCAGCAAGTCGAAGCGTGACAAGAGGAGCGCGGCCAGAGACGAGCGGGAGCGCTGTCCACCCGACAGGCCGACGGTCGGCACATCGAGCAGCCTCTCGGGCAGGCCGAGATCGGCGAGCACGCTGCCCATCCTCGCCTCGAAGTCGGGACTGCCGAGAGCGAGGTAGCGCTCGAGGGCGGCGGCGTAGCGGTCGTCGGCGCCGGCAGCACCAGCGGCAAGGCGGTGGGCGGCCGTCTCGAGGTTTCCCTCCGCCTCCGAGATGCCGGTGCGGCGGGAGAGCAGCTGGCGGAGCGTTTCGGTGGCGTGCGACTCGGGCTCCTGGGCGAGATAACCGATGGTGGCGTCGGGTGGTGTCACCGTGACCGCGCCGGAGTCGGCCGTTTCCAGCCCGGCGAGGATGCGCAAGAGCGTGGTCTTGCCGACGCCGTTCGGGCCGAGCACGCCGAGGCGCGCCTGCGGGCTGAGCACGAGGTCCACCTCGACAAGGATCGGATTGAGGCCGCGCGACTTCGAGACGCGGTGGGCTGCCAACGTGGCGAAGGGGGCAGGTGAGGCGAGCGGCACTGACGATCTCCTGGGAACACGGCGGATACGACACGCGGAGTCGGAGATCAGATGAGCACGTCGGCGAGCTTACCGTGCCTCCATCACGGCGGTGGCACCGCATCGCCGACGAACCGGAAGAAACCCACCCCGCTCTCCAGCACGCCGGCCTCCCCCGGCCAGCGGTGGGCGCCGGCCCCGACATAGGGCAGATCCGCCGGTTCGTCGAAGGCGATCTCTTCGAAGCCGGCCTGCGTGAACCACCGCCTCACCTCCGGCGTGAGATCGGGAGGCCGCCGATGCCGCGTCCACACGACGGTGGCACCCGACTCACACAGCATCGGCAACAGGGCGATGCAGCGGCTGATGTCGTCGTCGCCGATGTTCCCGAAGATGCCGCAGGCGAGCACGAGATGGGCCGGGGCGGCTCCGACATAGGCGTCGCTCACGGAGGCGTCGCCCGTGACGATCTCGAGGAGCGGCAGGTCGGCAGCTTCGGCCATCTCGCGGGCGATCATGGCATTGCGAGGGTCAAGCTCGACGAGCCTCGCCCGGATGTCGTGCCGGCGCGGGTGGTCCCGGGCCGCACCGATCAGGTCCCGGCCCTGTCCTGCGCACAGTGACACGACCCGGATCTCGCCGGCGCCCGCCTCGTCCAACGCCTGCGTGATGTGGGCCTGCACGAGACCGAGACGGACGGCAAGCGCAGAGCCCGGCTCGTCGTAGGGACGGTGCCATTCCACCCAGTCTCGGCTGCCGGAGCAGGTCATTGACGAACCGTACCCGGTGCTCTGGCACGATTGTCCGGTGATGACGCCCCGACGACGACTGCGGCCCGCCTTCGGGCCGGCCGATGGCGACGGTGTTCAGAGTGCACGGCGGCGTCCTCGCCGCTCTCGTCTGCTCGCTCTGGCGACCGCACTCGGCGTCACCGCCATGGCGACGTCGGCCGCTGCGCCGGGCCAGGCCCCGGAGCGCGCGGCCGCCGGGGTCCCCCTCCTGAAGGCGACTGCCACCGTCCCGGGCGTCGTCCCGCTCGTCGAGTGGGCCTCTTCGAGTCCCGCTGCCCTGGCGGCGGGCGTGAGTGGTCCGTACACGCCGGCGCAGATCCGGAGGAACTACGACCTCGGGCCCGTCTACAGCGCCGGGCTCACGGGCAAGGGCGAGACGATCGGGCTCGTCGACGTCTTCGGATCGCCGACGATCCGGCACGACCTCGCCGTGTTCGACAAGCGCTTCGGCATCCCCCCTCCGCCGTCGTTCACGATCGTGCAGCCCGCCGGCAAGGTGCCGCCCTTCAACCCGCGTGGCACCGATGTCGTGGGCTGGGCGACAGAGACGACCCTCGACGTGGAGTGGGCGCACGCCGTGGCGCCGGGTGCGAACATCGTCCTCGCCGTCACGGGTGTCGACGAGGTGGAAGGTACCTCCGGGTTCCCCGAGATCGTCAAGGCCGAGGACTACCTCATCGAGCACGAGCACGTGTCGGTGATCAGTCAGAGCTTCGCGGCCACCGAAGAGACCTTCCCGGCCCTTGCCTCGCTCACGTCGCTGCGCAGTGCCTACAAGCTGGCGGACAGCCGCCATGTCACGGTCCTCGGGGCCAGTGGCGACTGGGGCGCCAGCTCTGAGAACGCCAGTGGCGGCTATTTCGACAAACGCGTCGTGAACTGGCCGGCGAGCGACCCGCTCGTGACGGCGGTCGGAGGGACGCACATCTCCGTCGGTTCCGCCGGTCAGCAGGTCGTGGCCCCCCGCGTCTGGAATGACGATGGGACGGACGGCCTCCCGAGCGCCGGTGGGGGCGGTCTGTCGGTCGACTTCCCCCGCCCGAGCTGGCAGGACGGCGTAGCGAGCGTCGTCGGTTCGCACCGCGGCATCCCCGATGTCTCACTGCAGGCCTCTTGCGACCCGGGCACGCAGATCTACGTCAGCTTCCCCGGGTCAGCGCCGGGTTATCAGCCCGTCTGCGGCACCAGCCTGGCGACCCCGCTCTTCGCCGGCGTCGTGGCACTGGCCGACGAACTGGCGGGACACACGCTCGGCCTCTTGAACCCGGCCTTATATGCCCTTGGTGCCAGTCATGCCCGCGGGCTCGTGGACGTCACGAGGGGCAACAACTCCGTGAGCGTCCCGACCGGTGAGGGCGTTGCCGTCGTGACGGGTTACTCGGCCGTGAAGGGATATGACCTCGCCAGCGGCTGGGGCACGGTGAGCGCCGCCTTCCTCGTGCCGGAGCTGGCAGGCAAGGCGCTCCCAAAGATCTGAGATTCTCCTAGCCGACAGAGGCGAGCTCGAGATCGGCGGCAACCGCCGAAACTCCCCGACGGGGCAGGATGATCTCGTCGATCAGTCCGTAGTCCCTCGCCTCCTCAGCCGTCATGTAGCGGTCGCGCTCGATGTCGGCTGCCACGTCCTCGATCGGTCGCCCCGTGTGGTGGGCGAGGATCTCGACCATGCGCCGCGTCGTGGCGAGCACCTCGCGCAAGTGGATCTCCATGTCGCGGGGCGCTCCGCGTGTCCCGGCGCTGCCCTCGTGGATCATGATCTTGGCGTTCGGCAAGGCGAAGCGCTTCCCGGCCGCACCGCCGGCGAGGATCATGGCGGCGGCCGACATGCCCATGCCGACGCAGATCGTCGACACCTCGCAGCGCACGTGCTGCATGACGTCGTAGATGGCCATCCCGGCGTAGCCGAGGCCGCCCGGAGAGTTGATGTACAAGTGGATGTCCTTGTCGGGATCCTCGGCCTCGAGGTAGAGGATCTCGGCGACGAGGAGGTTGGCGATCTGGTCGTCGACCTCCTGACCGAGGAAGACGATGCGCTCCCGCAAGAGCAGCGAGAAGATGTCATAGGCTCGGTCGCCCCGGCTCGTCTGGTCGAGGACGGTGGGGATGATCGAGTGCCGTGGGGGCTCTCGGTGGTCTGCATCGGTCCGGTCGATCACGTGTCTGCTCCTTTGCGGGCGTTCGGGTGGTGCCAGTCAATATCGCGAATATAAGATATCGAGAACGAGATGACGATGTCACAGCGCCGGCATGATCCGGTCTTCCCGGGGTTTCGAGAGATGGCGGCACGGCGCCACGAGCTCGTGTCCGAGCTGGAAGCACGCCGCCTCGACCTCGGCCTCACCCAGACCGAGGTCGCCGCACGCATGGGGACCTCGCAATCGGCCGTGGCGCGACTCGAGTCCGGGGACGCCGACATCCGCCTCTCGACGCTGGAGCGATACGCCGCCGCCCTGTCGCACGAGCTGGAGTGGCACCTGAAGCCCATGAAGGAGGGCACGTGATGGGTCAAGACGATTGGACCGAGCGCGGTGACTGGCTGGAAGGACACCTCTTCGACCGGCGCATCGTCGTGCTGCGAGGCGTGCTCGACGACGCCACGGCGACCCGCATCGCCTCCCAGCTCATGACACTCGACGCCACCGGCGACGACATGGTGCAACTGCAGCTCGACAGCCCCGGGGGCTCACTCGAAGCCGGCTTTGCCGTCGTCGACGTCGTCGACTGCCTCGGTGTACCGGTGCAGGTCACCTGTCTCGGGCGAGTGGAGGGCCCGGCGGCCCTCGTCGCCGCCGTGTGCAGTCGCCGGTTGGCCATGGAGCACACACGCTTCCGCCTGACCGACCCTGACGCCGCCTTCGAGGCGCGGGCGAGTCAGGTCGCCTCGCTCATGGAGTACCACCGTCACTCGTACCTGCGCTACCACGAGCGGCTGGCGTCGGCGACGGGGCGGCCGCTCGAAGCGGTCACGGCCGCCTGCGAGGCGGGTCGCTACCTGAGCGCCGCCGAGGCGATCGAGTTCGGCCTCGTCGACGAGATCGTGCGGTCGCAGCGGGCACCGGTGCGGGCGCTACCCGGTTTGCGCTGATCGGTGCGGCCGCTCCTCAGCGCCAGGCGTCGGCCGACACGACGTGGCCGTGGTGGGGGTCGAGGAAGTCGTTGACGAGCGTGCGCTCGTCATTGCGCATCCGCCAGCGCAGCAGGCTTTGGGCCGCCTCGAGCGACATGTTGAGGTACTCGCGCGCCCTCGATACGTCGGTGAGCTGACCGGGATCCGCCGCCAAGTCGAAGAGGAGGGGCGGCAGCACCTCCGCTTCGGCGGCGAATTGCACGTACTTGTACCGATCGGACCGGACGACGTTGAGCACGCAGTGGGCCGACGGCAAACCGAAGTGCGTCTCCGCCCGGCGCAGGAGGGGGTGCCGGAAGTCCCACTCGAAGTGGGCGGCCTCCCGCCAGTGCTCCGGGGCGGTGCCGTGCTCGATGAACGACGTCAAGGGCCAACCGTCCACCTGCAGGGGGATGTCGGCCCCGATCCAGGACAGGATCGTCGGGAGCACGTCGACCGACTCGGTCACGGCGGAGACGACGAGGCCCCGCGTGGCCTCAGCCGAGGGACGGGGATCGCTGATGATGAGAGGGATGGAGTAGCTCTCGTCCCAGTAGCCCGCCTTCTCGAAGATCCAGTGATCTCCCCCCATCTCGCCGTGATCGCTCGTGACGATGACGAGCGTGTCCTTGGCGAGCCCGGACTCGGCGAGCCAGGCGAAGAGGCGCCCGAGCTGGTCGTCCACCTCACGTTGCATGCCGTGGTAGGTCGCCCGGATCTGGCGGCGTTCTGCTTCCGCCTCGGGCGCCGCCAACGGCGGCAGTCTCAGCAGCACGTCGTTGAGCGGGTGCATGGCCTGTTCGGCCTGGCGCGTGGGGTGAGCCACGAACGGGGCGACGTCCTCGAAGGAGTAGAGGTCGTGGTAGCCGGGGGGGTTTCGATAGGGCGGATGAGGTCGGATGTACGAGGCGTGCACGAAGAAGGGGTGGTCGCCGTTGCGACCCAGATACGCCAGGAGCTCCTCGGTGAGAAAGGCCGTCTCGGTCTCCTCGGCGCTGAAGAGCGTCGGCGCCCAGGCGGCTGGGTGATCGGCCGCTCCCGGGTAGGAGACGTCCGGGTCGTAGAGGCGCCGGGGATCCGAGGGAACGTCCCTGCCCCGGGCCGCCAGCCAGGCCGCCCAGGCGAGCCCGACGCCGCCGGCGTCGTAGGGGTCGTTCACGATGGGGCGGAAGCCCGGGAGGACGCTCTCGTAGGTGCGAAGCCGAGGGTCGTCGGCTGCCATCGTCCTCGGATCGAGGCTCGTGTCGGTGTAGCCGAACAGGACGGGGTCGTAGCCGGCGGCGCGGGCTTCGAGGGCGACGTTCGTGAAGCGGGCATCGAGTGGCGTGCCGTTGAGGGCAGATCGGTGGTTTTGCAGGTACATGCCTGTGTAGAGGCTCGCTCGACTCGGACCGCAGGGGGCGGCGCTTGCCCAGTGGTTGGCGAACAGGACGCCCCGGGCGGCGAGGGCGTCGAGGGCCGGCGTGCAGACAAGGTGATGCCCGAGCGCCGAGAGCGAGTCCCCTCGCCACTGATCGAGCGTGATGAACAGGACGTTTCCTCTCGGCGCGGCGCCGGTCGGGCTGGTCATGGCAGAGCGTATCGAGCGGTGCACACCCGGCAAGGGTGAAATGTGCGCTCAGACCGACGAGACACTGCCCTGTCCGGTCGGTCTGAGCACACGATGTGGCACGGGTGCGACGGGTTGTCTGCACCCGGCGCGAGCCTGGCGCCTCAGGTGCCCTTCGGTCCGTAGAGGTCGAGGATGATGGAGTCGACGAGCTCGGTGGCGACCGTGTGGTCGAGCCGACCGGACTCCCGCAGCTCGCGGACCGAGGGTACCGGGTCGGCGTCGGAGAACAGCTGATCGTCTCCCTGGTCGGCCGGCCGGCCGGTCGGATCCAGTGTCCACCAGGAAGCCTCGAGGGCGATGCCGGTGGGATCGCTGAAGTAGATCGACCGCATGAAGCCGTGGTCGACGACGTCGGTCACCTCACAACCGTGACTCTTCAGGCGGTCACGCAGCCTCAAGAGGGCGTCCTCGTCGGGCAGGTGCAGGGAGAGGTGGTCGAACTGGGAGGCGGCCTCGTAGGGGACGCCGGCGGGCTTGGCGTAGCGTGCCAGCTTCTGTCCCCGGTACTCGAAGAAAGCGATCGTGTTGCCCGGCCCGATCTCGAAGAAGTAGTGACGGAACGCCGGCGTTGCCAGCGTCGCCACGAGGCGGGCGTCGAGGACGCCGTGCCAGAAACGCACGGTGGCGTCCATGTCGGGGGTGATGAGGGCGAGGTGGTGCACGCCTCGCCAATGAACGGTGTCGGGTGTGGCGGCCATGGGACAAGGCTACGGCGAGAATCGGCAATTGCAAGCCGCGAGTTGCACTTAGCGTGGTCGCCGTGAGGGTCCTCAGCCTGCGGGCCGCCGCCTCCGGCTGCGTCAGCTTGGCGCTCTGCACCGCCGTTGCTCCCGGCACCGTGCCGGGCGTCCCCGCACGCCGTGCCGGGGCGGTGCAACGGCGCCCCGCCCCGCCCGCCTCTCGCCTCGTCGTCCAGCCGAATCCTCCCGTGCAGGCGAAGGACTTTCCCCTCGAGCCGGCCGGCCGCGCCCCCGTCGACAACGATGGGCGCATCCCGAACCCGGCGACGCCGACCGGCTCGCCCATCTCGGCGCCGTCGAGCTGCACGGTGAGCTTCATGTCGGCAAAGGGCGCTACCTCCGCCACCGTCAACAGCTGGGTAGCCGCTCACGAGAACACGATCCAGGCACCGACCGTCGTGTGCCTTGCCGGCGTGTTCAACCGTCCCCTGCACGTCTGGTCGAAGACGTCCACCGCATTGCTCGAGCTGGCTCACGCCCCGCACGAGACAGCGACGCTGGACCTCGGCACGGTCGTGCCGGCTGACACGAACGCCAATCAGTACTGGGGCGATTCGGGCGGCATCAGCATCGTCGACTCGCGAAGCGTCGAGATCTACGGCCTCACGGTGGAGAACTACACCTACGACGGCACCTCAGAGGTTCCGGCCGGCATCTACGTGACGACGCGCAGCGATTTTGAGGCGACGAAGGCGACCCCGCACCTGTCCGCCTGCTTCCAGCACGGGGGAGCCTGCAGCGACATCTACATCCTTGACGACACGGTGAAGGACATCACGAACAGGGCGGACGAGGACCACACCTCGGCTTCGCTGTGTGACAACGAGAACGTCGACGCCTACGGCATCGCCGTCATCGCCGGCGGCACGGCGAGGTCGCAGCAGCTGCAGCACGTCGTCGTGGAGGGCGACACCGTCACGGGCACGCGCACGGGACAGAGCGAGACGATGACGTTCAACGGCGCTCTCAGGGACTTCCTCGTCGCCGGCAACGTCGTCGAGGATGCCGACAACATCGGCATCGACACGATCGGCTGGGAGACGGGCGGCGCCCAGGCCAACCACGGCTACGTCGACGACAACACCGTCTACAACGTCGACACGTGGTCCAACGCCGCCTACGGCCGCTGGGACTCGAAGACGAGGCGCTGCGGCCCGCTGCCCGAGGATGCCGCCGGCCTCTATGACGACGGCGCCTCCTACATCTGGTTCCGAGACAACACGCTCTGGAACACGGACCAGGGCATCAACCTCGACGTCGAAACGCCCGGCAAGGAGACCGACCATCTCCTCGTCTCCGGCAACGTCGTGCACGACGACCCGGGAACCTCGACGTCCGACCCGAGCGGGGGGACCGACCCAGCTGGGCGGGGTGGCCGTTCCGGCGTTGCCGGCCATGACCCGTACGCCCTCTACGTCGACGCCTTCGGCTCGGCGGCGCGCATCTCCGACGTCTACGTGCACGACAACGTCTTCGAGAACGAGAGCCAGCACTTTCTCGTGCCCCTCGACGGGATGCCCGTCGTCGACCTCGGAGGCATCTGGTCCGACGTCGAGATCTGGCACAACACCATTGCCGGTTTGGGCAGGGCCGACCGGTTCAACCCGCTGATGGAGATCGACACGCTCCCGGCGTCCGGTCAGGAGACGATCGACTGCAACGACTATGAGCAGCTCTCCGCCGCTGCGGACAGTGTCAATGGGAACTTTGCCCTGCCCGCGGCGAGTTACCTCACCTTGAAGGCATGGCGGATCGGCAACGGGCACGGTTGGGACGCCCACAGCGAGGTGAGCGGCTTCTCGGAGAGTTGCCCCGCTCGTTCGATCGGTTGACCGCCGCCGAGGGGCATTCCCCCGTCAGGAGTCGGGCCCGAGGTGCTCGACCTCGAGGAGCGTGAAGGCGTCGATCACGGCGCGCAGCACCTGGCGAGCGATGCGCCCATCGAGCCCTTCGGCAACGGCGATCTTGTCGATGCGCTCGAGCATGACGTCCTCACGTGCCCGGTCGATCACGGCCATGCCGTGGGCGCGCTTGAAGGCGATGACTTCGTCGATGAGCTTCGAGCGCTCGAGCAGCACCTGCACGAGCTTGCGATCGACGACATCGAGACGCTGGCGGATCTCGCTCAAGTCAGAGGGCGGGGTGATGGTCACGCCGGAATCATTGCCGAGTGCGGAGGCGGGCAAGAAACCCTCCGGGCCGCCCGCGGCGCCTGCCTGCGACAACGCCGCCCAGTGTCACCGCTTCCCCCCCGAGGCCAGCGGCGTGGGTACGCTCGGGCGCAACCGGACCCGGCGGGCGGTCCATGTGAGATGCAGGGAGGTCCACAGATGGCGACGAGCCCTCGACGAGTGCGAACGTCCGGGAGGAGCGACGTGGCACGGCGTCGGTCCCGCCTGAGGCGGCCCGGGCGTCTCATCATGGCGGCGGCCACGCTCCTGGCCGTCGCGATGGCGGCGCTCGGCCAGCCCTCGGCGGCGGCCGTGCGAGGCTCCGTGCCAGCGGCGCACCCCCGCACCGCCAAGCCGCTCGGCCAGCTCCTCACCTATGGCTACGACAACGCCCGCGACGGTGTCGACACGGCCGACCCCTCCTTCGCCCACCTGAAGCCGGCGTGGACTCGCAACCTCTCCGGCGGCATCTACGGACAACCCCTCGTCGACGGCAAACTCGTCATCGTCGCCACGGAGCTCGACGAGGTCTATGCCCTCAACGCCTCGACGGGGAAGGTCGCCTGGAGGTTCTCGATCGGCCGGTCGACGACGACCTCTGTCATCGACAACGCGCCCGGTCTCTCGGGCTGCGGTGACATCAGTCCCCTCGGCATCACGGGCACGCCCGTGATCGACCCCGCCACCGGTGAGCT
>JBKQSP010000111.1:0-33311 GCA_052143575.1 Acidimicrobiales bacterium
ACCGCTCCGGGTGTCCACCTTGATGCGGTCACCCGGGTTCACGAAGAGCGGGACGTTGAGGACGCGCCCGGTCTCGAGGGTGGCTGGCTTGCGGGCACCCGAGACGCGGTCGCCCTGGATGCCCGGCTCCGTCTCGGTCACGGTCAGCTCGACGGCCGCCGGCAGATCGACGTCGACGATCTCGCCGTCGTACATCTGCAAGACGGCGGAGTCGCCCTCCTTCAGGTAGGAGGCGGCATCGCCGAGCGACGAAGCTTCCACGTACATCTGGTCGTAGGTGGAGTTGTCCATGAAGACGAACTGGTCGCCGTCGCGGTACAGGTACTGCATCTCGCGCTTGTCGATGACGGCCTGCTCGACTTTCTCGTCGGCACGGAACGTCTTCTCGATGACCGCTTTCGTCCGCATGTTGCGCAGCTTCGTGCGGACGAAGGCACCGCCCTTGCCCGGCTTCACGTGCTGGAACTCGACGACGGTGAAGAGGCCGTCGGAGAGGTCGAGCGCCATGCCGTTACGAAGGTCGTTGGTGGAAAGGGCCATCAGAGAATCGTGTCCTTGGTCGACTTGGTGAGGGCGCGGGCGCCGGTCGCCGTGACGACGAGGGTGTCCTCGATGCGAACGCCTCCGACACCTGAGATGTAGGCGCCCGGCTCGACGGTCACGACCGCTCCTTCCACGAGGATATCAGTGGACCCGGGAGCGACCGCCGGAGCCTCGTGGATCTCCAAGCCGACGCCATGGCCCGTCCCATGCACGAACAGGTCGCCATATCCCGCCTGCTCGAGCGAGTCGCGGCAGGCGTGGTCGACCTCGGAGCCGCGTACTCCCGGTCGCAGCGCCCGCACGCCGGCCCGTTGTGCCACGAGGACGGCGTCGAGGACGTCGAGGAGATCAGGGGTGGCGGGGTTGCCCACGCAGAGCGTCCGTGTCATGTCGGAGCGGTAGCCGTCGACTTCGGCCCCGAAGTCGACGACGACGAGCTCGCCCGGGGCGATGCGTCGGTCGGAAGGGGCGTGGTGCGGGAGGGCGGCGTTCGGGCCGGCGGCGACGATCGTCTCGAACGAGACGCGGTCGGCGCCCCGCCGGCGCATCTCGGTGTCGAGCTCCAGGGCGAACTGCAGCTCGGTCAGATCCGACCGCAGATGCTCTTTCACCTGCGCCAAGCCGACGTCGGCGATGTCGGCCGCCAGCTCGATGCGGGCGAGCTCGCCCGGGTCCTTCACGGTTCGCAGCGCTTCGACGACACCTTGGGTGGCGACGAGGAGGGCGCCCGAGCCCACACACGAGAGGCTCGTCGCAAGGCGTCGCTCAGCAGCCCAGGTGATGTCGCCGGCCTCCAGCCCGAGGCGCTTCAGCCCCTTCGTGGCGCGATCGAGCGTGCTCATCTGTTCGGCCGGCCGGCCGATCTCGATCGTGACGTCGGCCCCGCTCTCACTCACCTGCTCAGCGGCCTGGTCGCGGTAGCGCCCGTCGGACACGAGGAGGGCTTCGTCCTCGGTGACGAGCAGCATGCCGGCTGAGCCGGAGAAACCCGTCAGATAGCGGACGTTCACGAGGCTCGTCACGAGGAGGGCCTCGCAGCCGGCAGCGGCCAGCCGGGCGCGCGCCCGTCCGAGGCGCCCCGCCACGTCCATGGGCGGCAACGAAGGTCGATCGCGGCCGTTGGGCATGGCCGGAACTCTAGAGGCCGTCGTCACACGTCGAGCAGCCGGGCGGCTGCTTCGACGGCGAGCTCGTAGCCGAGGCCGCCGAAGCCGGCGATGACGCCGTTCGCCACCGGAGCGAGCACCGAGCGGCGGCGCCAGTGTTCGCGGGCGTCCGGGTTCGAGACGTGAAGCTCGACGATGACGCCGCCGAAGGACGCCAGGGCATCGTGCAACGACCAGCCGTAGTGCGAGAGCGCTCCGCCGTTCACGATGATCCCGGCCGCCCGCTCGCGAGCGGCGTGGACGGCGGCCACGAGATCGGACTCCGAATCGCTCTGCACGTGCTCGAGATCGAAGCCGAGACGCTGCGCCGTGGCGGTGGCGCGCCGCACGCGCTCGGGGAGGGTTTCGGAGCCGTATATCTCCGGCTCGCGCTGGCCGAAGAGCTGCAGGTTGGGGCCCGAGAGGAGCACGAGCAAGCGACGAGGAGTCATCGGAGTCCCTCCAGTACCTCGAGGACGGGCCCGGGTGGCACCGCTCGCACCGGCTCGACACCCCGTGGCCCGTCGAGCACGAAGGTGAGGTCGCCGACGGCCTTCTTGTCCCGACCCATGAGCGTCACGAGCTGCTCGGGATCGGCGCCCGCCGGCAGGCGGTCGGGCAGCTCGTAACCGGCCACGATCCGCTCGTGGCGGGCGACGCGGTGGTCGTCGATGCGGCCGAGGGCGCGTGCCAGGCGGGCGGCGAAGACGAGCCCGATGGCGACCGCCTCGCCGTGGCGAAGGAGCGGAGGGGCGGCGGCGTCGCCGTGCCCCGACTGGTCCGCCGAGTCCGCGAAGTCGCCCGACTCGCCGGCGAGGCCGGCGGCTTCGAGGGCGTGGGCGAGGGTGTGGCCGTAGTTGAGGACCATGCGCAGGCCGCCTTCGGTCTCGTCGGCCGAGACGATCTGCGCCTTGCACTCGACACAGCGCGCCACCTGTTCGGCGACGTCGAGGCCGTCGAGGTCGTCGACCCCGAGGAAGGCATACTTCGCCAACTCACCCCTGCCGGACCGCCACTCGGCCGGCGGCAGGCTGGAGAGCACGTCGGTGTCGCAGATGACGCCGAGCGGTTGCCAGAACGCCCCGACGAGGTTCTTCCCCTCCGGCAGGTTGACGCCGGTCTTGCCGCCGATGGCGGCGTCGATCTGGGCGAGCAGCGTCGTCGCCACGTGAATGACACCGGTGCCCCGGTGCCAGCAGGCAGCCGCGAAGCCGGCGAGGTCGGTGACGACGCCGCCTCCCACGCCGATGACGACGTCGCTCCGCGTGAGGCCGGCAGCGGCAAAGCGCCGGCTCAGCGTCTCCACGGTGGCGAGCGACTTCGCCCGTTCGCCGGGTGGCACCTCGACCACGGTGGTGGGCAGCCCGGTCTGCAGCCGATCCGCCACGCCGATCCCTGCCTGCGTGACGACGACAGCCTGGCGGGCCGACACGGGCACCATGTCGGCGAGCTCAGAGCAGGCGCCCGGACCGACGAGGACGTCATAGGAGCGCGGACCGAGGTCGACGCGGATGCCGGTCACATGACTCGAGGTCGGGATCACCGGCACGCCCCCCCGTCGAGCCAGGCCCTCGCCAGGCGCTCGGCTCGCTCTGCTGCCACTGGCGGCGACACCCAGTCGACCTCCACGGTTGCATCGGCGATGGTGGCGTAGAGGGGGCGGCGCCGCGCCTCCAAGACGCGCAATGCGGCCACCGGGTCGCGGGCGAGAAGCGGCCGGCCCCGCCCGCTGTCGACGCGGCCGGCGAGCACGGACGGCGCCGCCCGCAGCCAGATCACGAAGCCGGCCCGGCGGATGCGCCGGCGCGTGTCCGGGTCGAGAACCGCTCCCCCGGCCACGGCGACGACACCCGGCGTGCTGCAGGAAGTCGCCCTCGCCAGCACGGCTCGCTCCTCGGCGCGGAAGGCGGCCTCTCCCCGCCTCGCGAAGATGGCAGGGACCGTCATGCCGGTGCGGGCGATGACCAGTTCGTCGCTGTCGCGAAAGACGCGGCCCAGCCGCCCGGCCAGGAGTCGCCCGGTCGTCGTCTTGCCCGAGCCCATCATGCCGACGAGCAGGACGTGTTCAGGCATCGGCGTCGGGATGCCCGGCGCCGTCAACGCGGCCTCGTGCTGCCGAAGGTGTCTCGTGCACCGCCTTCGCGTACGCCTCGGCGTTGCGGACGAGCTCGGCCATCGAGTCGCCCCCGAACTTGCGGAGGGACTCAGCGGCGAGCACGAGCGCCACCATCGTCTCGGCGACAACCCCCATGGCGGGCACGGCGGTCACGTCCGTGCGCTCCTTGAACGAGACCGTTGCTTGCTTCGTAGCGACGTCGACGGTGGCGAGAACGGGTCGGTTGAGGGTGGCGAGGGGTTTCATGGCGGCACGGAGCCAGAGGAGCGAGCCGGTCGAGATGCCGCCCTCGACGCCCCCGGCGCGGGCGGTGCGCCGCACGTAGTCGCCGGCGTCGCCGTCCCAGTAGATGGCGTCGTGCGCCTCGGAGCCCCGCAGGCGCGAGACCTCGGTCCCCGCCCCGATCTCGACGGCCTTCACGGCTTGGATGCTCATGACCGCTTGGGCGAGCAGCCCGTCGAGCTTGCGGTCCCAATGGACGTGGCTGCCGAGGCCGACCGGGACGCCATAGGCGAGCACCTCGACGGTGCCGCCGAGCGAGTCGCCCGCCTTGGCGGCCGCCTTCACCTCGGCGATCATCGCCTCCTCCGCCGCCGCGTCGGCGCAGCGCACGGGGGACTCGTCGATTCGCTCGAGGTCGCCGGGCAGCGGGTGGTTCCCCGCCACGCTCGCCTCGCCGAGGGCGACGACGTGGCTGAGCACGGAGATGCCGAGCTCGGCGAGCAAGGCCTTGGCGAGCGAGCCGGCGGCGACCCGGGCAGCCGTCTCACGGGCCGAGGCGCGCTCGAGCACGTCGCGGGCGTCCGAGAAACCGTATTTCTGCATCCCGGCCAGGTCGGCGTGCCCGGGTCTCGGCGCCGTCAGCGGCTTGCTCGGGACCCCCGGAGCGGGCGACATCTCCTCTTCCCACTTCGGCCACTCCGTGTTGGCGATCTCGATGGCGACGGGCGAGCCGAGCGTGCGGCCGTGGCGGATGCCGCCGAGCAGGGTGATCTCGTCCCGCTCGAAACGCATCCTCGGTCCCCGCCCGTACCCGAGCCGGCGGCGGGCGAGCTCGCCGGCGACCATGTCGAGGTCAAAAGCGAGGCCGGCAGGCACACCCTCCACGACGACGACGAGCGCCTTGCCGTGGGACTCGCCGGCCGTGAGGAACCTCAACATCTCCCCACGGTACTGCGGCGGCCGGGAGGCACTGCGAGCGGGACTGCCGCCCCGCCGGCTTACTTCTTCGCCGCCTCGTAGTACGGGTTGTCGCCGGAGGCGTGATCGGTCACGTCGACGATCTCGAGCACCTCGGGCACGGCGTCCTGGATGGCGACGGCGATGCCCTGGCTGAGGGTCACCTTGGCGAGCCCGCAACCCTGGCAGCCTCCCGACATGCGCACGTAAGCGGTGCCGTTCTCGAAAGCGACAAGGTCCGCCCAACCGCCGTGCATGGCGATCTGCGGGTTGACGTCCTGCTCGAGGATCTCGAGGATCTTCTGCGCCGTCGGCGAGGAGAGATCCGCCTCCGGCATCGGGGCCCCGGCCGCGGCGCGCGCCGTCGGCGGCGTGTTCGGGTTGATCATGACGAGGCCCTGCTCACCTGCGGCGTGGCTCACGTCCAGCGTCGCCCCCCGCACCTGGTCCAGACTGCTGGCGGCGACGACGACGGAGAGGCCGTCGGCCTCCCAGAGGGCGTCGCTCGGGCCGGCGTCTGAAGCCTGCTGAAACCACATGTCGTAGGTGTAGGAGCCGTTCGCCGTGCCGCTCACCTCCAGCCAGAGGGCAAGATCGGCGGCGTTCTCCTCGCCGGCGCGGATCTCGGTCACGACCGCCCGCGCCTCCTCTGTCACTCTCAGCACGTCCGGCTCGGCCATGGTGAAAGGGTAGACCTCTCGGCGGCGCCGTCGGGCCCGCCGACGCGGCCGGCCCTCCAACCGGCTCCCCGTCATCGAGCGGGCATCATGATGACGGTGCCTCGTGTCCTTCTCATCCTCCCGACCGGCACGTACCGCGCCGACGACTACCTCTCCGCCGCCGAGCGTCTCGGCGTCGAGGTCGTCGTCGGATCCGAGCGGGCGCAGGCGCTGGCGGCGACGATGGGCGAGCGCTTCATCGAGCTGCCGCTCGACGATCCGCCGGAGGCGGCCCGCCGCATCGTCGCCCAGGCCCGCCGACGCCCCGATCTCGCCCTCGACGCCGTCATCGCTGTCGACGATCTCGGGCTTCTCACCGCCGCCTTGGCGGCGGCCGAGCTCGGCCTTGCCCACAGCGCCCCGGCGGCTGTCGCCCTCACGAGGGACAAGGCGGCGATGCGGCGGGTGTTTCGTGCTGGCGGGGTCCCGCAGCCGGACTTCGTCGTCGTCGAGTCCGGTTCCGCAGATGCCGTGGCCGCCGCAGCCCGCCGGCTCGGCCCGCCCGTCGTCGTGAAGCCCTGCTCGCTCTCCGGCAGCCGGGGCGTCATCCGAGCCGATTCGGGCGAGGAGGCAGCGGCGGCGGCCGAGCGAATCCACGCCATCCTCGAGGCCGAAGGGGAGCCGGCCGGCGCCCCCCTCCTCGTAGAGCGGTTCGTGAGCGGGCCGGAGGTGGCCGTCGAGGGGATGCTCCGCCACGGCGTCGCCGAGATCATCACGGTCTTCGACAAGCCGGACCCGCTCGACGGCCCCTTCTTCGAAGAAACCCTCTACGTCTCCCCCACACGCCTGTCCCCCGAGGCCCACGAGGCGGTCGTCGCCGCCACGTCGGCCGCCCTGCACGCTCTCGGCCTCAGCCACGGCCCCTTCCACGCCGAACTGCGCGTACCGGGGGCGGTCGCCGTGCTCGAGATCGCAGCCCGCACGATCGGCGGCCGCTGCTCGAAGGCGATGGTGATGGAGGACGGCTCCAGCCTCGAGGAGCTCGTGATCACGAACGCCCTCGGGCGTCCCTACGCGGCGCCGCGACTCGCCTCGCCCTGCGGCGTCCTCATGATCCCTATCTCGCGCAGCGGCACGCTCCGCCACGTCGGCGGCGTCGACCAGGTGCGGGCGCTCGCCGGCATCACCGGGATCGAGATCACGATCCCGCTCGGCCGCCCCGTGCGGGCGCTGCCGGAGGGAGACCGCTATCTCGGTTTCGTCTTCGCCACCGGCGCCGGACGGGACGACGTCGAAGCCGCCCTGCGCACCGCCGAGGGGCTGCTTCAGGTCGACGTCGAGCTCGACGTCGATATCGCCTGAGGTGCCGTGCGCGACGGGGCCCGGGATACGGTGAGTTGATGCGCGTCCTGCTCCTGTCGACCTACGAGCTCGGCCACCAGCCGCTCGGTATCGCGGCGCCGGCGGCGGCGCTCGAGGCGGCCGGGCACGCCACGCGGGGCGTCGATCTCTCCGCCAGTGAGCTCTCTGCCGAGACCCTCGCCTGGGCGGAGGCGGTGGCCATCTCCATCCCGATGCACACAGCCACCCGCCTCGGCGCCGAAGCCGTCTCCGCCGTGCGGCGCCTGCGACCCGACCTGCCGGTGGCCTGGCACGGCCTCTACGCGCCCGTGCTGGCGGGGAGCCAGCTCGTCGGCCCGCTCGACCTCCTCGTGGCCGGCGAGGCCGGATCTGCCCTCTTGTCGTGGCTGGACTCGCTCGCGGCCGGGCAGCCCACTGGCGGCGCTGGCAGCGCCGCGCTCGCCCCGGCGGCCGCCGAGGGCGCCGCCGTCCGCATCGACCTCGGGCCCTCCCGGCCGGCCGCCGGTGCCCTCCCCCCCTTGCGCCGCGACCTCCCGCCGCTCGAGTCCTATGCCCGCCTCGTCGTCGAGGGCAGCGAGGTCGTAACGGCGAGCGTGGCCGCCAGCACGGGCTGCAACCATCGCTGCAGGCATTGCCCCGTCGCCGCCGTGTACCGAGGTCGCTCCCGCCTCATCGAGGCAGCCGCCGTTCTCGAGGACGTCGCCCAGGTGGTCGCCGGCGGGGCCGGCCACATCAGCTTCGCCGACCCTGACTTCCTCAACCGCCCGCGGCACGCCCTCGAGGTCGCCCGCGCCCTGCACGCAGGGTTTCCTGCCCTCACCTTCGACGCCACCGTCAAGGTCGAGCACATCCTGCGCCACCGGGAGCTCTGGGATGAGCTTCGTGACGCCGGGCTGTTGTTCATCGTCTCGGCCTTCGAGTCGGTCGACGACGCCGTGCTCGCCCGCCTCGACAAGGGCCACACGGCCGCCGACGAGGCCGTCGCACTCGAGGTCGTCCGCTCCGCCGGCATCGAGCTGCGCCCGTCCTGGTTGCCCTTCACACCCTGGACGACGCTGGCCTCCGTCGGGGCGCTCCTCGAGTTCGTCGCCGAGCAGGACCTCGTCTCGAGCACCGACCCGGTGCAGTACTCGATCCGCCTCCTGCTGCCGAACGGCTCGCTCCTGCTCGAGTCGCCCGACGAGACGCTGGCGCGATCCCTGCAGGGCGTCCGCGACGGCAGCACGTCGTGGGTGGCGCCCGAGGCTGCTCTCGACGAGCTGCAAGCGCGCATCGCCGAACGGGCCGAGCAGGCCGATGACGAGCCGCTCGAGTTCACCTTCGCCGCCATCTGGCAGCTCGCCCGGTCAGCCGGCGCCCCCCTCGGCGCCGAACCCCCGCAGCCCGTCGTGCGCCCGTGGCTGGCGGGCCGCCTTCGTCCCCACCTCACGGAGTCGTGGTTCTGCTGCGCAGAGCCGACCGGTGCCCAGCTGCAGCGCCTTGGCGTGCCGTCGTGACGGCGGTCCCCCCGAGCGCCCACGAGTGGGTGAGCTTCGACGACCCGGACGAGGAGAGAACCTGGCTCGTGGACGTGACGTTCCTCGAGAGCGCCTGGACGTGCATCTACGGCGCCGGCTGCCAGGGTGTCCTCACCGAGATCGCCCCGGAGCTCGAGGAGGGCTGCTGCTCGTACGGGGCGCACTTCACCGGCGAGGAGGACGCTCGCCGCGTCGAGGTAGCCGCCCGCTCGCTCACCGACGAACAATGGCAGTACCGCCAGGTTTCGCTCCGGCGCGGCGGGCCACTGCGCGGCGGCAAGGGCCGCCCCGTCACGACCCGCCTCGTCGACGGCGCCTGCATCTTCCTCAACCGTCCCGGTCACCCGTCCGGAGCGGGCTGCGCTCTCCACAAGGCCGCCCTCGACACCGGCGTGCCCCCCCTCAGGCTCAAACCCGACGTCTGCTGGCAGCTCCCCCTGCGCCGGGACGAGAACGTCGGCCCGGACGGCCACGTCACGACGACCATCGGCGAGTGGCGCCGCCAGCACTGGGGTCGCGGCGGGGCGGACTTCGCCTGGTGGTGCACCGAGTCGGCCGATGCCTTCGTGGGTCGCCAGCCCGTCTACCGGACCATGAGGGACGAGCTCGTCGAGATGCTCGGGGCGCGGGTCTACGAGCTGCTCAGCGGCTATCTGGAGGCTCGCCGGCGATCAGCCGAGGACGGTCGTAAAGGTGGGGTACCGGTTCGGGTCCCGCACCCTGTCGTGCGGGGCGCCAGGCGGTAAGTCCCGCTCGGTGCCGCGAAGATGCCGCCGCTCAGTAGGCCGGGCGTTCCTCTTCTTCTTCTGCGTCCTCGAGCTCTTCGGATTCGTAGAGGCACCACGAAGCATGCGGCGCCGGCGGCATGTGGCCGCACTCCGGGCACGGTTCGACCCGCACCTCGAACGCGCGCTTCAAGCTCCGCGCCTCCTCGAATCGCCGGTGTCGTCCCTTTTTCACGTGCTGCTCCCAGGTAACCAGGACATCGCCCCACCTCTTCGGTCAGTGCGTCCGGTCGCGCGGTCGGCGTGGTGCCGCATTCGGGCCGCTGAGCCGCATGCCGCGAGACGCCATCATAACGCCAGGAGCAGGAGCTTGGTCGGTGATTGGCGGCGGTTTGCCCGCAATGGCGTGCCTGGCCCGCCGAGGCGCCTCGCCCCCAGGCGCTCGCCGGTCGCCGACTCGGGCCAGACGACCCATGTCTGGGGCGGCGGCTGGGAGGTAGCGTGACCGAGATGCCGGAGGAATTGGACGTCAACGCCATGATCGGCCGGTTTCGGGAGCGGGCGGCGGCGGTCCGCCGGAGAGGCATCCCACCGGTCGAAGGTGACGAACGGCGGCGGATCATGTCGCAGATGCGTCTCGATTTCCAGGACTTCGCCATGCTCGGGGATGCCACCGGTTCCCTCGAGGAGGGGATCCTGTCGCTCCGCGTCGACCTTCGGCCGGCGCCCGACGCCAGTGGCGGCCGAGCCGGCGCGGGCGGCGAAGGCGGCGACGGCTCGGGCGGAGCGCCTGCGTCGCCGGCCGATTGATCACAGCACGGTGACCACGACGGACCCTGCCTGGCCCTGGTGGAAGGAGGCCGTCTTCTACCAGATCTACCCCCGGTCCTTCTGCTTGTCCGATCCCGAGGGGCGGCGGCACCGGCTCGACGACGAGGAGGGGCTGCCGACCAACGGCGGGGCCGAGCCCGGCGCCGGGGGATCCGGCCGTGGCGTCGGCGGTGGGGCGCCCGATCCCGTGCGCGACGGCGCCGGCGATCTCGAAGGCATCCGCCGCCACCTCGACCATCTGACGTGGCTGGGCGTCGACGCCATCTGGCTGTCGCCCTTCTACCGATCTCCCATGAAGGACTTCGGCTACGACGTCTCGGACTACTGCGCGGTCGACCCTCTCTTCGGGTCGGAGGCCGACTTCGACCGGCTGCTCGCCGAGGCGCACGCCCGCCGCCTGCGCCTCATCGTCGACTTCGTCCCGAACCACACGAGCGACCGCCATCC
The DNA here is from genome assembly GCA_052143575.1 of Acidimicrobiales bacterium. Taxonomy (GTDB): domain Bacteria; phylum Actinomycetota; class Acidimicrobiia; order Acidimicrobiales; family Bog-793; genus JAKACA01. Next base: position 10,525 of record JBKQSP010000111.1, read on the forward strand.
CTGGTTCGTCGACGCCCGCTCGTCGCGTCAATCGGCTCACCGCGACTTCTACGTCTGGCGGGATCCGGATCCGGAGGACCCGAGCCGGCCGCCGAACAACTGGCGCCGATCCTTCGGGGAGGGGCCGGCGTGGACCTTCGACGAGGCGACCGGGCAGTGGTACCTCCACCTCTTCCTCCCGGAGCAACCGGACTTGGACTGGTCCAACCCCGAGGTCGTCGAAGCGATGGAAGGGGCGCTCGCCTACTGGCTCGACAAGGGTGTCGACGGATTCCGCATCGACGTCGTGCACGCCCTCGGCAAGGACCCGGCGCTGCCGGACGCGCCGGAAGAGATCGCCGCCATCCCCTGGTCGGCACTCAACGACGACGAGCGCACCCACCCCATCCTGCGGCGCTTACGGCGCTTTGTCGACGCCTGGCCGCAGGAGGTCGTCACCGTCGGGGAGGTCTTCCTCATCAAGACGGCGCTCGTGGCCACGTACTACAGGCAAGGCGACGAGCTCCATCTCGCCTTCAATTTCCCGCCGATGTTCTGCCCCTTCGAGGCCGACTGCTTCCGGCGCCGCGTCGCCGAGATCGAGCGGCTCCTCGGGCCCCGCGGGGCCTGGCCGACCTGGGTCCTCTCCAGCCACGATCGTCCTCGCCACCGCACCCGCTACGGCGGTTCGGAGCGGCGAGCACGCGCCGCCGCCGTGATGCTGCTCGGGATGCGGGGGACGCCGTTTCTCTACGCGGGCGAGGAGCTCGGTCTCGAGGACGCCGTCGTGCCGCCGGAACGCGTCGTCGACCCGGGCGGTCGCGACGGGTGCCGGGCACCTTTTCCCTGGGACGCCACCGCCGCCCACGGCTGGGCACTGGGGGGCTCGGAGCCATGGCTGCCCTTCCCGCCAGGTGCCGAGCACCGCAACGCCGCTGACCTCGCCGCCGACGACGCCTCCATCCTCCACCTCTACCGGCGGCTGCTGGCGCTCCGTCGCCGCACGCCCGCCCTTCGCGGCGGCGACCTCGAGCTCCTCGAGGCGCCGGGCGACTTGCTCGTCGCGCGGCGGCAACGGGAGAGCGAAGTTCGCTGGGTCGTCGTGAACTTCTCGCCGGAGGCGGTCGGCTGGAGCCCGCCCGCAGCGGGAGGCACCACGTCGGCTCGTGGAGGCGGACACGAGGGGCCTCGATTCACGGTCGAGCTCAGCAGCGGCGGCGAGGGCGCACTCTCACAAGACGGCTCGTCGTTCGAGGGACGAGTCGGCCCGGAGGAAGCCGTGGTCCTCCGCCTCGCCTGAGGCGACAGGCAGGATCTTCAGCTTCCTTCCGGGCCGCGTACCCGTGTGATGCGGCTCGGACAGGGTCGGCGCCAGGCGCCGAGGCCGATAGGCCGGCTCAGGCGGCAACGAGACCGCCGGAGCCGTGCCCATCCAACCGCCCGATTCAGTCGACCTCTTCCAGTTCCTCTTCGATGTGGGTGAACTCGGCCTCGATGCGCTTCAAGTCATCTTCGGAGCCCTGCGACTTCGGACCGGTGAACCAGTGCCGAGCGCTCAGCAGCCAGTAGGTGCCGGCGAAGACGAGGACGACTCCGACGGCGATGGGGGCGTAGTTGAAGTTGTCGTGGTTGATCGTGCCGAAGCCGACCTCGGGCAGCATGAAGAGGACGGCGATGAAGGCCACCCAGACGATGCCGGCCCATCCGACAACGGCGCTCCACCTGCCGAGCGACCACTCGCCGCCCTCCCAGGACTTGCCGCGCAGCCGCCGCAGCAGCGTCGGCAGCACGTAGGCGATGTAGAGGCCGATCGTGGCGATCGAGGTCACTGCCGCGTAGGCGACGCCGCTCCACAGCGAGGGGATCGCCAGGATGAAGGCGAAGGTGACGCAGAACCAGATCGAGTTCGTGGGCGTCCTCGTGCGGGGGTTGATGCGGTGCCAGAGGCGGTGGCCGGGCACGGCACCGTCACGGCTGAAGGCGTAGAGCATCCTCGAGTTGGCCGTCACCGATGCCATGCCGCAGAACGCCTGTGCCACGACGGCGATGAGCAGCAGCAGCTCCGCTCCGACGCGGGAGAGGGCCGCCGTCCAGATGGCGACGGGGGCGGCGGTGTTGGCGGCCGTGGCGGCGTACACGGCCGGGTTCGTCGGGATGACCGACGTGATGGCGAGGATGAGGATCCAGCCGGCGATGAGCGAGATCACGATCGAGCTCACGATGCCGCGGGGGGCCGCCAGGCTGGCCGAATGCGTCTCCTCCGACATGTGAGCGGAGGCGTCATAGCCGGTGAAGGTGTACTGCGCCATGAGCAAGCCGAGCATGAAGACGTAGATGGGCACGCCGAGCGTCGTCTGGTTCTCGAACTTCGTGAAGATGAAGGAGGCCGAGGCGTGGTGGCTCGGGACGAAGAAGAGCACGACGGCGATGACGAGGACACCGCACACGTGCCACCAGGCGCTCACATCGGACAGGAGCGAGACAAGGCGGACACCGAAGGTGTTGAGGACACCGTGGACGATGAGGATGCCGGCGTAGACGATCAGGATGTAGCCGACCGTGTCTTTGTAACCCATCGTGAGGTTCAGGAAGACGCTGAAGAACGTGGCGAAGCCGTAGTCGATGCCGGCGGTGATGGCGACCTGGCCGAGGAGGTTGAACCACCCGGTGAACCAGCTCCAGATGCCGGGGTTCTCGGGCGCCAGCTTGGCCGCCCAGTAGTAGAGGCCGCCGGCGGTCGGGTAGGCGGAGGCGATCTCCGCCATCCCGAGGCCGACGATCGTCGTCATGATGCCGACGATGATCCAGCCCCAGACGATGTCGACGGGCCCCCCGTACTCCATGCCGAAGTAGTAGAGGGTGAGGCAGCCGGACAGGACCGAAATGATCGTGAACGAGACGGCGAAGTTGGAGAAGCCGCTCATCCTCCGCCGCAGCTCCTGGGCGTAGCCGAGAGCGTGCAGCTTGGCTACGTCTGCATCTTGCTCGGCACCGCCGACTGGTTGCAACGGAATCGTTGCCATTTCCCCCCCTGTCCCCGGCTTCCCCAAGCCGATCGATGGACCGTGAATGTCCAGACAATATGGGAGCAGGCAGGAGGGGCGCTGTCAAGCGCCGATGGCGCCACCCTCGGCGGCCGGTGGCGGGGTGCCGTCGGCACCGCCTTCGGCGATCCGCGTTCCGGAGCGTTCCTCCAGCACGAGCTCGCCGTGCCCGTCGAAGGCGAGCGCCGCCTCCCCGCTCGCAAGGCGCTCGAGGGAGGCGCCGATCAGCTCGTGACGCCATCCCGAGGTGAGGCGGCCCGTTGGGACGTCCTGGAAGAAGCCCATGAGATCGGCTCTCGTCGCCAGCACGGCCGGGTCGAGGTCGAGGTCGGCCGAGCGTTGTCCCACGTAGGCGCTCGCCAAGGCGATCATGGGCTTGTTGAGCCGCTCGAGGCCCTGGCCTGCGGCCGAATTCACGGCCGAGGCGGGAAGGGCGCGCCCCTTCTCGACCGCTGCCAGGACTTCGTCCGGCACGGTGCCGGTGAGGTGGCGGCTGTCGACGCCGCGGATTCGTCGCAGCTCCTCGCGGTCTCGCGGGGGGCGCTGGGCGATGCACGTGACAGCGAGATCCGAGAGCACGAAACGCACCGGCACGTCGAGGCGCTGTGCCCGGCGCTCACGCCAACCGGCCACCTCCTGGGCGACGCCGCGGGCGGGCCCCCGCAGTTGACGCGAATGCGGCAGCCGCCACCACGCCTGCTCGGGGACCGTGGGCGAGCGGTCCTTCGCCAGTGCCACGGCGCACTCCTCCTCGGCCCAGCCGAGCCGGCCGAGAGCGCTGAGGCGCTCGGTGAGGACCCGTCGCATCTCGAGGAGATGGGCGACGTCGCCTGCCGCGTAGGAGAGCTGACTGGCCGAGAGGGGACGCTGCACCCAGTCGGCCAACTGGTCGCCCTTGTGCAAGCGGATGCCGAGCGTCGCCTCGGCGAGGCTCACGAGCGACGGGGAGACGTAGCCGAGGAAGCCGGCTGACACCTGCGTGTCGAAGATCCGCCGCGGGAGCGCCCCGCAGGCCCGCTCGAGCACTTCGAGATCCTGATCGGCAGCATGCAGGACGGCGACGGCGTCGCTGTCGAAGACCGAGGCGAGGGGCGCCACGTCGACGGCGAGGGGGTCGAGGAGGCAGATGCCACCTTCCCAGCCGATCTGCACGAGGGCGAGATGGGGAAAGTAGGTCCGCTCGCGGTGGAACTCGGTGTCGATTGCGTACTCGTCCACCTTCGCGAGCTGGCGCAGCAGTTCGTCGCGGCTCGCCTCGTCCTCCACCATGTTCCAGGAGCCTGGTTGCATGCTCGTGGTTCCCGCTTCGTGCGCCGTCTCAGCGGAGCCTCGCGTTCGGCGGAAGGGCTCCCTGCCCGATGTCCGCCCCATGTCCGCCCTCAACCGCCGTAGCTCATGCGGGTGTCCTCCATGCGGAGCACGTCCGCATCCTCGCCGCCCTCGGCGAAGCCGGCGTCGACGACCTCGCCGACGAAGAGCGTGTGGCTGCCGGCGTCGATCTGCTGGCGCACCTCGCAGTCGAGCCACGCAATGGCGATGGCGGGGATGGGGGCCCCCGTGAGGGCCTGCCGGTACGCCATGCCGCTGAGCGTGCCGGCAACCGGGTCCTCCACGGCCGGTTTCACGAACCTGCGGACCTCGGCGCGGTGCTGGCGCGAGAGGAGGCTGAGCGAGAAGCACCCGCTCTCGGCCACGAGCCGGTGCGTGACGGCGGCGCCTTCCACCGAGACGGCGACGTGTTTCGGCTGAACGGAGATCTGCATCGCCCAGTTGATGGTCATGAGGTTCCGCCGCTCGCCGCAGCGGCTGCCGAGAACGTAGAGCCCCATCGGCAGCTTCCAGAGGAGGCGGCGGCGGAGGCGATCGTAGGCGTCGTGGTCAGCACCCGGTGGGAAGGGCCCGACAGGGGACCCGGGCGTTGCCATCACGGCTCAACGTAGCCCGGCAGGAACCGCCTCCTGCACCGGCAGGCGCCCGGACGACCGGATCACGGCTCGCCGAGGTGAGAGATGGCGTCAGCCGGGCTGTCATCACAGGTGGATCTTCCAGTTCACGCCGAGCTGTGCCAAGCGAGCCTGTGCCTTGGCGAGATCAGCGATGGCGGCGCGGAAGAGCGCCAGGTCGGCCTGCATCGTCGGCGAGGTCAGCGACGAAACGCCGCTGCAGCTCGTGGAGGCGTTGGCCGCAGCGGTGTCGGCATCGTTGAGGTCGTTCGTGAGCGTCGGATCAGGCGTCGGGAGCGTCGTGTAGGCCGTCCCGGCGTCGGAGGCAAGGCCGCCGCAGATCGTGCGGACAACCTTGGCCGATCCGCCTTTCACAGCCTTGTCCACGAGGGTGATGTCGGACACGAGCTGATCGTGGTTGGCGACGAAGCTGTTCTGGCTCACCCATTGCTGAACCTTCTGGGCAGCCGTGCCCGAGTACGAGGCACACCCTGCCAGCACGGCCGCCGCCACGAGCAGGGCGACGGCGCCGCGAGCAGGTAGGTGCCGCTGGCGGCGATGGATCACTCGAAGATCAGCACGTGGTAGTCGCGCCGGCCGCGCCGCAGGAGCACGTAGCGGTCCGCCAGCAGATCAGGGTGGGAGATGACAGGCGGGCTGCCACTGTCTGGAGCGCGGCGGCGCACGTTGTTGACGTAGGCGCCTCCCTGTGTGATCGCCCTGCGGGCGTCGCTGCGCGACGTGACGAGCCCGCTCGTCATGAGCGCCGTCTCGAGATCGAGACCCTCACCTTCGAGTTGGGAGCGCGAGAGGCACGACGAGGGCGCATCGGCGACGACGTCGGCCAGCAGGTCGGCGTCGAGAGCAGAGATCTCCTCGGTGTACAGGGCGCGCGAGGCGCGCTCGGCTCGGGAGGTTTCTTGGCGGCCGTGCACGAAGCTGCAGACGGCGGCGGCGAGAGCCTGCTGCGCCTCTCTGCGCTCGGGGTGGTCCTTCGTCGCCTGCTCGAGGTGCTCGATCTCCTCGTGGCTGAGAAAGCTGAAACGCCGCAGCATCACGCCGACGTCGGCATCGGGCACTCGCACGAACCACTGGTACATGGCGAAAGTGGGCGTGAGCCGGCGGTCGAGCCAGACGGCGCCCTCTTCGGACTTGCCCATCTTGGCGCCGTTGCTGAGCACGAGCAGCGGCCAGGTGAAGGCGTGCGCCTCCTCGCCGCGCGCCTTGCGGATGAGGTCGAGGCCCATCGTGATGTTGCCCCACTGGTCGGTGCCGCCCATCTGGAACCGGCAACCGTGATGGTCGAACAGGTGCAGGTAGTCGGTCGCCTGCAGCAGCATGTAACTGAACTCGGTGAACGAGATGCCTTGCTCGGGACGCCCGATACGGGCGCTCACCGACTCTTTGGCGATCATCTGGTTGACGCTGAAGTGCTTGCCGATGTCGCGCAGGAACTCGATGAGGCGGAACTCGACGAGCCAGTCGGCGTTGTTGAGCAGGAGGGCCGGCGAGTGGCCGTCATCCGCGGAGAAGTCGAGCATGCTCTCCAGCTGGGCGCGGATGCCGGCGACGTTGTCGGCGATCTGCTCGGGCGAGAGCAGTGGGCGCTCGGTCGCCTTGCCGCCCGGGTCGCCGTTGTAGCCGGTGCCGCCGCCGGCGAGCGAGATGGGCCGGTGTCCGGCGTCCTGCAGCCTCCGCAGCGTCGTGATCCCGAGCAAGTGGCCGATGTGCAGGCTCGCCGCACTGGGGTCGAAGCCCACATAGGCGGCGTGACGTTCGGTGTCGAGAGCTCGCCGGACCTGAGGGCTCTCCTGCTCGATGAGGCCGCGCCAGGACAGATCCTCCGACAGCGTTGGCATGTCCACAGGTTGCCACGCCCGGGCCTCAGGCTGCGACCCGCCCAGCACCGGCTGTTCCCGGGCGGCCCGCTTGCCGAAGGGGACCGCTACCGTTGCCGAACATGACCTCGCCCACGACGACCGCCGAGTGGTCTGCCCTCTCGGCCCGCCTCACGAGCGCCCTGCACCTCGCCGTGCAACCGATCTTCCTCGCCTTCCAGAGCGAGCTCCCCGACGGCGTTCGCCAGTTCGACGGCCAGATGAGCGAGCCGTCCGCCGACGGCCGCAGCGGCAAGGTGAGCGCCTCCTGCGTGTTCTGGATGGAAGCCGGCCGCGCCGAGGGAGCCTTCGCCACCCAGCCGGAGGATCACGGCAACTGCAGCGTCGGTCGGCTCACGCACGGCTTTGCCTCCCTCGAGGAGGTCGCCGGAAACGAGGACGTCGCCGCCCTGCTCGCTTCCGGCTGGGTGACCGCCGATATGGTGCCGAAGATCCCGGTCGTGACGCAGCGCCCGGCCGTCATCAGCTACGGCCGCCTCGACACGATCCCGCCCGGCGTCACCCCGGACGTCATCTTGCTGCGCGTGAACGGCCGCCAGCTCATGGTGCTGTGCGACGCCATTCCCGGTCTGCGCATCGAGGGCAAGCCGCAGTGCCACATCGTCGCCGTCGCCAAGGAGCAGGGCGTGCCCGTCGCCAGCGTCGGCTGTGCCCTCAGCCGTGCCCGCACCGGCATGCGCCCCGAGGAGATGACCTGTGCCCTCCCGGTGGCGACCTTCGCCGACGTCGTCGCTCAGCTAGAAGCCACGTCCGCCACCGACGCAGGCGTCGCCAAGTACGCCGCCGACGACGCCCGTCGCTTCGACGCCCGCGCCTGATCGCCCCGAGGGCTGGACTGAGCGTTCCGGCCTCTAGCTGGCCGGACCGCGGCCGAGGCCGTCGAGGCGCTTGCGCACGGCGGCGTCGATCTCGCCATGGAGAGCGACGTTCGCCTTTCGCTCCGTGTGCACGACGACGAAGGCGGGCAGGCCCATCGCTGCGGCCTCCTCGTGGGCGGCGGCCAACGCCGGCACGAAGTCAGCGGCCATGGTGACCTCGTGCACGCCGTAGCCGCAGGCGACGGCCAGCTCGGCCACGGCCGGCCGCTGCGGTGTACCGAAGAGCAGCTCGAACTCGGTCTCGTCGAGATCGCTCGCCTGCGGCAGGAAGTTGAAGATGCCGCCGCCGTCGTTGTCGAGCACGACGATCACCGCCGGCATCGCCGGCCGCCCGGAGGCGGGGCGCACGAGAGCAGAGGCGTCGTGCAGGACGGCGAGATCGCCGACGAGGGCGAAGACAGACCCGGCGGCGCCGGAGGCGGCCACGCCGAGCGCCGTCGAAACGACACCGTCGATCCCGTTGGCGCCCCGGTTCGCAAAGACGCGCGGCGGGAGGGCACGGGGTCGTGCGAACCACTCGAGGTCACGCACGGGCATGGAGGAGGAGGCGACGATCGACCCCTCGCTCGACACGTAGTCGTAGAGGGACCTGGCGGCCGCCGGCTCGGAGGCCTCGGTGTGACCGTCCAGCACGCCGTCGATGGCTCCCTGCGCAGCCGCCTCCGCCTCCATCCATCGCTGCAGCCAGGGGGATGCGCCGGCTGAGCCGGCGGGCGCTGAGCCGGCTGGGGGTGAGCCGGTGGCGCCCCGAAGCCGCCGGGTGATCAGCGACACGTCGCGGCCGGGGTCCTTCCATGCCCAAGACGGGTCGACGGCAACCTGGACGGCACGGTCGGCCGCCGTGCGGCTGAGCCAGCCGGCGAGCGCCTTGGACGCCCACGGGTCGCCGACGCGCAGCACCACCTCCGGCGTCATCTCGGTGGCGAAGCCCTCATGGCGCAAGAGCGCGTCCGCCGCCGCCACGACGGTGCTGCCGGCCACCCGGCAACCGGAGCGTGGGTCGGCGAGCAAGGGCCACCCGAGCTCGCCCGCCAAGGCGGTCACGACCTGGCGATGCGGGCCTGCTCCCCCGCCCGCCACGATGACACCGCGCGAGCCGGGCCGGCCGAGCTCGCCGAGGTCGCCGAGGTCGGCTGAAACGAGGGCGCCGGCCGAGCCCGTCTCGCCGGGCGCAGCGCCGGCGAGACGGTGCCATGGCTCCCCGTTCAGCCGCGGCGGCGGCAGCTCACCCGGCTCACCGATCAGAGGCTCGCGAAAGGGCAGATTGAGATGGACGGGGCCGGGACCGCGCGGCCCCTCCTCGGCCTCGGCGACGGCTCGGCTGGCGAACGAGCGCCACATCGCCCGGGCGGCCTCGTCGGGCACTCCCAAGTCGCCAGACCAGCGGACCGCTCGCCCGAACAGGTGGGTTTGCTCGATGGTCTGCGGCGCTCCGACGTCGCGCAGCTCCGGTGGGCGGTCGGCCGTGCACACGAGGAGGGGAACGCCCTGGTGGTGCGCCTCCACGACGGCGGCGTGCAATTCGGCGGCGGCCGTCCCGCTCGTGGTGAGCACCACCGTGGCGTGACCGGAGGCGAGCGCCAAGCCGATCGCGAAGAAACCCGCCCCCCGCTCGTCCAACCGCACCGTCACGCGGAGGCCGCCGTGGCGCACGAGGGCGAGGGCCATCGGCGTCGATCGCGAGCCGGGGCACACGACGGCCTCGCGCACGCCGTTGCGCCACCACTCGTCCGCCACGGTGGCGCAGAACGACGCCGCCGTGTCGGCCGCTACGTTCGACATCTGTGCCTCCGCAGCCGCGCGCCACACCACTGCACGTCCGCCGATCGGGCGCCGGAAAGCGGGTCATCCTCGTACACGGCTTCACGCAGTCGTCCCTGTCCTGGGCGGGCATCGCCGAGGACGTCGGGCGGGACCATGAGGTCGTCGTTCCCGACCTGCCGGGACATGGCGACTCTCCCCGCGCCTTCGGCGACCTCGCTGCCGCCGCCGACCAGCTGGCAGAGAGCTGCGGCAAGGGCACCTACGTCGGCTACTCCCTCGGAGGCCGCATCTGCCTGCACCTCGCCCTCCGCCGCCCCATCCTCGTGGAACGCCTCGTGCTCGTCGGGACCTCTGCCGGCTTGGAGGACTTCGACGAGCGTGCCAAGCGCCGGCAAGCCGACGAGACGCTCGCCTTGCGCCTCGCCGAGGGTGGGGACGCCGGCCTGCCGGCATTCATCGACAGCTGGCTCGACGGCGTCCTCTTCGAGCACCTCAACGAGAGGGAAGCCGATCGCCCGAGCCGGCTCGTCAACCACGCCTCCGATCTCGCCGGGGCGCTGCGGCACTTCAGTCTCGGCCTGCAGCTGCCGCTCTGGGAGCAGGTGCGCGGCCTCCACATGCCGGTCCTCGTCGTGGCGGGTGAGAAGGACGCCAAGTTCGTGGCGCTCGGCGAGCGCCTGGCTGCCTCGATCGGCACGAACGCCCTCTTCCTGCTCGTGCCGAACGCCGGGCACGCCGTGCCCTTCGAGCAACCGCTGGCCTTCAGCACCCTCGTCCGGTCCTTCGCCGCCGGCGAGGTGTGGCCACCGCCAGCGCCGGCGGCGGCCGGCTGAAGAACTCACCAGGCGATCCCGGCCGTCAGCAGCAGGCCGAAGACGAGGAGGAGACGGCCGGTCATGACGAGCACGGGGACGAGGTCGCGTCCGGTGGCACCCCGCAGCACGGTCCGCGCCGGCACGATGGCGACGACGACGGCAGCGAGCGCCACCAGGGCAAAACGACGGTCGGCTGCGAGGGCGGCGGCCGTGACGAAGGCTCCGGCCACGCAGGCGACATAGAGCCAACGCGTGCTGCTCTCCCCGAGCCGGACGGCCAGCGTCCGCTTGCCGACGAGAGCGTCGGTCGGGATGTCACGCAGGTTGTTCACGACGAGTACCGACACAGCGAGCAGGCCGACGGGCACGGCCGCCAGGACCGCGAGGCCCGTGACCCGGTGCAGGCTCACGTAGGCGGTGCCGACGACGGCGACGATCCCGAAGAAGACGAAGACGAAGATCTCGCCGAAGCCAGCGTATCCGTACGGTCGCGGGCCTCCGGTGTAGAACCAGGCCGCCGCTACTGACACGGCGCCGACGAGGAGGAGCCACGGCGAGGTGACAAGGGCGAGGGCGAGTCCGGCAAGCCCGGCGAGCAAGAAGCTCAGCCAGGCAGCCCGCCGCACGGCTTTCGGTTCGGCCAGCCCGCCGGCGACGAGGCGGACGGGACCGACGCGCACCGTGTCGGTCCCGCGCACACCGTCGGAGAAGTCGTTGGCGTAGTTGACGCCCACCTGGAGGGCGAGCGAGACGACGAGGGCGGCCGCCGAGCGCCACCAGATGAGGTGACCCTGGGCGGAGGCGACGGCGGACCCGACGAGCACGGGTACGACAGCCACCGGCAGCGTGCGCGGGCGTGCGCCCGCCACCCACGCTGCCGGCTTCGTCATGGCCGGTCCGGGCTGGCTTTGCAGGGCGACCCGCTCAGGGCCGTCGCGGGAACCGGGAGAAGTCCGGATCCCGCTTCTCGACGTAGGCGTTGCGGCCCTCCTGACCCTCCTCGGTCATGTAGAAGAGCATGGTGGCGTCACCCGCCAGCTGCTGCACTCCGGCCAGCCCGTCGTCTGCGGCGTTGAAGCCGGCCTTCAACATGCGCAGGGCGATGGGCGAAAGCTGGTTCATCCGACGGCACCACTCGAGCGTCTCTGATTCGAGCTCGTCGAGGGGCACGACGGCGTTGACGAGGCCCCAGGCGAGCGCCTGCTCGGCGTCGTATTGCCGGCAGAGGAACCAGATCTCCTTCGCCCGCTTGACGCCGATCGTGCGCGCCAAGAGGCCAGAGCCGAACCCGCCGTCGAAACTGCCCACCATGGGTCCCGTCTGACCGAAGCGGGCGTTGTCCGCCGCGATCGTGAGGTCGCACACGAGGTGGAGCACGTGGCCGCCGCCGATGGCGTAGCCGGCCACCATCGCCACAACCGGCTTCGGCAGCCGGCGGATCTGGATCTGGAGGTCGAGCACGTTGAGGCGGCCGATGCCGCGGCGAGCCACCTCGTCGTCGCCGATGTAGCCGTCGTCGCCTCGGATGCGCTGGTCGCCCCCCGAGCAGAACGCCAGGTGGCCCTCGCCCGTGAGGATGATGACGCCCACGTCGGAATCGTCGCGGGCCGTCTCGAAGGCACGGGAGAGCTCGAAGAGGGTCTCTGGCCGGAAGGCGTTGCGCACCTCCGGCCGGCAGATCGTGATCTTGGCGGTTCCCTCGGCCGTCTCGTAGCGGACGTCCTGGTAGTCGCCAGCTTCCTTCCAGTCGGCCGGCATGGCGGTCAGGCTAATGGCCGGGGTCTACCCGCGGTCCAATCGTGCCTCTGCCAAGGGCTGCTCCCCTGAGGTGGGGGCGGTTTCATGCGTCGCCGTACAAAAGCGCGCGCGCCTCCGTACGCCGTCGCCACCCGGCGCCGCGGCGGCCCGGCTGGCGGGCACGGCGGGTCGTCGGGCACCCTGGACAGGTGCGCCGCCTGATCGCTCTCGGCCTGCCGGCGGGGCCGGCCTTCGTCGAGCAGCTCCGGCGAGCCTGGGGCGAGGGCGACGCCGTCTTGCCGGTCGATCTGCGCTTGGCGCCCCCGGCGCGCCGGCGGCTGCTCGACAGCCTCCGCCCGGCCTGTTGGATTGGCGAGGACGGCATCGAAACCCCCCTCGCCGGCGAACAACCCGTCGACGAAGGCGACGCCCTCGTGATGGCGACGAGCGGCACGACCGGGGAACCGAAAGGTGTCGTGCTCACGCACGCCGCCGTCGCCGCTTCCGCCCGGGCGACGAGCCGGCGGCTCGACGTCGAGGGCGGCAGAGACGCCTGGTGGGCATGCCTGCCGCTCTCGCATGTCGGTGGCCTCTCGGTCGTGACGAGGTCCCTGGAGACGGGCGTGCGCTGTGCGGTGGTGGGAGGTTTCTCGGAGGAGGGGGCCATGAGGGCGCTCTCCGGCGGCGCCACGCTGACGTCTCTCGTGCCGACGGCGCTCCGGCGCCTGCCGGCGGCCGTCTCGGAGCGCTTTCGCTGCATCGTGCTCGGCGGGCAGGCGCCTCCGGCCGTGGTGCCCCCGAACGTGGTCACCACCTACGGCATGACCGAGACGGGGAGCGGTCTCGTCTACGACGGCCGTGCCGTCGAGGGGGCGGAGTTTCGCGTCGTGGGCGGCGAGATCGAGGTACGGGGACCGATGCTGTTGCGCTGCTACCGGGACGGGCACGACCCGAAGCTGGCGGGCGGCTGGCTCGCCACGGGCGACGCCGGCGAGGTCCGCCCGGACGGGACGCTCGCCGTCAGCGGGCGGATCGGCGAGATGATCATCAGCGGGGGCGAGAACGTCTGGCCCTCCGCCGTCGAGGCGGTCGTGGCACGGCACCCCTCCGTACGGGAGGTCGCCATCGCCGGCGTCTCAGACCCCGAGTGGGGCGAGCGGGTCGTGGCCTACGTCGTTCCCGTGGCGGCCGCTGAGGTCACCCCGGGGCGGCTGCTGGCGGAGCTGCGCGAGCTCGTCGGCGGGGAGCTGGCGGGTTTCGCGGCCCCGCGCCAGGTCGTGCTCGTCGAGGCACTCCCCCGCACGGCGCTCGGAAAGGTTCAGCGGGAGCGCCTCGGCTCACTCGGCGGCGAAACCGTTCCCTGAGCCACCCTCGGGAGCACCGCTCGCACACTGCGGTGGTGACGGCAGCCAGCCCAGACGCCGGCGCCGTAGGCGAGATCGTCGAGCGCTCCAAGACCGATCGTCGTCAGGGCCCGCCACGGGTCCACCGAGGCGTCCGGCTGGTGGGATGCCCTCCACAGGGCGGGAGCCCGCCTGGCCACGACCGCCACCGCCAGGGCCCGAGCGATGGGGCCTCGCAGCCGAGGCACGAGGAGGGCAAGTGCCAGCGCCGGCGGCCACCAGACGCGCCGCAGGGCGGTGGCGAGCCCGGCGGCCGTCCATGCCTGGGCGGTGACGAGGGCCCGGAGGGCGTCGCGAGAGGCGAAGGGGTCGCCGACGCGCTGCAGCTTGGAGCGCAGAGAGCGGGTCGGCACGAACGTGGCGAGTAGCCAGAGCGCCACTCGCCATCGCCGGCGAACAGCCGGTAGGCCGGCGGCGGCGACGGCGGCGACGGCCCACCGGTTGCCCTCGAACGGTGCCACGCTGCCGGGGTGGCGCCCCTCCAGTGCCGCCGCCGAGGTGCCGTAGCGGAAGCGCTGACGCACGAAGGCGCCAAGCTGTGCGCGGCTGTCGTGCCGAACGGTTGACCGCGGTTCGTAGCGGACCACCCAGCCGGCCTGCTCGAAGCGGCGCAGCAGGTCCACGTCCTCGCCCACGGCCAGGGCGGCGTCGAACCAGCCGACCTCGTCGAGGGCGCGGCGCCGGCACACGAGAGCGGCCGACGGCACGTAGGAGATGCGTCGGTGGGCACCGACGATGCCCGGCTCTGCACCGAGGTCGTGGGCGGAGCCGACCACCTCGTAGGCCGCCACGGCCCCCGTGCCGGCGGCGGCGGCGCGAGGGGCGACGGCCGCGATCCCGGCGTCGTCGAAGTGGCCGATGAGGCGCTCGAGCCAGCCGGCTTCCGGCGCGACGTCGGCGTCGAGGAAGGCGACGAAAGGTGCCTCCGAGCGTGCGCGGGCGGCGTTTCGAGCCGACGCCGGACCGCCCGGCTCGGACTGCCGCACGAGAACGGCCGAGGAAGCCGACGTCAGCGCGTCGAGCCGCAGCGCCTCGCCGGCGGTCGAGCCGTCGTCGACGACGATGACGCCGCCGGCGAAGTCGGATTGCAGCAGCGCGAGCAGCCGGGCGGCTCCGGCGCTGTCGTCTCGTACCGGCACGACGACATCCACTTCGTGGCGCCCGACCCGGCGAGGGGCCGGCACGGGATGCAGGATGCCGGCGTCGCTGAGCTGCTCCGCCAGTGCGACGGCGGCCGCCCCGTCAGCGGGAGCCCCCGCCGCGAGGTCGTCGAGGAAATGGCTCCCCTGCGTGCTGAGGCGGAGCAGTCGAAACGGCTCGCCCCCGAGCAGCACCTCGCCACCGCGGCCGAGGCGGCGCACACGGCGATCGAGCACGTAACGTCCCGCCTCCGACGCCGGCCGCCGGGGCGGCGCCGAGCTCGGGACGTCAGTCGAAGACGACGACGCCTCGTACGTTCTTGCCGTCCCGCATGTCCTGATATCCCTCGTTGATCTCCTCGAGCGAGTACGCCTTCGTGATCAGCTCGTCGAGCAAGAGGCTGCCCTCGCGGTAGAGCGTGAGGATCTTCGGGATGTCCACACGGGGGTTGCCGCCACCGAAGAGCGAGCCGCGGACCTCCTTCTGCCACAGCGTCAGCTCGAACAGCGACAAGGTGACCTGCGCCTGCGAGAACGGCGCGATGGCCGTCACGACGACGGTGCCGCCCTTGCGCACGAGCGAGACGACGGAGCCGAGCAGGTCACCGTAGGCGACGCCGGTCGTGATGATGGCGGAGTCGGCCAGCTGACCTTGCGTCATGTCGTTCACGAGCGAGAACGCCTCGAAGACGTCCTTGGCCGTGTGCGTGGCGCCGAACCGCTTGGCGCTCTCCCGCTTCATCTCGACCGGGTCGACGGCGACGATCCAGCGGGCGCCCGCCATCTTGGCGCCCTGCACGGCGTTCGAGCCGATGCCGCCCACACCGACGACGACGACGACGTCACCGGGCGCCACTCGAGCCGTGTGCACGGCAGAGCCCCAACCCGTGGCGACCCCGCAGCTGACGAGAGCCGCCTTGTCGAGCGGGATGTCGGTATCGATCTTGATGACGGAGGCCTCGTGCAGCACCTGGTGCGAGGCGAAGCAGCCGACGAGCGACATGGGCGCCAGTCCCTGCCCGTCGGCGCGCATGCGGTGGATGCCGTTGGCGATCGGCGTGCCGAGCATGAGGTACTGGCCGAGATCGCAGAGGTTCTGGTGCCCGCTGGCACACGGCCGGCACTTGCCGCAGCTCGGGATGAAGCTCATGACGACATGGTCGCCGGGCGCCACGCTCGTGACGCGGCTGCCGACCTTCTCGACGACGCCGGCCCCTTCGTGGCCGCCCACCCCGGGCAGTGCCATCGGGATGTCGCCGGTCACGATGTGCTCGTCGGAGTGGCATAGGCCGGCCGCCCCCATTTTGACGAGGACCTCCTCCGGCTCCGGATCGTCGAGCTCGACGTCCTGGACGCGCCAATCCTCGTTCAGTCCCCACAAGACGGCGGCTTTGGCTTTCACGGCGCGCTCCTTCCTCGAACAACCCGGTCGGCGAGTTCTCCGTCACTCACCTGGGCCGTGCCGACCGTACCACCGAGTCTCCGCCGCGTTCACGCCGTCTCGCCGACACCGACTGCCGCCGAGCGCCGCCCCCTCCGTCAGCGAGCGGTCATGCCGGCATCGACGGGCAGCACCGCTCCGTTCACGCCGCTCGAGCCCAGCCCGCACAGCCAGACGACGGCGGCGGCCACTTCCGCCGGCTCGAGAAGACGGGGCTCGAGGTGGTGCACGCTGAACTCGTCCGGGCTGGCGAGCCCGTAGACGGCGGCGCTGGCGGTCAGCCCGGCCGTCCGGGTCGACCCCGGCGCCACGGCGTTGGCGGTGATCCCCTCCGGCCCGAGCTCGGCCGCCAAGCTGCGGGTGAGGCCGATGACGCCGTGCTTGGCCGCCACGTAGGCGCTGAGCCGAGGGAAGCCCACCACGCCGCCCGCCGACGCCACAGCCACGAAGCGACCGTTGCGCGGGGCGGGCCGCCGCAACATCGCCGGCAGGGCGGCACGGGCGAGGCGCCAGACCCCGCCGAGGTTGACGTCCAGCATCGCCTCCCAGAGATCGTCGCCCGTCTCCCAGGCCGGCGGCCCGCCGGCGACCATCCCGGCAACGGCGACGGCGGCGTCGAGGCCGCCGAAGCGCTCCGTCGCCAGCTCCACGGCGGCGTCGAGCCCAGCCTGATCGCGCACGTCCGCCACGTGTCCGGCGGCGTTCGGGCCGCAGTCCCGGACGACGGTTTCGAACTCGGCCAGCGTGGCGAGGCTGTAGTCGAAAAGGGGGTCGTCGGCGCACGAGTCGACGAGCACGAGCTGCCATCCGGCGCCCGATAACCCGCGGGCGATCTCGGCGCCGATGCCGCGGCCCGCTCCCGTCACGACGGCGACACGGCCGCCGCCCGGGGTCGGATCGTGAGTGGTCATTGGCCCTCCGTTTCGTCGTCGCCCTCGGTGTCGGGGAGGGGGGGTTGCGGCAGCTCTCCCCATTGCGCCAGCGTCGAGAGGAGCTCGTCTGCAGCCTGCTCGGGTTCGAGCACGAGCGTGCGGGCGGCCGGCCGCTCATGGAGGGCGCCCGTGAGCCCGAGGATCCGGTCCCGCGCCGCCAGGCCGGGCGCCGGTGGCGGCACGAGGCGCGTCCTCGGGCGAAACGGCTCAAGGGCCACGAGCTCGACATGACCGCTCGTCGGCTCCGCGAGCGGGCCACCCAGCGAGCCGGCAGCTCCCCCGAGCACCTCGACGTCGGCGGCGCCGGCGGCGAGCGCTCGTGCGAGCGGCGCTCGCCGAAGTCGTGCCGTCACGGCTTCCACGGAGACGACGCACGGGGCGCGCAGCCGCAGCCGCTCCCGCCGCCCCCGCTCGAGGCGGCGCTCGACCTCGAGCACGACGCCGGCGGGCGACTGGCTCGGTGGCGGGACGACGACGGCGACGAGGCCGAGCGCTTGGGCGGCCGCCAACTCCCCCGCCAGGAAGGCCGGCACCGACCCGCTCCCCCGATCGGCGCTGGCGTCACCGCAGCACACGACGACGCCCGCCGGAAGGACGGCCTCGGCAGCATCGGAGCCGCCCGCCACGCCGGCGGGGAGATGGGCCGGCGCCGCCACCACGCTCCGAACCCCCGCCGCCAGGGTGGCGGCGACGACGGCGCTCGGCGCCGTCGCGCTGAGCTGCAGGCGTACCGCGCGATCGGCCCCTGCGGCGACGGCCGCCCGCAGCATCTCGTCGCAGCGCGGCCCGCCGGCCGACATGACCACGACGTGCCCGCCCGTCGCCTCGGCGATTCGCAGCGCCCATTCCAGCGCCGCCTCGTCGGACGGCGACGGGCCGGCTGAGGCCGGGTCGGCGAGGACCGCTCCCGAGAGGGCGTCGACACCGGCCCGCAGCTCGACGAGCTTCATGCAGGCGACGATGACAGGCCCCGGCGCACGCTGCTGGCGAGCTGCCGGTCCAGCTGCCATCCCCGCATGCGGCGCCTCGGGGGCGCCACTGCCTGCCAAGCCCGCGACGCTCATGTCTGCCGGTAGACGACGCCGGCGCCGCCCTCCGGATAACGCCAGGTGATGGCACCGCTCGTGTTGCAGACCATGTAGCAGGTCCCGCACTCGAAACACTGCTCGTAGTTGAAGAGGATCCCACCGTCGGCAATGGGCACGAAGAGGCCGGCCGGGCAGGCCGTGACGCACTCTCGGGTCGTGCAGCCGCGGCAGGCATCGCCGTCGACGACGATATGGGCCCCGGGCGCCACCCTGAACTCGGTCGTCGCCATGCGGTCCTCGAAGGACACCTCCCCAGCCATCGGCGTCGTCATCCCAGCATCCGCCACGACGTCCAGGCGTCGCGGGCGAGCTCCCGCCAGCGCAGGCCCGCACGGCGCGCCTGGGAGAGCACGAGCGATCGCAGCCGCGGCTTCGGCGTCGGGTTCGACACCGTGAAGATCTCCTCGACGATGTCGCACACGAATTGTGGATAGCGGTTCTGCACGCGATCCGAGAGCACGAGGTGCGGCGCCAGCTTCAGCCGCTCCAGATCCGCCAGCACGAAACCCGCCTTCAACTCCTTGCGGTAAGCCGCCTCGAGACGGCGCCCGCTCGTGTCACCCCCCGAGAGCGCCCCGGTGACGGCGGCGGCGGCGGCGGCTCCCGACGAGATGGCGAAGTTGACGCCTTCCAGCCAGAGTCCCGATGCGAGGCACATGGCGGCCGCGTCGCCGGCGACGACGAAGGCGTCGGCAGCCAGCTTCGGCATCATGGAAACGCCCGCCTCCGGGATGAGATGAGCGCCGTACTCGACGAGGTCCGCTCCGGCAAGGAGGGGGGCGATCGCCGGGTGGGCCTTGAAGCCGGCGAGGAGTTCCTCCGGGCGCCGCCCCGAGGCGGTGAGGGACGGCAGCGAGAGCACGAGGCCGACCGAGATGGTCTCGCGGTTGGTGTACAGGAAACCCCCGCCGGCGACGCCCCCCGTCCCGCCCAGGATCTCGAAGTCGGCGCCTTCCCCCGCGCACAGGCCGAAGCGCCGTTCGATCTCGTCGGCCGGCAACGCCAGGATCTCCTTGACGCCGAGGGTGTAGTTGGCGGGATCGGACGGTGCGGCGCAGCCGGCCTCCTTGGCGAGAAAGGAGTTGACGCCGTCGCAGGCCACGACGACCGAGGCCGGCAGATCCCCGTCCGGTCGATCCGTCGTGACGCCGGCGACGCGCCCGGTGCTGTCGCGCAACAGCCCGACGGCGGTTGTCGAGGTGAGGAGCACGGCGCCCGCCTCGACGGCTCTGCCGGCGAGCCAGGCGTCAAAAGCCGGGCGCAAGGCCGTGGCGCCGTTGTAGGGGGCGGCGCCCCACGCCGTCGTTCGGAAGTCGACGGACAACGCCTGGGTGTCGGTGAGCAGCATCGTCGCACGGCGCGTAATCCACCGCTCGAAGGGCGCCTCCTCCCGCCAGCTCGGGATGAGTTCGTCGAGAACCCGCGGATAGACGACGCCGCCGAAGAGGTTCTTCGACCCGGGCGCCGGGCCGCGCTCCAGCAGGCTGACGCGCCGCCCGGCGCGCCCGAGTTGCATGGCGGCGGTCGAACCGGCCGGTCCGGCGCCCACCACGACGACCTCGAAATCGGTCGTCACGACGGCCTCTCCGGCTCGGAAGCAAAGGCGTCCGGTGCCTGCACCCCGACCGCCGCCACGGCCTCGGACAGTCGCCGCGCCAATACCCCGACAAGCGCCGGGGCGTCGGTGACGAGCGCCAGGTCGGCCATCGCCATCATGGGACAGCTGCGGTCGAGGTTGACGGAGATGACGTGGCTGGGCGTTCCGAGGCCGCCGAGGTGCTGTGCCGCCCCTGAGATGCCGAACGCCACGTAGCAACGGGGGCGCACGGACACGCCGGTCGTGCCGATCTGGCGGTCGTGCCCGAGCCAGCCGGCGTCGGTGACGACTCGGGTTGCCCCGAGAGATGCACCGAGCTTGGCCGCCACGACCTCGAGCATGGCCAGCTGCTCGGGGCCACCCACGCCGGCGCCGGCGGCCACGATGCGGCCCGCCTCGGCCAGATCCATCACGGCCGGATCAGCCGCCATCACTTCCACGAGCTCGGGGTCGGCCACAGCGGCCCGCTCGTTCCCCTCGGCGGGAACCCCCCGGCTGTCGGCGAGGGCAGCCTCCAGTTCGGCGAGGGTGGGGGCGCCGGCGGCGTCGGTGCCCGACGTTCCGGATCCGACGGCCCCGAGGGTGGCGAGGGCCGAGCGCGATCCCGGCAGCAACGTCGCCACGAAAGGCCCGTCGGATCGGAAGCGGGCGACCTGACGGCCCGCCATCCAGGCGAGTGAGGCACCCTCGCCGGTCACGGCGATCGCACCGGCCAGGAGAGGGCGGCCGAGGGCGGCCGCCAGGCGGGGCGCCAGATCGCGCCCGTCGGGGGAGGCCGGCAGCACGACGACGTGTGCGGACTCGACGTGCGGCGCGATGGCGCCCGCCCACTCGGCGGGGTGAAAAGCGGCTCCGAGCTCGAGCAACCGCAGTTGGCGACACTCGAGGCCGGCGTGGGCGAGGCTCACCCGCTCCGCCAGCTCGGCGGCGGCGGAGGCGGCGCCGTCGCCGGCAAGGATTGCAACGCCGCCCGCCTCGGCGATGGCCTCCTCCCCCCCGGCGGCGAGCATGCCGTCCCGCACCGTCACGACGGCGATCATGGGCGAGAGCCTTCCCGTTCACCCTCGATGACAGCCGAGTGGGCGCGCCGCGGAGCCAGGCAGTCACCGGCTCGCCGCACGTCCAGGCGTGCGCCGGCCCGGCGCAGGGCGAGGTAGAGGGCGTCGTCGGGCTCGGCCGGCACCGCCAGCACGACCCAGCTGACGGGGCGCTCCTCCATGGCTCCTGTCGGGTGGTGGAGCACCTGGAGGGCACCGCCGGCGGCGCCCATGACGACGCGGTCGGTCGACTGCGTGATGTGCTTCGAGGCGGCGCGCAGGTTGAAGCCTTCGAGATCGAGCGTGATGCCGAGATCCTGGCCCACGACCATTGCCGGCGTCAGGATCTCCACGTTGCAACCCCGGTCGGCGAGCAGCTCGGCGACACTGGTGGCTTGGTGGAACCCGACCTCGTCGACGACGACGACGTCGCCTTCGGGGGCAGCCGAGCCGTCGAGCACCTCGGTGACGTCGGCGACGCCGATACCGTCGGCGACGGCCTGATCGACCCAGAAGGGGCGCCTCGGGCGCGCCCCGGTAGCGACGATGACGCGGGCGGCGCCGCTCGCCAGCACGCTCTCGGTCGTGGCCCTCTCACCGAAACGGATGTCGATCCCGAGCTGACGGCATTCGTGCAGCTGGTTACGGACGAGATCGCCGAGCTCGGCGCGGTTCGGCACCGAAGCGGCGAGCCGTAGCTGGCCCCCTGCCTCGCTCGCCTGCTCCAGCACCCGCACGGCCCTGCCGCCGCGGGCAGCCGCCAGGGCGGCTTGCAGCCCGGCCGGGCCGGCTCCGACGACGAGGACGAACCCGCCCCTTCGCTCTTCGCCCGGGCTCGCAGGGGCCGGTCGGCGTCCGTTGAGGCGCCCGGCGCCGTCCTCGGCCTCCCTGCCGGCTCTCGGGTTCTCGATGCACCCGAGCCAGCGGTTGAGTCCCATGCGGCCGACGCACTCCTGGTTGCACGACAGGCAGAGCCGGATCGCCTCCGTCCGTCCCGCTCGCGCCTTTCCGACGAGATCCGGGTCGGCGATCTGCCCCCGCACGATGCCGACGAGGTCGCACTGGCCCTCGGCGAGGGCACGCTCGGCCTGCAGGGGATCCTTGAAGCGGCCGACGCCCACGACCGGGAGCGACACCGACTGGCGGATGGCCGAGGGGATGAAGCTGGCGTATCCGGGGGGGACGTGCATGGAGGCTTCGATCATGAACAACGTCGCCGTCGCCACGCCGATCGAGGTGTTGATGTAGTCGGCGCAACCGTGCGCCTCCACCAGCTTGGCGACGGCGACGGCTTCGTCGATCGTGGAGCCGCCCTCGATGAGCTCGTCGCCGCAGAGGCGGACGCCGAGAGCCATCCCGGGGCCGATTGCCGACCGCACGGCTTCCAGGAGCTCGAGCAGCAGTCTGGTCCGGCCGTCGAGGGAACCGCCGTAGCCGTCGGTCCGCAGGTTCGTGACGCTCGACAGGAAGCCCCGCACGATCGACGAGTGCGAGCATTGCAGCTCGATCCCGTCGAAGCCGCCCTGCCTGCAGTGCTGGGCCACCGTGACGTAACCGGCCACGATCTCGGCGATCTCCGCCTCGCTGACGGCGTGCGGCACCTCCCGGAAGAGGGGGTCGGCGACGGGGGAGGGAGCCCAGACGGGCAGCCGCGTGTACATAGAGGAGGCCTGCCCGCCGTTGTGGTTGATCTGGGCGAAGATCGGCACGCCGTGGCGGTGGACGGCTTCGGTGATGCGCCGGTAGCCCGGCACGACCGCAGCGTGGTAGCCGTGGATGAGCTTTTCGTAGGGCCAGTCCGTCGCGTGGGTGGAGTGCTCCTCGGTGATGATGAGGCCCGTGCCGCCGGCGGCTCGGGCCGCGTAGTAGGCGGCGTGCTGCTCGGTCGGCAGGCCGTCGGTGGCGTAGTTCGTGAGGTGGGCCGAGAAGACCGCCCGGTTCGCCACCGTGACGTAACCGGCCACGATCTCGGCGATCTCCGCCTCGCTGACGGCGTGCGGCACCTCCCGGAAGTGGGGGTCGGCGACTGGGGAGGGAGCCCAGACGGGCAGCCGCGTGTACATAGAGGAGGCCTGCCCGCCGTTGTGGTTGA
>JBKQSP010000112.1:0-4388 GCA_052143575.1 Acidimicrobiales bacterium
CACGCATTGGCGTCGTGGTCGGTGGCTTTCAAGGTGCGAAGGAAACCCCGCGGCAGGGCGTACTCGGCCTCGTAGCGGTCGAAGGCAGTGAAAGGACTCTCGGACAGGACGCCCCCGAAGTCGAACAGGACGGCCCGGATGCCCGTCTCCGGGTTCCCGAGGGCCGACCGGTCACGCTCGTGCCATGCCGCCGCCTGTGCTTCGCCTGCCACCATGGGAGGACCTTATGACAGGCAGATTCGCTCCCGCACCATCCTGAACTGCTTGACTAGGTCGCACATGGCCCCCCAGCACATCGTCGTCGACGGCTCCAACATCGCCACGGAAGGGCGCTCGGCGCCGAGCCTCAAGCAACTGGAGGAGGCAGTCGCCGAATTGAAGCGTGAGCATCCCGGTGCCGAGATCACCGTGATCGTCGACGCCACCTTCGCCCACCGGATCGATCCGAGCGAGCTGGACCGGTTCGAGACGGCAGCCCTCGCCGGCGAGTACGTGCACCCGCCGGCGGGGGCGATCGGGCGGGGGGACGCCTTTCTGTTGCGAGTGGCGGAGAAAGTCGATGCCACGGTGCTGTCGAACGACTCCTTCCAGGAGTTCCACGGCGAGCACCCGTGGGTGTTCGAGCGGGGCCGCCTTCTCGGAGCGACGCCCGTGCCCGGCATCGGCTGGATCTTCTCGCCGCGCACACCGGTGAGGGGTCCGACGAGCCGGCAGGCGGTGCGGGAGGCCGAGCGCGCCACGCGCGAGGTGACAAAGGCGATCAAAGTAGCGACGAAGGAGGCGGTGGCGCCACCCGCCGTCGGCGGGCCGAAGCCGAAGATCGGCGACCGCCGCGTCATGCGGCAACCGGCGGCGGTAGCCGCTCCGCAGCATCAGGCGATCTCGCCGGCGGCGGTGAACGATCCCCTGACGTTCGTTTCGTTCATCGCCGAGCACCCGCTCGGTGCCGAGGTGACTGGCCGGGTCGACAGCTACACCTCTCACGGTGCGGTCGTCATGGTCGGCAGCACGCAGTGCTACGTGCCGCTCGCCAACCTCGCCCATCCGCCGCCCCGATCGGCCCGCGAGGTGTTGACGCGTGGGGAAGACACGACCTTTGTCGTGCGGGCGCTCGACCCGCAGCGGCGCGGCGTCGAGTTGGCGCTGCCCGGTGTCGGCACCGTCTCGGGGACGCCGAGCGAGGAGATGATCGAGGCCGAGGTACGGCTTGCACGCAAGCGGCAGCCGGCGGCACGGAAGTCTCCCTCGAGAGCGACGAAGACAGCCGGGGTGACCGGCGACGCTGAGCCGGCAGCCCCTCCGGCGGCACGAACTCGAAAGTCTGCCGGGGCGGCCGGGGCTTCGTCGCCGACCAAGACTGCACCCGCCGACAAGGCGGCGGCCCCCTCGCCGCGTACTGCCAAGGCGGCAGCAGCCGCAGCCGCTCCACGACGCGCCGTCAAGGCGGCAGCAGCCGCAGCCGCTCCGCCACGTACCGTCAAGGCGGCAGCCACCGTCGCGCCGCGTCGGACGAAGGCGGCAGCAGCAACGGCGTCGCCGCCGAGGAGAAAGGCAGCAGCACCAGTCACGGCGCCTTCCCCCACGAGGGTGACCGGTGGAGCAGACGCCACGGTGCGGAAACGGTCCGGCTCGCGCACGGACAACCCGCCGGCTTCTCATGCAGCTGGGCCGGCCGCGGAGTTGCCGTCGCGGACAAAGGCGAAGAAGAAGACGGGCAAAGACGTCTCTGCGTCATCTCCAGCCCCGAAGCCACCCTCCGGACGCCGAGGCTCGAGACCGTCCATCACGAGCAGCGCGACGGGGACCTTGCCCGAGAACGCCGCAACGTCGGGAAGAGCCGCCCCGACCAAGACCCGAGATCAAGCGTCGGTCAAGCGAGTGAGGGCAACGAAGGTTGCCGCTCGGCGCCGCCTCGGGGATGCCGCGCCCAGCGCCCCGGAGCCATCCGCTGCGCACGAGACATCAGCTCCCTTGCCGTCAGCCAAGATGGGGGGAGCGGCCAGCGGGCCGAGGAGATCTCCACGAACCGCCAAGAAGTTCTCTCCGTCGTGACCGAGCGCATCCGGCTCGAGGACTTGCTGCCTCACCGTCCCCCGTTTCTTCTCTTGACGGGGGTCGATTCGGTGAACCCCGGTGTGTCGGCGACGGGATGGTGGGATCTCAGTGGCGAGGAGTCGTTCTTCCAGGGGCACTTTCCCGGGCGGCCGACCCTGCCGGGCGTTCTCATGGTTGAATCCCTTGCCCAGCTCGGCGCCGTCGCCGTACTCGCCGACGAGCGCTTCGCAGGCAAGCTTCCCCTGTTCGGCGGCATCGATCGCGCCCGGTTCCGTCGTCAAGTCGTGCCGGGCGATCGCCTCGATCTCGAAGTCACCATCGGCCGCATGTCGGCCCGAGCGGGTACGGGGCATGGGGTGGCGACGGTCGGAGGGAAGCGAGCCTGCGAGGTCGACCTGCTCTTCGTCCTCGTTCCGCAGGTGGAATGAGGAGACGGGATCACCCTCCAGCCCCTCCGGTCCGGACCTCAAGCGTGGCGTGGCGCCCGCCGCGCTAGAACCGTGGACGATGCGCATTGCCACCTGGAACGTCAACTCGCTGAAGGCTCGCCTCCCGAAGGTCCTCAAATGGCTGGAAGACGTCGCGCCGGACGTGCTCTGCATGCAGGAGACGAAGCTCACCGACGCCGCCTTCCCGACGATGCCGTTTGCTGCCCTCGGCTACGAGGTCGCCCATCACGGCGAGGGCCGTTGGAACGGCGTTGCCATTGCCTCTCGCGTCGGGCTGACTGAGGTGAGTCAAGGTTTCCTCGGCGGGGAAACGAGCGACTCCGACGAGGCGCGGCTCGTCACGGCGATCTGCGGTGGAGTCCGTGTCTCGAGCGTGTACGTCCCCAATGGCCGATCGCTCGACTCTGAGCAGTACCCTTTGAAGCTGGCCTGGCTGGAGCGGTTGCGCCAGGACCTCGTCGACGGTGCCAGCCCGGATGACGCCATCGTCGTCTGTGGAGACTTCAACATCGCCCCTGAGGACCGAGACGTCTACGACGTCACGAAGTTCTCCGGCGCCACCCATGTGAGCCCGCCCGAGCGGGCCGCCCTGAAGGCGCTCACGGACTGGGGCCTTGTGGACGCCTTCCGCCAGGTCTACCCGGACACCGGGGGCCTGTTCAGCTGGTGGGACTACCGGGCGGGCGACTTTCACCAGCACCGAGGCATGAGAATTGATCTCCTGCTCGTCTCAGGCCCGCTGGCGGCCGCCGTTCGGTACGCCCTCGTGGACAGAGAAGCCCGAAAGGGCATGGGCAGCGAGGCCCCCCCGTCCGATCACGCACCGGTGTTCGTGGACCTCGATTGGCCAAGCGGCCGGGCGTCGTCGTAACCATGGGCGTCGCATCATGGAGGTGGGCAGCGACGCCCGTGTCCCTTTCCAGCGTCCATGTTGTGCGGGCGATCGGCGCCGGCGTTCCGGCGCCGTCGGCGCATGCTGGCGGGACGCCGTCTCGAGAGCAGTCTCAGCGCCCGACACGGAGCGAGGGAAGCGACCTTGCATCAGATGATAATTGTGGCAAAATAAATAGGCACGCAGAGTGACTGGACGAGCGCAGAGCGCGCGAGTCTGCTAGAGTACGGTCACGAGTATGTAAAGCTGTTGCTGCTCTAGGACGTTGGAGTCTCCGTCCTTACAGGGCTGGTGTGGCGACTGAGCGAGGGGTCACGCTGGGATGAAGCGAGTTGGAGCGAGGGAATCCAGAGTCCGCCCTGGTGGCTGGCTTCGCGCGGCGCGCCGCCGGCTCTCGGTGCGCAACGAGGCGGGGCTGTCCATGGTCGAGCTGATCGTGGCCGTCGTCGTCATCGCCATCGTGCTGCTGTCCGGTATGACCGCGATCGACTACGCCCTCACGACCAGCAACGCTCAACGACTGAAGGTGGAGGCGACGGACCTCGCCGTGACGAGCATGGAGCAGGACGAGCAGCTCGCACCGACGCTTGCCATCGGCCAGACGATCGTGACGACGACGGTCAACACTACGGCCTTCACCGTCGTGACGAACATCACCGATTTCGATCAGAACGGAAGTCAGCTCACAACGGTGTGCACGGCGAGCGGCAGCTCGGTGGCCCAACAGATCTGGCAGGTGTCCGTCAAGGTCACCTGGGGTCACATGAACGGCGTGCCCCCTATCACGGAGTCGAGCGAAGTGGCACCTGGTCAGGACAACGCACTCGACCTCAGCAACGGCGAGATCGCCGTCGCTGTGAACGGTGTCACCGGTACCTACCTCACGACGCCGCTGAACTTCACCGTCACCCCGAACTACATCCCGGGCGGTACTGCTCCGGCCTATCCGACGCCTACGGGCCAGAGCAACCCCGCAGGCACGGTCTTCAACA
>JBKQSP010000113.1:0-21296 GCA_052143575.1 Acidimicrobiales bacterium
GACGGAGGCGGTCACGCTCACGCAGCTGAGCCCGAGCGGGAGCAGGTCGATCACGACGACGCCGGTAGCCGCATCAGGGCCGGCGTTGGTGAGCTGCAAGGTGTAGGTGACGTCGGTGCCGTCGGCCGGCGTGGCGTCGGAGACGGTCTTCGTGATCGAGACGTTGGCGGCCGGGACGATGGTGTTGGAGGCAGAAGCGCTCTGGGTGCCGGTCGGATCGGCCGTCGTCTGGGCTTCTGTGGCCGTGTTCGTGATGGTGCCCGTGGCGCTGTCCGTCACGAGCACGACGATCGTGGCGGTGGCCGTGTCACCGTCGCCGAGGGCGCCCACCGTCCAGGTGACGGTCCCGTTCGCACCGACGGGTGGAGCAGCGAGGCTGCCCGTGGCCGTCGCCCCGGAGACGAAGGTGGTGCCGACCGGCAAGGGGTCGGTCACGACGACGCCGGCGGCGTCATCCGGGCCCGGGTTGGCGAGGCCGATGGTGTAGGTGATCTGCGTCCCGTGCGGCGTGTCCGTCGACGGGTTGGCGATCTTGGTGATCGAGACATTGGCAGCGGCCACGACGTCGTTGGAGGCGGAGGCCGTCTGGGTGCCAGAAGCATCCTCCGTCGCCTGGGTCTCCGTGGCCGTGTTCGTGATGACGCCGAGTGCGGCCGAGTCGGACACAAGGGCGGTGATCGTCGCCGAGGCGGTAGCCCCGTCGGCGAGGGCCCCGACCGTCCAGGTGACCGTGCCGGCCGTGTTCGAGATGCTGCCCGTCCCGGTCGTCGAGCTGAGATACGACAGTCCCGTCGGCAGGACGTCGCTCACCGAGACGCCGGCCGCGGGATCCGGCCCGGCGTTGTTGAGGGCGAGGGTGTAGGTGACCTGCGTGCCGCGCGGCACGTCACCGCCGGCGGGCACGGAGGACACCTTCGTGAGTGAGACGTTCGCCGCCGCGACCGGAGCGAGCGGGAAGCTCGCCGTCTCGGAGTCGGTCGTGCCGCCGGAGGAGTTCGGCACGGTCTGCGACAACGTCGCCGTGTTGACGACGGGGCTGGTGGTGGCCACGGTCACGGTGACGAGAAGGGAGGCTGAGTCTCCGGAGGCGAACGACGGGATCGTCCAGGTCACCGTCGGCACGCCCGCCAGGAGCCCTTCGGTCACCGACGTGGCAACGCCGTCGGCAGTGGTCGGTGGCGTGCCGGGCGGAGAGCCGAACGAGGCGTAGGTGAGGCCGCTCGGCAGCGGATCGGTCACCGTCACCGTGCCGGCGGCGTCAGGCCCGTTGTTCGCCACCGACAGGGTGAAAGTCATGGTGGAGCCGTCGTTTGGCGTGCCGCTCGAGCCCGTCTTTGCGATCGTGACGTTCGCCCCGGCGGTGGGGTCGACCGACACGCCTGCCGAGGTCGCGGTCTGGCCGGACGAGTTCGGCGTCAGGTCCGACTGCGTCTCGGTGGCAATGTTGGTGATGACGCCGGAGCTCGCCGCCACGAGCACCGTGATCGACAGCGACGCCGAGTCGCCGTCGGCCATCGTCCCGAGCGTCCAGGTCACCGTTGGCGTTCCGCTCACAGATGCCTCCACGACCGACGTCGGCGAGCCGTCGGCCGTCGTGGGCGGCACCTCATCGACGAGGGTCACGCTCTCGCTCGACATCGTCTGGGTCGCCGCTGCCGACAGCGTCGCCGACGTGTCGCTCGTCACGGCCGTGATCGTCGTCGCAGCGGGGATTCCGAAACCCGAGACGACGTCACCGACTTCGCCCGCCGCGAAGCTGCCGCTCGGTGCCGACAGCGTCGTGGATCCGGCAGCGATCGAGGCATCGGCCACCGTGGTTGCGGGCCCGAACGACACGTAGTCGAGGCCGCTCGGCAACGGATCGCTCACGACGAGGTCCTGCGCCGATTGAGGGCCGTCATTGACGACGTTGAGGGTGTAGGTCTCCGCCGACCCGTCAATGGGATCGGCGTCGCTCGCCGTCTTGGTCAGGACGACGCTCGCCGTTCCCTTCGGGTTGACGACAGCCGATGCCGATTCGGCATCGGCTGTGCCCCCGGCCGAGTTGGGCGTCGTCTGGCTCTCGGTCGCCGTGTTCGTGATGGCGCTCGACGAGGATGCCACCCGCACCAGCACGACGATCGTCTCGGAAGCAGCGGGAGCAAGAGAGAAGCCCGACAGCGCCGGCGAGCAGGTCGCCCCCCAGGTCACAACACCCGCCGACTCGCAGACGTTCGTCCCGGCCGGGGCCGTGCCGACTTCGTCGAGGATCACCGCCTCGGTGGCCGACCCCGTGGCGGCGATCGACATCGTCGCCGACGTCCCGCTCGCCACAGCCGTGATGACCGTCCCGCTCGCGATGTTGGCGCCAGAGATCGGATACCCGACATCGCCGGCCACGAACGTGCCCGCCGGCGCTGTCACGGTCTCAGAGCCGGCGCTGACGGCCGAGCCGGCCACGCTCACGGGCGAGCCCGATGAGACGTAGTTGACCCCCGCCGGCAGCGGGTCGCTCAGCGTGACACCCTGCGCCGTGTCGGGCCCGTTGCCGGAGACGGTGATCGTGTAGGCCGTCTCGTCGGCCGGATCGGCGCCGCCCACCTGCGGCGTGGGGTTCGAGGCGGTCTTCGTCAGCGTGACGTTGGCGACCGCGGTGGGACTGATCGTGGCAGTACCCGACGCGGAGGTCCCGCCTGAGGCGTTCGGAGTCGTGGCCGACTGCGTCTCGACGGCGGTGTTGACGATGGTGCCCGAGCCGACGGTGACGTCAACGGTGATCGGCAGCTGCAGCACGGCACCGTCCGCCATGGCCCCGATCGTCCAGGTGACGACGTTTCCCGATTCGCTTACGGTGGTGCCCGCTGGCGCCGCGCCGTTCGAGACGAAGCCCTCCCCTGCCGGCAGGGCGTCGACGACACTGACGCTGGCGGCGGAGTCCGGGCCGTTGTTGGTGACCGTCACCGTGTAGGTGTCCTGCGACCCGTCGCCCGGTGTGGCGTTGCTCGCCGTCTTCGTGACGGTGACCGTGGCCACGTTGGCCGAGTCGACGACGGCGCTGGCGGAGGTGACGCCGCTCGGGTTGGCAGTCGTCTGCGTCTCCGTGACGGTGTTGGTGATGGCTCCGGACTGCTTGATCGTGGCCACCATCGTCAAGGTGGCCGTCGTGCCGCTCGCCAGCGCCCCGACCGTCCAGGTGAGTCGGTCGTTGCCGGCGGTGAAGACGGCGGTCCCTGTCGCCGTCGCGCTCGAGACGTAGGTGATGCCGGCGGGCAGGTTGTCGATCAGCTTGACGCCGGCGGCCGGGTCCGGACCGTTGTTCGTCGCCGTCATGGTGTAGGTGACGTTCGTGCCGACCGTCGGGTTCTCCGCTGAGACGGTCTTCGCGATCGAGACGTTGGCGGCCGGGGTAACGGTGATGGAGGCAGACGCCGACGTCGTGTCCTGACCGTCCGGCAAGGGAGCCGACGCCGACTGCGTCTCGACGGCGGTGTTCACGACGGGGCTGCCACCGTTGGACCCGTCGACTTCGGCCAGCACGACGATGGAGGCCGAGTCGCCCGCCGCGAACGTCCCGATGTTCCACGTCAGGGTGTTGCCGGAGGCCGATGCCGACGTCGTCTGCCCGTCGGCCGTCGTGGGCGCCGTGGCAGGTGCCACGAGCACGACGCCCTCGCTGGCGGCCGTTCCCGTCGCCGCCGCGCTGAGCGTGGCGGAGGCTCCCCCGCCGGCTACGCCCGAGATCGTCGTCCCCGTCTTGACGTCCGTGCCGATGACGTAGTCGCCGACCTCACCGGCGCTGAAGGTGCCGGCCGCCCCCGTGATGGTGCTGGAGCCGTTCGTCACCCCGACAGCGGACACCGAGGTGGCCGCCCCGTACTGCACGAGCCCGAGTCCGACGGGCAGCGCGTCGACGACCTGGACGTCCTGGCCGGCGTCGGGGCCGCCGTTCTCCGCTGTCAGCGTGTAGGCGACGGTCGAGCCGTCGAGCGGCGTGGCGTTCGAGACGGCCTTTGTCAACACGACGTCGGCGACCGCGCCCGGCGTGATCGTGGCAGAGGCTTGCTGGGTGCCGGTCAGGTCGGGCGTCGTCGAGGACTGCGACTCGGTCGCCGTGTTGATGAGTGCGCCCTCGCCCGTCTCGACCTGCACCGTGATCGTCAAGGTGGCGGTGCCGCCGTTCGCCAGCGAGCCGGCCCCCCAGGTGACCGTCGGCACGCCGTTCTCGACGGCTTCTGTGACGCTGCCGGTGCTCGCCGAGTCGGACACGTAGGCGACGCCCTCGGGCAGCTGGTCGGTCACGAGGACGTTGGCTGCAGCGTTCGGACCGGCATTGCTGGCGGTGATCGTGTAGGTGTCGGAGGAGCCGTCAGCCGGCGAGGCGACCGATGCCGTCTTCGTGATCGAGACATTGGCGACGTTCGTGGAGATGCCGCTCCAGCTGACCGGTTGCGTGGCGGTGAGATACGAGCTCGGCGAGTCGTTGTCGGGACTGGAGAGCCCCACCGTGACGTCGTAGGTGCCGCCCGTCGGCACGAGCTGCTGCACCGGGATGCTGATGGGCGGCAGGGGCACGCCGGCCGAGGCGTCGGCACCCGGCGGAGCGTAGGTGCAGGTGTCGCTCGACAACCCGACGCCCGGCGTCGGGCACACCCAGCCGCTTCCCGACGGCGGCTCGTCGCCCACGAACTGCACCCCTGCGGGGAGGTTGATGGTGGCCGACATCGTCTGTGTCTCGTCGGCTCCGGTCGCCAGCACCGCCCCCGTGAAGGTCGTGTAGGCCGTCGTGCCGAGGCTCTCCGACAGCGCCGCGGCGGTGTTCCCGCAGATCGTCGAACCCTCGTCGAGAAGCACGGACTCGCTCGTGGCCGTTGCGGTGGCGGCGGCCGACATCGTCGCCATCGTGCTGCTCGTGACGGCCGTGATCGTGCTGCCGGCCGGGATGCCACTGCCGATGATGACATCGCCGACGTCGCCCGAGCTCATGCTGGCGGCCGGATCCGTCAACGTCGTGGACCCGCTCGTGATGGCGGCATCGGCGATCGTGCGGGTGATGGGCAGCACGGGGCTCACCGTCACGACGCTGTTCGTCAGGGACGCCGTGGCGGCGCTCGACAGCGTGACCGCCGTGCCGCTCAGGGCGGTGATGGTCGTGCCGTTCGGGATGCCCGTGCCGTAGATGTTGCTCCCGACGTCGTCCGAGGCGAGCGCCGAAGGCGTCGTGATGGTCGTCGAGCCGCTCGTGAGAGTCACCCCTTGCACGACCTGATTGGGGTTGGCGAGCATGCAGAGGTTGGGCTTCACGGGGATGACGGAGGAGACCTCGACATCGTTGATCTCGTGGATCTCCTCGTCGCCACCGGTGCTGGCGGACCAGCCGAACTTGATGGTGGGGACGGACTGCAGGATGGCGGGCTCGGGCACCGTCTCGACGAGGGCGCCGTCGAGGTACACGAGGATCTCGGGCGAGCCCGGCTGCGACGCCGAGACGGCATTCGAGCAGGGGTAGGTCGAAAACGAGCTCGCACACGACGGCGGATCGAGGTGGATGTGGACCTCCTCGCCGCCGGTCGTGCCGGCGGCCGGGCGGGCCGTGGCGGCGCGGTTGTCCACCGTCGCCGAGACAGCAGGACCGAGGAGGCAGTACTCACCGTTCGCCTCACCGCTCTCGGGGAAGTAGCCGGCCGGGTAGGGCGTCCCGCCGATGGTCTGAGCCGGGTTGAGATAACCCGGGCCGCGCACGGCGATCTCCTCGGGATCGGCGGCGCCCGGCACGTCAGCCTGGTTGCACGATGTGCTCGTCCCCGTGTCGCCGTCGTTGAACTGGTAAGAGAAGTTGCCCCAGGCGTCAAGGGCGATGCCGAGGATCCCGTCGGGAAGGCCGCTGCATTCGCTGTTCGGGCCGATGGCGGGATCGTCCGTCGGGCAGTCGCCGCCCGTGCCGAAGTCGTACCCGCCGGCGCCGCCGAGGGGGCCGATCTTGGTCAAGGAGTCGGCGCCGTTCGTCATGAAGAACGTGATCATGTCGGCGCCGTTGCCGTCGTACTGGTAGGCGTCGTAGGAGACGTCGAAGCCGTCGGCGGTGGGGACCTGGTAGTTGTAGAGGATGTAGCCGTTCGAGTCGGTGGCGTTGCTCGTGAGACGGAGGGCGCCGTCGCCGGGGGCATCGGGAAGCGTTCCCGTGGCGCCGCCTGGCTGGCTCGTCGGACACCCGGGGATCGGCAACTCGCTCGCGTCGGTGGACGCCGTCAGGCAGGGGGTGAACGTGCCGTTCGTCGCCAGCAGGTTCTGTGAGCCGGCCGCGACCTGGCTGCCCCTGAAGTCCTCGGCGAAGAGCACCGTGCCGGGTGCGGCGGCGGCGGCGCGACCGACAGGAGCGAGCGCGCTCGACAGCACGCCGACGACGACCCCGATTCCCGTGCCGGCGACGAGGAGGCAGATTGCGAGGAGGGAGCGGACAGCGCGCCGGTGCACCGGCTGGCGGGCGCGAGACCCCCCGCGCGATCGCGCGCCGCTGTCAGCTTGACTGCTGGCCCTCATGTCCTGGCGCTTCCTCGCTGCACCTCGGCGTTTGCCCAGCCTGCTTGCTCAGGCATCGGCGCGCTACGGCAATATCGTAGGAGCTGGCAGTTTCACTGTCGAGGATCCTCGCCTGGCTTGACAGGCGGTCGAGGGAGGGTGGGCGCCGCTCTCCTACTGGCGCTGGCCTACTGGCGCTGGCCTACTGGCGCTGGATGCTCTGGAACTCGAAGGTGAACTGGCCGATCACGAGGCGCCCGCCCGGCTTGAGCTGGACGGACTCCTCGGCGTGGAGCGTGCGCCACGTCGGCTCCCCGATGTTGAAGACCCGAGTGCCGTTGTGGGAGCCGAGGTCCGAGATGACGACGTCCCACCCGCGGATGTTGACGGCCGCATGCACCCGCGAGATCTTGCCCGTGCCGTCGTCCACCTTGATGGGGCGCGCCCTCCCCTTCGCGACGTCGTCGGCCAACTCCGGCTGGCGGCCGAGCACGTAGTCGCCGTCGAGGCTGTAGGCGGTGCCGTCGTCCAGCAGGAGCACACCGAGAGGCGGCCGTAGACCGGAGACGAGGACGACGGAGTTCTGCACCATGGCAAGCCCACAGATCCCGCAGTAGAGGGCGTGCGGGTTGTTGAAGTGGCCACGGGCGCAGCTCACCCCCTGCACGACTTGTTGGCCGAGCGAGACGGCGTGCGCCGCCACGCTGGGGACCGATGGCGGCGGCGGTGGTGGCTCGACGTCGGCCGCCGCTTCGGCCGCCGCCGCGGGCGGAACCTCGGTCGGCACGGCCGTGGCCTGCTCGGCAGGCACCGCCGCCTTGACCTTCGTCTCGGGCAGCCCACCTGAGCCGTCCGCCCCTGCTGCCGTCTCGGGGACGACCAGCGAGGGCGGGGCAAGCGGCAGCGGTTCACGCTGCAACTCGGGCGTCGACAGGTCGAAGAGCACGACGTGCTCGTCAAGGGCCGGCTCGGGCATGGGCCGCAACCGCTCGACCCCCCACAACGTGATACCGCCGCCCGGCACGACCCCATCGCGCAGGTCGAAGGGCACCGAGCCGGGCCGGTCCAGCTGATCGGGGTCCGTCTCCCCCCGCACGGTGAGCGTGCCGCCGACGGGGAGGTCGACGGAGGCGAGGCTCGTGTCGCCGCGCAGGCGCTCGAGGCCGTCCTCGCTCACGACGACATGTCCGCGCACGACGACCGACGTCGCCGCCTCGGTTTCGACCACGATGCCGAAGGCGGCCGTGGATGCCGAGGCGGCCGCTTCGAGGGCTCCGGCCAGGCCGGCGGCGCCCTCTGCGACGGGGGCCGACGTGGCGAGCTCGAGCAGCTCCTCGGCGACGATGGGGGGGAACCCGGGGGCGAACCATGCCAGCGTGGAGCCGGTCCTGCTCACGGTGCCGGTACCACCGAGCACCTCGAGGCGGCGAGCGCCGTTCACGGCGCACCGACCAGGGCGGTGACGTCGGAGGCGAATTCCTCGGCAGTCGCTGGGCGTTCCGCAGGATCGCGCGCCAGTGCCCGGCCGACGATGCCGGCGAGGTCGCCCGGCAGATCCGGGGAGATGAGCGGCGGCTCCGTCAGCACCCGGCGCATGGCAGCGAACGGGTCGAGGTCGGCGCGCCCAGGGTGAAGGAGCTGACCGTCGCTCATCACCCAGTGCAGGGTTGCCCCGAGAGACCAGATGTCGGAGGCCCGCGAGGGCACCTCGCCCGTGAAGATGGCCGGATCGACGAACTCGATGTCGCTCACGTTCGGCATCACGCTCACCGATGTCCCGGCGTCGAGGTACTTGGCCATCGTGAGGTCGGCGAGCTTGGCTCCCGAGGCGTAGAGAAGGATGCACGAAGGGCGGATGTTCCGATGCGCGATGCCGGCCTCGTGCAAGGCGTGTGCCCCGCGAGCGGCGGCCGCCACGGCCGCCAGCTTCTCGTCGCTGCCGAGGGGCTCCGTCGGCGCCTCGAGGGTGCCGGCCGCCGGGTGCTCAAGTGAGTAGAACAGCTTGTCGCCGTCCTGGCCGGCGTCGTACAGCTCGACAAGAAACGGTGACTTCACGGCCGCCAGAATGCGCAGCTCCTCCGCCGCCCGGTGGAGCTGCCGGGGCCCGACGGTGATCTGCACCACCTTGAGCAGCACGCGGTCGGCGCTCAAGCCGAGGCGTCGAGGCGGGATGGCGGTGAAGAGCGGCTCGCGGTCGTCGCCCGGAATGCTCCCGACGATCTCGTAATCGGCGACACGGTTCATTCCTCAGCTCCAACGGGGGTCGGCGAGCTGCCACCGGCGCCGTCCCCGGCCGGCTGCCGCAAGCGATGCGCTCGGTCCAATCTTACGAGTCGCTGGTCGATCCCGACCCGTTCCGGATCCTCGCTCGAGTAGACGAGGGCGCACGGTCCCGCCACGAGCGGGATGCGCCCGTCGTCCGGCCAGCCACGCACGAGGAGCGACGCGACGGTGGCCGTCTCGTCGCTGACGGCGTTGGCGATGCCGAGCGTCTGCAGCCGCTCGGCGAGCCGCCGCGCTCGCCCCCGACCGGACGGCGTCGCCGGCACGAGGCAGAGGGGGGCCGTTGCCGTCGCAGCCCCGCCGGGGCCTGAGGCCCAGATGCGGGCGGCGATCTCGAGCGCGGCGCCCTCCTCCGGTCCGTCGACGAGGGCCGTCACGCCGCCGCCGCCCTGCGGCCACGGCAGGACGGTCACCACGTCACAGGCGGCCTCCCCGCACAGCCTGCTGGCGGCGTCCCGCCGCCCCACCATGGCGGGGCCGGTGACGACGGCATTCACCCCGGTGCGACCGATGAGGGCCGACACGTCGGCCTCGACGTCCGAGCTCAGCTGGGCGATGGGGCTGACCGAGGCTTCCGGGTAGCGGCCAGCCAGGTCGTTGAGGCCCTCGACTGCGGCGGCCAGGCGCATGAGGGCACCCGAGAGGTCGGCGTGGTGCTCCGGCGCCTCGACGCGCGACAACAGGCGCGCCAACAGCACCTGCCCGCCACCGCCGGCGAGGCGGGCACCGGTCGCCATGAGGGGGACCGGGTCATCGCTCTCGTTGAGCACGACCAGCACGCTGTAGCCACCCGAGGAGGCGAGCCGTTGCTGTGCCTCGGCGATGTCGGCTGCGAGCATTCGATCGGGGTAGACGCGCCGGAGCATGGGCGAGGTCATGAGGGTCGTGACGACCGCCATGGTCACCATCAGGCTGTAGAGACGGGTGTCGAGAACCCCGATCGTCAAGCCGATCGTCAGCACGACGAGCTCGGTGAGGCCCCGCGTGTTCATGAGTGTCCCGAGCGCCATCGCCCGCCGGCGCGTGACGCCCTGCAGGCGGGCGGCGACGGCGGCACCGAAGAACTTGCCGCCGACGGCGACGGCGAGGATGAGCGCCAGGTAGGGAAGGTCGGAGGTGCCGAGGGAGCGGAGATTGACCGAGAGCCCGGCCACGACGAAGAAGATGGGCAACAGGAGCAGCAAGATGGCGCTCTCGAGGCGCTCCACGACTTCGGCCACGAGCCCTTCGCTCCCGCGTTTCGGCACGGCGGCGCCGAACAGGAACGCCCCGAAGATGAGGTTGATGCCGATCTTGTCGGTGATCCAGGCCGAGACGAGCGTCCCGACGATGATGGCGGCCAAGGTGTTGAGGCTCAGAGCGCCCCGCTTGCGGTCGCGATCGAAGAAGCGACGCAGGACGGGTCGCACGCCGAGCAGCACGACCGCCACGAAGGCGACGAGCTCTCCGATGATGCGAGGCAGGCTGAGGGCACCCGAGGACTGGATGATGCCGATGACGACGGCGAGGATCGTCCAGGCAAAGACGTCGTCCATCGCCGCGCAGGCAAGGGCGAAGGAGCCGAGCTCGGTACCCAGCATGCCCCGCTCGCTCAGGACCCGCGCCAGCACGGGGAAGGCGGTCACCGACATGGTGGCGCCGATGAAGAGCGCGAAGGGCAGCAGCTTGACCTCGTGCGTGCCGACGTGGCCGAAATGCTCGTGGAGGAGGAAGGCGGCGGCGAAACCGAGGCCGAAGGGCAGCACCACCGAGGAGACGGACACGGTGGCCGCCACCCGGCGCCGGCCGCGCAGCAAGCCGAGATCCACCTCGAGGCCGACGATGAAGACGAAGACGACGACGCCGAGCTGAGCGAGGGCGCTCAGCGTTGGGAGGGCGGCCGTCGGGAAGAGGCGACCGGTGAGATGGCCCGGCAGCAGCCCGAGGGCGCTCGGACCGAGCAGGATGCCGCCGATGATCTCGCCGAGCACGGTCGGCTGATGCAGCCGCCTGAAGAGGGCCCCCATGAGGCGAGCGACGACGATGATGATGGCGACGTCGATGCAGACGAGGCCGGGGAGGTCGAGCTTGGTGGCGGCGAGAAGGAGCGGCGGGCTCACACGATCCGGCCCCCCCGGTATCGCCATCTCGGCACGATCACTCGCATGGGCCCGATCGCCACGAGCCACACCATGACCCACAACGGGATGAACTGGGTGAGAAACGTCGCCGTCGTGGCAGCCGGCGGGATCGGGGACGGGCCGATGGCATGCAGGAGCACGTAGGCGAGTACCCCCTCGGGGATCCCCTGCAGGAGGCTGAACATGATCGGCCAGTCCTTCTCCCACCTGAACTGCATGGCGACGTGGTAGAGGGGCTCCCAGAGCACCGAGCCGACGAGCGCCACTTCGGCCAGTACCCAGTAGGTCGTCTCGAACACGCTGGAGATCGAGGCATGGCCGGCATGGGGGCCGATCAGCGAGATGAGGGCCGTCCAGGGGATGCCGATGACGCAGAGGAGGAACAGCCGAGTCTGTATGCGGCCGGAGAGGGTGGGTACCACCTCAGCCCTCCCTCACGGCAGCGGCACCCCGCGCACACAGCGCCACCACTGGCGAAGCGAGGCGGCCGACCCGAGGCGCCGCACCATCCCGATGGCGGCGAGGTCGTCGGTGATCTCGCGGGCAGCAAGCTGGAGGCCGAGGAACGTGTCGACGCCGGGAAAGTAGCCCCCGAGCGTGGCCGCACCCGAGGCGTACATGCGGCCCTCGCCGGACCGCGTTCCCCGCACCTCGAAGGTCCGCTCGACGTCGAGGCGGCCGAGGACGTTCCTGCCGGCGCCGGAGTGCTCGAGGAGGTCAGCCAGGACGCGGTGCTCACTGATGTCGGCCTCGAGGCCGGTGCAGTCGACGACGAAGTCGGCCGACACCTGCAAGGTGGCCGCTTCACCCTGTTGCGAAGTCAGGTGAATGGCCGTGATGACCTTGTCGTCCGGGCCGGGCATGACCTCGAGGACCTCGCCGGTGAGCGTGCGGTACCAGCCTTCGCGCCGACCGCGCTCCTGCTGGCGAAGCCAGTTCTTACGGTGCGGGGTGTTCGTCCCGCCGATGATCTTGTAGAGCTGGAGGCGGTCGTCTCCCTCCAGCTTGCGGAAGCGGGCCCACAGCTCGCCGCCCCAGACGCTCTTCGGGTAGTTGAAACCCTGATAGGCCCAGCCGTCAGCACCGCGGCGCCGGTTGAACCGGTTGGGGCCGTGTGGTCCCGTGACATAGGTGCGGAACAGGTGGATGATCGTCGTCTGCGCCCCGTGGTGGTCGCGATCGTCGATGAGCCGCTGAAGGATGCGGGAGGCGACGATGCCACCGCCGCGCACGACGACGACACCGCTGCGGCGTCTCAGCTCCGCATAGACGTGCTCATGGGGCTCGTAGGCGTTCACGACGTGCTCGTGGTCCTTGTAGCGCTCCCGATAGGCCTGCAGGTCGGGCAGGAACTTGAGGCCCGGGTAGCCGACGGCGACGTGCACGACGCGGCTGCGAAAGGCCACCCGGCGCGTCGCCGTCGTGCCGGCCGGCGGCGTCAGGATCGTGAAGTACCCGCCCTCCTGCCGCCTGCGAACCATGCGGACCTGCCCGCGTTCCACGGCCTGCCAGTAGCCGATGCGGTCTGCCTCCTTTCGCAGCCCGCGAAAGACCATGCCGGCCCGCGGTGTCCAGTAGTCGCACAGGATCGGCTCGCTGAAGACGTTCCAGAGCGAGGCGAGCGACTTCTCCTCGAAGGCCTCCTGCACGGCGTAGCTGGGGAAGCCCCACAGGTTGTTGGGCATCGACGACGAGTCGGAACGGAGTCGCTCAGTCTCGGGGATCTGGGAGTTGCGGGTGAGGTACTCGTAGGTCTGCCAGGGATAGTCGAGCACGGTGAGCACCCTGACGGCGCCGGCGGGCAGCCCCCAGACGCGGAGGAAGTCCACCAGCACGAACGAGCCGATCCCCCCGCCGACCGACACGATGGGGCTGTCGACGACCGGTATGCCGGCCCTTGCCACCATCTCGTCGCTCCACAGCGGCGTGCCGATGAGCTCGGGCGTCAGCTCGCCATGCGTTTCGAGCTGGCCCTGTCCCCCTGCCCCCTCCACCATGGCGACCCCCCACAGCCCCGGCGACCCCCCACAGCCCCGGCGACCAGTGGCTGGAGACTGTATCGTCCCACCGCAGTTGCCTGCAGGGCCGGCCGTCGCGGCGCGGACCCACTCGATGAGGAGCGACGTCGATGCGTGCAGCCGACCCGTCGGAGGAGCTCGAGCGTCTCCTGGACGCCCGCACGACGGCACACCGCCTGGCGGCCTCGCCGATGTCCTCGCTCGGCGAGCTGGAGGACTGGCTGGCCGGCCTCCGCATCGCCCTCGTGAGCGGCCGCAGCGCCCTCCCGAGTGCCGCCGAGGCCATCGCCGGCTGCCCGATCGAGGGAAGCTGGTGGGGCCATCCCGAGGGCTCGCGCATCTACCGCCTGCTGAACGAGCTCGAAGGGGGCGCCTCTGGGTACGCCGATCTCGCCCTCGTCGAGGGCAAGCGGACGCTGCTGGCGGCATCCCTCCTACCGGTGGCCGCCGCTCTCGCCGCTGACGCCGGGCGTCGCCGCCGCGTCATCGAGGGCTTGAGGGCACCTGCCCGGCGCCTGCTCGATGCGCTCGCGAGCGGGCGAGTCGTCCGCTCCGACGACCACGACGACCTCGGGAAGGACGCGAGGTCCGCCCGCCGAGCACTCGAAGCCGGGCTGCTGGCGCGCTCTCGGTCCATTCATACCGCCTCCGGGCGGCACGTGTCGCTGCTCGAGCCCTACGGCGACGACGGCTCGCCGGGCGCCGCCACGGTTGCGGCCGAGCCGCTCTCAGAGCTCCTGGCGGCGGGCCTCTCCGCCTGCGTCGTGGCGGAGCGCCGCGAGATCGACGGCTGGTTCCGCTTCGTCGAGCCGGATGCGAAGCGCCGCTCGGACGCTCTCGATCATCTCGCCACGCGCACCCTCGCCCGTGACGGGCGGATCTGGCTGACGTCGCGTCAGTAGGGCTTGCGCCGGGTTCGGCGGATGAGGGCGACGGCGGCCGCGATGACGGCGACGATGACGGCGATCTCGATGATCTTGACAACGATGCCGACCACGAACCCGAAGATGACGTAGGCGACGATGGCGACGACGAGTACGGTGCCGACGACGATGGCGTTGCGGGCGAGCCGCAAGCCTCCGGAACCTCTGCGGGGCTCGAGCATGTCGATTCCTCCTCACCCGCACCGTAGCCGCGTCCGGGGTGAGGGACGGTTCGCCTCGGCGCCCCGCCGGCCCCGTACGATACGGCGATGGAGCCGCCCGCCTCGGTCCTGCGGGCGCGCCGAGACAGGCTCGTGGCTGCCGTCCTCGATGGCACGCTGGCGCCGGCCGAGATGCCGGCGAGGTACGCCGCCGTCGTGGACACCTGGCTGGCGGGAGTGTTCGCCGAGGTGGTGGGCGCCCGCGGTGGGGGTTTCGCTCTCGTGGCGGTCGGCGGGTACGGGCGGGGTGAGCTCTGCCCCGGCAGCGATCTCGACGTCACGTTGCTGCACGAGCGTCGGCGCAACGTGCGTGACGTCGCCGACCGAGTCTGGTACTCGATCTGGGACAGCGGCGTGCGGCTCGATCACAGCGTGCGCACGCCCAAGGAGGCGATGGCAGTCGCCCGCGACGACCAGCGAGCCCTTCTCGGCTTGCTCGACGGGCGCCTCGTCGCCGGCGACGAGGCGCTGGCCGCCGGCCTCCTCGGCGACGTCGCCGCGTGGTGGCATGCCCATGCGCGCCAGCTTCTGCCCGCTCTCGCCCGCGCCGGCCGAGAGCGGCACGCCCGCTTCGGCGAGGTGGCATTCCTCCTCGAGCCCGACCTGAAGGAGTCCGCCGGGGGCCTGCGGGATCTCGACGCCTTGGCACTGGCGGCACGGGCCTTGCCTGCGCTCGCCCCCGTTCTGCTGCCTGAGAGCCTCTTGGCCCACCGTCGCCTCCTCCTTGCTACCCGCGTGGCGCTGCACGCCCGCACGGGCTCCTCCTCCGATCGCCTCGTGCTGCAGGAGCAGGACGAGATCGCCCCGTTGCTCGGCTACGGCGACGCTGACGACCTCATGGCGGGCGTCGCCGCCGCCGGGCGCGAGGTGATGTGGACGGCGAGCGACGGCTGGCGGCGCA
The DNA here is from genome assembly GCA_052143575.1 of Acidimicrobiales bacterium. Classification (GTDB taxonomy): domain Bacteria; phylum Actinomycetota; class Acidimicrobiia; order Acidimicrobiales; family Bog-793; genus JAKACA01. The sequence goes on from JBKQSP010000113.1 coordinate 14,962, forward strand.
CGGACTCCTACCTGGCAGGGCCGCTCGGGCGATCCGGCGGCCGCGACGCCCCCGTCGGCGACGGCGTCGTGCTGCGCGACGGCGAGGTCGCCGTCTCGAGCGATGCCGGCGGCTTGGCTGACGCCTCCCTCCTCGTCCGCGTGGCGGTCGCCGCCGCCGAGTACGGCGTCCCGATCGCGACCTCCGCCCTCGCCAGGCTCGTGGGCTCGGCGCCGCGGGCGCCGGAGCCGTGGGACCCTGAGCTCCGCCAGTCCTTCGTGTCCCTCCTGGAGTACGGCGCGGCGGCGACTCCGGTCCTGGAGGTGCTCGACCAGCACCGTCTCCTGGAAGGCCTCCTGCCGGAGTGGCTCGAGGTGCGCCACCGTCCGCAGCGCAACGCCTATCACCGCTTCACGGTCGATCGGCACCTGCTCGAGGCGGCTGCACAGGCTGCCCTCCTGATCCGCGCAGTGCGGAGGCCCGACCTGCTCCTTGTCGGTGCCCTCCTCCACGACATCGGTAAGGGGCAAGGGGGGGACCACAGCGAGGTCGGCCAGGCGATTGCCGGTGAGATCGCCTGCCGGATGGGCTTTCGCCACGACGAGGTCGAGGTCATCGCCCGCCTCGTCCGCCACCACCTCCTGCTGGCGGACACGGCGACCCGCCGCGACCTCGACGACCCGGCGACCATCGACCTCGTCGCATCGGCCGTGAAGGACCGCCTGACGCTCGAGCTGCTGGCGGCCCTCACCGAAGCCGACTCCATTGCCACCGGCGTGACGGCCTGGAGCCCGTGGAAGGCTGAGCTCGTCGCCGAGTTGGTCGCCCGCACCGATGCGAGACTCGCCGGCGCTGCCCTGCCCGAGCGCACCCCCGCCAACGTCCCGACGCCCGGCCAGCTCGCCCTCGCCGCCGAGGGCGGCCTGCGGGTCTCCATCGACGGGGACACCCTCACCGTCGTGGCCGAAGACCGCCCCGGCCTCCTCTCCCTCGTGGCGGGCACCCTCGCCCTCCACCGCCTCGACATCCGCAGCGCCGTGGCGATGGACGACGGCGGCACGATGGCGATCGAGGTCTTCGACATCGCCCGCAACCGGCCGGGGGAGGCCGTCGACGCCGACCGCCTGGACGCCGATCTCGAGCGAGCCCTCGCCGGTGAGCTGCTCCTCAGCGCCCGTCTCTCCGAGCTCGAGAAGGCCTATGCTCGCGGCCGTCGCCCGGCGGCGGCGCGACCACCCGAGGTCCGCGTGCTCGTGGACGATGCCGCCTCGGCCGAGGCAACGGTCCTCGAGGTGCGGGCCCCGGACTCGCGCTCGTTGCTGCACCGCCTCACGCGGGTGCTGGCGGACTCGGGGCTCGACGTCATGTCCGCCCGCATGTCGACGATCGGTCACGAGGTCGTCGATGCCTTCTACGTCCGCCGGCCGGCCACCGCCGAACGCCCGAGCCCGGAGCAACTCCGGGATGTGGTCGCCAAACTCGCCGAGGCGGCCGCTCCACCCTGGTCGGAATAGGTTGCAAGACGTCATCCGGGCGCGTCGGTGAGGCCGCTTCGGTCCACTAGGATTCCTGCTCACCGACCGAGCCTCGTGGTGGAGAACCGTTGCTGAGAATTCCGATGAACACACACCGGGCTGCCCGCCGAATCTCGGGCCGCCGGATCTCGGGCCGATCCTCGCTCGCCCTCGCCAGCCTCGCCGTCGCCGTCGTGGCGGGTGGATGCTCGGCGCTCGGCGGCGTGAGCACGACGTCCTCGACCGCTCCCACCATCGGCGTCTCCGACTCGCACACGGGCTCGACGGCCGTGCGGCCGAACAAGAATGCGAAGCCGCTGCGGGTGCTGTCGATCTCGCCGACGCCCGGCTCCGGCAGCGTCGGGTACACGGCCGACATCACGGTCCGCTTCTCCGAGCCTCTCGCCTCCAACGCCGCCCTTCCTCGTCTGCTGCCCCTCGCTCCTGGCACCTGGACCTCGGAAGGCGCCAGCACGCTCGTGTTCCACCCGAGGGGGAGCTACGTCCCCTTCACGACAGAGCGGCTCATCCTGCCCGGCGGCCTCCACGGTCTCATCGGGGAGAACGGCGGCATCCTGCCGAGCTCCGTCAAGGCGCGCTTCACCATCGCCGGCGGCTCCGAGCTCCGGCTGCAGCAATTGCTCGCCGAGCTCGGATACCTGCCGTTGACCTTCTCCCCGGGCGCCACCGCCCAGGAGTCGCCCATCAAGCTCACGAGTGACGTCATCTCGGCCGCAGCCCACGGCTCCACCACGACGACACGGCCGAAGTCCTCCACGACGACCTCGACGTCCTCCACGACGACGACGACACGACCGAAGCCGACGACGACCACCTCGACGACGCGGCCGAAGCCGAAGCCGACGACGACCACCTCGAGCACGGTCCCCGTCACGACGCAGCCGGCGCCGCCCTCCACGGTCGGGGCGCCTCCCCCCGGCACCACGACGGTGCAGGAGCCGGACGTCGCCAGCGACATCCCGCTCACGCCGCTGAGCGGGCGGTTCGCATGGCGCTTCCCGAACACACCGCCCTCGCTCGTCGCCCTCTGGTCGGCCGGCCACCCGAACGCCATCACGACGGCAGCCATCATCCGCTTCGAGGTCGCCCACGGCCTCACCGCCGATGGGGACGCCGGTCCGGCCGTCTGGTCCCTGCTGCTTCGAGCCGTCGCCGAACGTCAGATGAACAAGGCCCCCTACGCCTACGTGTACGTCACGACGTCACTTCCCGAGACGGTGAACCTCTGGGTCGACGGCAAGGTGATCTTCCAGACGCTGTGCAACACCGGCATCGCGGCGGCGCCGACGGCGGTGGGGACCTGGCCGGTCTATGCCCGCTACGTCACGACGACGATGAGCGGCAAGAACCCCAACGGCACGAAATACGCCGACCCGGGCATCCCGTGGGTGAGCTACTTCCACGGCAGTGACGCCCTGCATGGGTTCCTTCGCTACTCCTACGGCTACCCACAGAGCCTCGGTTGCGTCGAGATGCCGTACGCCGCCGCCGGCACCGTGTATCCCTGGACCCCCATCGGGACGCTCGTCACCATCTTGTGAGGCGGTGGCGGCGGCGCCGTCACCCCGGAAGTCGGCCGAGCAGCGCCCATGCCGTGCGGCGGTCCGCTGTCAGAACAGCGCACGAATCCCGAAGCGCCCCGACCACCGCCCGCCCGCCGCCAGTGTGACGATCGAGTCACCGCTCCGCAGGGCGTTCGGCGGACACGTCATGGGTTCGACAGCGACGCCGCGCCGGCGGTCCTCGGGCGCCAGCGTGTCGCCCGTGTAGATCATCACGTACGGCCAAGCCGAGTCCGCCCACAGGGTGCAACGGGAGCCGTCCGGGCGACTGAGCGTCACGTGCCAGGCGGAGCCGTCGGGTCGCTCCTCGTCGGGCGTCGCCGCCATGTCGGTGAAGCAGTCGTCGAGATGCACGCCGGCGAGCGAACGGCCTGAGCTGAAGTCGTACGGGCCACCTTCCACAGAAGCCGAGCCGCACGGCAGCCCCCGCTCGTCGCAAAGCAGGTGCCGCCGTGCTCCGAGCCGGAGGCTGCAGCCGTCGGCCCCGAGCGGGCCGGCAGCAAGGTAGGGGTGAAACCCCATGCCGAAAGGGGCTGCCGTCGACGACCGGTTCTGCGCCGTTGCCTGCACGACAAGACCATCGCTACCGAGCACATAGGTCACCTCGAGGGCGAGGCGCCACGGGTAGGCGGGCTGCGGAGCCAGCTCGCACGACAGGGTGAGGCGGTCGGCCGCCTCGTCGCGCAGGCTCCACACGAGCCAGCGCACGAGGCCGTGGATGGCGTTGCGACGATCGGGCTCGTCGAGGGCGGCGTGTGCCGTCAGGCCGGCGAAGCGGTACGTCCCGTCCTCCAGGCGGTTCGGCCAAGGCGCCAGGAGTTGGCCGCGGCCGCCGCCCGCCATCTCGGACAGCGGATAGCCCCACACGACGGCGTCGCCGGCGACGCTGAGCTCGCGCAAGCCGGCGCCGACCTCGGTGACGATGGCCGTGGCGTCGCCGTGGCTGATCGAGAACTGCCGCCCTGACGGGACTGTCCCGGTCGCCGCGCCCTCCGGACCGTCGTGCATGCCTCGGTATCGTAGAGGGACGCCCGCCGCCGACCGGGGCATGGCGACGAGGAGGAACCGGTGCGGGTTCTCGTGACGAACGACGACGGTGTGAGGGCGCCCGGTCTGGCTCATCTCGCCCGGGCGCTGCACGAGAGCGGTCACGATCTCACGATCGCCGCCCCCTTGCGGGAGTCGAGCGGCGCCGGCGCCGGCGTCGGCCCCATTCACACGATGGGTGCCGGCATCGTCATGGAAGCCGTGCACCTGCCCGATCTCGAGGGCGTCACCACCTTCGGCGTCGACGCCTTGCCGGCCCTCATCGTCATCGCCAGCTGCCTCGGCGCCTTCGGGCCGGCTCCCGACGTTGTCGTGAGCGGCGTCAACCCGGGCCGCAACGTCGGCCGCGCTGCCCTGCACTCCGGTACGGTCGGAGCCGCCCTCACGTCGGTGCACTTCAACAAGCGCGGCCTGGCGATGAGCATCCAATCAGGCCCCTTCTCCGGCTTCGAGTCCGCCGGCGGCGGCCACATCCACTTCGAGACGGCCACTTCTCTTGCTGTCAGCCTGCTGCCACTCATCGCCGCCGCCCCTGCACGCACGGTCGTCAACTGCAACGTGCCCAACCTTCCGGCCGGTGAGCTGCGCGGCATCCGCTGGGCGCATCTGGCTCGCTCCGGCCTCGTCCGCTCCGTCGTCGTGGACGAGACGTCCGATTTGCGCGTGCAACTCGAGCTCGGCTTCGCCGCCCCTCAGCACGGCGACGAGAGCGACGAGGCGCTCAGCACGCGCGGTTATGTGACCATCACGCCCCTCGCCAGCGTCACCGAGGACGAGCGCCCCGAGGTGAGTGACGCCATCAGTCACGCCATCAGCCTGACAGCGAGCGCTCTCGGAATCACCGACCTCGCCGATCGCGGCGAAGCCGACGGGCCGGCCGCCTGAGGCCTGCGTCGCCACGACGCTCCCGCCGGCACCTCGCGGGCGACGGCACTCATCGCTGCTGCCGTGTGGTGGCCGGGACTCCTGAGATTTCTGTGACTCCTGTGGCTGTTGTGGTTTTTGTGAAGAAAAGAATTTCTGCCGCTCCTGCCCAGGTCAGGCAAGCAGTCGTTGACAAACTCCGTGACGATTTCTTGACGTCTGTTGCCATCAGACGACAGGCGTCGCTAGGGTTTGAGTCACACCAACTGCCAATGACGGACGGTGCCAAGCGTCTGGGAGACAGAGATGCCCGAGACCAACGGGCCGGCTCTTGCCGCCTTGCACGGCACCTCTTTGTGCCCGGGTTTCGCGGCGTAACAGCACGCCAACCGGTACCGCCGTCCTGAGCCCGTCCCGCCCAAAGGGCCGAGAAGGAGCTGCGAACAGCACTCAACCCAGGGTTCCCGTCTGCACCTCGTGAGGAGGCCACAACACCTCCCGATTCGACCGCCCTTCCGGCGCCGGGTCACGAGTCGCATGCAATGAAGACGGGCTGCCCGCATCACAGCACCCACCTGGAGCCCAACGGGTTTCCGATCTCCACAGGAGGAGCACAGATGCGCAAGCACCCCCTGATCGCGCTGACCGCGTTCACTGCGCTTACTGCGAGCGCAATTGCCGGTGCATCCACCGGCACATTCGAATCAAGTTCCGCTTTGACGAGCGCCCGGACGCACCAGCAGCCGGGCGTTTCAGCAGCACCATCGACCATCACATACGGCGCCGACTTGGCTTACCAACTGTCGCCGCCAGGTCGCGACCTGTCCGTGGTGCACGACCCCGGCCGGCCCGCCAGGATCGAACTGAGCTCCATCACGGGGCTCCCCGTGGCGAGACGCCATGTTCTCAGAGCCAGGCCGACGGTCCTCGCCACTGTCAGCGAGACCCCGGTGCAACCGGTGGTCGTAGCGCCTGTCGTGACGACGGCAGCACCGCCTGCGGCCGCTCCGGCCGGCGGAGTGTGGTACGAGCTCCGCATGTGCGAGTCCGGCGGTAACTACGCCGAGGACACGGGCAACGGCTTCTACGGTGCCTATCAGTTCTCGCTGTCCACCTGGTACGGCCTCGGCTTCACCGGGCTCCCGAGCGACGCCTCGCCTGCGGTGCAGGATCGGGCGGCCGAGGAGTTGGAGGCCGAAGCAGGATGGGGCCAATGGCCAGGCTGCTCAGAAGAGCTGGGCCTCTGACCGAAGGCCATCTCTTGACGGTAATCTGACAATACCGTGTGATGACAGCCGGGTGCCACAACGGGGCACCCGGGTGTTGCGCGTTCGGAGAAGGCCCTCAG
>JBKQSP010000114.1:0-4119 GCA_052143575.1 Acidimicrobiales bacterium
TGGCGATCAAAGCCCTCGACTGGATGGTCCGCGTCTTCGAGCCGCCCGTCTACTGCTACCACGAGATCGTCCACAACCGCATCGTCGTGCGGGAGTTCGAGCGACGGGGCGTCGTGTTCGTCGACGATGTGGCGTCCGTGCCGGCCGGATCGGCCGTCATGCTGTCGGCGCACGGCTCGGCTCCGGAGGTGGAGGCGGCGGCCGCCGAGGACGGTCGGATCGTCGAGAACGCCTGCTGCCCGCTCGTGACGAAGGTGCACCACGAGATGAAGGTGCGGGCGCGCAAGGGCTACACCGTGTTGTACGTCGGGCACGAGGGTCACGAGGAGGCCATCGGGACGATGGCCGTGGCACCGGCGTCGGTGCGCCTCGTCGAGCACCAGGAGGATCTGGCGCAAGCGGCTGCTCAGGTGCCTGCCGGCTCCCCCGTGGCGCTGTTGGCCCAGACGACGCTGGCCCACGAGGAGTGGTCCGACATCGTCGAGGCCGCTCGCGAGCGCTTCCCCGATCTCTGGATGCCCAACCGGTCGGACCTCTGCTACGCCACGACGAACCGGCAGGCGGCCGTGCGGGCGCTCGCCCCCCTTTGCGATGCCGTCGTCGTCGTGGGGTCCTCGAACTCCTCCAACACGCTGGCTCTCGCCAAAGTGGCATCCGCCTCCTGCGAGCGGGTGGTTCGCGTGAATTCGCCCGACCAGGTGCCGGACGACTTGAGCGGCGTCGTCGGCGTCACGGCCGGCGCATCGGCGCCGGACTGGCTCGTGCAGGAGATCGTCAAGCGACTGCAGCCGAGCGGCGGCGTCGAGCCCGTGCACTTTACGGACGAGGACGAGTACTTCCCTCCCCCACCGGAGTTGCGCGACCTCCTTCGCGTGGCTGCCTCCGCCCTCTCCATGTCGTTCGGCGCCACGCCCGACGAGAGCGGCCCGACGGCCGGCGACCGGGCGATCTCGGCTGCGGAGGTGCTGCGGGCGCTCGCCTGAGACGCTCGCCGGGGCAGCCTCGCCGGCCGCACGTGCCAAGCCGGCGCCTCAGGCCGACCGCTGCGCCTCCCCGACCGGTCCCGCCAGCGCCTGCACCAAGCGCCCGGGAACACCGCGCCACAGTGGCCACAGGAGGGCGACTCCGAGGAAGATCACCGCCGCCGAACCCACAAAGGGCACCCAGGGATGGATGGCGAAGAGCGTCCCGGCCACGGTGGCCGCGACAGCGGTGGCCGCCGTCTGGGCGGACGCAGCGGCGCCTTGGGCGCGGCCGAATTCGCTCTCGGGAACCGACTGGGCAAGCTGCGCCGACTCGGCGGGGGCGCCGAGGGCCACGAGGACCGCTTCCACGCACCCAAGCCCGATCACGACGGCAACGCTGCCTACGAAGGGATACGTCATGGCGAACACGGCAGACCCGGCCATTGCGACGGCGACGAGGTAGCGGCGGTCGAAGTGGTCGACGAGCCAGCCGGCCGGAAACGACATGAGGGCGAAGGGCAGGGCGAACAGCGTCCACGAGAAGCCGATCTCCCAGGCTGTGGCTCCCTTCACCTGCAGCAGAAGGCTCCAACAGACCTCGTAGGCCCCGATGACGAGGCCGACCGTGACAAAGGCGACGGCGACGCCGAGAAAGGCGCGGTTACGCCACAAGGCCGTGCGGACAAAGCCGCTCGTGGTCGGCACGGCCGCCCGGCGCCGCGCCGGCAGGAAGAGCACGACCGGCACGATGGCGACGAGGGAAGCACCGGCGGCGAGGAGGAACACCCATCGCATGCCGCCGACGCCGGCCAGCCCGCCGAAGAACGGCCCGATGGCCATGGCGATGTTGCGGGCACCGTAGAACGATCCGAACGCCCGGCCGCGGTGGGACTCCGGCACGACCTCGGCGATCGTGGCGGCGTTGGCGACGTCGACGACGCCGGCTCCGCAGCCTTGCAGGGCGCGAAACACCAACGCCAGCGCGGGCGTACCGATGAAGGCAAACAGCACGCTGGCGACGGCGTAGGTCGACAAACCGGCCACCTGGATCTTGCGTCGCCCGATGCGGTCCGAGAGCCGCCCGAGCGGGTACTGCACGAGGAGAGCGGCCGCGAAGAAAGCCGCCATCGTGACCCCGACGAGGGTGGTGGAGGCCCCTCGGTGACGCAGGTAGAGGGGCAGCAGGGGCAGGACGGCCGTCGCCCCGCACCACTCGGCGAAGGCGGAAGCCGACAGGGCGAGCACGACGCGCCGGACGGCCCGCGACTCCGTGGCGCCCATCGTCGAGGAGCGTCTCATGAGGCGCCCGACCGCTCGATGAGGGCGCGCATCTCGTCGCCGACCGCCTGCCGGTGCTCCTCGGTCACCGGTGCGAGACCGAAGAGGTCGCAGAACCACATGCCGTCGGCGGCAAAGCGGACGACGGTGGCGATCGAGGGTTCGACGCCGTCCCGCTCGATCGCCGACTGCCAGGCCAGCCAGCGCTGCCGCAGCGGCGCCAGCAATTCCGGATCGGACGCCACCCCGGCGAGCAGAGCGCTGCCGAGACGGCGTGCCCGGGCGTCCCCGGCCTCGGCCGGCACCAGCGTCGCCTCGACGTAGGCGCGGATGAAGTCCCCGGCTCGACCCCCGTAGGCGCCGAAGCGCTCGAGGTCGGCATCGAAGCTCACGACGAAACGCTCCACCATGGCGGCGACGAGGGCCGCCCGGCTCGGAAAGTGGTAGAGGACGCCGCCCTTGCTGACGCCGGCTTCCGCGGCGGCCGACTCGAGCGTGAGGCGAGCGACACCCTCGCGGATGACGACGTCCTCGGCGGCGCACACGATGCGCTCCCGCGTGTCGCGCGCCCTCGGCATCCGGACACTGTACCGTCCAGACGGTATAGTTTCGACCGCCGCGACCGGGGCTCAGGGCAGCTTCACACCGGCCCGCCGCTGCGCCTCGTCGAAGACGGCCTGCATGCCGGCGGCAATCTCCTCCGAGAACTCCTTGGTGGCTCGCCGCGACACCCGCCCCGTCTTGCGGCGGCTGGCGGGCTCGCTCGCATCGGCCCCCTCACCGGGCTCGGAAGCGCCCTCCGAAGCAACCGGCCTGTCGCCCGCCGCGGTGGCGGCGGGCTCGGCGCCGGCGGCCGTGCCGGTTGCAGGCGGCGTGCTCGGCGGCCAGATGGGCCTGCCGATGACGACCTCGACGCGGTGCGGCCGCGGGATGGCCGAGCCGCGGGGCATCGCCTTCTCGCTTCCCCCGATGCCGATCGGCACGACGGGAACGCCGGCGCGCAAGGCCAGATAGGCGACGCCTTCGCGCAGGTCGCTCACGAGGGGCCCCGAGCGGCGCGTGCCCTCCGGGAACATGACGAGGGGCTCACCGCCGGCGAGCACCTCGCGGCAGCGCTCCAGAGCCTCCCGGTCGGCTCCCGAGCGGTTGACGGGAAAGACGCCGAGCGTCTCGAGAATGCGCCCGACGATCTTCGACCGCCAGATCTCCGCCTTGGCGATGAAGCGCATGCGCCTCCGCCCGGTCACCCGCCCCACGATGAGCCAGTCCACGTAGGAGCGGTGCACGGGAGCTAGGAGATAGGCACCGGTGGCCGGCAGGTTCTCCCGCCCGACGACTCGGCCGGGCAGGTAGAGACGGGAGATGCCGACCGCAAAGGCCCGCGCCGCCTTGTAGAGCAGCAGCTCTCCCCTGCTGGGAGGCCCCGGCGTCGCCGGCGCCGGACGCTGGGTCTCGCTCACAGGTATGACAGCACCTCCTCGACGACTTCGTCGACGGATCGTCCGGTCGAGTCCACCACGATTGCACCATCGGCCACCCTGAGCGGGGATGCCAGTCGCGACGTGTCGAGGTCGTCGCGCCGCGAGAGGGAGGCGGCCGTCTGGCCGGCCGTCGACGTCTCGCCGTCACTGCCCCAGGGGGCCAGCTGTTGCAGGCGCCGGCGGGCACGCTCGGCCGCCGTGGCCGTCAGGTACACCTTCAGTCGTGCCCCCGGGAAGACAACGCTTCCGATGTCGCGGCCCTCGACGACCGCACCGCCGTCCTCGTGCGCCCCGGTCCGCTGTCGCCGCACGAGGTTTGCAAGAACCGCCGGGGTTGCCGCCACCACCGAGACGGCCGCATCCACCACGGGCGTCCGGATCTGCGAGGTGAAGTC
>JBKQSP010000115.1:0-7647 GCA_052143575.1 Acidimicrobiales bacterium
GGCGAGGCCGAGGAGGGTGTTCGTGAGGGTCAGGGCCTCGGCGCCAGCGTCGAGCGCCGCGCCGGCGATCTCGACGAGCTCGGAGGTGTTCGGCGACAGCTTCGCCCAGCGCGGGCGGCCCGCGGCCGCGGCGGCCTCGACGGCGGCGGCGGTCGCGGCGGCGGAGTGGGCGAACATGCGACTGCGGTCCTCGAGGTTCGGGCAGCTGACGTTGACCTCGCAGGCGACGATGTCGCCGGGCGCCCGCTCGAGCACGGCGGCGAGCAGCTCGGCGGCTGCCGCGTACTCCTCGATCCGCCGCCCCCAGATGCTCACGACGACGCGGGCACGGCTCGACGCAAGCGCCGGCAGATCCTCGGCTGCCCACGCCTCGATGCCGGGCCCTTGCAAGCCCACGCCGTTGAGCATGCCGCCGGGAACCGGGCAGACGCGGGGAGGCGGGTTTCCCGGCCACGGCGCCGCCGAGAGCGACTTCACGACGACAGCGCCGAGGCTCGAGAGGTCGAAGAAGGCCGCCAGCTCGGCGCCGTGACCGCCCGTGCCGGCCGCCGTCATGACGGGGTTCGGGAGCACGACCGAGCCGACGCTCGCCCGCAGGTCGATCACGGCAGCCTCACCGCCCGTGGTGCTCCTGCAGGGAGCGGACTTCGAGGGAGTGAACGGCCCAGTCGCCGATGCCGGCGGCGGCCGCTCGGGCGGCGGCGATCGTCGTGACGCACGGCACGTCGCTCGCCGAGGCCGCCCGCCGGATGTAGGCGCCGTCCGCCCGCGGCCCGCGCCCTCTCGGGGTGTTGACGACGAGCTGGATGCCACCGCGCTCGATGAGCTCGACGGCGTCGGGGTGCTTGATCGGCCCGAGGGAGGCTTCGTCATCGGCCACCCCGACTTTGGCGACGACGGTCGCCACCTCGATCCCCCGCTTCAAGAGGTACGAAGCCGTGCCGAAGGTGGCCGCCAGCGAGAAGCCGAGGGCGGCGAAGGCGGCCGCCACCTCGACGCCGGCCACCTTGTCGCGATCGGCCAGGGAGAGGAACACGACGCCCTTGGCGGGCAAGCGGTTGCCTGCGGCGATCTGGCTCTTGGCAAAGGCGAGCCCGAACGTGCGGTCGATCCCCATGACCTCGCCCGTCGAGCGCATCTCCGGGCCGAGGAGGGCGTCGACGTCCGGGAAACGGTCGAAGGGAAGGACGGCCTCTTTCACGCTGACGTGCCCGCTGGCGGTCGGCGGGGCGTTTCGGCCGAGCAGGACGCCTTCGTCGCGCAGCTGCGCCAGCGTCGTGCCGACGATCGTGCGGGCGGCGATCTTTGCGAGCGGGACGCCGGTGGCCTTGGCGACGAAGGGGATCGTGCGCGAGGCACGCGGGTTCGCCTCGATGACGAAGACCTGCGCCTCCTTGACGGCGTACTGCACGTTGATGGGCCCGACGACGGCGAGCCGCTGCGCGATCGCCCTCGTGTGCTTCTCGATGACGGCGATCGTGGCCTCGCCGAGGGTGGGCGGCGGGATGACGCAGGCGGAGTCGCCCGAGTGCACGCCCGCCTCCTCGACATGCTCCATGACGGCTCCGATGAGCACCTCGCCGGCCGAGTCGCGGATGGCGTCGACATCGACTTCGATGGCGTCCTCGAGGAACCGGTCGATGAGGATGGGCCGCTCCGAGGCCAACATCCCCTCCGCCCCGAGCGACAGCTCCGCAAAGGCGAAGCGCAAGCCGTCGTCGTCATAGACGATCTCCATGGCGCGGCCGCCGAGCACGTAGCTCGGCCGCAGCAGCACCGGGTAACCGACCCGCCCGACGATGGCGAGCGCCTCGTCGATGGTGCGGGCGGTGCCGCCGGCCGGCTGTGGGATCCCCAGCTCCTCGCAGACCGAGGACCAGATCTCGCGGTCCTCGGCGGAGTCGATCGCCTCCGGGGTGGTGCCGAGGATGAGCTCGGCCGGCAGCCGCCCGGCGAGGCGCAGCGGGGTCTGACCGCCGAGCGAGACGATCACCCCGACGACGCCACCGGCGCCGGCACCCTCCTCGGCGGCGACGACGTCGAGCACTGCCTCCTCTGTGAGCGGCTCGAAGTAGAGGCGGTCCGAGGTGTCGTAGTCGGTGGAGACGGTTTCGGGGTTGCAGTTCACCATGACCGTCTCGTAGCCGGCCGCCTGCAGGGCCATGGAGGCGTGCACGCAGCAGTAGTCGAATTCGATGCCCTGGCCGATGCGGTTCGGTCCGGAGCCGAGGATGACCACGCGGGGGGCGGATGCCGGGCGCACCTCATCCTCGTCCTCGTAGGTCGAGTAGTAGTAGGGCGTCTCGGCGGCGAACTCGGCCCCGCACGTGTCGACGGTCTTGAAGGTCGGGCGGACACCGGCGCTGAGACGGGCGGCTCGGGCCTCGTGCTCGGCGGCGCCGAAGATCCAAGCGATCTGGGCGTCGGCGTAACCGAAGCGTTTCGCCCGCCGCCACTCCGCCCTCGACAGCCGCGCGAGCCCCTCGGCGCCGGCCCCCTCCGCCATCGCCTCGAGGTGGCGGCGCTCGTCCACGATCGCCTCGAAGCGGTCGAGGAACCACGGGTCGATCCCCGTCGCCTCCGCCAGCTCCTCGACGCTGACACCTCGGCGCAGCGCCGATTCGAGCTGAAAGGGACGGTCCGGGCTCGGCACGGTCGCCCGCTCGACGAGCTCCTCGGTCTCCACGGCGTCGAAGCGCCGCTCGCCTGGATCGCAGTTGAGACCGGCCCGCCCCAGCTCGAGACCGCGCAAGGCCTTCTGCAGCGACTCCTCGAACGTACGCCCGATCGCCATGACCTCGCCGACGGACTGCATGCGAGTGCCGAGACGAGCAGGCGCGCCGGGGAGCTTCTCGAAGGCCCAACGCGGGATCTTCGTCACGACGTAGTCGATGGTCGGCTCGAAGCACGCCGGCGTCGCCTTCGTGATGTCGTTGGCGATCTCGTCGAGCGTGTAGCCGACGGCGAGCCGGGCGGCGATCTTGGCGATGGGGAAGCCCGTCGCCTTGGAGGCGAGCGCCGAGGAGCGCGACACGCGGGGGTTCATCTCGATCACGAGCAGCTCGCCGGTCACCGGGTTGACGGCGAACTGGATGTTGGAGCCACCCGTCTCGACGCCGACACGCCGGATGCAGGCGAAGGCGGCGTCGCGCATGTGCTGGTACTCGACGTCCGACAGCGTCTGGGCGGGAGCCACCGTGACCGAGTCGCCCGTGTGCACGCCCATGGGGTCGAAGTTCTCGATCGAGCAGACGACGACGCAGTTGTCGAGGCGGTCCCGCATGACCTCGAGCTCGAACTCCTTCCATCCACTGATGGAATGCTCGATGAGGATCTCGGCGACCGGGCTCGTGGAAAGGCCGGTGCGGGCGAGGCCGGTGAACTCCTCGCGGTCGTGGGCGATGCCGGTGCCCTTGCCCCCGAGGATGAACGACGGGCGCACGATGACGGGGTAGCCGATCTCCTCGGCGACGGCGAGGGCGAGCTCGAGGCCGGCATTGACGTCGTAGCGCTCGATGCCGTCGAGACCCGTGCGCTTCGGCGATGTCACGAAACCCGACGCCGGCACGCCCAAGCCGATCTCGGTCATGGCCGCTTTGAAGCGGTCGCGGTTCTCCGCCGTGGAGATCGCCTCCGCCTTCGCCCCGATGAGCTCGACACCGAAGCGCTCGAGCACTCCCCGCTCCGACAGCTCCATGGCGAGGTTGAGCGCCGTCTGGCCCCCCATCGTGGGCAGGAGGGCGTCCGGCCGCTCCCGCTCGATGATGGCGGTGAGCACGTCGGCATCGAGCGGCTCGATGTAGGTCCGGTCGGCCAGATCCGGGTCGGTCATGATCGTCGCCGGATTGGAGTTCGCCAGCACGACCCGGTACCCCTCGGCCTTGAGGACGCGGCACGCCTGCGTACCCGAGTAGTCGAACTCGCAGGCCTGGCCGATCACGATGGGACCGGACCCGATGACAAGGATCGTGGAGATGTCCTGCCGCCGTCCCATCGTCAGCGACTGGCTTCCATGAGCAGGCGGAACTCCTCGAACAGGTAACGGGCATCATGCGGTCCGGGACCGGCCTCCGGGTGGTACTGCACGCTGAAGGCGCGCTCGCCGGCGAGGCGGAGGCCTTCGACGACGCCGTCGTTCAGGTTCACGTGGGTGAGCTCTGCATCGCTCACGCTCCCGTCGACGACGGCATAGCCGTGGTTCTGGCTCGTGATCTCGACGGTCCCCGTCTCGAGCCGTTTCACCGGGTGGTTGCCGCCGTGGTGGCCGAAGCGCAGCTTGAACGTCTCACCCCCGAGGGCGCTCGCCAGCAGCTGATGGCCGAGGCAGATGCCGAAGACGGGCACGGCGCCGACGAGCTTGCCCACCTCGGCGACGAGGTGGCCGAGTGCCGCCGGGTCCCCGGGCCCGTTCGAGAGGAAGACACCGTCGGGCTGGCGGTCGAGCACCTCGCTCGCCGGCGTCGTGGCCGGCACGACCTCGACGGCAGCAACGTTGACGAGGTTGCGCAGGATCGTCGTCTTGATCCCGAAGTCGTAGGCAACGACGCTCAGGTCGCCGCAGGCGGAGGGCACCTTGTAGGGGATCTCCGTGCTGACCTCGGCGACAAGGTCGACGCCGACGGTCCCGGGCTCGGCCTGCGCCGCCGCCAGAAGGACCGGTTCCGGTGCCGTCCCGAAGGCGCACGGCATGGCGCCGGCCTCGCGGATGTGGCGCGTGAGCCGTCTCGTGTCGACGCCCGTGATGCCGGCGACGCCGTGGCGCACGAGGAACCCTTCGAGGCTCTCGGCCGAGCGCCAATTGCTCGGGCGGTCCGTGATGTCGCGCACGACGATGCCCCGGCAGAAGGGCTGCCCGCTCTCCTCGTCCTCCGGCGAAACGCCGTAGTTGCCGATGTGGGGGTAGGTGAAGGCGATTACCTGCCCGGCGTAGGACGGGTCGGTGAGCACCTCCTGGTAGCCGGAAAGGCACGTGTTGAAGACGATCTCGCCCGTGACGAGCGACTTCGGGACCGCCCCGTCGATCCCGCTGGCGAGGGCGCCCATCGCCTCGCCCTCGAAGACGGCCCCGTCGGCGAGGACGAGCAGAGCCGACCGCCTCATCGTTGTGCGTGCTGGTCGACGACGACCGCCTCGCCTTCGTGCACGGTGTGGCGGACGCGTCCGGTCAGCTGCATGCCGGCAAAGGGCGTGTTCCTGCTGCGGGAGGCCATCGTGCGGGCATCGACGATCCAGGTGGCAGCCGGATCGAAGACCATGAGGTTTGCCGGCGCCCCCACCTCGATGGGGCCGCCCTGGCGCCCACCGGCGGCGCGGTCGAGCCTGGCGATGCGGGCGGGTCGCCACGAGAAGGCCGCCAGCAGCTCGACGAGCGGCCACGTTCCGCCCGGCCACTTGGACGGCGGGCACTCGCCGAAGGGCAGGCCGTTGCAGACGGTGTGGAGCAGGGCGAGGGAGGTTTCGAGGCCGGTCATGCCGAAGGGGGCGGAGTCGAACGGCTCCTCCTTGTCCACGGTGGCATGGGGGGCGTGGTCGGTCGCCACGGCGTCGATCGTGCCGTCGACGAGCCCCTGGCGCAGCGCCTGGACGTCGACGTCGGTGCGAAGCGGGGGGTTGACCTTGAAAGCGGTGTCGTAGTCGGAGACCGAAGCATCCGTCAGCACGAGGTGGTGCGGCGTCACCTCGGCCGTGACCGGGAGGCCGTCCGCCTTCGCCTTGCGGATGAGCTCGACCGAGCCGGCCGTCGAGAGGTGAAGGAAGTGCATGGGCGTGCCGGTCTCGCGGACAAGAGCGAGGTCGCGGGCGACCATGGCCTCCTCCGCCACCGCCGGCTGGCCGGGCAGGCCGAGGCGGCTCGACCAGGCGCCTTCGTGCATGTGCCCGCCGGCCGAGAGGGCGGCGTCCTCGCAGTGCTGGGCGAGCACGATGCCGAGGTCGCTGGCGTACTCGAGCGCCCGGCGCATGAGGGCGGCGTCCTGCACGCCGCGGCCGTCGTCGGTGAACAGGTGCACCCCGAGGGCGGCGATCTCGCCCATCGGGCTGAGCGTCTTGCCGGCCCGGCCGACCGTGATGGCAGCCGCCACGGCGACCTCGGCGAGGGCGGATCGGCCGAGCGCCAACACGTCGCGCACGATCGAGGGGTTGTCGATGGCAGGCTCGGTGTTCGGCATGGCGACGACGGCCGTGTAGCCGCCGAGGGCGGCCGCCCGCGTACCGGTCTGGACCGTTTCGGCGATCTCGCCGCCCGGCTCGCGCAGGTGGGTGTGCAGGTCGACGAGGCCGGGCGCCACGACGCAGCCGCCGGCCTCCAGCACGACGGTGTCGGGACCGCTCGGTTGCAGGTCGGGGCCGACGGCGGTGATCTCAGCGCCTCGGATGAGCACATCGGACCGGCGCTCGCCCTGCTCGTCGACGACGGTGCCGCCGCGCACGAGCAGCTCGGGGCCGTGGCCGCTGCCCTCGGGACTCGAGCGATCAGGCATCGGCTCCACCCCCGCTCTCGGTGCCGCCGAACGCCCCCGCCGGCAGGGGGCCGCCGGCGCCGAGGAGGTGGAAGAGAACCGCCATGCGGATGAGAACGCCGTTCTTCACCTGCCGGGTGATGAGCGAGGAAGGAAGGTCGGCCGCCTCCGGGGCGATCTCGACGCCCCGGTTCATGGGCCCGGGGTGCATGACGAGCACACGCTCGTCGAGGCGGGCCGCCCGCTCCCGCGTGAGCCCGAAACGCTCGTGGTACTCCTCCATCGAGGGCAAGAGCGCCGCCTGGGCGCGCTCGCGCTGGATGCGGAGGAGATAGACGACGTCGAGGGAGTCGAGCACACCGTCGAAGTCGGGCGTCGCCTTCACGGGCCAGCCGTCGAGTGACGGCGGCAGCAATGTGCGCGGGCCGACGAGCACGACCTCGGCGCCGAGGGCCGTCATGGCGAGCACGTCGGAGCGGGCCACCCGGCTGTGGCGGACGTCGCCGACGATGGCGATCCGCATGCCGCGCAGGTCCTCCGGTGGGGTCTCGCCGGCCGGCGTGCGATCGAGGAGGGCTTCGCGGATCGTGTAGCAGTCGAGGAGGGCCTGCGTCGGGTGCTCGTGCTGGCCGTCGCCGCCGTTGACGACGCTCGCCTTCGTCCAGGCGCGCACCTGTGAGGGCACCCCGGACGACTTGTGGCGCACGATCATGGCGTCGACGCCCATGGCGTCGATCGTCTCGACGGTGTCCCGCAGCGACTCGCCTTTCTCGAGCGAGGACGAGGAGGCGCTGAAGGACATGACGTCGGCCGAGAGGCGTTTCGCGGCCGCTTCGAACGAGAGCCTCGTGCGCGTGGACGCCTCGAAGAACAGCGTGGCGACGGTCTTGCCCCGCAAGGCCGGCACGCGCGGGATCGGGCGCTCGGCCACCTCCTTGAACGCATCGGCGAGGTGGAAGATGCCGAGCATGCCGTCACGGTCGAGGTCGGTGATCGAGACGAGGTGGCGAACGCCGCTCGTGCCGGCTGAGCGGCCGGGGGCGCTGACACCGGCGCCGGCACCCGCACCGCCGGCGGGCGCGTCGCCGGGCCGTCCTGCGCCCGGCTGCGTGGTGCTCGCTCCGGGGGTCTCCAAGGTTGTCGTCATCACTGGCTCCTCTCGGCGACGAGCTCGCCGATGCTCACGCCC
>JBKQSP010000116.1:0-65588 GCA_052143575.1 Acidimicrobiales bacterium
CTCCCGCGAGGCACCGGCGTGCGTGGCGCCCTGGATGCCGCCTGCGCTGAGGCGGGATTCGAACCTCGGATCGTCTTCGAGGCAAGTGCCCTGCCAATGATCGCCCAGCTCGCCGCCCTCGGACTCGGTGTCGGCATTCTGCCCTCGTCCGCGGCCGAGCCTCACCGTGGCACCCTGCACATTCTCGAGCTCTACCCGGAGATCCGTTCCCGACTCGAGCTGGCATGGAGCCCCGCAACGGCAGCCAACCCGGCGGCACGCGTCCTGCTCGAGCACACCGGCTCTTTCGTCGCGCGGTTGCGGCGGGGTGAGGGCAGCTCGCCCTGACCATCTCCGTTGTCGGTCAACGGGTCGATCTTGCAGGCGGGCCGGCCTGTTCGACGCTGTCCCTCGACCGACAGAACCGGTACCCTGATGACTCAGGTACCCGTGGCGGGTCCTCGTTGGCTCGGACCAACGACTGGGGGCACGATGGCGAAGACAGTAAACGGCGGGACCACCTCTCACGGCGCGACGTCGAGAGGTGCGGTCACGGCATCGGGTGGCGAGGGAGGGGCGCGGCGGGGCCGCGTGGCAATGATCATGCTCGCCGCCCCGGTCCTCGTTGTTGCGTTCACCGCCGTACCGGCCGCCTCGGCCGGGGTGACGCGTTCGGCCGTAGCGGGCGCCGCCCCCGTCGTGAACTACGCAATCGCAAAACCCATCTGCAAAGCGCCGAAGCCACGTCACGCCGCCTGCTTTGCCATGAGACTGGTTCGCGTCAAGCCGGGCACCCCAGGCGCCCGTCCCTACGAGCTGGCGGGCGGCGCCGCTCCGAGCCGTGCGACGTCGGGCCGGGCCGAGACGATTGGGCCGGCCGGCGGCCTCACCCCGATCGATCTGGCGACGGCCTACGGCTTCAGCTCGACGGCGTCCGGTAGCGGCCAGACGTTGGCGATTGTCGACGCCTACAACGACCCCGACATCGGCGCCGACCTGCAGACCTTTGACACCCAGTACGGCTTGGCCACCTGTAGCACGAGCGACGGCTGCCTTCGCGTGGTCAGCGAGACGGGTGGCTCGACGCTGCCACCCGACGACACCACAGGCTGGTCCATGGAGGAGTCCCTCGACGTCGAGGCGGCGCATTCCGTGTGCCAAAACTGCAAGATCCTGCTCGTCGAGGCGAAGACCGAATCGAACGCCGATCTCGAGGCAGGCGTCAAGGAGGCGGTGGCACAGCACGCCACGGAGATCAGCAACTCCTACGGCAGCCCGGAAGCCGGCTCCACCGCGACCGACGAAGCCGCCTACAACCACCGTGGAGTTGTCATCACAGCCTCTACGGGCGACGACGGATACTACGCCTTTGACCTCCTCGGCTCCGAGGGTGTCATCAACCAGCCGTACGAGCCGGCCTCCTTCAACTCGGTCGTGGCCGTCGGGGGGACGTCCCTCTTCCTCAGCCAGACGGGCACGCGCCAGTCCGAGTCGGTCTGGAACGACAACGGCGTGCAGGACATCTGGGAGACCGTCACCGGACTCGCCCTCGGGGCAGGGGGCGGCGGTTGCAGCACGCTCGTGCGGGCGCAGGGCTGGCAGACGCACCTCAGTGATTGGTCGGCAACGGACTGCGGCACGCACCGCCTCGACGCCGACATCGCCGCCGACGCCGACCCGTTCACCGGTTTCGACATCTACGACTCGTTCAACTGCGGCAGCTCCTGCACGACAGGCTGGAGCACGGTCGGAGGTACCTCGCTGTCGTCTCCGATCGTGGCCGGCATGTTCGCCCTCGCCGGTGGCTCACACGGTGTCGCCTATCCGGCATTGACGCTCTACGGGCATCTCGGCGGCTCCTCCCTCTATGACGTCACGAGCGGTGGCAACGGCTACTGCGACGGCGAAGGCGCTGCTGAGTGCGGCGATCCCAACACGCTCGGGGCCGGCATCCTCGACTGCGACTACCCGGCGAACGGAGCGGTGCCGAGCGCCGGCGACCTCGCCTGTGACGCGTCCCCCGGCTTCGACGGCCCGAGCGGGGTCGGCACCCCGCGCGGGCTGGGTGCCTTTGCCAAGACAGGGCCGACAGCGACGATCAGCGGCTCGAAGTCGCCGCTGCACGGTACGACGGTCACGTGGAAGGCGACCGTGAAGGATCCCTTCCCCGGCGGCGTCGTGACGAGCTACACCTGGGAATGGGGTGACGGGAGCGCATCCACCGTGACCCCGACGGCAACGGCCTCGCACCGTTATGCCAAGGCTGCTCTCACGGTCACGATCACGCTGACCGTGAAGGACAACTACGGCCAAACCGGCTCGGCGACCTACACCGTGAAGGTGCGATAGCCCGCCATCGACGTGGACGAGCGCCTACCAGACCGCCTCTGAGATGCTGTCGCTGCCGTCGGGAACGCGTCGTACGAGATGCAACCGGGAGCCGCTGAACAGTTCGATCCAGTCCATCTGTTGCTGGACGGTGCGGAGGCCTTGGTGAATCGGCGCCTCGTATTCGTCGATGAGCACGAGGCGGCCGTTCGGGTTGACAGAGAGGCTCGTCCCGTCGGCTTGGGGGGGCAGCCTCCAGCGCCCGATCACCGAGAGTCGAGCATTCAGCTGGACAATGGCGTCCCTGCCGAGGTCGCCGCCCGCGTCCCCGCAGGCTTCGAGGGCCAACACCCCCCAGGCGTCCGGAGCGGCCTCGACGTAGGAGCAGCCCGCCGGGGCCGGGGTCAGCGAGACGGAGTGCATGGAAGCCGGCCGGAGCGCCGAGACGTTCGCCAGCTCGTCCTGCTTCGACTCGGCGCAGACCCCGTAACCCATCCCCGCCAGCTGCGTCGAGCCGAGCGCCGACGGCCCGAATCCAAAGACGAGACGGGCGCTGTCGGGTGTCCATGTCACCGACGAGAGGTCGTGACAGACGCGGGCGTCCTCGCCGATGGACCACTGCCGACCGCTACGAAGGTCGCGGACCTCGATATGAGCGTTGAAATAGGAGCGCGCGCACGGCCCTGTCTCGTAGGCCACGTATCTGCCGTTCGGGCTCGGGACTGCAGCGCCGAACCAGACGGAGCGGGGGGTGCGGAAGACGACGATCTCTTTGCCCGTGGCGGGGTCGAACTCGACGGCGGCGCCCGAGCAGCTGTTCGGCGCTGGGTCACCGCCGGCCGTGTCGTTGCGGTACCGCGGACCGCGGGACTCGCTGAACCAAATCCATCCGTCTTGCGCCTGAACGAGATGACCGGCCCAGCCGCTCCCGCTCGCTCCGGGGAGACGTGCCACCTGGCGGATCGGCTTGCCTGTGACGGCAGAGAATTCCTCGACGACCGGGGTGTGGTCAGGCGCCGTATTCCAGATGGCGAAGAAGTGGGACGTCGTGATCGGTACCGAGACGATGGTGCCCGAGAGCCTGGGCGTGGTCGATGTGTGCGGGTGAGCCGAGGCTGGCGACGTGGGCGGCGTCGTAGCTGCCGTCGTGCACGCCGCCAACGAGATCGCCGCAGCCACGGTCGCCACGGCGGCGACCGACACCCGGGGGCCACGGCAACGCCTCACGCCATCAAGAAGCCATCGGCGGTCGCCGCCGCGTACTGCCAACATGGCTTATCCCACGGCGCGTGATGCGGCTGGCAGTACCCTGACGGGACCATCGAACCGCTTGCCGGGAGGCGCACATGAGGACACGTCCCATTCTGACGCGCGGGGTCGGTCTCGTCATGGCCGTGTGCGCCTGCGTCGGCACACAGGTCCTCGGCTCGGATGTCGCGAGCGCCACGTCCGGCTGGAGCCTCGTGCCGAGCCCCGGGGTGCCCGATTCCACCTACTCGTACCTGAGCAGCGTGTCGTGTCCCGCCCTCGACGACTGCTTCGCCGTCGGTACCGGGGGAACCAACGAGAACACTCCATCGGTGACATCGCTGCCGCTCATCGATCACTGGGACGGTTCACAGTGGTGGGCGCTCGACCCACCGCCCCGCCCGAACGAAAACTTCCTCAGTTCGGTGTCGTGCCCCTCCCGCACCTTCTGCGTCGCTGTCGGGCACAACTACGATTCGACGGAGAACTCCACCACCGCCATCGCCGACGAATGGAACGGGCGGTCCTGGTTCTCAATGGCGTTCCCCGACCCGGCTGGCACGAACCTCTCCCTGAGCGCCGTCACCTGCCTCTCGAACCGCGACTGTGTGGCCGTCGGCGACGAAATTGGCAGCTCGAAGTTGTCGGTTTTCGTCGCTCGCTTCTCTGGGGCGAGCTGGAAGGAGAGCACAACCAGCGGCGTGAGCGCCGTCGAGAACGCCACGCTCCTTGCCGTCAGCTGCTCGTCGCCCACCTGGTGCGTCGCAGCCGGCTACTCCCACGTGAGCAGCGGGGACACAGCGATCATTCTCACGACGAGCTCGCAAACTGCCTGGGCGGAGGACACGAAGACTGTCATCTCGGCAAGCGTGGCGGAGTTCACCGGCGCCAGCTGCCTCAAGGGCCGGACCTGCCAGGTTGCCGGCTATGACACGACAGGTGCCGGACCGGATGCTTCCGGATACGAGGTGATCGAATCCGGCCTCGGAGCATCCTTCAAGGCGACGAAGCTGGCGACCGCAGTGCCGCGGGGCTTTCAAGTTCCCGAAGGCATCACCTGCTCGACGCCGACGTCGTGTGTGCTCGACGGCCTCGTGATACGGGAGACCGGCGGCGACACCACGACCACGGCCCTCGTCCAGTCGTGGAACGGCCACAAGCTCGCCAGCGTGCCGGGTCAGGTGCAGCCTGGTTGGGTCACTCAGGGCCTCCTCGGCGTTGCGTGCTCGGGGTCGATGTGCTGGGGAGTGGGGTCGGTGGCGAACTCGGGAAGCACCCTTGGACGGACCCTGATCGAGCGATCCTGACGTCTCCGAACGACGAGCCCATACGCCAGCCGGCGAGGTGCCGCACCCGTGGTGCAGTCACCACCGCACGTCCTCGCCTGCTGGCGTCCGCTGCCGGGACCTGCGGCAACGAGAGACGAGCGAGTAGCCCCTCAAGCCAGCGTGCGAGCGGACAGGCCCGCCGTGCCCACCATCTCGAAGGCCTCCCACATCGAGGCGTACAGCCCGCCGAGCTGGAGCAGCTCGTCGTGGGAACCCACCTCGGCGATGCGGCCGCCCTCGAGCACGACGATGCGGTCTGCGGCCCGTGCTGTCTGCAGGCGGTGGGCGATGACGATCGTCGTGCGGCCGTACGACACCCGCTGCATGGCGGCGGCCACGCGCGCCTCCGTCGCCAAGTCGAGGTTGGAGGTGGCTTCGTCCAACAAGAGCACGGCAGGGTCGACGAGCTCGGCGCGGGCGAGAGCGATGAGCTGACGCTGGCCGGACGACAAGGACCGTCCCCGCTCCGTCAGCTCGTGCCGGTAACCGCCCGGCAGCTCTGCGACGAACTCGTGGGCGCCTACGGCGCGGGCCGCCGCCTCCACCTCGGCGTCGGAGGCCGCCGGGCGGCCGTAGGCAATGTTGTCCCGGATCGTCCCGGAGAACAGGAACGCCTCCTGTGGCACGTAGCCGAGCTGACGCCGGAAGGAGGCCAGGTCGAGCGTGCGGACGTCGTGCCCGTTGACGCGGACGCTGCCCTCGTCCGGATCGTAGAAACGCGCCAGCAGCTTCATGACGGTCGACTTGCCGGCTCCCGTCTCGCCGACGAGAGCCACGGTCTCGCCGCCGGCGATGGCAAGCGTGATGCCGGACAGGGCCTCCGGCAACTTGTCGGGCCGTGAGCCGCTCGCCTGCAGGTTCCTCGGGTCGGCCGGCCCGGACCGCTCGGCGCCGACGGCCGTGCCCGCCCCGGGTCGCCCGGGCACCGCCGGGTACGAGAAGCGCACGTTCTCGAGCTGAATGGCGCCGTCCAGGCGCCCTGGCTGCACCGGAAAGGCCGGTTCGGGTGTCAGGGTCTCGAGCTGCATGAGCTCGGAGATGCGCCCGACCGAGACGCGTGTCTGCTGCCAGGAGTCGAAGACCTGGGAGAGCTGTTGGATGGGGGAGAAGAACAGGTCGATGTACAAGATGAAGGCGATGAGGGCACCGGCGGCGAGGTGCCCCGTGGCGATGAGGCCGGCACCCACGCCCAGCACGATGGCGTCGGCGCCAGCGGAGAGCAGCTGCACAAAGGGGAAGTACGTGGCCACGAGGCGCTGTGCCGCCATGCGGGACTCGAGGTAGTCGCGGCCGAGGCGGTGGAAGTGGCGTTTCGTCTCGGATTCGTGCACGAAGGCCTGTGATTCACGCACCCCCGAGATGCTCTCCTGGAAGTCGGCGTTCACGATGGCGATGCGCTCCCGCGAGAGGTCGTAGAGGCGGGCCGCCCTCCGCCGGAAGATCACCGTGGCGACGGCGAGGGGCACGACGACGGCGAGCGTGCACAGTCCGAGCTCGGTGTTGATGAGCACGAGGGCAGCCCCCACGCCGACGAAGGTGACGATCGAGACGAGGGCGGAGAGCAGGCCGTTCTCGATGAGCGACTCGAACTGGTCGACGTCGGTCGTCATACGGGTCATGATGCGCCCGGCCATCTCGCGCTCGTAGTAGTCGAGCGAGAGCCGCTGCAGCTGCGCCCAGATCCGGATGCGAAGCGACATCATGATCCGCTGGGCGGCTCGGCCCGTCACGAAGGTCTCGCCGATCTCGTCGACGAGGTCGGCCAAGGTGATGGCGAGATAGATGGCGGACGCCGCGAACAGCACCGCTTCCGAGCCGAGTGACACGCCGCTGTCGATACCGGTCTTGACGAGGATGGGTCCGGCCAGCGACGCCAGGGCGTCCACGATCACGAGGGCAAGGCCGACGAGGAGCGGCTTGCGGAACTCCTTCAGCAAGCGCCCCAGGTTGAAGCCGCGGTCGTGTCGTGACTCCCTCTCGAGATCGACGGTCGGGAAGTCCCGCACCGGCCGCAGGGCGGCCACGCGGGCCAGGAGCTCCGGCGTCGGCGCCAGGTTGCGCCGCCATCCGCCACCGCCGCCGCCGAGGCCGGCGCCGATGCTCGGGGCACCGATCGTGCGAACGGTCGCCTGACCGGCGGCGCCGCTTTGGCTGCCTGCCTCCCAGGCCGATTCGGTCCTCCCTCCGGATCTCGTCCCGGCGGCGATGCTTGCCAGCGCCTCGATCCTGTCGCCGATCTCCTCTGCCTGCGCCTGCTCGAGTCCCGAGAGGAGGCTGCGGTAGAGCGGGCTGCGGGCTTGCAGCTCCTCGTGGCTGCCGTCGTCAACGGCGCGCCCGTGCTCCATCACGACGATGCGATCGGCCAGGTGCAAGGTGGAGCGGCGATGAGCGATGAGCAACGTGGTGCGACCCTCCATGACGGTCCGGAGGGCGTCGTGGATCGACTCCTCCGTCCTTGCGTCGATGGCGCTCGTGGCATCGTCGAGGATGAGGATGCGCGGGTCGTACAGGATCGCCCGCGCCAGGGCGATGCGCTGACGCTGCCCGCCCGAGAGGGTCAGGCCGCGCTCTCCCACGACGGTGTCGTAGCCGCGGGGGAGGGCCTCGACGAACTCGTGGGCCTGGGCGGCCCGTGCCGCCGCCTCGATGTCCTCGTCGGAGGCGTCCGGGCGCCCGTAGGCGATGTTCGAGCGGACGGAGTCGGAGAAGAGGAAGCTCTCCTCGAACACGACGCCGACTTGGCGGCGCAGCGTCTGCAGCGAGACGTCGCGAACATCGTGCCCGTCGATGCGGACGGCACCGCCGCCGGGATCGTAGAAGCGCGGGACGAGCATCGCCGCCGTCGACTTGCCGCTGCCGCTCGGGCCGACGATGGCCACTCGTTCCCCCGCCCGGATGTGGAGATCGAAGCCATCGAGCACCACATGCCCCTCGCCGTATCCGAACCGCACATCGGAGAACTCGATGTCGCCGCGCAGCTCGGGCAGCTCGACGGCACCGGGAGGGTCGCTGATGACCGGCCGCAGATCGAGGAGCTGGAAGATGCGCTCGACCCCGGCGCGGGCCTGCTGGCCGATGGTGAGCACGCCGGCGAGCTGGCGGGCGGGCGCCATCAGCTGGGTGATGTAGGTCGAGAAGGCGAGGAAGGTGCCAAGGGTGATCTCGTGGTGGAGGGCCAGCCAGCCGCCGAGGGCGAGCACGGCGACCTGCCCGATGGCGGGAACGGCTTCGAGAAGGGGCTGGTAGCGCGACTGCAGCCGGACGGCCCGCATCTGGGCTCCGTACAAGGAGGCAGCGGCGTCGGCGACGCGGCGGAGCTCGCGGTGCTCTTGCCCGAAGGCCTTCACGACGCGGACGCCGTTGACGTCCTCGTCGACGATCTGGGCGACATCGCCCTCGCGTTGCTGGGCGTCCCAGGTCGCCGGGAAGACTCGCCACCGCATGCGGTAGGAGACGAGGAGCAGAGCGGGCGCCACGACGACGCTCACGATCGCCAGCAGGGGTGACAGGTAGACCATGACCCCGAGAGAGAGGAGCATGAGGAGGACGTTGCCGCTCATGATGGGGAAGAAGCTGAGGAGGCCCTGCACAAGGGTGGAGTCCGAGTTGGCGCGGGCGACGAGCTGCCCGGTCGGCATGCGGTTGAGGTTGTCGAAGTCCATCGACTGCAGGTGATCGTGCATGTCGTTGCGCAGGTCGTACTGCACACGGAGGGCGACCCGCCCACCGCGGTATCTCCGCAGGTAGGCGCAACCGAAGGCTGCGGTGGCCAGCGAGATCAACAGTACGAGCCAGGGCCAGAGGGACGAGGTGTGCTCGAGGATGACCCCGTCGACGATCTGGCGCTCCACGAGCGGGACGACCGTCTGGAAGGCGCTCCCGAGCACGGCGGCCGCCAGTGACAGGACGACGTCGCGGCGGTGACGGAGCATGTACCCCCAGAGGCGCCGCACCCATCGAACCGGCGTGGCGGCGGTCGCTGTCGTCTGCACCGGAGGGGTCATGTGCCGTCCCGGACGTGACGCTCGGCCATCACGTCGTCGACGGCAGCCCCCATCCACACGAGTACCCGCAACACCTCCGCCCCGTCCGGCGTCCTGTCGCAGAGCTCGTCGAGGCGGGCGATCATGGCAGCCTCCACACGGGCCAGCACTCGCTCTCCCTCCAGTGTGAGGTGCAGGGCGGCCACCCGCTGATCGTCTGCCACCCGCGAGCGCTCGAGGAGCCTCCGCTGGCAGAGTGCCTCCACGGCGGCGCTCACGGTCGGCTTGCCGAGGGCCAGTCTCCTTGCGATCCGAGAGGCTCGCTCGTCGCCCGAGGCGATGGCCGCCAGCACTCGGTAGTGGGCAAGGTTGAGCTCGTCCGAGGCCCGTTCGAGCAGCCGAGAGACTCGCGCCAGCGCCCGGATCGCCTCGACGGCAGCGCCGCCGGCCCCCACGGCCTCGGGACGCCCCGACGGGGTGGGGATCTTGTCGTCGGCCGGCTCGTGCACGACAACAGCGTAGCCAGATAGTTCGTCCATCGAACCAGTTGCCGGCGGCGAGCGCAGGCGTGGCGGCCGAGCCGGAAGGCGCCGGGCCATGGCGGGTGCCTCAAGTAGCATTAGCCGAGGTAGGCCGTCGGTGCTGAGGGCGACGTAGGAGCGTTATTTCCATCTCCGAGAAAGTGATGAGGTCGTCGCCCCCGCTCTCGCCGGTGCCCGTCGAGGCGACGAGGGCGCCCTCGTGCGCCTGCCCGCCTGCGTGCCGGCGGGCATGACCGAGCGCGCCCTCCAGCAGCTGTACGAGGCTCCGGGGACACCGCTCAGCTCGGGCATCGAGCGGGCCGAGCTGCAGGCGGCATCGCTCGCCGCTCTCGTGGCGGCGGCCGGGCGCCCGCTGCGGGGAGTCGACATCGGCTGCGGCGACGGGATGGCGACCTCCGTGGCACTCGCCGCCTGCGGCGCCCGCGGGCGGGGCTCGATCGGGATCGTCGGTTTCGACTGGTCGATGGCCGCCCTCGCGCAAGCCGCCCGTCGCGGCATCCCAGTGGCGCGGGCCTCCACCGAGGTCCCCGGCCTGCCCTTGGCGCCCGACAGCGTCGACGTCGTGATCATGAGCGAGATCATCGAGCACCTCGTCGACACCGACGCCGCCCTCGGGGAGGCTCACCGCGTCCTCGTGGCGGGCGGAACGCTCTTTGTCTCGACGCCGAACCTCGCTGCTTGGTACAACCGGGCCCTCTTGGCAGTGGGCGTGCAACCACTGTTCACCGAGGTGAGCTTGCGCGGCATCTACGGGCGGCCGGGGCGAGAGGTCGTCGGCCACTTGCGGATCTTCACCCGACGGGCTCTGCACGGGCTCCTCGAGGCCAACGGTTTCGTCGACATCACCATCGCGGGGGCGCCCTATCACGACGTCCCGCGGCCGTTCAAAGGCCTCGACCGCCTGCTGTGCCGCACGCCCAGCCTGGCCTCGATCCTCCTCGCCTCTGCCCGCAAGCCGGACTGAACCGGCGGCCGAGTCAGGCCGAGACGCTCGGCCGGAGGGTGCCTCGGCGCAACGACGCCGAACCCGGGGTCACCCCCGGGAGGGCGAGCCGGCACTCACGTCATCGTGCCTCGATGCCGGGGGGCGGCCCGCCTCGGGGGCGGAACGGAGGACCTCGCTCGAGATGTAGTCGAGCACGGCGGCGTCGGCCGCCGTCGGATTGCCGCTCACGAAGCTCCTGGGCCAAAGGCGACGTGACAGGACCGGGTTGAGCTCAGCGCCGTACAGGCTGATCTTGGCCACCAGGAAAAGAAACCCAACGAGGCCGATGACGATCCCGAACTGGCCGTAGGTAGCCGAGCTGTTCCGCACCTGATGCTGGATGAGACCGGAGCCGACCGTGATGAGCAAGGTGTAGCCGACGGCACCGACGGCCGCACCCGGGAGGAGCGACCGCGTCGCCACGGATCCGGGCGTGAGCGTGCGGAAACTGGCGAAGAAGAGCAGGGTGTTCACGACGAGCATGGCGGCGATGACGGCGACGCGCAGCGGCCATGACTCGCCGTGCCCGGTGGCAAAGCCCGCAACCGCGGCGTTGGCGAAGAAGGAGCCGCCGATGATGGCCAGGCCGAGGAGGCTGCGGGCAAGTCGGGGGAGCCAACCCGGCCGGTCGCCGCGAGGGACGTTCCAGGCCTGCGCCATGGCCTGCTGTGCCGACTGCATGACGCCCTGAGCGCCGTAGACGAGCCCGAGGAGCCCGACGACGAGGCCGAGGGTGCTGCCCTGCAGATCGTGGGAGGGGTGGGCGGGGTTGAAGTTGGAGCCGATGACGGGAAACTCGTGCAAGGTGGAGACGATCGACGTGCCGAGAGATGCGACGCCAATGAAGCCGAGGATCGTCGTGACGACGAGGAGGAGCGGATAGATCGAGACGAAGCCGTACCAGCCGAGGGCGACGACGAACTGGCCGAGGCGGTCGTCGTTGAATTTCTTCTGCACGGCGAAGGCGCCGCCGACAAGGGGCGTCCGTCGCTGCCAGCGGTCGAATACGTCCAGCAGCCGATGCAGCAGCTTCATGTCGGTGCACCCTTCCCCGGCGTGCGGCGCTGGGCGCTCAGTCGGGCGCCGCCTCGGAGCCGCTCCGGGCGCGCCGGGCGAGCGAGAGCAGCGTGAGACCGATGAGAACGGCGATGACGCCGAAGAACGTCCATCGCGTCTCGCCGGTCATGAACGAGCCGTGTACGGAGCCGAGCCCCTGACCGATCCAGATGACGCCGGTGATGCAGAAGAGCACGCCGAGGATGCCGCGTAGCCACATCAGCCGGCACCGGCGACGAGAGCGCCGGCAAGAGTCGTCGTATCCCGTCTGCGCGGCACCCTGCGGAGCGTAGTGCGACGGCGAGCGGGGTCGATAGCCGAGCGCGGCGCCTCCACGAGTGCTAAGGATTGCCGCCGTGAAGACCTGGCCGGCCCTTCCCACCCTGCAGGGGTATCAGGTGGCCTGGCTCGGGCCCGACGTGCTTGCCGGGCTGACGCTCGTCGCCATCGCCGTGCCCGAGCAGATGGCGACGGCTCGCCTTGCCGGCATGCCGGCGGTCGCCGGCCTCTACGCCTTCGTGGCCGGTTCGCTCGTCTTCGCCCTCATCGGGCGCTCCCGCCAGATGTCGGTGGGCGCCGACTCCACGATCGCTCCCATCATCGCGAGCGGTGTGGCAGCGGTCGTCGTGGTTGGAAGCCCCCAGTACACCCATGCCGTCTCGTTCCTGGCGCTCATGGTGGGCGTCCTCGTGCTCGTCGTCGGCCTCTTGCGCCTCGGGTGGATCTCCGAGCTCTTCTCGACGCCGGTCATCACCGGGGTGCTCGCCGGCATCGCCGTCGAGATCGTCGTGCGCCAGCTCCCGGCCATCCTCGGCGTAGCGGGCGGCGGCAGCAGCACGATCAGTCGCGTGCGCTACGTCATCGACCAGCTCGGCCACACGAACGGCTGGTCCGTCGGCATCGCCGTCGTCGTCTTCGGCCTCATCGTGGTGGCCGAGCAGTTGGACCACCGCATTCCGGGCGCCCTCATCGGGCTCGTCGCCTCCATCATAGTTGTCGCCGCAGTCGGCCTCATCGCCCACGGCGTGCAGGTCGTCGGCTCGGTTCACGGCGGGCTGCCCTCCTTCGCCCTCCCGTCGATCACCCTGGCCGGCGCACGTCACCTCCTGGTGCCCGCCTTCACGATCGCCTTCATCGTGATCGCCCAAACCGCCGCCACGGTGCGCTCCTCGAGCGCCGGGGCGCCTGCGACGCAGGACTTCAACGTCGATCTCGTTGCAATCGGCGCGGGCAGTGTGGTTGCCGGCGTAAGCGGCTCTTTCGCCGTCAACTCGAGCCCGCCGCGGACGGCCATCGTGACGGCCTCGGGCGGCCGGTCGCAGGTGACGAGCATCGTGGCGGCCGCCGTCGTGCTCGGTGTCGTATTGCTGGCGACCGGCCTGCTGAAGGACCTGCCGAAGGCGACCCTCGGCGCCATCCTCGTGTTCGTTGCCACCCGGCTGTTTCGCGTCTCGGTCCTGCGCCACATCCTGGCGTTCTCCCGCTGGGAGTTCGGCGTCGCCCTCTTCACGGGCTTGATGGTGGCCCTCGTCGGCATCGAGCAGGGCGTCGTCGTCGCCATGGTGCTGTCGCTCGCCGATCGCACGCGGCGAGCGGCCCGGCCGGCCGACTCCGTGCTCGGGCGAGAAGTCGGCACCGATCACTGGATCCCGACCGACATCGGCCTCGTCACCGAACAGGTGCCCGGTGTTGTCGTCTACCTCATCTACGGTCCCATCTGGTACGGCAACGCCGACTACTTGCGCTTGCGGATCCCGACCCTTATCAAGGAGACGGCCGGGGCCGTACACGGGCTCGTGCTCGATGCCAACGGCATGTCGGACATCGACTACACGGGCGCCCAGGCCCTCGGCGCCCTCGTGGCAGAGCTGAAGAGCGCCGGCGTGACGACGATCATCGCCCGCTCCTCGCACCTTGTCCACCACGACCTCAAGCGCGGGGGACTCCTGGCCATCTTCGGATCGAAAGGGCTCTGCGGCTCGGTCGAAGAGGCCGTCGAGGCGCTCACGCAGAGCCCAGCGTGATCGATCGCTCCCACCTCGGCCAGCTGCTGGCGCGGGAGCGGGACTCGTACCGGAGGCTGCACCCGCGTTCGCTGCAGGCGAGCCAGGCCGACACGAAGCTGCTCGGCGGCGTGCCCATGACGTGGATGGCGAAGTGGCACGGCGGTTTCCCGCTCGTGCTGGCGGGCGCTCGAGGGGCGTCTGTGACCGACGTCGACGGTCACGAGTATGCGGACTTCTGTCTCGGCGACACCGGTGCCATGGCCGGCCATTCGCCGCCGGCGACCACGGCCGCCATCAAACACCGGGTGGAGGAGCTCGGCGGGCTCACCACGATGCTGCCTTCCGAGGACGGCGCCGCCGTCGGGTCCATGCTGGCAGACCGCTTCGGCGTTGCGGCCTGGAGCTTCACGCTCACGGCGACCGACGCCAACCGCTGGGCGATTCGCATCGCCCGTCACGTCACGCAGCGGGGAAAGATCCTCGTCTTCAACCACTGCTACCACGGCAGCGTCGACGAGACGATCGCGACCCTCGAGGGCGGGCGGGTGCGGGCGGCTGCCGGCAGTGTCGGGCCGCCCGTCGACCCGGCACTCACGACCCGGGTCGTCGAGTTCAACGACCTCGAAGCGCTCGAGCGCGAGCTCGCCGCTCTCGATGTAGCGGCTGTCTTGGCCGAGCCGGCACTGACGAACATCGGCATCGTGCTGCCCGAGGCCGGATTTCACGACGAATTGCGCCGTGTCACTCGCCGGGCAGGCTCCCTCCTCATCATCGACGAGACCCACACGTTGTCCGCCGGCCCGGGGGGCTGCACGCAGGCATGGGGTCTCGAGCCGGACATCGTGACCGTCGGCAAGGCCATCGGCGGCGGGATCCCAGCGGGTGCCTACGGGCTCTCCGAAGACCTCGCCCGCCGGCTGCTGGCTTCTCCGGATGCCGATTTGATCGACGTGGGCGGCGTGGGCGGCACCCTGGCGGGCAACGCTCTGTCCACTGCTGCCATGCGGGCGACCCTCGAGCACGTGCTGACGCCGGCCGCCTTCGAGCAGATGATCGCCCTCTGCAATCGTTATGAAACGACGGCACGCCGGATCCTCATCGAGACGGGGCTTCCCTGGTCGATCACGCGCCTCGGGGCGCGAGCGGAGTTCCGCTTCTGCCCACAGGCGCCGCGAAACGGCGCCGAGTCGGCCGCCGCTGCCGACGATGACCTCGACGAGTACCTGCACCTCTACCTCGCCAACCGCGATGTCCTGCTGACCCCGTTCCACAACATGGCACTCGTGTGCCCCGCCACGACCGACGACGACGTCGACCGCCTGTTGGGCGCCTTCTCGGAGGCGGCGCAGGAGTTGCAGACGGCTTCGTGACGCCGTCGGGGCGGCGGCGGGCCGGGACTGGCGGATTACGCCCCGGCGCGTGAGACGCGGGAGGCTGGAGCCGTGGCGGGACCCCTCATCGCGAGCCTCGGGCTTCACCATCACCTCGGACGAGGTCTCATCGTCCTGCTCTCGTTGGCGAGCGCCGCCTCGTACGGCTTTGCAGCCGTGCTGCAGCACCACGAGGCCGTCCGGCAGTCCCCGGCGGGGCGGCCCGGTGGCCTCCTTGGTCGCCTCATCCGGCGACCGATCTGGTTGCTCGGCAGCGCGCTCGACGGCGTCGGCTACGCCTTTCAGTTCCTGGCGCTGCGACGCGGCTCGTTGGCCCTCGTCGAACCGATCCTCGTCCTCAGCCTCGTTTTCGCCCTGCCGGTGGCGGCTCACCTGGAGCATCGACGTGTGTCGGCGCACGAGGTGGTCGCCGCCGCGGTCACCGTCGCCGGCCTCGCACTGTTCCAGGGGATCGCTCGCCCGGCCCTCGGCCACCCGACGGCGCCGCTGGACGATTGGATCGCCCTCAGCGCCGCCATCGCCCTCGCCTGCGGCATCCTGGCGCTCCTCGCCCGCGGCGGCACGCCGAAGCGAGCCGCCCTGCTCTACGCGGCGGGCTCCGGAACGGCTTTCGGGTACGTGGCTGCCGTGACGGAGCGCACCGGTCACATCCTCGACGCCGGCGTCCTCCACGTGCTGGTCACCTGGCCGCCCTACGCGCTCGTGGTCGCCGCCGTCGTGGCGCTCTCGCTCACGCAGCGAGCCTTCAACGCCGGCGTTCTCCGTCTCTCGCTGCCGACCCTGACGATCGCCCAGCCACTTGTTGCCCTTGTGATCGGGATCGGCTTCTTCGGCGAGCACGTGCACGCCCGCGGGCCGGCGCCGGTCGTCGAGGCGCTCGGTCTCGCCCTCATGACAGTCGGCGTCTACAGCCTCACGCGCTCGCCCGTGCTGACGGCGGCGCCGGAGGAACCCGACCGCTGAGGGCGCCGGGGTTCTCGTTCACGCCTCCGGCGAGCCCTTCGCCGGGAGGCGTGACAGTGTGGTCCTATGACAACACCCTTGCGCTTTGGGCTCGTCGGCACTGGGTTCTGGGCGAGCTCGGTGCACGCACAGGCCCTCTCCTCGGCCGACGGGATCGATCTCGTCGGCGTCTGGGGCCGCGACCACGGGGCGGCGCAGGCCGTGGCTGCCCGTCACGGTGCGATCGGCTTCACCGACGCCGACGAGATGTTCGGCGCCGTCGATGCCGTCGCGTTCGCCGTGCCGCCGAGCGTGCAGTGCTCGATGGCTTTGCGGGCGGCGCAGGCAGGCAAGCACGTCCTGCTTGAGAAACCCATCGCCACCTCCCTCCCCGAGGCCGACGCCCTCGTACGAGCCGTCGACGACGCCGGCGTCGCCTCTGTCGTCTTCTTCACGGCGCGGTACAGGCCCGAGATGAGGGCGTGGTTGCGAGACGTGAGCGCTCGGGGCGGCTGGGCGGGCGGCAGCAGCATCTGGCTGGGGTCGGTGCTCTCGTCGGCTCTCTCGGACAGCAACCCCTTCAACACGCCGTGGCGCCGCCAAAAGGGTGGCCTCTGGGACCTCGGGCCGCACGTCGTCTCGCTCCTGTGGGCGGCACTCGGACCCGTCGTCGGTGTGCGCGCCGACGCCGGCGCCGGCGACCTCACCCATCTCGTCCTCCACCACGCCGGCGGGGCGACGAGCACGGCGACCGTCACCTTGTCGGCGAGCGAGGCGGCCGAAGGCTCCACGACGTTCATCTGGGGTGAAGCCGGGCGCTCCGAGGCACCCGCGGAGGCGACCGGGTCGGTGCAATCCCTCCGCGTGGCCCTCGGCGAGCTGGCCGAGTGTGCCCGCTCCGGTCGAGTGGAGCACGAGTGCGACGTGCGTTTCGGACGGGACGTCGTACGGGTCCTGGCGGCGGCCGAGGACGAGATCGCCCGCCGGCGCTGATCTGAGGTCAACACCCGGCGTCACGTCTCCGGCTCGGCACCGATGCGGCCCGCAGGAGGGCTTCGCCGGCGAGTCGAAGTTGCGCCCGCCGACACCTACGATCGGCCGCATGATCACAAGCACTCACGCCATCATCTACGCGGAGGACGCAGAGGAGACGAGGGCGTTCTTTCGAGACGTCCTCGAACTCCCCAACGTCGACGTCGGCGGTGGTTGGCTGATCTTCAAGCTGCCACCTGCCGAGCTCGGGATCCACCCCTCCGGCGAGGGCGCCGGCAGCGGGAGCCACGAGCTCTTCCTTATGTGCGACGACGTCGAAGCGACAATGGCGGATCTCAGCGCGAAAGGCGTCGAGTTCACCTCGCCGATCGAGGATGCCGGATTCGGGCGCATCACGCACCTGCGCATCCCCGGGGGAGGCACGATGGGGATGTACCAGCCGAAGCACGCTGCGGGTTACGACCTCTAGACCGCCGGCCGTCCATCATCAGCCTGGCGGGCAGGGAGGATAACGAGATGGACGTGACGCGGGTCGACCGTTGGCTGTGGTCCATCCGCCTCTACAAGACGCGATCTGAGGCGACCGAGGCCTGCCGCGGCGGTCATGTGCACGTGAACCGCGCGGCGGCAAAGCCCGCAACGCCGGTCCGGGTGGGCGATCGGATCACGGCACGGGCGGGTGGCCGAGAGCGGGTCGTCGAAGTCGCCCGTGTCATCGACAAGCGGGTGGGTGCAACCGTGGCGGCGGAGTGCTTCGTCGATCACAGCCCGCCTCCGCCGCCGCGAGAGTTCGTGGCGCCGCCGCTGCTCCGAGATCCGTCGAGCGGGCGACCGACCAAGCGCGACCGCCGCCAGATCGACCGGCTCCGCCGCGGCTGAAGCGACCGGACGGATCAGTGGGCGCCGACTTCGTGGCTCGTGTGGCCGGGTGGCTCCAGCTGAAACGTCGAATGCTCCACGTCGAAGTGACCGGCGAGGCAAGCCTGCAGCTCGTCGAGTATCTGAGGAGCGTGCCCGTCAACGAAACACTGCTCGCTCACCACGACGTGGGCCGACAACGCCGGCAGGTCGGATGTGACGACCCAGGCGTGCAGATCGTGGATGTCGCGAACGTGTGGTGCCTGCAGAAGGTGGATGCGCACATCGGTCAAGTCGACTGCGGCCGGAGCCGCCTCGAGGAGCACCCGGCCTGAGTCGCGCAGCAGTTGACGGGCGGCTCGCAGCATGAGGGCGACGATGCCGAGCGCCGCGATGGCGTCAGCGCGTTCGAAGCCAGACACGACGATCACCACGCCGGCGGCCGCGGTTCCGAGGAAGGCCCAGAGATCCGTCATGAGGTGGGCAAAGGCGCCGGCGATGTTGAGGCTCGACCGGTTCGCCCTCGCCAGCACGAAGGTGGCGGCGAGGTTCACGATGACGCCGACGCCGGCCACGACGACGAGGACCGCTCCCCGGACCGGAGAGGGGTGCAAGAGCCGTTCGACGGCCTCGAGGAGGATGAGGGCGGCCGTGAGGAGGAGGGCCACCCCGTTGAGGGCGGCAGACACGATCTCCGCCCGCTTGAACCCGTACGTCCAGACGTCTGTCGTCGGCCGCTCGGCGAGCCGGCTCGCCCAAATCGCCATGGCGATGGCACCTGCGTCCGTCAACATGTGACCGGCGTCGGCGAGGAGCGCCAGCGACCCGGAGAGGATGGCCGTGATGACTTCCGCTGCCATGAAGGCAACGATGAGGCCGAAGGCAAGGGCGAGGTAGCGTCGGTCGGCACCTCGGGAAACCGGGTGGGAATGGCTGTGGCGGGGGAGTAGCCACGAAGGGCGCCCGCCCGCGACGCCGTGGCCGAGTTGCCGGCCGGTCGGGGGGTCCGGGTCGTGGCCGCCATGCGCGACATGCGGGTGGCCCACGTGCGCCGTGCCACCGGCGCCGGTGGCTCCGCTGCGTGGCCGTTCGGCGCCGTCAGTCGGGGCGCCGGCCGTGCTCTCGTCGTGTGGCGGGGCGCTCACGCCTGCGTCGCTCCGGAGGGCTTCGCCGCCCTCGAGCCTTGATGGCCGGCGTGCTCGAGCGCCTCGCTGAGGAGGCGAGTGACGTGCTCGTCATTGGCCGAGTAGTAGGCGAACGTTCCTTCCCGGCGCACCCGAACGAGCTTGGCGAGGCGAAGCTTGGCAAGGTGCTGGGACACCGCTGTCGGTGCTGCGCCGACGAGAACCGCCAGGTGGGCGACCGATGACTCGCCGTGCAGGAGCGCCCAGAGGATCTTGATCCGCGTGGCGTCGGCCAACATGCGAAATCCATCGGTGGCGAACTCGACCTGCTCGTCGGTCGGCATCTCGAACCCGCCGGCCCCTGCGCCCTGGGCCTGCGAATATGCGTGCATACGCAGATACGATAGCAGGGCGCCTCAGTCGTCACGAACGTCATCATGACAGCAGGCTCGAAACAACATCTCATCGCTCCGACCTCTGAGCAGCCTGCGGCTGAAGCCCTTCAGCGGGGCGAGTCGATCACCGCCATGAGCTCGACGTGCTCGGTCATCGGGAAGAGGTCAAAGGCCCGCAACGCCGACAGCGACCAGCCGGCATCGAGCAGCACCCGCAGGTCGCGAGCGAACGAGGCGGGGTCGCAGGCGACGTAGACGATCCGTCGCAAACGCTGCAGGGCGGCGAGGGCGGCCGTCACCTGCTGCCCGGCACCTTGCCGGGGCGGATCGAGAACGGCGAGCTCGGTGACCCGTAGCTCGCGGGCAACCAGCTCCGGCGTCACGCGGGCGCACAGCACGTCGACATGGGCGGAACGCACGACGTTGCGATAGGCGTCCTCGGCGGACTGCTCGTCCTGCTCGACGGCAAGGACGTGACCGCCCTCGCCGACAGCGTCCGCAAGGAGTGCCGTGAAGAGCCCGACGCCGGCGTACAGGTCGGCGACGACCTGCCCCTCCCGCGGCTCGGCGAGGTCGAGGAGGGCTCGCCCGAGCGTGGCCGGGGCACCGATGTGCACCTGCCAGAAGGCGCCCCCACTGACGGCAAAGCGGTGACCGAGGACGTCGAGCTGCAGCTCCCGAGGCTCCCGCAGCGTGCGCCCGTCGACGACGAGCCCGCCGTCGAAGCGCGGCACGTTCACCCGTGCCCCCCGCCGCGACTCGACGGCGACCGTGAGCTCGCCGTCGGCATCCGGCGCGAAGACCTCGACCTCCTCGGCACCCGTCCAGGTCATCTGCTCAGGCGCCAGAGCGGCGATGCCCGGGCCGGCGATGGGGCAGTGATCGACGGGCTGCACGTCGCGCGAGCGGTAGCGGTGGAACCCGAGTCGGCCCCTCGGCAACACGCTGTAGCGAACCCGGGTCCGCCAGGCGAGCCCGTTGTCGTCGCCCGGCACGGGCTCGACGATGACAGCAGGATCGATGCGGGCGATCCGCTGCAGCTGCTCGCCCACGAGGGCCGCCTTCATCTCGCGCTGCATCGGCAAGGACACGTGCTGCCAGTCGCAGCCACCGCACCGGCCGGGGCCCGCGTGCCGGCAGGGCGGCGGTACGCGGCTCGCCGCCGCCTCGCCGATGGTGACGGCGTCGGCACGCACGAACGAGCGGGCTTCTTCGGTGATGCGGGCGAGCACGCGCTCACCCGGGATGGCGTGGCGCACGAAGGCGACGCGGCCGTCGGGAAGGCGGGCGACGCAGCCGCCGCCGGCGGCCGGCTTGCCGACGACGAGCTCCACGAGCCCATCCGGGTGTTCGCCGGCGAGGTCGCTCGCTTCACCGGACGTCTCGAAGTCGACTCGGCCCCCACTATGCCTGCGGTCAGGATCCCCGGTCACGTTCCATCTTCTCCCGCCCGGCCGCCGCACACCGCATTTGCCCGCGCCGCCCCGCCGGCTTACTCCGTGGCGGGGGCGACGACAGGGTTGTGCGCAGGAAGGTCGGGAAGCCCGTGGGCGCCAAACCCCGGGCCGACGGCACCGGCGGCCGGCTCTGCCGAGGAGGCGGCGCCAGGCGAGGCGCCGGCGGGCGACTCCGCAGGAGCGGCGGCGTCTGCTCCACGAGCGGCCGCCGCTCCGAGGCCGGTCCGCTTCGCCGGTACGAGCAGCGCGGCCGCCCCGGCGGCGAGGGCGATGAACGCACTCACCCGGAAGGCGAGCGTGTAGCCGTCGGTCAGGGCGACGAACCGGTTCACGACGGCGCTCGCATGCGTCGTCCTCGACGTCGCCACGGTCGCCAGCACGGCCAGGCCGACGGCGCCACCGATCTGGCGGGAGGTGTTCACGAGGCCGGACGCCAGGCCTGCCTCGCTCGGCGGCACGCCCGCAGTGGCGGCGTAGGCGAGCGGTGTGAACGAGAGGCCAAGGCCGAGCGTGATGAGGACGCTCGGCAGGAAGAAACCGGACCAGTACCCGGTGTCCACGCCAAGGAAGGAGAACATGAGGAGCCCGACAGCCGAGAGAGCGCCGCCGAGGACGAGGAGCGGCCGCGGGCCGAGTCGCAGCACGAGACGGGAGGAGACCTGGGCGCCGACGATGATGGCGACGGTTTGCGGCACGAAGGCGAAGCCGGTGCGCAGCGGCGTGTAGCCGTGCACTTCCTGCAGGTAGAGCGACACGAAGAACCACATGGCGAAGAGCGCGCCCGACAGCAGGAACATCACGAGGTTCGCTGTCCAGATCGAACGCCGCTTGAACATGGGCAACGGCATGAGGGGGGAGCTTGCGACGGCCGACTCGTGCGCGAGGAACCAACCGATGAACGCGGCGGCGAGGGCGAGGGCGACGGTCGTCTGCCAGGAGCCCCAGCCGACGCTCGTCGTGCGGACGACGGCGAACACAAGTGCTGACAGCCCAGCTGTCACGAGCACGGCGCCGGGCACGTCGAGCGGTTGGCGCTCGCCTTGTGCCCGGCTCTCCTGCAGGAATGCCCTGCCGGCGATGAAGGTGGCGATGCCGATCGGGATGTTGATGAAGAGGATCCATCGCCAGGACAGCTCCTCGGTGAGGACACCGCCAAGGAGCGCACCGGTGGCGCCGCCGGCCCCGGCCACGGCGCTCCAGATCCCCATCGCCCTGGCGCGGGCCTTCGGCTCACGGAACGTGGTCGTGAGGATGGTCAAGGTCGTCGGGGAGAGGATGGCACCGCCGAGGCCCTGGACGGCTCGAGCCGTGATCAACATCGCCTGGTCCTGGGCGAAGCCTCCGAGGAGGCTGGCGAGGGTGAACACCGTCAGCCCGAGAAGGAAGACCCGTCGCCGCCCGAAGAGATCGGCGATGCGCCCACCGAGCAGGAGGAAGCCGGCGAAGGTCAAGGTGTAGGCGTTCAGCACCCATTGCAGCTCCGCCTGCGAGAAACCCAAGCTGCTCTTGATCGAGGGCAGTGCCACATTGACGATCGAGACGTCGAGCAGGACCATGAACTGGGCGACGCACGCCAGCGTGAGGATCACCCAGTCCGGTGTTCGGCGACCGCTCCCGCCCTCGCTCTCTTGCATTGGCGTCGCCCCCATGTGTGTCGGCAACGCGGCCAGGTGCCCCTGCATTCCCCACCGGCGACGCCCGTCTTCCTCGAGTCCCACCCTGCCGGCTCCGTCCCAGGTCAACCGGTCCGACACCGCAGCGCTGGCGCGTGCGACAGAATCGAGGCATGTACCGACGCCTCCGAGGCGGCGCCTGCGCTCTCGCCATGGCGGCTGCCCTGGCCGCTTGTGCACCGAGCGGTAGCACGACGACCAGCACGACGTCTCCGGCCGGCACCCCCACGAGCTCGACGCCGGCGGCGGCGACATCGACCACCTCGACCGGCGCGACGACGACCTCGAGCACGCTGCCGGCGAGCGCCGTGTCGATCGTGCGGGCACCGGTTCTCGTCGCCCACACCTCGGACGGCACCGTCGGCTACCGGACCGTCGGCGCCGGTCCTCCCCTCGTCATGATCATGGGCTACTCGGGATCGATGGACACCTGGGATCCGAGCTTCGTCGATGCTCTCGGTCGGGCGCATCGCGTCGTGATCTTCGACAACGCCGGCATCGGGCGCACGAGCCCGCTCGCCCGGCCGCTCACGATCACCGCCATGGCGACCCAGACGGCGGCTCTCATCAGGGCGCTCCACCTCGGCCGCCCCGACATCCTCGGCTGGTCGATGGGCGGCATGATCGCCCAAGCGCTCGCCGTCCTCTACCCCTCTCTCGTGCACCGCCTCGTGCTGTGCGCCACGCTGCCTGGCAACGGCACGGCAACGCTGCCGTCGGCGGCCGCCGCCAAGTCGCTCGCCGACCCGACGAGCGCCTCAGGCGTGCTCAACTCATTGTTCCCCGCCAACCAGCACGCGGCGCTCGGGGACTACCTCTCCCAGATTCTCCGATTCCCACACTTCTACCTGGCCTCAGCGTCGGTCGACCACGCCCAGCTGGCGACGCTGCTTCCCTGGCTCGAGGGCAAGGAAAGCGCCGGCCGTCGCATCGCCCAGATCGCCGCTCCCACCCTCGTAGCCGACGGGCTGCAGGACCTCCTCGTCCCGACGGCGAACGACCACAGCCTCGTTACCGCCATCAGGGGCGGGCGGCTCATCCTGTACGGCGATGCCGGGCACGCCTTCCTGTTCCAGGACGAGAAGCGGTTCGTGCCAACGGTGGAGGCGTTTCTGGCTGCCTGAGCACTCAGGACGTCAGGGGGCTTCCCGTCTCGCTGTCCTGGCGGCGGGTACCCAGCCCGGTGTCGGCGCTGTGCTGCCACCAGACCTCGAGCCGCTGCTGGAGCTCCTCCACGTTGCGGGCGGCGCGATTGGACTGCAGCGTGCGTGCGCAGGCATCGAGAGCGAGGCGCTCACCGCTCACGAGGTCGAGCACGACGGTCTGGTTCGGGCTCTTCGCCACCGAGCTCTCGCCGAGGGCGACGGCCTCGATGCGGGAGCGCTCGAGGTGGTGGGTGGCGAAGAGGTTGCGGACCTCGAGGTGGTCGCCCCGCACGAGCACCGCAAGGCTGAGCAGCCGGTAGTAGTACGCGATCCACATGACGAGGGCGACAGCGGCCCCGGCCGCCCAGTAGGTGCCACGTCCCGCCAGCGCGATCGTGACGGCGGTAGCGACGAGGCCGCCGGCGACAAGGATCCCGCCGTGCACGAGGCGTCCGGAACGGGGCGTCCGGATCTCGATATCGGGCGTGCCTGTCCCGTGGCGGGCGCCGATCACATTCAACATTGTCGCAATGAAGCTGGCGTCAGTGGTGGCTTTCCGTCCTGGGAGTCCGCCGCGGGCGAGGGATCAGGTATCTGCGGTGCTCACGTCGGCGTCGTGGTAGGCGTCGCCGGCGGCGTGAACTCGCTGGCGGGCACGCTCGTGGAGTAGCTCTGCAGCGTCACGGTGTTGGTGCCCGTCGATGTCGTGGACTTCTCCTGGGCGAACACCCCGCTCGAGGTCACGCACACCGTGTAGGTGCCGGCGCTCCCGGTGGTGGTGTCCTTCCACGTCCAGCACGTCACCGGCTGGCCGCCGACGGTGCTCGACGACGACGTCGCCCCTGCCTGTGCCAGGTGGGCCTGCACGAGAGCGAGCGCCGCCTTCGATCCATAGACGTCGCTGAAAGCGCTGATCGTCGAACCGAGCGTCGAAGCCTCGGGGCCGGTGAAGCACGTCCAGGTGGACGCTGACTTGGTGCAGACGTCCGTCGCCGACGAGGTGGCGATCTCCTCGAAGGAGCCCTTCGTCTCGTCGACGCTGAAGAGCGAGCTCGTGCCGCTGTGAGCCACGGTGAAGGTGCCATTCGTCGACTGCCCGTCGTTCGTTCCCGAGAGCGAGTAGGTGGCGACGAACGTGGCGTTCTGGCCCGCTGCCAGCTTCGACTCGAGCTCGGAGAGCGATGTGGCGCCACCCGAGCCGGAGGTCGTGCTCGTCGTGCTCGAGCCGCCGGCCGCCGCCGCCGTCGTCGTGCTCGAGCCGCTCGCAACCGTCGTCGTCGTGGTCGGCGAGGAGGAGCTGCTGCAGGCAGCCGCCGCCAGGGCGAGGGCCGCCAGCGCCGCCGCAGCCGTGATGCGGCCTCTCGAGAGGCGCAACAGGCGACTCCTTGCAGCGTTCGTGCTCATGGGACGACCTCCTTGGCGTTCTTGCCGCCGCGAGAACCTGTCAGGAATTGACGGCCACATTGTGGCACGTCTCCGGCACCACCTCCGACCAGGGGGCAAGTGGCCGTTGCGGGCCGCTTCAGCGCTCGTAGATGATGAACGAGGTCCGGTGGGCGAGCGTGTCGTAGAGGGAGCGAGCCGGGCTGTTGTATTCCTGCGTCTCCCAGTAGGTCCGCACGGCGCCCCTCCGGTCGGCTTCGGCGTAGACCGCCTCGATCAGCTGGCGGGCCGTCCCGCTGCCGCGAGCCTCGGGGTCCACGAAGAGGTCCTCCAGGTAGCAGTAGCTGCCGTCGGACCAGGTGGAGCTGTGGAACACGAGATGGGCGAAGCCGATCGGGCTCCCGTCCTCTGCGATGGCGACGAGACCCCGCAGGCCGTCGCCTCCGCTGCAGAGGCGGTCGAAGGTCACCGCCGTCACCGAGTCCGGCACCTCGCCCCGGTAGAAGTGCAAGTAGCCACGCCACAGCTCTTCCCAGCCCGCACGGTCGCCTGGCTCGAGCTGCCTGATCATCTCGCCCTCCCTGTTCACCGTCACGGTCGCAACGCCCCCTTGGCGCCATGGCGAACGCTACCGTCGGGGCAATGACCAGCACAGCCGACTCGGCGGAGCCGCCGGCATCCTCGCCGCAACGCGTCCTTGTCGTCACCGCTCAC
The DNA here is from genome assembly GCA_052143575.1 of Acidimicrobiales bacterium. Taxonomy (GTDB): domain Bacteria; phylum Actinomycetota; class Acidimicrobiia; order Acidimicrobiales; family Bog-793; genus JAKACA01. Next base: position 25,531 of record JBKQSP010000116.1, read on the forward strand.
CCCGACGACGTCGACTTCGGATCCGCCGGCACGGTCGCCACCATGACGGCGGCGGGCATCGAGGTGACCTACTGCATCATCACCGACGGCGCCGCCGGCGCCGCCGACCCCGACGTCGTGCTGGAGGATCTCCCGCACCGCCGCCAGGCCGAGCAGCGCAAGGCGGCAGCCGAGGTCGGAGTCAGCCAGGTGATGTTTCTCGGCTACCCCGACGGCCGCCTGGAAGTCAGCTATGAGCTGCGGCGCGACCTGAGCAGGGTGATCCGCCAGACGCGCCCCGACCGGGTCGTCTGCCAGTCGCCCGAGCGCAACTGGGACCGCATCCGTGCGAGCCACCCGGATCACCTGGCCGCCGGCGAGGCCACGCTGCAGGCCGTCTATCCCGACTCGCGCAACCCCTACGCCCACCCTGAGCTGCTCGCCTCCGGGTTCCAGCCGCATGAGGTCGGCGAGGTCTGGCTCATGGCCTCGCCGCGAGCGGATCATTTCGTCGACATCACGAGCGTCATCGAGCGCAAGCTGGCGGCCCTGCGGTGCCACGAGAGCCAGGTGGGAGAACCGGAACAGCTCGAGGAGTTCGTCCGGCGCTGGACGGCGGCCACCGCCCTGCAGGCCGGCTTCGGCGAGGGCCGCCACGCCGAGGCCTTCCAGGTGGTGAACACGAGGTGAACTCTGCGGGCGGCCATTGCCAGTCGGTGCCGGCAGAGGTGATACTGCGCACAACAGCAGCCAGCCATCGTTGCGAGCGACCCGAAACGGAGACCTGACGTGGAGAAGACGTCCTACGAGCCCGGCACGCCGTCCTGGATCGACCTCGGGAGCCCGGATCCCGCAAAGGCGGCGGGTTTCTACTCTGAGCTGTTCGGCTGGGACGTGATCGATCTCGGCGAGGAGGCGGGCGGCTATCGCATGGCGTCGGTCGCCGGTCAGCCCGTGGCCGGCCTCGGGGCGCAGATGAACCCGGCCGCCCCGCCCTACTGGACGACGTACATCGCCGTCGCTGACGCCGACGCCACCGCAGCCGCCGTCAAGGCGGCCGGCGGCACGGTGTTCGCCGAGCCGTTCGACGTCATGGACGCCGGGCGCATGGCTGTCTTCGCCGATCCGACGGGCGCCGCCGTCTCGGTCTGGCAAGCGGGAACCCACAGCGGATCCGGCCGCGTCAACGAGCACGGAGCCATGTGCTGGCACGAGTTGCAGACACGCGACCCGGAGGCGGCAAAGGCGTTCTATGCGACCGTCTTCGGCTGGGGCACGGCCGTCGAGGAGATGGACGACGCCGATGACTACTTCATGTGGAAGCTCGGCGAAACGACCGTCGGCGGCCTCATGGTGATGGGGGAGGACTTCCCATCCGACGTCCCGTCCAACTGGCTCGTCTACTTCGCCGTGGACGACTGCGACGCCGCCGTGGCCCGGGTCGCCGAGCTCGGCGGTAGCGTCCATGTGCCGCCGACTGACATACCACCCGGCCGTTTCGCCGTCGTGAGCGATCCCGACGGCGCGATGTTCAGCGTCATCAAGCTGACACCGCCGGAGGGCTGAGGCCGGCACTGGCGGCTGAGCAGCCGCAGCCGGCCCACGGCCGGCGCGCGAGGAGGTGAACCATGGCGAACATCATCGGATTCCCGAACCCGGTCAACGAGACCTCGGCGCGGGTCGTGGCCGGCGGTGTCGTCGCCATGGGGACGGCGACGATCGCCCTCGATCAACCCTGGCTCCTCGTGCCGATCACCTACGGGTTTGCCGCCCGCGTGCTCACGGGCCCGAAGCTGAGCCCGCTCGGTCAACTGGCGACCAAGGTCGTGACGCCTCGCTTGAACATCGAGCACCGTTTCGTCCCCGGCCCTCCGAAACGCCTCGCCCAGGGCGTCGGTCTCGCCATGTCCGGCACGGCCCTCGCCCTGGCGGCCACAGGTCGCCGGCGGGCCGCCTACCGGGTGCTGGGCGGGCTGATCGGCGCCGCCAGCTTGGAGGCCTTCCTTGGCTTCTGCATCGCCTGCCGGGCCTTTCCCGTGCTCATGAAGGCGGGGCTCATCCCGGAGGACGTCTGCCGGGAGTGCGCCGACATCTGGTTGCGTCCCACAGCGGCCGCTGGCGACGTCGACGAGGCGGACGTCGCCTGAGAGGTCGTTGCCCGCCGGCCGCCTCGCCCGGTAGACTGGCGGTCCGCCCGAGCGAAAGGAGGTCCGTGGAGATGACTGTTGACTGCCGATTGTCGTTCCATGCTGGCCGCGCGCTCGGGTGCCCTACCACCTGATCCGATCCGGGTCTGCGCCGGCGTCGCCGCTTGACGACGCCCGCCCTTTGCTCTTCGAGCGAACCGTGACGGAGGCACCTGAGCTCCCCATTCTCAGAGGAGCCGATCCACCGTGATCAAACGAAATGCTGTGCCGGTGGGCGAATCGCCCACTTCCGTCCCCGCCCTCGCCGACCTGGGCTGGGACGACGGCGTCCAAGTGCTCTACGACGCAAGCCTGCGACGTCTCGAGCCTCCGGCTCCGGCGCGAGCCAGAGGCGCCCGCGTGCTGCACCGCGATCGCACGGTCTGCACGGTCGGTACCGACTCGGGCATGCACCAGGTCACCATCGCCCAGCACCTTCTCGCCTCACCCCTCGAAGCGCCCACGACGGGCGACTTCGTGGTGGTGTGCGACAGCGAGGTCGTCGCCGTGCTGGAGCGGCGCACGGCCGTCATGCGGGCGGCCTTCCGGGATCTCTCGGCTCAGGTGCTCGCCGCCAACGTCGACACCGTTCTCGCCGTCTCGTCCCTGGCGAACCCTTGGCGACCGCGGCGCGTGGAGCGCCTGCTCGTGATCGCCTGGCAGACCGGTGCCGTGCCGATCGTCGTGTTGACGAAGGCCGATTGCTGCGCGGACGCCGGCGAGGTGTACGAGGCGGCCGTGTGCGTGGCGCCCGGGTGTGCCGTGCACGTCGTGAGCGCCTTCACCGGCGAGGGCATGGCGGGGCTCTCGGCAGAGCTTGCCCCCCGCACGACCTCGGTGATGATCGGCACCTCCGGTGCTGGGAAGTCCACCCTGGCGAACGCCCTCAGCGACGGTGAGGCGGGCTTGGCAACGGCCGAGATCCGCGAGGACGGCAAGGGTCGCCACACGACGGTCAGGCGTGAGCTCGTGACCCTCAGCAACGGGGCGCTCATGATCGACACGCCGGGCCTGCGCGCCATCGGCCTCTGGGGCGCCGAGGACGCCCTCGCCGACGCATTCAGTGACGTCGAGGAACTCTCGCTCGGATGCCGCTTCAACGACTGCGCCCACGACAGCGAACCGGGCTGCGCCGTGAAGGAGGCGATCGACGACGGGCGCCTCGACCTCGCCCGCCTCGAGAGCTACCGCGGCCTGCAGCGCGAGCAACGACGCCTCGCCGCCCGCACGGACGCACGCCTTCGCGCCGAGCGTGCCGCCCAGTTCAAGCAATTCGCCAAGCAGCAGCGAAGCCAGTTCTACCGGTAGCGCCGGCGAGCCATAGGCTCGTGCCATCTCCACAGGCAGCGACGAGCCGGGCGAGGTAGCCCGCCATCACGAGGAGCACCTCGCCATGGCGGCCGCTCGGGCAGGCGACCGGGCGGCGCTCGAGTCGCTCCTGCGTGCCCACTACGACCGCTGCTATGCCCTGTGCCGGCGCTTGCTCGGAGACGACGAGGATGCCCTCGACGCGACGCAGGAAGCCATGATCGCCATCGCCCGGGGGATCGGCTCCTTCGACGAGCGGAGCGCGTTCGCCACCTGGGTGTACCGCGTCACGGCAAATGCCGCCTTCGACGAGTTGCGGCGTCGCCGGCGCCGCCCCCAGATTGACCGACCGACCGACCTCTCCGAGGGAGCCGAGGCGACGGAGGCATCCGGCGGCCGCCTCGCATCGGCCCGGGACGAGGTCGGCGAAAGCGTGAGCGCGCGGTTGACGCTGGACGGGGCACTTCGAGAGCTGTCAACGGAGCACCGGACGGCCGTCGTGCTGCGCGACATGATGGACCTCGACTACCGCGAGATCGCCGAGATCCTCCTCGTGCCGATCGGGACGGTGCGCTCCCGCATCGCCCGCGGCCGGGCGGCCCTCGCCCAGTTGCTCTCCGAGGAGGCTCCCATCCGGGACGCCGCCGTGACGGTCGCCACGGGCAGCGAGGGGCCGGAGGGGAACCAGCACGCTCCCGGCGACGTCCAACATCCTGGACAGCAATCATGACCGACACCACCCAACCACCGACGCCGAACGGCGCCGCCCATCCGGGCCTCGCCCTCCTCTCGTGTCTCGTCGACGATGCGCTCGCCGCTGAGGAGGCCTCCGCCACGCGAGCCCATCTTCTGACCTGCCCCCTCTGTCGGCTGGAGACGCATCGCTTGACGGCGGCTCGAGCGGCAGTGGCGACGGCGCCCCGCCCCGTGGCGCCGGCCGGCTCGAGCGATCGTGCCGTTGCGGCGGCGCTGTCGATCACCTCGCCCCGTGGCGCCGAGGCGGGCGTCACACGGTCGACCGCCGGCGGCGCGCGGTGGCGCGGCGCCGTCCCCCTCCACACTCGCGGTGTCGCCCTGCGGGCTGCCGCCGCTGTCTTGCTGGCCGGAGCCCTCGCCGCCGGGCTCGTCGCCGTGCTGCGCTCTGATCACGCCGCTGGTCCGCTTCGTGCCGGACCGGCCGAGACGACGTCACCGAAGATCACCGGCGGCACCCGTGCCCCCTCGTCGACGCTGCCCTACGGCGGGGTCGGCGGCCCGGTCGTCGGTGTCTTCCAGTTGCAGCTGCGCAGACAAGTCGGCGCCGCCTCCTGCACCAAGGTGGCCCGCCACGTCGCCACGGTGGGCGGCGTCAACCCGCCTGCAGGCGAGGGCGCCGTCATGCGAGCGGCAGGAGGCAGGCCCTCGACCTGCGTCGCCCTCGGGCCGGCCTTCGCAACGATCTGGAGCGGGAACGTCGCGACGGTCTCGGTACGCGACGTCACGACGCCGGCGTCTGCGACAACGCCGGGCGGCACCCAGGCAGATGTCGTGATCCGCCTCATGGCGGGCACGCTCGGCCCTGCCGCCCTCAAGACGGCAGAGACCCCCGGTGTGACGCTCGCAGCCGTCGCCTCCGGCAGCGACCTCGGCAGCGGGCGCGTCAGCAGCGGGCAGGTCGTCACGATCCGGCTCAGCCGGCCGACGGCGCTCCTCGTGGCGCGAGAGCTGGCCTGAGCGCCGGCGCCCGACCGGCGGCGGCGGCGCCGTCACGCCGGGAGGGGCGCCTCGATAGGTTGCAGGCCGATGCCGGCGCGCCGACTTCTCGTCGACATCGAGCCCCTGCGAACGTCACGGCAGTTCCGCCGCCTCTGGGGCGGCTATCTCTTCAGCGTCCTCGGATCACAGCTCACCATCGTGGCCATTCCCTACCAGGTGTACCGGCTCACGAACTCCTCCCTCGACGTCGGCCTCATCGGCCTGGCGCAGATCCTGCCCGTGCTGCTGGGCGCCCTTGCCGGCGGATCCGTGGCCGATGCCTTCGACCGGCGGCGAATACTCCTCGTGACCCAGAGCCTCCTCGCCCTCTGCAGCGCCGGGCTGTTCTGGAACGCCTCGCTCGCCCACCCGAAGCTCTGGCCGCTCTACGTGCTGGCGGCAGCCAGCGCCGGCTTTGCCGCCACGGACTCGTCCACGCGGGCCGCCGTCTTTGCGAACCTCGTGGAGCGGCGCCAACTCGCCTCCGCCAACGCCTTGTGGCAGCTGCTCTTCCAGATCGGAATCGTCGTCGGGCCGGCGGTCGCCGGCGTGCTCATCGCCCGCATCGGCGTGGCATCGGCTTACGGGGTCGACGCCGCCACGTTCTTCGTATCCTTCGCCGCAGTCATGAGCCTGCAGCCGCTGCGCCCCCTCGAGGGCGGCACCCGTTTCGGCTGGCGGTCGATCAAGGAGGGCCTCTCCTTCCTGCGGGCCCGCCAGGTCCTGCAAGCGACGTTTGTCATCGATCTCGCCGCCATGGTGCTCGGGATGCCGAGGGCGCTCTTTCCCGCCCTCGGGCTGCACCACTTCCGCGGCGGCGCCCAGACCGTCGGCTTCCTGTTCGCCGCTCCGGGCGTCGGGGCGCTTCTCGGCGCCGCCCTCGCCGGCTGGGTCACCTCGGTGCGCCGGCAGGGGGGAGCCGTCCTGCTCGCCGTCAGCGTCTGGGGCGCCGCCATCGCCGCCTTCGGCCTCGTCGGCTGGCTGCCGGGCGCCCTCGCCCTCTTGGCCGTGGCGGGCGCCGCCGACGTCATCTCGGCCGTGTTCCGGGGGACGATCCTGCAGACGGAGGCCCCCGACGCACTGAGGGGGCGCGTCTCGTCGATCCACACCGCCGTCGTGACGGGAGGGCCGCGCCTCGGCGACGTGGAAGCCGGTGTCGTCGCCGCCCTCGGCGGCGTCGAGGTCTCCGTCGTCACCGGCGGCCTCGGATGCCTTCTCGGCGTCGCCCTCGTGTGGCGCCTCATGCCGCGACTGGCCGCCTACGTGGCGCCGGAGGGCGGGCACGAGCAGCAGGTGCACGGATGAGACGGGCGGCATGCGACGTGAGCGCCGACGTTGTGCAAGGTTGGAGAGCATGAACGTCGGCATCCTCGGAGGTACAGGACCCGCCGGGAAGGCGCTCGCCGCCCGGCTCGCATCGCTCGGGCTCGCTGTGCAGATCGGCTCTCGCCAAGCCGAACGCGCAGCCGACATCGCCACCCAGCTGCGGGACAAATGGGCCGGCCGCCGGCTCGCCCTCTCGGGTGTCGGCAACGAGAACGCCTGCGAGGCGGACGTCGTCGTGCTCGCCACGCCCTGGGACGGCGCCGCTCCGCTCGCTCGCTCGCTGGCCGAGCGGCTCGACGGCAAGGTCGTCATCTCGATGGTGAACGCCCTCGGCAAGGTGGGCGACGAGCTGCTCGCACTCGTCCCGCCGAGCGGCTCGATCACCATCGCCGTGCAACAAGCCGCCCCCGGTGCCCTCGTGGCGGGTGCCTTCCACCACCTGCCGGCCCGGGTCGTCGCCGACCTCGAGCAGTCCCTCGACGCCGACGTCCTCGTCTGCTCGGATCACGCGGCGGCGACAGCCGCCGCCATCGAGCTCACCGACCGCATCCCCGGCTGCCGCGGTGTGGACGCCGGCTCACTCTCGGCGGCGGCCGCCATCGAGGCCTTCACGGCCGTGCTGATCGGGATCAACATCAAGCACCGGGCGCACGCCAGCATCAAGCTGACGGGCTTCGACCCGGGTGGCGGGGCCGCACGGTGATGCGTCTGTACGACACGGCCCGCTCCGCCGTGGTCGACTTCGAGCCCGGCCCGGTCGTGACGATGTACACGTGCGGCATCACGCCCTATGACGCCGCCCACCTCGGCCATGCCATGGTGTACGTCACCTACGACGTCCTGCAGCGACGCCTACGCGACCTCGGCCACCGCACCGAGTGCGTGCGCAACATCACCGACGTCGACGACGACATCCTGCGCAAGGCCCGTGAGCTCGGCGTCCACTACCTCGACCTCGCAGCCGGCGAGATCGCCCGCTTCGACGACGACATGCGAGCGCTCAACCTGCTTCCTGCCACGAGCGAGCCGCGGGCGACCTCGGCCATCCCCGATATCCTCGGCTTCATCGGCATGGTGCTCGACGCCGGCCACGCCTACCAGTCAGGCGGCGCCGTCTACTTCGACGTCTCCTCGTTCCCGCGCTTCGGCCAGGTGAGCCACTACGACCGCGACGAGATGCTGCGGCTGGCAGCCGAGCGGGGGGGCAACCCGGACGACCCCTTCAAGAACGACCCGCTCGACTTCGTGCTCTGGCAGCCGTCGGCCGAGGACGAGCCCGCCTGGGACTCGCTCTGGGGGAAGGGCCGCCCCGGCTGGCACATCGAGTGCTCGGCGCTGGCGCTGCGAGAGCTCGGGACGACGATCGACCTGCACGGTGGCGGCGACGACCTCGTGTTCCCGCACCACGAGTGCGAGGCGGCACAGTCGGAGGCCGCCACCGGCGAGCGCTTCGTGCGCCACTGGATGCACGTCGGCATGGTGCGCCTCGGTGGCGAGAAGATGTCGAAGTCGCTCGGGAACCTCGTGTTCGTCCACACCTTGCTCGAGAGCCACGACCCGGCCGCCGTCCGGCTCGCCCTCCTCGCCCACCACTACCGGGGCTCGTGGGACTTCGACGGTGCCCTCCTCGAGGGCGCCGCCAGCCGCCTCGAGCGCTGGCGGGCGGCCGGTGAAGGCGAGGGCGCCCTCGAAGCGGTGCGTGCGCGCCTCGACGACGACCTCGACACGCCGGGAGCCCTGGCAGCCATCGACGAGGCTGCCGCCGGCGGCCTCGGCGTGAGCCGGGCGGCACGTCTCCTCGGCGTCGCCCTCTGACCGCCTGAGGAAGGGGCGCCCTGACCTGGGCGTTCACGGCCGGGGACGGGAGCGCCCTAAATTGGCTCGATGGCCGCCGACATCACCGTCATCCTGCCCGACGGGAGCGCCCGCTCCCTACCGGAAGGCTCGACGGGCACGACGTTGGCGACCGCGATCGGGCGCCGCCTCGCCGAGGACGCCGTGGCCGTCGAGGTGAAGGGCGAGCTCTGGGATCTCACACGAGCCTTGCCGGACGGCGCCCAGGTGGCCATCGTCACGCGTGGCACCGAGGAGGGGCGCGCCGTCCTTCGCCACTCCACCGCCCACGTTCTCGCCCAGGCCGTCCTCTCCCTGTGGCCGGGTGCCCGCTTCGCCATCGGGCCGTCCATCAGCGACGGCTTCTACTACGACTTCGAGCTGCCCGGCGGCGCTCACTTCAGCGACACCGACCTCGAGACCATCGAGGGGCGCATGCGCGAGATCGTGGCGGCGGGACAGCCCTTCCTGCGCGAGGAGCACTCGATCGAGGAGGGGCTCGAGCTGTTCGCCGACCAGCCGTACAAGCGGGAGATCATCGAGGGTGTCGCGGCGCGGGCCGAGGACCCCGAGATCGCCCTCGAGGCGGGCGGAGACGAGGGCGTCGTCACGGCTTACCGCAACACGGACGCCTTCGTGGACCTCTGCCGGGGACCGCACGTGCCCGCCACGGACCGCCTCGGGCACTTCAAGCTGATGCGCGTCGCCGGCGCCTACTGGCGGGGCGACGAGCACCGCCAGCAGCTGCAACGCATCTACGGCACCGCCTGGGAGTCCGCCAAAGCGCTCGCCGAGCACCTCCACCGCTTGGAGGAGGCGGAGCGGCGCGACCACCGCCGGATCGGGGCCGAGCTCGACCTCTTCTCCTTCCCGAGCGAGGTCGGCTCGGGCTTGGCCGTCTTCCACCCGAAGGGCGGGCTCATCCGCAAGCTCATGGAGGACTACTCGCGGCGTCGCCACGAGGAGGCCGGGTACGACTTCGTCAACAGCCCGCACATCTCGAAGGCGGAGCTGTTCGAGACGTCTGGTCACCTCGACTGGTTCGCCGAGGGCATGTTCCCTCCCATGGAGCTCGACGGGGGGCAGCAGTACTACCTCAAGCCGATGAACTGCCCGTTCCACATCCTCATCTTCGCCAGCCGGCAGCGCTCCTACCGCGAGCTCCCCATGCGCCTGTTCGAGTTCGGCGCCGTCTACCGCTACGAGAAGTCGGGCGTCGTGCACGGCCTCACCCGCGTGCGGGGCATGACCCAGGACGATGCCCACATCTTCTGCACCCGTGAGCAGATGGGCGACGAGCTCGGCTCCCTCTTGACCTTCGTCCTCGAGCTGCTGCGAGACTTCGACCTCGAGGACTTCTACCTGGAGCTGTCCACCAAGCCGCCCGGCAAGGCGGTCGGGTCGGACGAGGACTGGGCGGAGGCGACCGAGGCGCTGCGTCGCGTCGCCGTCGGCATGAACCTCGAGCTCGTGCTCGACGAGGGCGGTGGAGCCTTCTACGGCCCCAAAATCTCCGTGCAGGCCCGCGACGCCATCGGGCGCACCTGGCAGATGTCCACCATCCAGCTCGACTTCCAGGAACCGCAGCGTTTCGGGCTCGAGTACATCGGTGCCGACAACGCCCGCCACACCCCGATCATGATCCACCGGGCTCTCTTCGGCTCGGTGGAGCGCTTCTTTGCCGTGCTCGTGGAGCACTACGCCGGGGCCTTCCCGATGTGGCTGGCGCCCGTGCAAGTGCGCGTGCTGCCCGTGCGTGACGAGCACGAGGCCTACGCCGCCGAGGTCGTGAGCACCCTCAAGCAGGCCGGCATCCGGGTCGACACGGAGGCCGCCGGCGAGCCCCTCAACCCACGAGTGCGCCGCGCCAAGCTCGAGAAGCTGCCCTACGTGCTCGTCGTCGGCGCCGACGACGTCGCCGCCGGCACCGTCGGCGTGAACGGCCGCGGCGAACGCCCACCCGAGCGCGGCGTGCCGCTGGCCGACTTCGTGGGGCGGGCGGTGGCCGAGGCGGCTGAGCCGAAGCGGGGCGCGGCGGCGTGACGCTCGAGCGGCTCTGGGCGGGATGGCGGGCTGAGTACGTGAGCACCTTCGGCGAGGAGGGCGCCGGTACGGCCGCTGCTGTCGGCGCGGGCGTGGCGCCGAACGGGTCGGGCCACGGCGAGGAGCGCTGCGTCTTCTGCGCCATCGCCGCCTCGACGGCGCCCGACTCCGAGCGCTACGTCATCTGGTCGAACGAGACGATGATCTGCGTCTTGAACGCCTACCCGTATGCCTCCGGCCACGTGCTCGTGATGCCACGGCGGCACGTCCGCGAGCTGGAGGAGCTGTCGGGCGAGGAGGCCGCCGGCCTCTGGGCTGCGGTGCACGACAGCGTGGCGGCCGTGAAGACCGCCTACAGCCCGGACGGCCTCAACCTCGGTCTCAACCTCGGTCGGGCGGCGGGCGCCGGCATCCCGGCCCACCTCCACGTCCACGTGGTCCCGCGCTGGATCGGCGACACGAATTTCATGTCGGCGACGGCGGAGGTCCGCGTCCTCCCGGAAGCACTTCCGGTGAGCTGGCAACGGTTACGAGCTGCATGGGAATCCTAGGCGGCGGGCCGCTGGACGACGACGTCGTCCTCGAGCCCCTCACCCGGTCGACTCACCGCCCGCCCAAGGTCTGGGGCGTCCTGCAGATCGACGGCGACTCCCTCGTGGTGTGTCTCTCGGGTTGGCGCGCCCTGTGGGCGGTGCAGCGTCGGGTCCGCGTGCCGATCTCCGCCGTGATCCGGGCGAGCCACGAGCCAGCCGTCTACCAGCTCGTCAGCATCCGCCTGCGGCAGCGACGTCGCACCCGCACGACGCTGTTCAAGCTCGGCAGCCAGCACGGCCAGCACGGCTGGTCCTTCTGGGCGTGCGGCTTCGGGCGCAACGCCGTCCTCGTCGAGACGGTCGGCGCCCGTTACCGCTACCTCGTGGTGGAGGTGGCGGAGCCCGAGGCGGTCGCCGCCAGCATCCGCCAGGCGGCCGGCCTGTCGACGCCGGCGACGGCGCCTCCCCGCCTCGGCGATGGGACGGCAGAGGGCGGTTCGCACCCTTCCCCGAAGCAGGCCTCCGACCCGTGGCCCGTTCCGGCCAGCCGGCCCACCCCCACCGGCCTCAACGGCTCGTCCCGATCGGGGAACGGGACATCTCCCCCGAAGGGTGCCGGCGAGGGAATCGGCCCGAACGAGGATCCGCCCGGCGCCGGCGGCCCGGCGCCGGAGGACTCCTGAGCTCGGCTCAGGAGTCCGACTGCGCCGCCTTCACGATGCGGTCGACGAGCTGGGCGGGGACGACCTCGTAGCGGTCGTGGCGGATGGAGAAACGCCCCCTGCCGCCCGTGAGGGATCGCAGGTCGGTGGCGTACCGCATGACCTCTGAGGTCGGCACGATGGCGATGACGACCTGCTCGTCACCCGATCCGGTCTCGGTGCCGAGCACGCGCCCGCGCCGCGAGTTCAGGTCCCCGAGCACGTCGCCCTGGGCGCTCGCCGGCACCGTGATCTCGAGGCGGGAGATCGGCTCCAAGAGCACCGGCCCTGCCTTTGCCAACGCCTCCCGAAACCCGATGGATCCCGCCATCTTGAAGCTCATCTCGGACGAGTCGACCGAGTGGTACTTGCCGTCGTAGACGGTGACCTTGACGTCGACGACGGGGAAGCCGAGGGCTCCGCCGGTCCCCATCGCCTCCTGCACGCCCTTCTCGACGGCCGGGATGAACTGGCGAGGGATCGCCCCGCCGACGATCTCGTCGGAGAACTCGAAGCCAACGCCGCGCTCGAGCGGCTCGACGCGCAAGTTGGCGACGCCGAATTGCCCGTGCCCGCCCGTCTGCTTCTTGTACTTGCCCTCGGCGTCCGCCGACTTCGTGATGGTCTCGCGGTAGGGGACCTTGACCGCTTCGGTCTCGACCTCGACGCCGAACTTGCGAAGGAGCTTCTCGCAGACGATCTGCAGGTGGGTGTCGCCCATGCCGGCGAGGATCGTCTGGTGCGTCTCGTCGTCGCGCCGCACCGAGAGGGTCATGTCCTCTTCTTGCAGGCGGTGCAGGGCGGTCATGAGCTTGTCCTCGTCGCCCTTGGCCTTGGGGTGGACGGCGATCGAGAGCAGGGGAGTGGGAGCGGGGCGGGCTTCGATCACGACCGGGCTGCCTTTCGGCGCCAGGGTGTCGCCGGTGCGGGCGTCGCTGAGCTTGGGCACGGCGATGATGTCGCCGGCCTGCGCCTCGCTGATCGGGCTCGCCTCCTTGCCGCGCAGCAGTTGGAGGGCGTGCAGGCGCTCCTCGCCGTGAGTCCGCGAGTTGACGAGGGTGGCGTCGGGGCGGATCGTGCCCGAGAGCACGTGGATGAGCGAGATCTTGCCGACATAGGGGTCGGCGATGGTCTTGAAGACGCGTGCCAGTGGCTGACCGCTCGGGTCGACGGGCACGGAAGTGGCTTTGTCACCGGCGCGCACCGGCACGGGCCGGCGCTCGAGCGGGCTCGGCCCGATCTCGCAGATGAGCTCGGCGAGACGGTCGATGGCGATGGCCTTGGTGGCCGAGCCGCAGACGACCGGGAAGACGGTGGCGGAGGCGACTCCGTGCGCCAAGGTGGTTTCGAGCTCCTTCGTCGACGGCGTGTCTCCCTCGAGGTAGCGCTCCATGAGGTCGTCGTCCGCCACGACGATGCCTTCGACGAGGGCGTCGCGCACGCGATGCTCCATCTCGGACATGTCCTCGGGGATCTCGCCGGTGACGGCAGAGCCCGTGTCGTAGGTGATGGCAGTGTCGGTCAGCAGGTCCGCCACGCCGCGAAAATCCGCTTCGTGCCCGATCGGCAGCTCGAGCGGGGCGATGCCAGCTCCGAAGCGATCCCGCAACTGCTCGAGCGTCCGCTCGAAATCGGCCCGCTCACGGTCGAGCTTGTTCACGAACACGAGCCGGGGCATCTCGAGCTCGGCGGCGATGCGCCAGGCGGTCTCGGTGTTGACCTCCACGCCTTCGACGGCGCTCACCACGATGACGGCGAGGTCGGCGACCGAGAGAGCGGCCTCCACCTCCGCCACGAAGTCGGCGTAGCCCGGCGTGTCGATCACGTTGATGCGGTATTCGCCGACGGCGGCCGGTGCCATGGCGAGCGACACGGAGATGTGGCGCTTCACCTCCTCCGGCTCGAAGTCGGACACGGTCGTGCCGTCCTCCACACGACCGGCGCGATTGAGTGCTCCACAGCACACCAGGAGGGCCTCGGTGAGCGTCGTCTTGCCGGCGCCGCCGTGACCGACGAGCGCGACATTCCGGATCTTCGCAGACGGCACATTGGCCACCGGACACCTCCTCGATGCGCCCCGTCCTCGCACCCCCTGCGGGAACGACCGGGCCGCTCGGCGGCGAGCCTACCTGGGAAGCGGCAGCGGGGCAGAGGCCCCCGGCAGCCTGCAGGCCGAGCACAACCGCATCCCACGTCACGCCGCGTTCGTGGGTGAAGCGGGGGTTACTCGGGTGGCATTTGGTAACATCGTGTTCATGGCTGGAGAGAGACGTGAACCCTGTCAGAGGGTCACGCCAAGGCCGACGACGCTGGTAACGCCATGATCGACGGCCGCCGAGGCCGCGCCGATGCCTCTGCCGACGTGGCCGAGGAGGAAGCTCCTGACGTCGTAGCAGAGCCAGTGGCCGAGGAAGTCGTCCCGGAGGCCGCCGCCGCTACGGAGACACCCGCCGCGACCGAGAACCCCGCCGCGACGGAAGCTGAGGCAACCGGCTCCTTCGTCCGCGTCCTCAAGGCGGTGGGTCCGCGGCTCGTCTCCATGGGCGTGAAGGCCGACCACGTGACGGTCGTCGGGATGCTGCTCGCCGGACTGACCGGCGTCGTGATCGGCATCGGGCAGCTCTATCTCGCCATCGTCCTGCTCACCGTCGGCGGGCTCATGGACACTCTCGACGGGGCCGTCGCCAAGGCGGCCGGCACCTCCTCCAAACGGGGTGCCTTCTTCGACTCGGTGTCCGACCGCGTGGCGGACATGTTCATCTTCGGTGGCCTCGCTTGGTATTTCGCCGCCGGCCCCGGCCACGACCCCAAGATGGTCCTGATCCCGTTCGCCATCCTGGGCGTGAGCAACACGATCTCCTACGAGCGGGCCAAGGCGGAGTCGCTCGGTTACGTCGCCAAGGGCGGTCTCATGGAACGCGCCGAGCGCCTCATCGCTCTCGGCATCGCCCTGCTCCTGCACATCATCCTCGTCCCGTTGCTGCTCGCGTTGCTCGGCTTGTGCGTCGTGACGGCCTGCCAGCGCTTCTTCAAGGTGTGGGCGCAGGCGAGCGATCCCACTCGGGAGGCCGAAGCGGCTGCCGCCCTCGCCACGGCGAGTGGATCGGGCCTTCGGGGACGGCGCCCTGCCCGCGTCGAGTCGAGGTGGCGGGCCTGGCGGGATGCCAGCAGCGACCCCGCCCGCCGGCGCCGCGTTCCGGTCGCAAGCCGGGCGCGCTCCCGTCGGCGTGACGAGCCGCTCTCGATCCGACTGCGGCAGGCATTCCAGAGCGAGCGGGCGGGCTCCCGGCCGACCCCGCGCGCCGCCACGCGCCCCGGTCGCGTGCGGAACGAGCGTCGTCTCAAGGGTGCCGAATCGTCGTTCCGGCGCCGCCTCGGCTCCGGCCGCTGATCCGCCTCCCACAGCCAGGTGGACCGGCCCACTGAGGCCATGACGTCGCCGGGCCTGCTCGGTCATCACAGCAGGGCCTACTGGACCTATCGGGGTTTGACGGCCGCATTGAAGGCCGTTCCGGCTCCCTTTGCCGGCGGGCTGGCGACGCTGTCCGGGTTCACCATGTCGGAGCTGTTCTGGCGGAAGAAGCGCCCCGTCATCCGCGCCAACCTCCGCCGCGTCGTCGGTCCCGCCGTCTCGGAGACTGCGCTCGAGCGTCTCGTGACGGAGGCCTTCGACTCCTACGCCCGTTACTGGGTGGAGAGCGCCCGGCTTGTCTCGATGCGGCCGGCGGAAGTCTTCCGGCGGTTCTCGATCGAGGGCTTCGACCGGGTGGAAGAAGAGATGGCCAAGCACCGCGGCGTCATTCTCGCCTTGCCCCACTTCGGCTTCTGGGACCTTGGCGGTGCCTGGTTGACGCTCAAGGGATACCCCATGACGACGGTGGCGGAGACGCTCGAGCCGCCGGATCTCTTCGACTGGTTCAAGGCGCAGCGCGAGGCGCTCGGCCTCACGATCCACGGGTTCGGGTCGGACACCTCCGGCCGCTTGGCGAGTGCGCTTCGCGCCGGGCGCCTCGTCGGCCTCGTCGCCGACCGGGATCTCGTCGGCAACGGCGTCGAGGTCGAGTTCTTCGGGGAGCGCACCACCCTGCCCGGTGGAGCGGCCGTGCTCGCACTGCGCACGGGCGCACCCCTCTTCCCGTCGATCGTCTACCAACGGCCGGGCGGCAAGGGCCATGGCGTCATCCGCCCGCCCCTCGAGTTCGAGCGCAGCGGCAGCCTGCGCGCCGACGTGACACGACTCACCCGCATGCTGGCGGCCGAGTTCGAGGATCTCATCCGGCAAGCGCCCGAGCAGTGGCACATGTTCCAGCCGAACTGGCCGTCCGACCGGGAGAAGTTCGGCTGACCTCCGTGGCAGGGCACGCCACTCCCGCCGATTGAAAACGTGGGGGTGAACGCGCCCAAAATAGGGGTTTGTGCCGATGTGCTGCGGCGAGTTCCTGCGTACGGTCGTACGGGGGCCCAAACGGGCCGGGAGGAGACACGATGCAACGAGACGCGACCCCAGTTGATGCTGCCGCACCGAAGCCGACATCTCGACGGGCGCTTCTGCTGGGAGGGGCGGTCGGTCTCGCCGGCCTGGCGGCTGACTCGCTCGTCTCCGCCCAACCGGCGAGCGCTACCCAGGGCAGTGCCGTCCTCCTCGGGCAGGACAACACGGGTGCGACGGCAGCCACCGAACTCGAGGAGTCCGGAGGCGCCTACGCAAGCCTGGCCAATCCAGACGACACCGTTTTCGCAAACGCCGGCGTTATCGGCCATGGAAAGAACACGGGCGTCGCCGGCGTCGCCAGCGGTATCTTCGGCGTCGGCGTGACGGGAATCGGCACCGTTGCCGGCGTCTTGGCCACCGACGGTGTCGTCGCCTCCGGTGCACCGGGTGGCGCCAGCGGCACGGGGCCCGGAGTCGTGGCGCAACTCATCAACCCGGCAAACAAGTCCGCAGCCGTCAAGGCGACGACTGCCGGCGCCGGCAACGCCCTCGAAGCGACCACCACCGGTGCCGGGAGCGCGATCTCGGCGGCGATCACGGATGCGAAAAACCTCTCTGACGTGATCTCAGCCACCACGAACGGCACCGGCGCCGGCGTCTTCGGCTCCGGCGAAATCGGCCTCCGCGGCGCAGGCCGCCAGTATGGCATCGTCGGTACCGCTGGCGTGAACGCTTACGGCGTCTACGCGCAGGGCGGCACCGCCGCCGATGCCGTGCCAGCCTCCGGTGGTGGCGTGTTCGCCGTGAGCGGTGGAGGCACCGCCGTCTACGCCATGAGCGACACAGGCGTCGCCTTGAAGGTCGAGGGCAAGGTGGCCTTCTCGCGAAGCGGAGTTGCGCAGGTAAAGGCCAGGAAAACGAGCGTCACGGTGACCCTCGCAGGCGTGACAACCTCTTCCATCGTCCTCGCCACCTTGCAGACTGATACCGGTGCTCCGATCGCCGTCGCCAACGTCGTGGCGGCATCACGTTCGTTCACCATCACTCTCACGGCCGCCCCGCGGCGCCTCGTGGAGGTCGGCTGGTTCGTGATCGGATAGGTGCAGGCGGCAAGGGAGCCGCCTCGCAGCAGCGGGCTCAGCTCAGGCGTGCAGGAGCGACGCCACCGCCAAGAGATCCTCACGCGAGCCCTCCCGCAACCAGGCCTCCGTCCGGTTGCGCAACGCTCGCCGCCGGCTCCACGGCAGCGAGATGAGGCGCCGTTGCAGCTGGTAGAGCTCTGACACGGGCTCGAGAGCGCGATGGGGGCCGATCGCCTCGCACGCCTCCGAGACCGCACGCAGCATCCGCCGTTCGTCGCGGTGATGAGAGGCCACGGTCGACTGCAGGAGGCAAAAGTCACTGAGGACCCGGCGCTCCGCCGGCTCGAGCTCCCGCAGGGCGGTCATGGTGTCAGTGATCATCGCGACCATTCTGAGACGCTACGTGAGCAAGCCACGCGCCTCTAGAGCCGAAGGTCCCAGGCTTGCGTGGACCGAAGGCCGCATGTCGCGCCGTCCACCCGTGCGCGAGACCCTCTTCAGGGCGCCATCAGGCTATCGCAAGACCGCCTGGTAGCCTCAACAGCTGGGGGTGAGCCATGGCGAGCTCTGATGAGCACCCACCGGAGGGACACGCACACGAGCAGTCGCTCGTCGACGCCTTCGACAGCGCCCTCGGCGCCTACGACGCCCACCTCGCCGGTCACGCCTCGCGGGTCGGCAACCTCGCCGGCCTCCTGGCCGCTCAGCTTGATCTCGATCGGCCAGATCGCCTCCTCGTCACTCACATCGCCATCGTGCACGACCTCGGCAAGCTGGGCCTGCCACGCGAGATCCTCAACAAGAAGGGCCGGCTCTCACCGGAGGAACGCGCCGCCGTGCAACAACATCCCGTCATCGGCGCCGACGTGCTGCTGGCGATGTCGCGAGACCTCGACCCGCTCGCGGCGGGTGTGCGCGCCCACCACGAACGCTGGGACGGCACGGGCTACCCCGATCATCTCAGCGGCACGCAGATCCCCTTCTTCGGGCGGCTGCTGGCCGTCATGGACGTCTACGACGCCCTCACCCACCCTCGCATCTACCGGAACAACGTCTTCACGCCGGAAGCCGCCCGCGAGTATCTCGCCGAGCACTCCGGCACCCAGTTCGACCCGGAGTGCGTGAGCGCCAGCCTCGAGGTGCTCATCGCCCATGAGAAGGAGCGGCGCCAGTTCCCGGCGTCCTAGCCGGTCACGAGGCGAGCGGTGTGAGGGCGTAGCCTTCCGCCGTGCGCGTCGCCGTGGTGTGCCCGTACGACTTGTCGGTGCCCGGCGGTGTGCAGGCACAAGTGAGCGGCCTCGCCGAAGCGCTGCAGCGAGCCGGGACGAGCGTCACGGTCGTGTCGCCGGCATCGGCCACCATTGACGGGGGCAGGGCTCAATTCAGCCTCATCGGCATCGGGCGCAGCCTCAGCATCGCCGCCAACGGCTCGAGAGCCCCGGTGTCACCTGGCCCGCTCGCCATGACACGGACCCTGCGAGCCCTGAAGCGCATCCATCCGGACGTTGTGCACGTCCACGAACCGCTCGTGCCCGGCGCCTCGCTGGCGGCACTGCTCGCCGGCCCTCGCCCCATCGTGGCGACGTTCCACCGCGCCGGTTGCGACGCCGTCTACCGGGCCGAGGGTGCCCTCCTCCGACCGTTCGCACGGCGGCTCGACGCCACCGTCGCCGTGTCCGAGGCTGCCCGGGCGACGGCGAGGCAGGTGCTCGGGCGCCATCTCGGGGCCACCGAGCTGATCCCGAACGGCATCGACACGGCGCTCTTCCCGCACCGCCGAAACCCCGACGCGAACGGCTTGGGCGGCGCGCCGGTCTCGCCGCTGCGTGTCGTGTTCGTCGGCCGCCACGAGGAGCGCAAGGGCCTCGCCGTGCTCCTCGAGGCCTTCGAGCTGCTCCAGCGTCGCGGAGGCGGGGCACCGGCAAGCAGGCTGCTCGTCGTCGGGGAGGGTCCGGAGACGAAGAGCCTCCGGCAGCGCTTCGCTGCCGGCGACGGCATCGAATGGCTGGGCGCCGTCGACGACGTCGCGAAAGCACGCCTCCTCGGATCTGCCGACGTGTTCGTGGCTCCATCTCTGCGAGGTGAGTCCTTCGGCGTCATCCTCCTCGAGGCGATGGCCGCCGGCGCCGCCGTCATCGCCTCGGATCTTCCTGGCTACCGCCTCGCCGCCGCCGAGGCGGCCCGCTTCGTGAAACCCGGCGATGCGTCCGCACTGGCGGAGGCGCTCGCCCTCGTGCTGGGTGACGCCGGGGAACGTCAGCGGTTGGCCGTGTTGGCGGGGGAGCGGGTGGGGGGTTTCTCCATGGATGCCGTCGCCGAGCGATACCTGCAGCTGTACGCCAGGGTCGCATCGCGGCGGCCCTAAGATCACCGATCATGCCTGCATCGACGAGATCCCGCTCTCGTCGCGACCGGCAGCGCAACGACCCGGACGAACGCCAGCGTCGCAACCGGGAGGCCCAAGAAGCGGCTTACGAGGCCGCCAAGGTCGTGCTCGAGCATGCCGCCGGTCGGCGAGATGCCGAGTGGCGGGCAGCAGCCGACGGCAACCGTCGCCGTGTTCGAACGGTGCTGGCGGCGCCGGCCATGCTCGGTGTCGTCGTACTGCTCCTCGGCATCGTGCTCCCCGTGCTTCTCATCGTCGGCGCCGTCCTGCTCGTGGGATGGATCGTCCTGGCCGCCGTGATCTGGGGGCGGGCCTCCTCGTCTCTGCTCGGCCAGCTCGAGGGGATGACCCCGGCGGCAGCGGCGGCTGCCGGAAGCCTTCGCCCACTGGGTGCCGAACGCCTCGCCGACTTGAGCGACGGGCTCTGCTCCTCCCTCGGCCTGCCGGCGCCGAGGCTCCGCGTGATCCCTGATCGCGCCCCGAACGCCCTCGCCGTCGGGCGGCGCCACGAGGACGCCACTCTCGTGGTGACGGCCGGCCTCGTCGATCTGCTGGATCGCATCGAGCTGGAGGCCGTCGTCGCCCATGAGCTCGCCCACATCAAGCGCCTCGACGTCGCCTCGGCCGCCCTCGCCGCCAGTGCGCTCGGCCGCCTGCTCTCTGTCATCGGAGGCGAGCGGGCCGCCCTCTGGCTGCGGGGCTCCGACCGGGAGATCCGGGCCGACCTGGCCGGCGTGGCGACCACCCGCTACCCGCCCGGCCTCATTGCCGCCTTGGAGCGCATCGGCAGCACGGGGGACCGACGGCCATCTTCCGTGCCGGCTTCGGTGCTCGGGCGCACCGCCTCGAGCTGGTTTGCCCCCTTCGACGGCGACAGCGACGATCCCACGATGGACGGACGCTTGGACGTGCTCAGGGAACTGTGAGCGTGCCGAACCCGTAGAATGACCGGATGGGTTCGCCTTCAGATGCTGATCGGACGGGGATGACCGACACAAGGGCCACCGGAACGGCGCGGGTGAAGCGGGGACTGGCGGAGATGCTCCGCGGGGGCGTCATCATGGACGTCGTCAACGCCGAGCAGGCAAAGATCGCCGAGGACGCAGGAGCCGTCGCCGTCATGGCGCTCGAGCGGGTGCCGGCCGACATCCGCCGGGACGGAGGTGTCGCCCGCATGAGCGACCCTGCCCTCGTCGAGGGCATCCAGAACGCCGTGACGATCCCGGTCATGGCCAAGGCCCGCATCGGCCACTTCGCCGAAGCCCAGGTGCTCGAAGCCCTCCGGGTCGACTACATCGACGAGAGCGAGGTGCTGACGCCGGCTGACGAGGCGTACCACATCGACAAGTGGGCATTCCAGGTGCCGTTCGTCTGCGGCGCCACGAATCTCGGCGAAGCGCTGCGGCGAATCAGCGAAGGCGCCGCCCTCATCCGCTCCAAGGGCGAGGCTGGCACCGGCAATGTCGTGGAGGCCGTACGCCATCTCCGCTCCATCCTCGGTGACATCCGCAAGCTGGCGGTGGCCGATTCCGCCGAGCTCTACGGCTGGGCGAAGAACCTGCAGGCGCCCATCGACCTCGTCGAGGAGGTGGCGTCCGCCGGCAAGCTGCCCGTGCCGTTGTTCTGCGCCGGTGGACTGGCCACGCCCGCCGATGCAGCTCTCGTCATGCAGCTCGGTGCCGAGGCGGTCTTCGTCGGTTCCGGCATCTTCAAGAGCAGCGACCCGGCTCGCCGGGCGCGGGCGATCGTGGAGGCCACCGCTCACTTCGAGGACCCGGAGATCGTCGCCAAGGTGTCGCGGGGTCTCGGTGACGCCATGGCCGGCATCGAGATCGGCGCCCTCGAGGTGAAGCTGGCCGAGCGCGGCTGGTAACCGGGTGCCGTCGACGGGTTCGGCGCGCCCGAGAGCTGCCGCCCGAGTCGGCGTGCTGGCGCTGCAGGGGGACGTCCGCGAGCACCTTGCCGTCCTGCAGCAGCTCGGCGCCGCCGGGGTGCCGGTGCGCCGACCGATGGACCTCGAGGGCGTGCAAGCCCTCGTCCTGCCGGGTGGCGAGTCGACCACGATGTCTCTTCTGCTGGGATCCTCCGGCCTGCTTCCCGGCCTCGAGAAGCTCCTCGCCGATGGGCTGCCCGTCCTCGGCACGTGTGCCGGCATGATCCTGCTCAGCCGCAAGATCCTCGACGGGCGGAGCGACCAGGTGTGTTTCGGAGCCATCGATCTCGTCGTGCGCCGCAACGCCTTCGGGCGCCAGCTCGACTCCTTCGAGACGGACCTCACGCTCGCCGGCATCGATGGCGGCCCAATGCACGCCGTGTTCATCCGGGCGCCCGTCGTGGAGGAAGCCGGTCCCGAGGTGGATGTGCTCGCCTCGGTCGTGCTCGGCGGCAAGGGTGACGGGGAGCGAACCGCCGGCGAGGGCGGCAGGGGGCCGGCGCGGGCTGTCGTGTGCCGGCAGGGGACGGTGATCGTCGCCGCCTTCCATCCGGAGCTGGCCGGCGATGGCCGCCTCCATCAACTGTTGTTGGACCAGATCGAAGTCGAGGGAGACTGAACGATGTCAGGTCACTCCAAGTGGGCGACGACCAAGCACCGCAAGGGCGCTGTGGACAAAGCGAGAGGAAAGCTCTTCGCCAAGCTCATCCGCCAGGTCGAGGTGGCAGCCCGCGAAGGCGGCGGCGACGTCAACGCCAATGCCACGCTGCGCACGATGTTCGCAAAGGCGCGGGACGCCTCGGTGCCCCTCGACACGATCGAGCGGGCCATCAAGCGGGGCACGGGCGAGCTCGAGGGCGTCCGGTACGAGGCGGTCTCCTACGAGGGATACGCCCCTTCCGGAGTCGCCATGATCGTCGAGTGCCTCACCGACAACCGCAACCGCACGGGGGCTGACATCCGCTCCCTCTTCTCCCGCAACGGCGGCTCGATGGCCGAGCCGGGCGCCGTCGCCTGGCAGTTCGACCGCAAGGGCGTCGTACTGCTCCCGAAGAGCGTGGGCGAGGACGAGCTCATGAGCGTCGCCCTCGAGGCCGGCGCCGAGGATCTCGCCGACGAGGGTTCCGACTGGATGCTGACGGCGGCGCCGTCCGATCTCCACGCCCTCAAGGTCGCTCTCGAGGAGGCCAAGATCCCGGTCGAGAGCGCCGACCTCGAGATGGTGCCGAACACGCGCGTGGAGATCGACAACGAGTCGACCGCCAAGCGGATCCTGAGGCTCATCGAAGTGCTCGAGGACCACGACGACGTCCAGAACGTCTGGTCAAACTTCGACATCCCCGACGAGATCCTCGAGAGCGTCGAGCTCTAACCCGAGTCGCTGGACGTGCCCGTCTCGTCCGGGCCTTCCGGCGCCTCCGGCTCGGGCGCGGTGCTGAAAGCCTCTCGCAGGGCCGTCGCCAGCTCCGCAGCCGTGAGGGAGCCCAAGGCGGCGGCCAAGTCGGGGTCGTCGATCGTGGTCGTCAGCTGCCCGAGCTTGATCTCGACCGATCGCGGCCGCGGGGGAGCGTCGCTCGTGCCGGCAATCGGGATCCGGCCGAGTTGCGCCCGCAGCGA
Source organism: Acidimicrobiales bacterium (assembly GCA_052143575.1). Lineage (GTDB taxonomy): Bacteria > Actinomycetota > Acidimicrobiia > Acidimicrobiales > Bog-793 > JAKACA01. The sequence continues at coordinate 48,624 of JBKQSP010000116.1, forward strand.
CTCCGTCGTGGCGCCGAGCGCCGAGAGCGCCATCGTGGCCTGGCAGGCACCGTCGGCAAGCAGGGCGAGGAGCACATGCCCGGTGGTCATCGGCCCGCTTCCGGCGAGCTGGCGCGCCCGCTGCAGGGCGTCGACCGCAGCAGGGGACTGCCGCGAGGCCGAGGCCGTTCCCTTCGGCATGATCTCGAGCACGCGTGCCCGCACCTCGTCGGCATCGACTCCGAGGAGCTCGGGGATCAACCCGCCGTCGCTGGCGACGCGCAGCACGCCAAGGGCCAGGTGCTCCGTACCGATGTAGTTGTGGCCGAGCGTGAGCGCCTCTCGCAGCGACATTTCGAGCGCCTTCTTCGCGCCTGGGCTGAAAGGCACCTTGGAGGCGCGCGTGTGCGTCTCGCCCGACGCCAGCCTGCCCGCCACCTTGTCCCGCACCGCCTCCACGCTGACCCCGAGCTCACCGAGCGCCATGGCTGCAAGCCCGTCCCCTTGCAGGAGGCCGAGAAGGAGGTGCTCGGGCTCGATGAAGCCGTGGCTGAGGTTCCTTGCCTCGTCCTGGGCGACGACGAGGACGCGGCGGGCCCGGTCCGTGAAACGTTCGAACATGGTGTGACGGTACAGCCCCTGTCAAGACGGTGATATTTGATAGGGTCGTCCACCGTGGCGCAGAGCGAAGCCGGCGAGGGCGGGGCCAGCCCGAGCGACATCGGCCAGAGCGAGGCCGGCCAGAGCGAGGCCGGCCAGAGCGGGGTCGACTGGGACGACCTCCTCTCGCGGCTCGCCGAGCAGCCTCGAGAGGAAGGCTGGGTGACGCTGGAGGAGGCTTCCAGCGCAGCCGGTGTCGCACGTTCGACGCTGCGCTCGTGGTATCGCACCGGCCAGCTGCCCTCCCGCATGGTTGCCGGCGTGCATGGCCCGCAGCGTCTGGTCCCCCTCGAGGGCGTGCTCGATCGTGCCCTTCGGTCCTCACGTGTCCGCCGTCAGCTCGATCACGCCACGTCACTCGACGCAGAGGTCGAGGAGCTGCGCCGGCGTCTCGATGCGATCGAACGGCACTTGGGTTTCCGCTGATCCGGACACCACGGGCGAGCGGGCGAGCATCCGCGTTCGGCGCCGGCGGCGGGGTTACCATCGAACGCATGTTTGTGCTCGGCATCGACCCCGGGTTGTCGCGCTGCGGCTACGGGTGCGTCACGCGTGCCGCGGGCGGCGGCGCCTACCGCACGATCGCCGCCGGGGTCATCACGACCCCTCCCTCCGAACCGCTGCCCGCCCGCCTGGCGACACTGCGAGCCGACCTCGACGGCCTCCTCGGCGAGCTCAAGCCTGACGTCATGGTCATCGAGCGGATCTTCTTCCGCTCGAACGCCCGCACCGCCATGTCGGTCGGGCAGGCGAGCGGCGTGGCCCTCCTCACCGCCGTGGAGCACGGCTGCCGGGTGGCCGAGTACACGGCGGCCGAGGTGAAACTCGCCGTCACGGGCTACGGCAATGCCCCGAAGGAGCAGGTGCAGGCGATGGTCGTCCGGCTGCTGCATCTGAGCGAGGTGCCTCGGCCGGCCGACGTCGCCGACGCTCTCGCCCTCGGCATCTGCCACTTGGGAGCGGCCGCATGGGAGCAGGAGCGGGCGATGATGAAAGGACTGGCGGGATGATCGGCTACTTGCGGGGCACCGTCATCGAACGGAGGCCCGTCGGCGACACTGCCGTGGAGATCGTGCTCGACGTCGGCGGTGTCGGCTACCGCGTTCACGTGTCGCCACGACTGGCGGGGTCCTTCGGCTCGCTCGGCCCGGTCGGCTTCGCCGGGTTCGCCGGCTCGGCCGGACCCGAGGCAGCCCTCTCGATCCACACCCACGTCCGCGAGGGTGCCATCACCCTCTACGGCTTCGCCGACGCCGAGGAGCGACGCGCCTTCGAGCTGCTGCTGGGCGCCCACGGCGTCGGTCCGGCGCTCGCCCTCGCCATCGTCTCGGTGCACGGACCGGACCGCCTCGTCGAGATCGTCGCCAACGACGATATCGACGCCCTCACCCTTGTGCCCGGCGTCGGGCGCAAGACGGCGATGCGCCTCCTCGTCGACTTGAAGTCCCGCTTCGGTGAGCTCGACGGCTCGCTCTCGTCGGCTGTCTCCCTCCTCGGCGGGACGCCCTCGCCGGCGAGCGAGGTAGCCGACGCCCTCAGCCAGCTCGGCTACGGACCGGACGAGATCCGCACAGCCGTTCGCGCCCTGCCGCCCTCCGGTGGCCTCGAGGAGCTCCTGCGAGCCGCCCTTCGAGAGCTGGCGCCCCGCCGATGAGCCCACGCAAGGAGGTCATCGGGGAGACACCGGCGGGAGAGCCACCGTTCGTGGTCCACCGCGGCGGCCCACCGCTCGAGGATCTCGACTCGGCGGGGGAGCGGCCGCTCGATCTGGCCGCTGAGGACGACGAAGCCCTCCTCGAAGCGGGTCTGCGCCCACGCCGCCTGGCTGACTTCGTCGGGCAGGCGGATCTGAAGGAGCGCCTCGCCATCGTCCTCGAGGCCGCCCGCAAACGGGAACAGGCCGTCGACCACCTGCTCTTCGCCGGCCCGCCCGGACTCGGCAAGACCACCCTCGCCGGCATCGTGGCCGCCGAGATGGGGGCCAGCTTCCGGGTCACCTCCGGCCCGGCGCTCGTGCGCACCGGAGATGTCGCCGCCATCCTCACCGACCTGCAACCGGGCGACATCTTGTTCATCGACGAGATACACCGCCTCGGGCGTGCCGTCGAAGAGGTCCTCTACCCGGCCATGGAGGACTTCCAGCTCGACATCGTGCTCGGCAAAGGCCCGACCGCACGCTCCCTCCGGCTCGACATCCCTCGCTTCACCTTGGTGGGCGCCACCACTCGGACCGGCCTCGTGACGGGACCGCTGCGCGATCGCTTCGGTTTCGTCGCCCGCCTCGACCACTACCGCCCACAGGAGCTGGAGGCGATCGTGCGACGCTCCGCTCGGCTCTTCGGGACCGAGCTGACACCCGATGGTGCCGCCGAGATCGCCCGCCGCTCCCGGGGCACGCCCCGGCTCGCCATCCGTTTGCTGCGACGGGTACGCGACTTCGTGGAGGTGCGAGGCGAGGGCGTCGTCACGCTCGAGTCGGCTCGCGAGGGCCTCGAGACCTTCGGCGTCGACGACCTCGGCCTCGACCGCGTCGACCGCATGATCCTCGAGACGCTCTGCCTGGCCTTCCCTGGCCGTCCGATCGGACTCTCCACCTTGGCCGTCAGCGTGGGCGAGGAGCCGGAGACCGTCGAGGACGCCTACGAACCCTTCCTGCTCAAGGCCGGTCTCGTGCTGCGTACACCGCGGGGGCGGATGGCGACGCCGGCGGCGTTCCACCACCTCGGCGTAGCCGTGCCGCCTCACCTGGAGCTCGAGAGCCGCCTCGGGCCCGAGAACCTCCACAACCGGACGGTACGGGGACGCGGCCGCCATCTGTCGCCCGACGGCCCCAGCCTGTTCGACTCGCTGAGCGAGGACGACTCCTGCCCGTAGGGAGTGCGCTGCAAGGAGTAAGGTGTCGGTCGACTCGAATCGACCCAGCGTAGGGAGCCGATGTCCCCGTACCTCAACCAGGTGGGCCTTGTGTTCCACGGCCTCGGCCTGGTAGCCACCACAACCAAGAAGACGTCGAGCTCCTCCACGACTCTGTTGCTCCTCGTGGGCTTCGGCCTCTTGCTGTACCTGTTCGTCCTCCGTCCCCGCAGCCAGAGGATGCGCAAGGCGCAGCAGCAGAACCGAGAGGCCAACGTCGGCGACGAGGTCATGCTCGCCTCCGGCATCATCGGCCGCGTCACGGGCATCGAAGGCGATCGGGCCACGCTCGAGATCGCTCCCGAGATCGAGATCGAGATCGTGCGCCGGGCCATCAGCACGGTGCTCACGAAGGCGGACGACGAGCTGTCACTCGACGTCCCCCCCGATCCGGGCAGCGACGACTACCTGCTCGAGCACGGCTCCGACGATGACGACGAGTACGACGACGAAAGCGACGCCGACGAGGACGCCTCCACCGACGACACCGATGCGGACGCCACGCACGCCGATACGAGCAGCACACCGGGATTGCCGGGCCCAGGAGCGGCCCTCGACCTCGGTAGGGAGGGGCATACGCACTCATGAAGCAGCGCTCCTTGTTGGTGAGCGTGCTCCTCACGTTGCTGGTGTGCTTCGGGACCTTCGCAGGCGTCATCGCCGCCCACTGGAAGCCCATTCTCGGCCTTGACCTTCGCGGCGGGCTCTCGGTGACCTACGCACCGAAGCCGCTGCCCGGTCAAAAGGTGACCAACAGCGAGCTGCAGGACGCCGTTCAGGTCATGAGCGACCGCATCAACGCCCTCGGGGTCAGCCAGCCGAACATCTCCACCCAGGGCGGCAACGTCGTCGTGCAGTTGCCGGGCGTGAAGAACCCACAGGAGATCCTCAACATCGTCGGGACGACCGCTCAGCTCTTCTTCCGCCCGGTCATCGCCGGCGCACCGGCGTACCAGGCGCCCTCGAAGACGACCACGAAGCCGACCTACCAGATCCCGCCCAGCCCGGTCGGCGCCTACGCCTGGACCGCACAGTACGACACCGGTTCGGGGACCTCGTTCACGCTCTCGGTGCCGGCGGCGCAGCTCGAGGACCCCACCTACGCCGCCTACCAGTCGACGCCGCCCGAGAACGATGCCCTCTACGAGCACAGCAACATCATCCTCGACACGAGTAACTCGAGCGTCTGCAACGGGGCCACGCGGTGCGTGCTCGGCCCCGCCTACGCCACCGGCGTCATCATCAAGAGCGCCTATGCCAGCGACACCGCCTCCGGCTGGGTCGTGATCTTCAACCTCACCTCGTCCGGCAGCCCCATCTTCAACTCGCTCGCCGCCAAGTACTACGGCACGCTCGTGGCCAACGACCTCGACGGAGAGATCGTGTCGGCGCCGATCATCGAGTCGAAGACCTTCCCCGGGTCGGGGCAGATCAGCGGCAACTTCGACTCCTCGAGCGCCAACAAGCTGGCGCTCGAGCTCAACTACGGCGCCCTGCCGGTGGCGCTCAAGCCGCTCACCTCGCAGGTCGTCTCCGCCTCCCTCGGCTCGGCCTCGTTGCACGCCGGCCTCCTCGCCGGCCTGCTCGGCCTCCTGCTCGTGATGGGCTACACGATCTTCTACTACCGAGCTCTCGGTGTCGTCGTCATCCTCGGCCTGCTCTCGACGGCGGGGCTGCTGTACGCCATCATCTCCACCCTCGGGCACAAGGAGGGCCTCACGCTCGACCTCTCGGGCATCACGGGCCTCATCGTGTCCGTCGGCATCACCGTCGACTCCTATGTCGTGTATTTCGAGCGATTAAAGGACGAAGTGCGAGCCGGCCGGTCCATCCGATCGTCCGTCGACCGGGGCTTCCGAAGCGCCTACCGCACGATCCTGTCGGCCGACGCCGTCTCGTTCATCGGGGCCGCCGTGCTCTACATCCTCTCGATCGGGGCCGTGAAGGGCTTCGCCCTCATGCTCGGCATCTCGACCATCCTCGACGTCATCACGGCCTATACCTTCACGAGACCGCTCGTCATCCTGCTCGGCCGCAACCGCGTCTTCACCGACGCCCGCGGCCTCGGCGTCGCCCGCGGCCTCGCGACGGCGCCGACGCCGGCTGCGGAGGCCGGCATATGAGCCTCGGCACCGCCGCCGCCGGCACGGAACCGCACCTCAGCTGGTTCCGTCGCCTCTACTACGGCCAGACGAAGTTCGACTTCGTCCGGCGGCGGCGCATCTGGTTCGCCGTCTCCGGCATCATCATCCTCGCCGGCGTCCTCTCACTGGCCACGCGGGGCCTCAACTACGACATCGAGTTCGTGGGCGGCACGTCGTGGACGGTCGCCAATACGACCGGCGTCTCGGTCACGCAGGCACAAGCCGCCGTCGGGGCCGCCGGTCTGGCGCACCCGATCGTCACGATCCTCGGCTCGGGCAATCACACCCAGCTGCAGGTCGAGGCGAAACTCTCCAGCTCCGGCGCCAACGTGGGCACCGCCCTGCAGGCGAAGGTCACGAGCGCCCTGGCGGCCTTGACGCATACCTCGGCGACGGGCGTCTCGGTGGAGGCGGTCGGCCCCACCTGGGGGAGCCAGGTGACGCACAAGGCCGTCGAGGCCCTCATCGTCTTCCTCGTCATGATCGCCGCCTACATCTCCATCTTCTTCGAGTGGAGGATGGCGCTGGCGGCCATCGTCGCCGTGGCGCACGACATCCTCGTGACCGTCGGCATCTACTCCTTGACGTTCTTCCTGGTGACGCCGGACACCGTCGTCGCCTTCCTGACGATCCTCGGGTACTCGCTCTACGACACGATCGTCGTATTCGACCGTATACGGGACAATACGAAGGGTTTGGGCGCCACCGGCAAGCTGAGCTTCACCGACGTCGTGAACCTCTCGATGAACCAGACGCTGGCCCGCTCCATCAACACCTCGCTCGTCGCCATCCTGCCGATCCTCGCCGTCCTCATCCTCGGGGCCGACATCCTCGGGGCGACGACCCTGCAGTACTTCGGCCTCGCCCTCCTCATCGGCCTCACGAGCGGGGCCTACTCCTCCATCTTCATCGCCTCGCCGCTCGTGGCCATGTTGAAGGAGTACGAGCCCCGTTATGCCGAGATCCGCCGGCGTCTCGATGCCCGCAACCAGGGCATTCAGCTCCTGACGCCCGCCATGGCCGCCTCCGGCTACCTGGAGGACCGTGACGACCGCGGCGTCTCGCGGCGCCAGAAGAAGGGACGCGCCGCCGTCCCGCAGGGCGGCCCCCTCCGCCCGGGCGCGGCAGGTCGCGCCGGCGTCGGAGCCGGCGCACGCACCGCCGTGCTCGAGGTGGCGGACGGTTACGAGAGCGACGTCGACGGTCAGGGAGAGGCCGAGGCGCCGCCGGCAGCCAAGGCGGGCGGCGCTGCGAGTGCACAACGGTCGGCGGAGCGACCCAACGGCCAGCGGTCGAACGCCCAGCGATCGACGGGGGGCTCCCGGCAGCCGGGCCGCCCGTCCGCCTCCGGCCAGGGGACCCGCCCGGCCCCCCGCCCCCGCAAGAAGAAGCGGCGCTGACGCAGGGCCGCCTCCTCAGAAGGCGGCTCACGCACCCCCAGTAGGCTGGCCTCACGATGATCGACATCCGCCTTGCCCGCGACGAACCCGACGTTATGCGGCGCGCCCTTGCGCGCAAGGGTGCCGCCGAGCTCTTCGACGAGCTCCTCGCCGTGGACGACGCCTGGCGGTCGGTGACGGCAAGCGTCGACGAGCTGCGCGCCCGGACACGCCCGAAGGGGCGCCCGAGCCCGGAGGAGCTGGCGGCGCTGCAGAACCTCAAGGAAGACCTGCGGGCGGCCGAGGCACAGCTCGGCGAACTCGAGGTTGCCCGCGACGACCTGCTGAGGCGGATCCCCAACCCGCCCGCGGACGACATCCCCGACGGGAGCTCGGACGAGGACGCCGCCGAGGTGCGCCGGGTGGGGACGCCACCGGTCTTCGCCTTCGAGATGCGGGACCACGTCGAGCTCGGAGGTTTCGAGCTCGATCGCGGGGCTCGGTTGTCCGGGTCACGGTTCGCCTACCGACGCGGCGCTACGGCCCTGCTCGAGCTCGCGATGTACCGGTTCGCCCTCGATCGCGTCGTCGCCATGGGCTTCGAGGTGCTGCTGCCACCCGTGCTCGTGCGGGAGGACGCCATGTACGGCACGGGATTCCTCCCCACGGAGGAGGCGAACCTCTACCGGCTCGAGTCCGACGAGCTCTACCTGACGGGCACCTCCGAGGTGGCCCTCGCCGGCTTCCACCAGGGAGAGGTGCTGGAGGAGGCCGAGCTGCCGCGGCGCTACGCTGGGTACTCGACGTGCTTTCGCCGCGAGGCGGGGGCGGCCGGCCGCGACACGAGAGGCATCTTCCGGGTCCACCAGTTCGAAAAGGTCGAGATGTTCGCCTACACGACGCCGCAGCAGTCCGCCGCCGAGCACGAACGCATCCTCGCCGTGGAGGAGGAGCTCGTGTCCGACCTCGGGCTCGCCTACCGCGTGGTGTGCACGGCCGCCGGCGACCTCGGCCCGTCCGCCGCCAAGAAGTACGACATCGAGGCATGGATCCCGAGCCAGGGGCGCTATCGCGAGATCACGTCCTGCTCGAACACGACCGACTACCAGGCGCGGCGCCTCAACGTCCGCTACCGCGACGCCGAGCGGCGCCTGCACGTCGCCCACACCCTCAACGGCACGGCCATGACGGCCCGCTGGTTGATCGCCCTCATGGAGACATACCAGGAGGCCAACGGAGAGGTGGCCGTCCCCGAGATCCTCTGGCCATACGGGGCGCCTCAGCGCCTTCCGGCCGCCTGAGCAGAGGCACTCCCGCTCGGCCGGCGAGGGGGCCGGAAGGGGTCAGCGAACCGCCCCGAAGTGGTCGATGGGCCCGTGCCCGGCGCCGAGCTCCCAGCCGGCGGAGCGGGCGATGGCCCGGTGCACGTAGGCCTTGGCAGCCAGCGCGGCCGGCACCGGCTCGAAGCCGAGTGCGAGGTTGGCAGCGATCGCCGCCGCGAAGCTGCATCCCGTCCCGTGCACGTTGCGGGTCTCGAGCCAGGGCGCCCGCAGCAACGTGACGGCGTGCCCGTCGAAGGCGACGTCGACGGCTTCGTCGCCGAGGCGGAGGTGACCGCCCTTCACCACGACGAGGGCGGGCCCGAGCGCCTGCAGCTGGCGGGCGGCCGCCTCCATCGCCTCGAGGTCCTCCAGCTGTCGACCGACGAGGAGGGAAGCCTCGAGGAGGTTGGGTGTGGCGACGGTCGCCCCGGCGACGAGCTCGAGGTAGGCGTCCCGCACGGCGTGACCCTCGAAGAGGGGGTCGCCGGAGGAGGCAACGAGGACGGGATCGACGACGAGGGGTGGCAGGGCGCCGTCGTGCAGCCTGGCGATGACGGCCTTCACGATGTCGGGCGTCGCCAGCATGCCCGTCTTGGCGGCCGCCGGGTGCAGGTCGGACATCACCGACTCGATCTGGGCCACCACCATGGCCGCCGGCAGCGTCTGCACGCTCTGCACGCCCACGGTGTTCTGAGCCGTCACGGCCGTGACGGCGAGCGTCCCCATGACGCCGTGAGCGGCGAACGTGCGCAGGTCGGCGGCGATGCCGGCACCGCCGCCGGAGTCAGTGCCGGCGATCGTGAGGGCGACGGGGGGAGTCGGGGCGACCCCCTCGACCCGCAGGCTCACCGGCGGCGCTGCCCGCTCGGCGCCAGCGAAGTTTCCCCGGCGGCCTCCCTCGCCAGCCCCGCCATGTTGTGAAAGGAGCTGGAGGCCTCGGCGTGGTAGCGGCGTGGGATCGGCCCGGCGGCGCGGGCGGCACGACCCGCCTCGACGGCGAGGGCCATGGCCCGCGCCATCGTCTCGGGGTTCCGGCAGCGCGTCACGGCGGAGGCCACCATGACGCCGGCGCAACCGAGCTCCATGGCGAGGGCGGCGTCAGAGGCCGTGCCGATGCCGGCGTCGAGCACGACGGGAACGCCGGCGGCCTCGGCGATCATGGCGATGGCGTGCGGGTTGCCGATGCCGAGGCCGGAACCGATGGGGGCGCCGGCGGGCATGACGGCGGCACAGCCGGCGTGCTCGAGACGACGGGCGAGCACCGGGTCGTCGTTCGTGTAGGGCAGCACGACGAAGCCGTCGCCGACGAGCTCCTCGGCCGCCCGCAGAAGCTCGCTCCCGTCAGGCAGCAGGGTGATCTCGTCGCCGATGACTTCGAGCTTCACCCAGTTCGTCTCGAGCGCCTCGCGGGCGAGCCGCGCCGTCAGGACCGCCTCCGCCGCCGTGAAGCAGCCGGCCGTGTTGGGCAGCACGCGCACCCCGAGGCGGGCGAGGACGTCGAGGAGCGAGCCGGGGGCGGCCGGGTCGAGGCGGCGCATCGCCACGGTGACGACGGACGTACCCGAGGCGATGATCGCCCGTTCCAGCACCTCCAGGCTCGGGATGCCGCCGCTGCCGAGGATGAGGCGCGATCCCACGACCTCGCCGGCGATCGTGAAGGGGGCGTCCAAGAACGGTGCCGGCAAGGACCCTCAGCCTCCCTGCGCCGCCGTGAGCACCTCGATGTGGTCGCCCGCCGCCACCGGCGTCGACTCCCAGGTGCTGCGCGCCACGATGCCGCCGTTGAGGGCAACGGCGATGCCCCGCGTGCTCGGGGCGATGAAGGCGATCACGCCCGCGACCGTAGTGCCGGCCGGAACCTCCTGCGGCTCGCCGTTGACGACGAGCGTCACAACGTTGCTCACGCCGCTGCGGGTGCCCGATGGAAGCGACGCGGGTCGAAGGCCGCCGCCCACGATGGCAGCTCCGGTGGGCTGCCCGATCGCCCGCCCTGCAGCAGACCGGCGACCAGCTCGGCCGTGGCCGGGACGAGGAGGATGCCGTTGCGGTAATGGCCGGCGGCGACAAGGAGGCCCTCGAGCGCCCCCGGACCGATCATCGGGGCGTTGTCGGGCGAACCCGGGCGCAGGCCGGCGGTCGCCTCCAGGAACTCGGCCTCGAGGAGCATCGGCAGCACGAGCTGGGCGTCACGGAGAAGGGAGTAGATGGCGCCGCCCGTGACGCGGCGGTCCGCGCCCATCTCCTCGACGGTGGCGCCGCAGACGATCTCGCCGTCGGGCCGCACGACGACGTAGAGCGAGGTCCCTTGCGAGATGGCCCGCACGGTGTGGCGAGGCAGCGGCCAGCCCGCCGGCATGCGCAACCGCAGGATCTGGCCCTTCACGGGCCGCACCGGAGGCAGGGCCGCTTCCGGCAGGCCGGGCATGGCGGCGGACTGCCATCCGGCGGCGAGCAGCGTCTGGCCGGCGAGGAGGCTCTCGCCCCCCTCGCAGCGGGCGCCCGTGACGCGATCGCCCGCCGTCGTGACCGAAGCGACGGCGTCGGGCACGAGGCGCACGCCGACGAGGCGGCAGGCCTCGAGGAGCGCCCCGACGAGACGCCGGGGGTCGACCTGGTGGTCGCCGGGCACGAAGAGGCCCCCGCGGATCACCGTGGCGAGCAGCGGCTCGAGGCGGCGGCACTCCCCGGCGCCGAGCCACGTGCTGCCGAGGCCGAGCTCTTGCTGGAAGCGGTAGAGCTCCTGCAGGGCATCCCGGTCGCCGGTGTCGTAGGCCACGGCGAGGGTGCCGTCGCCCCGGTAGGCGAGATCGTGCCCGGTCACGCTCTCGAGCTCGTCCCGGAAACCCGGCCAAGCCTCCGCCGAACGCCGGTTCAGCGCCAGCAGGCTCTCCTCGCCGAAATGAGCCTCCGTCACCGCCGCCAGCATGCCGGCCGCCGCCCAGGAGGCGCCGTGGCCCGGCTCCGGATCGACGACTACCACCTCGGCCCCCTGCTGGCGGGCCCTCCAGGCCGAAGCGAGCCCGATGACGCCCCCGCCGACGACGACGAGATCGGGGCCACTCACGGCAGCAGCCTAGGATCGCACGGCACCGGCCGTGGCGAGCAGGTGCCGCCGCTCCGGGTGGATTGCCCCGTCGGAGGCGGCTCGGGCGGCACGAGGGCGCAGCGAACTGCCCGTCGACGCGACGGCGTGTAACCTGTGCGGACCCAGCAGGGCCAAGGATGTCCCGGGTGAGAACGGGCCGGTTCAGTGACCGGCCGACCGACCGAGAAGGGACGCCGTGGCGCTGCAGAGCGAGCGGGCGGGCTTGTACGACCCCGCCAACGAGCATGATGCCTGTGGGATCGCCTTTGTCGCCGAGCTGCGGCGCGGGCCGAGCCACGAGGTCGTCCACCTCGGGCTCACGGCGCTCGAGAACCTGGCGCACCGGGGGGCCTTCGGCTCCGACGCCGAGACGGGCGACGGCGCCGGCATCCTCGTCCAGATGCCCGACGGCCTCTTCAGGGCCGTCGCCGGCGAGCTCGCCATCTCGCTGCCGCCGCTGGGCCAGTACGGCTCCGGGCTTGTGTTCCTGCCGACGACGCCCTCAGAGGCGGAGGCGGCCAAGGCTGCCGTGGAGCGCCTCGCCGAATCTGAGGGGCTCGCCGTCCTCGGCTGGCGGGACGTCCCCGTCCGCCTCGAGCTGGCCGGCCCGAGCGCCCGACAGGTGGCCCCTTGCTTCGCCCAGGTGTTCGTGGCGGCGGCGGCGACCTCGCCGGCACACGGCGTCCTCGAGCTGGAGCGCCGCCTCTTCGTGCTGCGCAAGCGGGCCGAGCATGCCCTCGAGGGCCTCTACTTCCCGTCGCTGTCGGCGCGGACCTTTGTCTACAAGGGGATGCTGGCGACCGACCAGCTGAGGGGTTTCTTCCCGGATCTGCAGGACGAGCGCCTGCAGTCGGCCATCGCCCTCGTGCACTCGCGCTTCTCCACGAACACCTTCCCCGCCTGGCCGCTCGCCCACCCCTACCGACTCGTCGCCCACAACGGCGAGATCAACACGCTGCGGGGCAACCGCAACTGGATGCGCGCCCGTGAGGCGCTCCTCGCCAGCACGCTCATCGAGGGCGACCTCGCTCGCATCTACCCGGTCATCACGCCCGGGGCGAGCGACTCGGCCTCTTTCGACGAGGTGCTCGAGCTGCTGCACCTGAGTGGGCGGTCGCTCCCTCACGCCGTGCTCATGATGATCCCGGAGGCGTGGGAGAACCACCGGGAGCTCGACGAGGCACGGCGCGCCTTCTACGAGTACCACTCCTGCCTCATGGAGCCCTGGGACGGCCCGGCTGCGGTCGCCTTCAGCGACGGCAGCGTCGTCGGGGCCGTCCTCGACCGGAACGGCCTGCGGCCCGCCCGCTACTGGGTCACCGACGACGGCCTCGTCGTGCTCGCCTCCGAGGTGGGCGTGCTCGACATCGACCCCGCCAAGGTCGTCGAGCGCGGTCGGCTGAAGCCGGGGCGCATGTTCCTCGTCGACACGGTGGCCGGGCGCATCGTCGACGACGCCGAGGTGAAGTCGGCGCTCGCCGCCGAGCACCCGTACCGAGAGTGGCTCGACGGCGGCCTCGTGCAGATCAGCGACCTCCCCCCCCGCCGCATGCTGACGCCACAGCACGCCTCCATCGTCCGCCACCAACGCCTCTTCGGCCTCACGGCCGAGGACCTGCGCACGATCCTTGCCCCCATGGCGGTCGCCGGAGCGGAACCGATCGGGTCGATGGGGACCGACACGCCCATCGCCGTGCTCTCGGAGCGCCCCCGCCTCCTCTACGACTATTTCTCGCAGCTCTTCGCCCAGGTGACGAACCCGCCCCTGGACGCCATCCGGGAGGAGCTCGTCACCTCGCTGCACTCCACCCTCGGCCCGGAGGCAAACCTGCTCGAGGTGGGGCCGGCCAACTGCCACCAGATCGTGCTCGACCACCCGGTCCTCGACAACGACGAGCTCGCCAAGCTCCTCTACGTCGGCGAGGACGGCGGTGTGGACGGTTTCTCGGCCTTTGCTGTCGATGGCCTCTTCACGGTGGCCGACGGCGGCGCCGGCCTCGAGGCGGCCATCGCCAAGGTCTGCTCGCAGGTCTCGGAGGCCATCGCCCTCGGCGTCAACATCGTCGTGCTCTCCGACCGGCACGCCAGCGCCGAGCTCGCCCCCATCCCCTCCCTGCTCCTGACGGCGGCCGTGCACAACCACCTCGTGCGCGAGAAGACGCGCACGAGGGTGGGACTGCTCGTCGAAACGGGCGAGGCGCGCGAGGTTCACCACCTCGCCCTCCTCATCGGCTACGGGGCCGCCGCCGTGAACCCGTACCTCGCCTTCGACTCGATCGCCGAGATGGTGCGCGACGGCGTCATCGGCGGCCTCACCGAGCGCCAGGCGCTCCAGAACTACGTGAAGGCCGCCTCCAAGGGCGTCCTCAAGGTGATGTCGAAGATGGGCATCTCGACGATCGCCTCCTACACGGGCGCCCAGGTCTTCGAGGCCGTCGGGCTCGCCGAGTCGTTCGTGGACCGCCATTTCACCGGGACGCCCTCCCGGCTCGGTGGCATCGGCGCCGACGAGCTGGCCGCCGAGGTTGGGCGCCGCCACGAGGCCGCCTTCGGCGAGCGCGCCAGCGTGCCCGGCAACCTCGAGATCGACGTCGGCGGCGAGTACCAGTGGCGCCGCGGCGGCGAGTACCACCTCTTCAACCCGCGTACCGTCCACAAGCTGCAGCACGCCACGCGGGCGCGCCGCTACGACGTCTTCAAGGAGTACACGAGCCTCGTCGACTCGCAGTCCGAGCAGCTGGCGACGCTGCGCGGGCTGCTCCGGTTCCGCACGGGGAGCCGCCCGCCCGTGCCGATCGAGGACGTCGAGCCGGTGTCGTCGATCGTGCGGCGCTTTGCCACCGGGGCGATGTCCTACGGCTCCATCTCGGCTGAGGCGCACGAAACCCTCGCCGTCGCCATGAACCGCATGGGTGCCCGCTCCAACACCGGCGAGGGGGGAGAGGATCCCGAGCGCTACGTGCCCGATCCGAACGGGGACTCGCGGCGGTCGGCCGTCAAGCAGGTTGCCTCCGGTCGTTTCGGCGTCACGAGCGAGTACCTCGTCAACGCCGACGACCTCCAGATCAAGATCGCCCAAGGCGCCAAGCCGGGCGAGGGCGGCCAGCTGCCCGGGCACAAGGTCTACCCCTGGATCGCCCGCACGCGTTACTCGACGCCCGGCGTCGGCCTCATCTCCCCGCCACCCCATCACGACATCTACTCGATCGAGGACATCGCCCAGCTCATCTACGACCTGAAGAACGCCAACCCGCTGGCCCGCATCCACGTGAAGCTCGTCTCCGAGGTGGGTGTCGGTACGGTGGCGGCCGGCGTCGCCAAGGCGCACGCCGACGTCGTGCTCATCTCCGGCCACGACGGCGGCACGGGGGCGGCTCCCCTCACCTCCTTGAAGCACGCCGGCGTCCCCTGGGAGCTCGGCCTCGCCGAGACGCAGCAGACCCTTGTCCGCAACGGCCTGCGCGACCGCATCGTCGTGCAGGTGGACGGCCAGATCAAGACGGGGCGCGACGTCGTCGTGGCGGCCCTGCTCGGCGCCGAGGAGTTCGGCTTCGCGACGGCACCCCTCGTCGTCTCGGGCTGCGTGATGATGCGCGTCTGCCACCTCGACACCTGCCCGGTGGGCATCGCCACCCAGAACCCCGAGCTGCGCAAGCGCTTCAGCGGGCGGCCCGAGTTCGTGGAGACGTTCTTCGAGTACATCGCCACGGAGGTGCGCGAGCTGCTCGCCTCCCTCGGCTTTCGTTCCCTCGCCGACGCCGTCGGGCACGTCGAGTACCTCGAGACGACGGACGCCCTCGAGCACTACTGGAAGGCCCATCGCCTCGACCTGCGGCCGATCCTGCATGCCGGCACGGCGGCAGAGGGGGCGGGCTCCCGGCACTGCACGCGCCAGCAGGACCACGGGCTCGAGAACGCCCTCGACCACCAGCTCATCGCCGCCAGCCGCCCCGCCCTCGAGGTGGCGCAGCCGGTGCGGGCCTCCTTCGAGGTGCGCAACGTCCACCGCAGCGTCGGCACGATGCTCGGCTACGAGATCACACGGCGCCACGGCGGCGGCGGCCTGCCCGACGGCACCATCGACCTCACCCTCACCGGCTCGGCCGGCCAGAGCTTCGGCGCCTTCGTGCCGAAGGGCGTCACCTTGCGGCTCGTCGGCGATGCCAACGACTACTTCGGCAAGGGCCTCTCCGGCGGGCACCTCGTGCTGCGGCCCCATGACGCCTCGCCGGCGCCGGCCGAGAACCAGGTGATCGCCGGCAACGTCGTCCTCTACGGGGCCACCGGCGGCGAGGCCTTCATCTCCGGGCAGGTGGGCGAGCGCTTCTGTGTCCGCAACTCCGGAGCGACGGCCGTCGTCGAGGGCGTCGGCGATCACGCCTGCGAGTACATGACGGGCGGCTCGGTGCTCGTGCTGGGGCGGACGGGGCGCAACTTCGCCGCCGGCATGTCCGGCGGCCTCGCCTACGTCTACGACCCGGACGGCCTCCTCGAGCGGCGCTGCAACCTCG
Organism: Acidimicrobiales bacterium; assembly: GCA_052143575.1. GTDB lineage: Bacteria > Actinomycetota > Acidimicrobiia > Acidimicrobiales > Bog-793 > JAKACA01. The sequence goes on from JBKQSP010000116.1 coordinate 64,617, forward strand.
ACATGGTGACGCTCGAGGAGCTCGACGTGGAGGACCGCCGCCTCGTCGAAGACCTCCTGCAGCGGCACCTCGCCCTGACGGGGTCCGCCCTGGCCGGGCGGCTCCTCGCGGCGGGGCCATCGACGATGACGGCCATGCGAAAGGTCATGCCGATCGACTACCGGCGGGTCCTCGAGGCCACCCGGCTGGCGATCGAGACCGGGGGCGCCGTCGACGAGGCCATCATGGCGGCGGCTCATGGCTGATCCGAAGGGCTTCCTGCGCTTCGAACGGGCCGGCCCGGAGCGACGCCCCGTGAGCGTGCGCTTGCGCGACTGGCGGGAGATCTACGAGCCATTCGATCCCGAGGAGGTCCGCCGGCAAGCCGCCCGCTGCATGGACTGCGGCATCCCGTTCTGCCACGAAGGGTGCCCGCTCGGGAACCTCATCCCGGAGTGGAACGACCGCGTGTACCGGGACCGCTACGCCGAGGCAGCCGCCCGCCTCGAGGCGACGAACAACTTCCCGGAGTTCACCGGCCGCCTCTGCCCGGCGCCGTGCGAAGGCTCCTGCGTGCTCGGCATCAACGCCGAGCCGGTCTCGATCAAGCAAGTCGAGCTCGAGATCGCCTCCTGGGCGGCGGTGCGCCTCGAGCCGCGTCCCGCCCGCCTCGCCACGAACAAGCGCGTGGCTGTCGTCGGCTCCGGCCCCGCCGGCCTGGCGGCCGCTCAGCAGCTCACCCGCGCCGGCCACGACGTCGTCGTCTACGAGCGGGCGGAGCGCATCGGCGGGCTGCTGCGCTACGGCATCCCCGAGTTCAAGATGGAAAAGGCGGTGCTCGACCGCCGCCTGGCGCAGATGCGCCGCGAGGGCACGGTGTTCCAGACGGGCGCCTCCGTGGGAATCGGAGGCGGCGACGGCGAGGTGCCGGGGGCGGCGGCGCCCGACGCCCGCGGCGGGGGCGCCGCCGCCCAACGGGCCGAAGTCGATGCC
>JBKQSP010000117.1:0-11242 GCA_052143575.1 Acidimicrobiales bacterium
CGGCCGCTGCCGCCGGCCCGCCGGCCCGCTCCATCACGAAGCCGATGACGTGCTGCAAGGTGGGGTAGTCGCGCAGCTTGAGGTTGTCGTCGCGGACGATGCCGTAGGCCTCACGCACGGAGGCGAAGAGCTCGGCCTGCTTGACGGTGTCGACGCCGAGGTCGGCTTCGAGATCGAGGTCGAGGTCGAGCATGTCCTGCGGGTAGCCCGTCTTCTCGGCCACGAGGGCGAGGACATGCTGGCGGACCTCGTCCTCCGTGACGGACTGAGTCGCCGTGACCGGGGGCGCTTCGAAGGTGGGAGCCTCGAGGCTGACCGACTCGACAGGGCCGACGACTGTGGCGTCAGTTGACGCTTCTGTCGTCTGTGCCGACTCCGAGGCTGCGATGTGAACGGGTCCGTCGAGAGCGGGAGCGTCGTGTTGGACGGTGGGGCTCGCAGCCTCGACCAGGTTGGCCGCGGCCGGAGGTGACGCCACGACGCGCAATTGGTGCTGCACCACGTTGACGGTGGCGCCGGCTTGCCCGCTGACGCGAGCGAGCCAAGCATCCCAGCGCTCAGCATCGTCGATCCGGTACTCGTAGCCCAGGGCGTCGGGGGCATGCCGTTGCCCGTCGGGGGCGGGCACACGCCGCAGCAGGGTCAGGCTGATCTGGGAACCGAAGCCGGCAGCCAACCTGATGGCGTACTGCACGGGATAGGAGCCCCCATGAGAGAGGTTGAGCTCCCCGAGGCCGGGGTCGGCCTCCTTGAAGTTCGGGATCGGCGGGACGAGGCCGGTCTCCAGGCTCTTGACGGCGAGCACGTCCTCGATGCCGGCTCCCATAGCGTGGCCGGTGAAGCCCTTGGTGTTGGCGATCACGATCTCGTCCGCACTCGAGCCGAAGACGGCGCGTAGCGAGGCGATCTCTGCTGCAGCGCTGCCACCGCGAGCGGGTGTGTACGTCTCGTGAGAGACGAAGAGGGTCTCCGGCGCCATCTCCTTGCGATCGAGACCCCAGCGCTGCTCCGCCTGTAGGAGCAACTGCTCCATCTCACCGCTGATGTGCTCCACATCGAGCCGGGTCCCGTGAAAGGCGCTGTTGGCCGTGACGCCGGACATCAACTCTGCGATCGGCCGGATTCCCCGCTCCTCAGCCGCCTCCGCCGCTTCGACGACGAGGGCGACGGCCCCCATCCCGATGATCATCCCGTGGCGCCGCAGGTCGAACGGTGTGGCGGCGTCCTCCACCTCAGCATCGGTAGCGGCCGCCCCCGAGGCGAGGAAGCCGGATCCGATCCAGCCGAGGAGATTGTCCGAGGTGGCGTCGTCGGCACCCACGACGATGACTCGACGGCACCGCCCTGAGCGGATCCAATCCTCCGCCACGGTGACCGCCTGCGTCGTGCTGGCGCAGGCGGCATTGACCTGAGTGTTCGGGCCGCGGGCCCCGATGAACTCGGCGAACTGGGAATGTCCCATGGACAGGACACGGAAGAGGAAGCGACGATCGAAGGCGTAGGGATGTTCGTCGATCTCGGCACGCAGCGCGCTGATACGCCGGTCCAACTCCGCCGTCACGGCGTTGACGCCGCTTCCGTTGTCGCTCGTGGCGAGCGCCCGCACGCCCTCGAGGGCGGCCAGTTCCTGGCGGCGCCCTTTGTCCAGGTAGTAGTCGTGCGAGTACCCGGCAAAGGCGTCGAGACCGGGGAAGGCGGCCGCGAAGATCACGCCGGTGTCGTCGCGAAGCTCGTCCGGCAGGCCCCAGCGCTCGGGCAGCCGCGTACCGATGTGGGTGGTCTTGTAGTGCTGCACGAGGGGTATGCCGGCGTCACGGAGGGCATCCAAGCCGGCTGCGATCGCCATGCACGTGCTGTTCTCGAGAGCAAGGACGCGATCCGGGTCGATTCCGAACTCAGCCACCGGGTCGAAGGCGCCGGCGCGTCCTGCCAACTTGATCACGTCGGCGGCGTCGTCGATGGACACGAAGCTTCCGCTCCCGTCGGGCTGCTTGACGACTCGGGTGATGTGCTGATCGAGCATGTCGTTTCGAATGGCGGCCGGGATCGGGCCGATGCACCCTTGGCCGCCGAGCAGGCGGCCGAGGTTGCCTTCGTCGAACACGCGCTCCATACCGGGCAGACCGAGGGCCGCACCGGTCACGACGACGGGCCGCCTTGGTGAAGGTCCTGCAGCCCAGCCGGAGACCGATGCCTCCGCCCGCGTTGCCACGACCTTGGCCGGGTGGGCGTCGTGGGCGCTGGGCGCCGGCGTCATCTCGGGAGAGATCGCCACGCCCGGTGCCACGCCGGAGGCGTAGAGGCCACAGAGCGCCTGGTTGAACGCCACCGCGTCGGCCCACTTGGGATGGTTCGTGAAGAGCGAGAGCACGGAGGGATCGTCGCCGAACATCTCCTCGGCGAAGCCATGGAGCGCCTTCTTCGGGCCCACCTCCACAAAGACGCGGGCACCGTGCTCGTACAGCGTCCGCAGGCCCTTCACGAACTGCACGGGAGAGGCCACCTGGCGGCCGAGGATGCTGACCATCTCTGCTTCGACGCCCGGTCCCATCGGGTAGAAGTCCCCGCTCAGGTTGGCGACGACTGGGATCTGTGGCGGGCAGAGGTGGAGGCGCGCCAGCGTCTTTTCGAGCGGCACCGATGCGGGGGCCACGATCGAGGTGTGGAAGGCGTGGCTCACCGGCAGCTGCACGACCTGGTGGCCAGCGGCTGCGAGGGCGGCCATCGCCTGTTGCACCGGGATCGATGCGCCGCCGATGACGACCTGCTTGCTGCTGTTGATGTTGGCGATGACGACGTTGCCGTCGATGCTGGCGACGATCTGCTCCACCTCGGTGAGGGGCGCGAAGACAGCTGCCATGAGGCCTTTGTCCTCCAGGTCGAGACTGGCCATCTCCCGGCCGCGGGCGCTCACGGCTTCGAGGGCGTCGGCGAACGGCAGGGCGCCGGCCGCCACGAGAGCCCCGTACTCGCCAAGGCTGTGGCCCATCACGAAGTCGGGGTGAAACCCGCGCTCGTCCAACATCCGCGTGATGGCGTAATCGACCGTCAGCACCGACGGTTGCGTGATCTCGGTGCGGCGCAGGTCCTCGCTCGCCTGGGCGAGAGCGGAGGGATCGTCCGGGTCGACGAACAGGAAGTCCCGCAGGGTCCGCCCTCCGAGCATCGGGGTCATGACGCGGTCGGCCTCGTCGAAGACCTCGGCCACGATGGGATCGCTCTCTGCGAGCGCCCGCAGCATGTTGGGGTACTGGGAACCCTGGCCGGTGTAGAGGAAGGCGATCTTCTGTCGCGGGCCGCGCCCGCGGAAGATGCCTCGCGCCTGCAGCATCTTCCAGGCGGCTTCGCCGCTCGTGAGCGCCTGCTGCGCCTTCTTGACCTTGTCGGCGAGCTCCTCGGCGGTGCCGTAGTCGATGGCGACACGCTCGGGGGCAGCGAGGGTCTCTGGCTCCGGGGGGGCGACTGAGGGCAGCCGGCCGGCGACGGCGTCCTCCAGGAGGTCGGCCAGTCGCTCGCCGAGTTGCGTTTCGTTCTCGGCGCCGACCACGGCGGCGCGCCGCGCCGGCACGTCCGCCGCCGCGGCGGCGTGAACGGTGGCCTTCACCTCGGGCACCGCGAAGCTGCGGGCTCCGCCGTCGCCCGGTGCCGGCACGTACTCCTCGAGGACCGTGTGGAAGTTGGTGCCGCCAAAGCCGAAAGCACTCACACCTGCCCGCCGGACGCCCGCCTCGGGGAGCTCCCAGTCCCGCAGTTCGGTGTTGACCCGGAACGGGCTGTTCGCAAAGTCGATGTCGGGGTTCGGGGCCGAGAAGTTGAGGCTGGGCGGCAGCACTTTGTCATGGATGGCCATGACGACCTTGAAGATGCCGGCTGCGCCGGCGCCGGCCTTGAGGTGACCGATGTTGGACTTCACCGAGCCGAGGGCGATCGAGCCGACCGCAACCCCATCGCCGCCGAAGACGGCGGCCATGCTGGCGTGCTCGACCACGTCGCCGACCCGTGTCGAGGTGCCGTGGCCCTCGACGAGAGTCGCCGTCTGGGGCGCCACGCCCGCCTTGTGCCACGCCCGCTCCACGCTGAGCTTCTGACCGACGGGGTTGGGAGCGGTGATGCCCTTTCCCTTGCCGTCGCTCGATCCGGCCATCGCCAGGAGGACGCAGTAGATGTGGTCGCCGTCCCGTACGGCGTCGCCGAGCCGCTTGAGGAGGAAGGTGGCAGCACCCTCGCCCATCACGAAACCGTCTGCACCTGCGGCGTAGGGACGTGTTCCCGTGGCGGAGAGCGCTCCGATCTTGGAGAACTTCACGAACGTCGTGGGCCCCATGTTGCGGTCGATGCCGCCGGTGATGACGGCGTCGTACTCACCCTCGACGAGCCCGCTGACCGCCGAGTTCATGGCCGCCATCGCCGAGGCACAAGCGGCGTCCACGACGTAGTTGGGACCACGGAAGTTGAAGAGGTTGGCGACCCGCCCGGCGATGCAATTGGAGAGCTCACCGGGCATGGTGTCCTCGGTGATCTCCGGGTACCGCTTGGCGACGAGGTCGCCGAACTCGGCTGCGATCGCCCGCTGGACGTCGGCCGGCAGCGCCCGGAAGCTGGGCGCCTCGCCGAGGTCCTCGGCGAACTCGGGGAAGGCGATCCGCGTTGCCGTCTTGTAGTGCTGTTCACCCGCCATGGCGTTTCCGAAGACAACGGCTACGCGGTCGTTGTCGAGCGGGCGCTCCGGGTAGCCGTAGTCGGTGAGCGCCTGCTGGGTGCAGGCAACGGCCCACTTCTGAGTGTCGTCCATCTGGTCGGCCACCGTCGGCATGAGGGCCAGCTTCCAGGCCCGCGGTTCCCACTCCCAGTCGCGAACCCAGCCGCCGATCTTGCTGTAGGTCTTGTCGGGGGCTTTCGGGTCCGGGTCGTAATACAGGTGCGGGTCCCAGCGCGACGGGTCAACCTCGCTGATGCTGTAGCGGCCCTGCTTGATGTTCTCCCAGAATGCCGACGCATTGGGCGCGTCGGGCATGATGGCGCCGACAGCGACGATCGCAACGGCCCGGCTCAGATCGCCCATTTTCGTCTTCCTCCATTAATTGCCCTCTTGCTGGCGCCCGTAGAGGGCGTCGGCCACACGATCCATGTCGGTCACGAGCCCGGCCTGAGCGGCGTGTATGGCCGGCAAGCCGATGGCGGACGCCGCTTCTGCGACGTCCCGACCCGAGGTGTCGGCTCCGACGGTCCAGCTGAGGCCCTTCTCGCCCACGGTCTGGGCGGCTGTACGGGCCCAGATCCGGCTGACGGCGGCGAGGGTTTCGGCGTCGAAGCGCCGATCCGCTTTCACGTTGAGCGTCCCGTCGGCGGCGCGGGCGGCCCGCCGTGCGAGGGCGGCGGCACCTTCTGCCTTGGCGATCAGCTCGCCGAAGCGCAGCAGCACGTGCTGATTGCGCGTCAAACGCTCCGCCCGCGCCCACTCCAGCAGCTCTGCCAGGGCATGAGCGGCCAGGGCAGCCGTGCCGGCGCCGACGCTCGGGTGCTCGGCGTGCAAGGCTTCGAGCTCGGCGGCGCGGTCGTGGTAGTGCTGGCCGCGGGTCTTGAGGTGGTCCTGCCAGCGGTCCCGCGCGATCGTCATTTCCATGATCTCGGACGTGCCTTCGTAGATCGTCGTGATCCTCACGTCGCGGCGGATCTTCTCGACCATGAACTCCTTGACGTAGCCGTAGCCGCCGAGCGCCTGGATGGAGGCGTCTGCGGCGGCGTTGCCGGCTTCGGTCGCCAAGTACTTGGCGATGGCGCCCTCGGTGTTGAAGTAGCCCTCCTCGTCGTCGATGCGCTCGGCCGTCTCCTCGATGTAGGCGCGAGCGGCCTCCAGCGCCACGACGTGGGGCACGATCAGCTTGTGGGTGTAGCCCTGCTTCTCCGACAGCGGGGCACCCGCCTGGATGCGCTCGGTCGAATACGGGATGGCGATGTCGAGGGCCGCCCAGCCGGCGCCCAGCCCGAAGGCGGCCACCATGAGGCGGGTGTAGCCGAAGACCTTCTGGGCCTGCAGCAGTCCCTGCCCCTCCTCACCGCCGACGACGCGGTCGGCGGACACGTGGACGTCGTCGAGCATGAGGGCGGCCGTGTTGCTGGCGCGGATGCCGTGCTTGTCCTCCGCCTTGCCGTGCTCGAACCCGGGCACCCCGGCTTCGACGACGAACCACGTCGGCCCGCCGGGGGCATTGGCGAGGATGCTGTAGGCATCGGCGACACCGCCGTTGCTGATCCACTGCTTCTTCCCGTTGATGACGTACTCGAGGTGGCCGTCCTGCTCGATGCGACGGGCCGTCGTCTGCAACGCCGCCAGGTCGCTTCCTGCTTCCGGCTCAGTGGCGCCGTAGGCGAAGAGGAGGCCTTCGTTGGCGATGCGCGTCAGCCACTCCTTCTTCTGCTCGGGCGTGCCGCCGACGACGATCGGGTCGCTCCCGAGGAACGTCGCCAGCACACCGGTCGCCACACCGAGGTCGATGCGGGCCATCGCTTCGCAGACGCGGTAGACGTCGAAGGTGCCGCCGCCCATGCCCTCGTACTCGGTGGGGATGAAGAGCAACTGGATGCCGAGCTTGTCGCTGCACATCGCCCGGACGACGTCGAGAGGGACGTGGTCCGTGCGGTCGTATTCGAGCACCTTGTCCGGCGGTAGCTCGAGGTGAGCGAAGTCTCGGATCGACTCCAGGGCCATTTCGAGGACTTCAGGATCGAGCCCCATCACGTTCTCCTCCCGTGCGCTGCCCTGCGCTCTCCTAGAGTCGCAGCTCACTGCGGCTGCTACCAGGGCCCAAAGACCCTTCGCGGCCGGGCAGGGAGCACATCAAGGGCACCGACGGGTTCCTCGGCGCTCTGCTCGGGGCTGGGCCCTCTCGCGGGGTACGGCTGCGGCGGCGGGCTGCCGCCTCAGCCGGCGAGCGACACGGCCGAGCGGGCGCGGCTGAACTCCAGCGCCTCGTCGTTCACCGCCCCGTGGCGGAGGAGGAGGACGTCGCGCGGGTAGTTCTGATGGAGCCGCCAGGGCGTCTTCGAGCCTTGCTTGGGAAGGCTGTCGATCGAGCGCAGCACGTAGCCCGAGCGGAGGCCGATGAGCGGCTCGGTCGGCGTGCCGGCCTCTGGGCGGCGGGGCCTGCACTCGCTGTAGCCGTTGGCGTCCATGTAGTTGAGCAGCCGGCAGATGTACTCGGCGGTGAGGTCGGCCTTCAGCGTCCAGGAGGCGTTCGTGTACCCCATGGTGACCGCCAGGTTGGGCAGGCCGCTGAACATGACGCCTTTGTAGCCGATGGCCTGCGAAAGGTCGACCGCCTCCCCGTCCATGCTGAAGGTGATGCCGCCCATGAGCAGCATGTTGAGACCGGTCGCCGTCACGATCACGTCGGCCTCCAGCTCCGTGCCGGACGCCAGCCGCACTCCTCGTTCCGTGAACGTCTCGATGGCACCGGTGACGACGGAGACGTCACCGCTCGAGATCGCCTTGAAGAGGTCACCGTCGGGCACGATGCAGAGCCGCTGATCCCACGGCTCGTAGTGCGGAGCGAAGTTGGTGGCGACGTCGTAACCCGCCGGGAGCTGCTTGACGACACCCTTTTGGATGACCGACTTCATGAGCTTGGGAGCCCGCCGGCAGAGCTGGTACATGAGCGAGCCCAGCACGACGTTCTTCCAACGCACGATGGGATAGGCGAGGCGGGCGGGCAGCTTGTGGCGGAGGACGTCGGCGATCCGGTCGTGCTCGGGCAGCGAAACGATGTAGGTGGGCGACCGTTGCAACATCGTCACGTGGGCGGCCGTCGCTGCCAAGGCCGGCACGAGCGTCACGGCGGTGGCGCCGCTGCCGATCACGACGACCTGCTTGCCGGCGTAGTCGAGGTCCGCCGGCCACAGCTGCGGGTGGACGATCGGGCCGCCGAAGCGGTCCGTCCCCGCGAAGCTCGGCGTGTAGCCCTCGTCGTAGCGGTAGTAGCCGGTGTTGAGGTAGAGAAAGGCACACGTGAGGTGCTCGGTGTCGTTGCTGTCGCCCCGCCGGATCTCGACCGTCCAGCGCGCCTCGGTGCTCGACCAGGCGGCGCTCACGACGCGGTGGTGGTAGCGGATGCCCTCCTCGATGCCGTGGTCGTGCGCCGTCTGGCGGATGTAGTCGAGGATGGAGGGACCGCCGGCGATCGCCTTGGCCCCCTCCCACGGTCGGAACGAGTACCCGAGCGTGAACATGTCGGAGTCCGATCGGATGCCGGGATAGCGGAACAGGTCCCACGTCCCGCCGCTCGCCCCGCGGCCCTCGAAGATGGCGAAGCTCCGGGTCGGGCACTCGGCGCGCAGATGGCAGGCTGCGCCGATGCCGGACAGGCCGGCGCCGACGATGAGCACGTCGAGATGTTCGAGCTCCTGGTTTTGCAGCGGGCGTCCTCTCCTCGTGCCACCGTACCGAGCGCTCGTGGAGGGTACCAAGTCGCGGGCGCGCCCTTAGCTCACGGCGCCCCGCCGGCGCTCACCCGCCACCTCGCCCCGGCGGCGTCACGCGAGCGGACGAAGTCCACGCTCTCGGGTGCCTCGTCGAGCCAGTGCAGGGTCGTGGCCGACGGCGGCGTCGTGGCGACCACCTTCCCGTGCGACACGACGTGGGAGGGTCGAACCTGCCGACGGACGACGTCGAAGGGATCCGATGCGGGCAAGACGATGAACGAGGCCGGTCGACCGACTTCGATCCCGTAGCCGTCGCCCAACGCCAGGACGGCGGCTGCGCGGTCCGTCACCATGCGGAAGCACTCGAGGATCTCGGCGGGGGACATGAGCTGTGCGGCGTGAGCGCCCACGAAGGCCACCTGCATCGGGTTCCCCGTCCCGAGCGGGTACCAGGGATCCATCACGCAGTCCTGCCCGAAGGCGACGTTGACGCCGGCGTCCATCATCTCTTTGATCTGGGTGAGGCCGCGTCGCTTCGGGTAGCCGTCCAGGCGACCCTGCAGATGAAGGTTGACCATGGGATTGCAGACGAGGTTGATGCCGGAGCGCGAGACGATCCGCTGCAGCTTGTAGCTGTAGGCGGCGTTGTAGGAACCCATGGCGGTCGTGTGGCTGGCGGTCACCTTGTCGCGCAGCCCGCTGCGGGCAGCATGGGTGCTGAGCACCTCGATGAAGCGCGACTGGTCGTCGTCGATCTCGTCACAGTGGACGTCGACGAGGAGGCCATGGCGCATGGCGACCTCGACGGCGATCTCGAGCGACCGGACGCCGTCCTCTCGGGTGTCCTCGAAGTGGGGGATGGCGCCGATGACGTCCACGCCGCGGTCGGCCGCCGCCGCCAGCAAGGCCTCGCCGCCGGGAAACGAGCAGATGCCTTCTTGCGGGAACGCCACGAGCTGGAGGTTCACGACATCACGGACGCGTTCGCGTACCTCGATGAGGGCGTCGAGGGCCAGCAAGCTCGGGTCGGTGACGTCGACGTGGCTGCGGACGTGCAGGACGCCGTTTGCCGCCTGCCAGCGCAGCACCTCCTCGGCCCGTTCCATGACGTCGCGCCGGGTGAGCGTCCCCTTGAGCTCGGACCAGAGGGCGATCCCCTCCCACAAGGTGCCGCTCGTGTTCCATCGAGGCTCGCCGGCGGTGAGGACGGAGTCGAGATGGATGTGCGGCTCCACGTAGGGCGCCGACACGAGGGCGCCGGCGGCGTCGAGGACCCGGTCGGCCGCCGGCACCTCGCCGCCGCTCGGGACGATGCTCACGAACCGGCCACCGTCCACGTACAGGTCGACGGGCGGCCCGCCGGGGTCACCGGCGAGCCGCCCTCCCATCACGACCAGCTCGGTCAATTCGATGCCCCGACCGGCGTGACGGGGGGCTCCGGGACGGCCGGCGAGGAGTCGGTGACGCCCGCCTCGGAAACAAGGGGGTCACGCATCGTGCCGGTCGCCACCCGCCGGATGCCGGCGTACAGGACGAGAGCAACGAGGAAGCCAACTGGGAAGGCGATGTCTCCGCCGTTCAGCCAGTTGGAGGAAGCCGGCCCCACGTACAGCGACGTGTCCATGAAGGGCACGGCGGCACCGAAGCCCACGAGGAGGGCGATCAGGGCGTCCCACCCGGGCTTCATGGTCCGGCTGAGGATGTCGCTCACGTTCATGCGACCGTGCTTGCGCCACCAGTCGACCATCTGGATGGCCGCGAACGGAGGAATCCAGTAGGTGATGAACAGCAAGACGTTCTCGAACTTGGAGGCGAGGTTCCCGGTGTCGAGCCACAGCGTCAAGAAGAAGGCCACGACCGTGACGACCATGGCAACCATGGGCCGTCGAATCCGGAAGCCCGCCGCCTGCAGGGCGAGAGAGCCCGAGTAGTCGTTCATGGCGTTGACGGCAACCGTGCCGACCCAGATCGCCACGAGGGCGAGCCCCCCGAGGAAGCCGCCTCCGAGGAGGTGCTGGATTCCGGCGGAGGTGTCGTTCAAGGCGACGGCGGCAGTGGCGAGGCCGAGGATCTCGAGCCACACCGAGGAGAGCGTGTTGCCAGCGAGCGTCAGCCAATAGATCCCGGCGCGGGACGTGCCCGGCTTCATGTAGCGGCTGTAGTCGGAGGCGTAGGCCCCCCATGCGATGACGAAGCTTGCCGCGATCGTCACCATGAGGATGAAGAAGCCAACCTCTGCCCCACCGTGGACGGTGGCAACCGAGTGGAAGTTGCCGATCTGGACGATCTTGACCGTGATGGCGACGAACATGAGTCCGAGGACGACCGATCCCCATTTCTCGAATGAGTGCATCCACTCGTAGCCGAATATGCCAAGCACCCCCTGCATGGCGAGCACGATCAGCAAGCCGACCCAGAAGGGGACATGAATCAGCAGGTGGATGGCTTCGGCACCGAAGATCGCATTGATCGCATCCCAGGCGATGGTCGAGAGCCACATGAGCAACCCAGGCACGGCGACGGTCTTGCCGAACTGCAGGCGGGCGAGCGGCAGCTGCCCCACGCCGGTCGTCGGTCCCCATGAACAGAGAATCGCCACGAGTTGCGCACCGAGCAGGGTGCCAACGACGATGGCGACAACACCGAGCCAGAAGCCGAGACTGTACGCGATTACCCCGATGAAGAATGCCGCAGGCACGAGGTTGGGCATGAACCATACCGTGAAGATGCGGTGAATGCCGCCGTACCGGTTTTCGAGCGGAATCGGGGTCATGCCGTGCATCTCAAGGGTGAGCTCACCCTCTCGAGTAGGCATGCTCCCGCC
>JBKQSP010000118.1:0-4628 GCA_052143575.1 Acidimicrobiales bacterium
GTGTCGTTCGAGAACGTGTCGTTCTCTAGGGTGGCAGTGCCGTAGTTCCAAATGCCGCCGCCGGCGCCAGCCGTGTCGTTCGAGAACGTGTCGTTGTCTGTGATGATGGTGCCGTAGTTGTAGTTGAAGATGCCGCCGCCGGCGTTGGCACTGTCGTTCGAGAACGTGTAGTTCTCTAGGGTGGCGGTGCTGCCCCAGGCGTACACCCCGCCGCCGCCGTAGCTGGAGCCCCCTGTGTAGGACGTGGTGTCGTTCGAGAACGTGTCGTTCTCTAGGGTGGCAACGCTGTAGACGAGGGACACCCCGCCGCCGTCACGGGAGGTCGTTCCATTGCCATCGGTGATCGTGAAGTCGTCGATCGTCACGACGCTGTTGACGTTGAAGACCGTGCTACTGCCCCCGCCATCGACGGTCGTCGTTGAGGGCCCTGCTCCTTGGAGGATGAGGGTGTCATTGCCCAGGTAGGGGATCGTGACGTTCTCGTCATAGGTTCCTGCCGCCACCATGACCGTGACATCCGAGGAGCTGTACGCCTCGGCGGCGTTCACCCCTTCTTGGATGGTCTCGCAGGCCCCGGCCCCCGGCGACGTGCAGCCGGTTGTGACCGTCCCTGCCGTGCTCACGTACAAGGTGACCGAGGTATTGGCTCTCGCAAGCTGCGCGCCCACGACGAGAGCAAGCAGAAGCCCGCCCCCGACGAAAAGGATGCGGCGATACCAACCGAAATGCTGCGCACGATCTCGTTGCCCACCGACGACCCTCGACCACATCTGCGGGACCCCTTTACATCTGGGTAGCCTCTGCCCCGAGCGTACGAGTCGATTCGCTCGAGCACTAGAGGCGAAAGCCCTTACAGCGCAAGGGGGCTACATACTTTTCACAGAGCTCCGCGTCTGACGGGCGCACCGCAGATATGTAGGATCGCTATGAGTTGCGGAGCTGGAGCGCACAGCCGCCGATCAGCAGCGCGCCGGCGCTCCAGGCGCCGAGGACGCCGAGGCCTGCCCATGGGCTGATCGGGAGCGAGCTCAGGCCGGTCGTCGATTGGATGGCCATGCCTGCGGTCATAGGTCCGATCTGCTCGAGGTGGCGGTGCCACGAACCTTGGACGGTCCCAGCGAGGATCGGGAAGAGGTAGAGCAGAGCGAGTACCACCCCGATCGAGACCGCCGTGTCCCGGATCGCCGTGGCGATGCCGAGAGCGATGAGGGCGACGAGGACGAGGTAGATCACGGATCCGAACGCGGCACGCAGTGTCGGTCCGTTGCCGAGCGAGATCAGGGCGAACCGATTTGCCGGGCCGAGGCCGGCGCGGGAGAGGAGCAGGCGGCCGGCGAACAGGCTCGCGACGACGCCGAGGGCGCTCGCGACAGTACTCAGCACGATGAGGTTAACTGCCTTCGCCGCCAGCAGCATCGGGCGGCGGGGTACAGCAGCGAGAGTGGTTCGGATCATCCGGGTGCCGTACTCCTCGGAGATGACAACGACGCCGAGCACCGCCGCGACCGCCTGGCCGAGGTCGACGCCGATGAGGCTGAGTTTGGTCGGGTCCTCCAGGGACTGGCCGAAGGTGTGGACGGTGCCCGTGACGAGCGTGCTGAGCCCGGACGTGAGCACGACAGTTGCCAGCAGGATCCAGGCGGTGCTGGGTGAGGTGCGGAGCTTCGTCCACTCCGCCCTGAGGGCATCGGTCATGCGTCCCTCCGGCGGAGCACCATCGCCGCTGCACCGAGCGCGACGGCGGCGTAACAGCACGGCACAAGCAGCGAGACCCACGCGCCGAGCGGGTAATAGCCGTTCTGGACGGTGTACGGGTAGCTGACGAGTGGCGACGACGGGGCAGAGTCGAGAACGGAGAGACCGGCCGCTGGCGTCAGCCGATAGATCCACTCGCCCACCGAGCCGGTGACAGCGGCGCCGAGGATGTTCGGGACGACGAACAGGGCGATCCCGGCGACGACCGCACCGGAGCTGCGTCGGAGGATCGTGGCGAGGCCAAGCACGGCAACGGCAGAGAGCGCGACGAGGATCGCCGACCCGAACACGTCGCGCGCCGTGGTGAGTGCTCCGACCGGGAAGAGGTAGTTCCCGTTACTGATCAAAAGGTGCCGGCCGACCGGGATGGAGATGGCCGCTGCCACCGCTTCGGTCATCCACGCCACGGCAAAGATGACGATCGCCTTCGCATAGAGGACTCGGCCACGGTTCGGCATTGCAGTGAACGTCGTGCGGATTAGCCGACGCCGGTACTCGGCCGTGACGAACATCGCAGCGATCACGATGAGCACGATGAGCCCCACGAGGATGCCGATGATCGTCTGGCCCGTGGCCGGATTCTGGGCGATCATGCCGGCCAGCACGCCGGGGGCGATGTCGCCGGTGCCGGTGATCAAGAAGGTGCCACCGATTAGGCGGGCTCTCCCGGAGCCAAGCGTCGGGTAGAAGTTGTTGCCGCCGCCGACGCTGGTGTGCTGCCAGGCCGTCGTGATCGTGCGGCCCTGCACGGTCACGTGGTCGAAGCGAGCGGTCGCCTGCGTGGTGTTGCCCCGGCTCGACACGGCGTAGGTGACCGGCGAGGTGACGAACAGGCCTATGTCAACCGTGTTTGGCAGCCCTGTCAGGGCGGTCGACCCGATCTGGTGCCACGACGACCCGTTGTTCGAGTCGTAGGCGGTGAGCCTGGCGCCGTGGCGCACGAGTCGAAGCCAGCGCGGATTGCTTGGCGAGACGGTGCCCGGCGTGGCGGCGATGTCGTGGGAGTAGTCGTACTGGAAGCGGACGCCGTGACCACCACTCGCCATCACGGCCGCGTACGGTGCGCCGGCCTTCGTGCTGGAGGTCACCATGACGCCGGCCTTCGCCCACCCGGCGAGCCCGGGGCGCTCGGGCGCGTTCGGCGAGGCCCAGTTCAGGTTCTCCTCCGCGATGAAGCCGGCGAGCGAGGTCACCCGCGCAGTGATCGCGCCGTTGCCGTCGAGCGACTGGTGGACGAGCTCGTAGGTGTCGGCGACTATCTGGCCGCCAGGGCCGACCGGTACCGCAGGATGACCCACCGAGCACACCATGTTGGCGGGGTTCGACCGGGCGCAGGTGCCGCTGTGCGAGCCGTTCGCCGACACGATCGAGAGGAGCGTGCCGAGGACCGCGGCGACGACGAGGCCGATGAGCCAGCCGCGGACGGTGCGCAGTTTCGTCCATTCGGCGCGTAGCACCGGAGCGAACCCGTCCTCGTTGCCCTCCCTCATCGCTGCCCCCGAAAGTCCGAGTGGGCCTGAAACTCGGCCTCGCCGGCGGTGAGCTGGAGGTAGACATCTTCGAGGTTTGCCCGCTGCGACGTCACCTCCGAGAAGGACACCCGTCCGGCGCTGAGGATCTCGACCACCCGCCTTGGTTGGAGGCCGGCAACGTCGACACGGTCGGCGCTTGTGATGGAGGCGGTGCCGCCGGCGCCCTGGATGGCAGTCGCGGCGTCCGCCGCCGCGTCCGTGCGCACGGTGACGGTGTCGTGCGACGCCCGGGCGACGAGCTCCTCGATGGTGGCGTCGGCGAGGACCTTGCCCCGGCCGATGACCACGACGTGATCGACCACGTCCTCGAGCTCGCTCATGAGGTGGCTCGAGATGAGGATGGCCCGGCCCTCGCCCGCGAGCGAGCGAAGTAACCCTCGCATCCAGATGATCCCTTCGGGGTCGATCCCGTTGAACGGCTCGTCCATCATGACGATGGCCGGGTCGCCGAGCATCGCCGCCGCGATGCCGAGCCGCCGGCGCATGCCGAGGGAGTAGCCGCCGGCCTTGCGCTTGGCCGCGCCCGTGAGGCCGACCATGTCGATGACTTCGTCTACGCGGCCGGCGCTGATGCGCTGGGACTGGGCCATCCAGAGCAGGTGGTTGCGCCCGGACCGGCTCGGCTGGAGGGCGTCGGCGTCGAGGAGGGCTCCGACGTGGGTGAGGGGGCGGTAGAGCGTCCGGTAGGGCTGCCCGCCGACGAGTGCCGTGCCCTCGTCGGGCGCGTCGAGGCCGAGGATCACCCGCATCGCGGTCGACTTCCCAGCCCCGTTCGGGCCGATGAAGCCGGTCACCCGTCCGGGTTGAACGGAGAAGGACATCCCGTCGAGTGCGACGGTCTCCCCGTATCGCTTGCGGACACCGGTCATCTCGATGGTGGCGTCGGTCATGGCGTCGTTGTATGACTCCCTCGGTGTCAGCTCCGTGTCGCCCGCTGACACTGCATTGACACCTGGTGCCTGGCATGGTGGCGGGATGCGTGTGCTGGTGGTCGAAGACTTCGAGGTGCTCGCCCGGTCGATCGGGATGGGCTTGCGGCGGGAGGGGATGGCCGTCGACGTCGTCCTGGACGGCACCGAGGCCCTCGGCCGCCTCGCCGGCACCCGGTACGACGTCGTGGTGCTCGACCGCGACCTACCCGGTGTCCACGGTGACGACGTCTGCAGGTCGATCGTGGCCGACGAGTCAGGGTCACGGGTGCTGATGCTGACAGCCTCGAGCACCGTGCGGGACAGGGTGGAAGGCCTCGGGCTCGGCGCCGACGACTACCTCGCAAAGCCGTTCGACTTCTCCGAGCTCGTCGCCCGCGTCCGCGCACTCGGGCGCCGCTCGGCGCCGGCG
>JBKQSP010000119.1:0-25437 GCA_052143575.1 Acidimicrobiales bacterium
CCGTGCAGTCCCCCGTGCGGCGTCGGACCCGTGGGCGCCTCGTCCGGCCACAGGTCCGTCTCCCACAACTCGTCGGGACAGTCCCTCAGCGCCGCCTCCATCAGCCGCAGCGCCTGCTCGAAGTTGCAGGCCATGCTCTGCACAAACGCGTTCGTCACCGTGCCGGTCTAGCCGATTTCGACCGCTCCGAGCGAGAGGCTGGTCGTTCTCGGTTCTTGACCATATGCCCGGGTGCTAAGTCCCGAGCGTCGCCGCTCGGTCAGTGATACCCGAAGTGCTGTGCGACCGCTGCGAACGCCTTCTTCGGCTCCCACGGCAGGTCAGGGTAGGCCGTCCCGTGGCGCCCGTCGGGCAGGGACTTCACCAGCGACATGGAGTCCATGTCCAGGTCGTAGCGGGGGTCGTCGTCCGTGAGTGCCTCGGGGGTCACAAAGGTGGACAGCAGGGCGCCGGCGACACCTGACCGCTCGAGCTCGTCGAGAGTCTCGGCGAGCTGGCTGGCCTGCATGGCTTCGTCGCGTTGGAACGTCCCCTTCAGGCGGGACCGGAAGAGCCGCCCGATTACGGGACGCGTGTGGAGCCACAGTCGGGTGGTGTCGGTGACGCCGAAGCCGAGGGTGCCCGAGCTCTCGGCGCCCCGGTAGGTGCGCATCCCGAACTCGGTGACGATGACGGGCTTGCCCGTGGCCAGGAACGGTTGGAGCATCTCTACGTAGCGGTCCGCGACCCGCGCCTCTCGATAGTGGTCGACGCCCACGTAGTCGAAGGGCTCCCAGTCCACCTGCTCGAAGGGGAGCGCTGCATAGGTGAGCCGGCCGTCGAACACGGCGCGCAACTTGGGCACGAGGACGCCAAGGTACTCGGAGAGCTTCCCGTCTCCGAGCAGGGACGGGTCGGCCTTGAGGGTGTGCAGGCGCTCGGTGATGGTCTCGCCGGCGACGATCGCTGGCATGGAGAGCGTGAGCTCGCCCCCGGCGACCAGGACCAGGCGGCCGGGGTGTGCCGCCGCCAGAGGAGCCGCCGCGGAGGCGGCTGCGACCAGTCGGGACGTCGTCTCCTCCTGTGGGTACTCGAAGAGGGCCGGGGAGAACCAGACCTCGAGTCCAAGGTCGAGCGCGACCTCGGCTACGTCGGTGAGCCGCGTGACTTCGCTGCCGACGATCCGCACTGCGTTGGCGTGCAGGTCGTCCCGGATGATCTCGAGCTCGCGTCGCACCACGGCCATATCGAGTGCTCTCCGGCGGGTCGAGATGGCATAGCCCCGGCCGCGGAACACTGTGCCGGTGTCGTAATGAACCCCTTTGTGTTTCACGTCACCTTGATCCTCGCGCGGGTGAATCATTGATCTGCACTGTCCCAGTTCGCCAGCTCAGTGGCGCGCCAGAACGCCGGAGGATCAGGACGGCGAGTGGCACCCCGAGTCGGCAACTTGTTCTGCGCTTCATCGAGTCCCTCGATGACGGCAGCGCGGGCGTTATCAGCCGCGGCCGCCGGGTGAGGTGTGTCGCGACGGTGAGGCGTCTCGGACGGACGATGAAAGGCCTCGGGCGGACCGCCTGCTTGCGCCGCGACGGCGTCGCGAGGGCTTGATCGGGCTACTGAATGATCTCGATATAGCTCCCCGAGCTCTTGTGCACCGGAGTGCGACCGCCCGGCGTGTACACGGCCCTGATCCGGTAGTTGCCCTGCCGCAGCTTCTCCCGGTCGGTAATGAGCGCTTGCGAGCAGTTGGCGAAAGGGCTGCCACCCCTGAGCGAAACGCTGCCGAGGCTTTTGCCGGTCGTCACATCGGTAAAGGTCATCTTGCCGGTGGGATGGACCGTGGCGACCCGGTCGCATTCCAGGGCCCGCACGTTGAAGGGCGAGCCAGACAGTTCGGGGTTATACGCCCCCGACACGTTGGTGAACGTCGGCGTGTTCGTCGCCAGGGCAGCCGTGGCGGTGGACGCCAGGAATTCTGAGGTCCCGGTGAGAGCGGCCACGACGACGAGTGCCGCCAGGGAGCGGCCTGGATGATGAATCGGTCTGGACCATGGCATAACGCCTCCTCGAGTTCGAATCAGTGGGGCTCGCCTTACAGTACGGCCGCGCCTGAAAAAGCTGAGGTCGGATCTGCAGGCGCCCAGCCGGAGCCGTCCTGGGGACGAGGCAGAGGCCGAGACGAGGGCACCCGTCCCGGCCGCTGGCCTACGACCGGTCGATTAGCACTTGCCGGCGGGTTTGATGACCACCGGCGGACCGTCGTGGCCGTCAATGTCGTCGTACACGCCTGGGTAGGTTTGGAACTCGCCACTGTGGTTGTTGGCGAGGTGCGACTCGTCCAGGGTGAGCCGACCCCACCCGCTGTCTACGACGTAGAAGATGGCGCCGCCTCCCTCCCGCGCTCCGTTGTTGCACATGAGCGTCCCGCCGACGAGAGCGTTGTAGTCCATACCATCGTTGTAGATGGCTCCGCCGCTACCCCCGCCGGAAGTGTCCGGCGCTGCCGGATTCGCGCCCCATCCCACAGCTGTGTTGTCGGTGAAGAGACTATTCAGCACATCCCACTGCACGCTGATGCTGCTCAGAGCGGCTCCATTCGAGCAGCGCCCGCCGATGAAGCTGTCGCTCGTGATGTACACCGGCCGATTCTCGTACTGGGCCAGGGCGCGGATCGCCCCACCGCCGAGGTCAGGTCCGTGGCGGTAGCAGCTGTTGTCGATGAACCTCGAGTTGACCGCCTTGAACTGGCCGCCCTCGGCGTAGATGGCGCCTCCGCCGTCGACACCGCCGTACCAGCACTGCGGCACGTTCTGTGGGCAAGTGGCCTGGTGCGTGCCGCTGAAGCCGTCCTCAAACGTGATGTTCTGAACCACGATCTGGGGGTATGGCTGATTGATGCAGTCATCAGTCGACCACGTGCCGGCGCAAGTGTCGGAGAAGAGTATCCGGCGCTTGTCACCGCCGCTCAGAGTCACAAGGCCACGGCCATCCAACACAACCCGGTGCAGTGTCTTAGGCACGCTGGCGGTGGCGGTCATCAAGATCGTCACCGGCTTCTTGCCGCAATTGAAGGTGATGATCCCGCCCGCCCTGACGGCCGCTTCGACGGCTGCGGACGTGCAACTGGCAGGGCTCCCATGGCCGATCACATGGTTGGGGTGGCTGGTGTTGACTGCCCTCCCCGCGGGTGGCACCGGGAAGTGCCCATCCGGATTGCCAAAGTCCGGAAGAGAACTGGCATGGACCGCCGACCGGAACACGCCGCTCAAGCGCGCCGTTGGGGTGGCGTGCACGTGAGCGCCTGAAGGTACCGTGCTGGCCACGCCTGCTGCGGCCCCCAGTACCGCTCCTGACACGAGCATGACACGGGCGCGAGCAACGCCTCTCATTGTCTCCAACGTAGCAACTCACAGCTCAGCCGGACTGTGAGCCGCGACAGCTACAACTCGTGGAGCATCCAGACGTTCGGCTCCCAGTAGGCGCCGATGCCGTCACGAACGCGGAGCGGTGCGAGCCCAGACGGGAAGACGTACTCTCCGTCCTCCGGGAACGTCATCTCCGTCCACCGCTCCCATTCGGCCACCGGGGCCTCGATCTGGAGCGACCGTGGCTCGGACCGCAAGACGGTGGCGCCCAACCGAGCGTGCACCCGCAGCCAAGGGTCGAGTGGCAGCCCGTCCGAACGCTTCCAGGCCGCGTACCGGTCGATCGGGGTGAGCGGGTAACGATCCTTCCAGCTCGGGCGGACGGGAGCCACGAGAGGCGCCAGATCGGCCTTACGGGCAGCGGCTGCCATCGCCTCGATCACGAGGCGACTCAGGCCTCGGCCTTGCTGGTCCGCGGTCACCTCGGCTGCAAGGGCTGAGAGGGCGGTCGGTGGGCGCGGGTCGTCAATGGCGCGTAGTCCGACTGCGTCGATTCCTGCAGGAAGGTCCTCGAGCGATCCGTCCCATCGGAAGGGGATCGTTCTCCCTCGGGCGATGATGCACTCCATGTCGGTGTCGTAAAGGAGCACCTGGAAACGCGCGTGTCGCGGCACGAGCGCTCCAAAGTATCTCCCGGTGTGGTTCCCGTGGTTGTTGTACTCAGGCCATACGCCCTCGAAGAGGGAGCGCGCCCGCTCCCAGAGCTCCGGGCGCTCTTCGGCCGTGAACACGTCGATCGATGACTCGCCTAGCGGAGGAATCGCTTCCATCGGCGACATCTTGCCCTGCGCACGCATACGGCGTCCTCCGTCTTCGGAGCCGTCCCGTCGAGCCCACAATCCCTTCAGTGCGTGTGGCCACCACTTCGAGGGCCGGCGGTGTTCGGTACGCCACACTGTTCGCGCCCTCGCGATGGTGGTGCCCATCGGCCTCGCGGTCGCCGGCACGGCGTCCGTGGCGGTCCACGTCGCACCGGCCGCGGCGGCGGTGCACAGGACAGAGCCGAAGCCTTCCTGCGAGTCGCTGCGCCTCGGGGGTGACATGCCCATCGGCGACTCGCCGGTCGAGGGGTACACGTTGTCCGGTCGAGGGGTACACGTTGTTCTCGTTCGACTGTCGTGGCCTGAGCAGACTCGACGTGGAAGGCAACGCCATCGAGGTGGAACTGAAGGACATCTCCCCCGGGATCCCGGCGAGCTTCGTGCTCGTTCGGCCAACCGGCGCGGTCATCAGGACCGCCGCAGTGGCGCAGCCGCGCACCCGAGGGGTGTGGACCTACGTCATCCCCTATTACGACCTCGCTGCCAGCACCTTCGAGCTCAGCTGGGTGAAGACCGTCGGCGGTGTTCCCTGACAGGGTCTTCAGGTCTCCTCGTGCAAGCTGTTCTTCGTCACCCACCTCTTGCTGAACCGCCATGGGAAGATCGAGGTGCTCGACGCCGGCGCCCCTCATGCGGGCTGCCATAAGTTCTTCGGCTCGAACGACCAGTACGACATCGAATACACGGCCGTAACGGACGCCCAGGCGAGGCTGATGGACCTGATGGGGACCGGGGAGCTGGAGCGGATCGCGGAGCGCCGCGCCCAGCTGGTCGATGCCAGCAAGGAGCTTCACCTGGCGCTGATCGGCCTCGAGAAACTCACGGTCCCACCGACGAACTAGCGAAGTTCCACGGCGTGATCATCGACCTCGGTGCGCCGATCAAGCAGGTGAACGAGGCAGACGCCCACGCGTCGAACCTTCCCGCTTAGAGCGCAGTGTGAAGGTCGCAGAAAAGGATCTGCGGCCCGTCGACCAAGTCATGTAGCTCGTTGACACGCCGGCCGCACGGCGCCGTCCGCACGGTATCGGGCTGACCGCGACCCGCCTTGGCACCTCATGTAGCGCTGTCACGTTAGGCCGGCTAGAGCCAAAGTCCCGTTTCGAGGCGACAAGCTGGTCGGCGTCCCCCGGAGCGCTGCGTGGACCGGCCGACATCATCCGAGGCAAGCCGGCGTCGGCGTCGAGGCCCGCACGACCCTTCGCAAAGCTGGCATCGGGAATGTATAGTGAGCCGCTACACAAGACAGAGAGATTCAATCTGTCTCAATGCCTCGTGAGAGGCCGACCCGGGGGTATGCAAATGGCAATGGGCCTCGATCTCGCGTATCTGGAGCGGGCCGCCAGGGGGGAGTTCGACCTCGGCTGGCTCCGACATTGGGACTCCGAATGGGGCGTGCGCGCCACGCCCAGCAAGACCGGCCTGACCATGCGCGACATCGCCATCGGCAGCTACGGCGATATCCCCGACCACGCTCCTCGGCGCACGATGGCGCCGCGGGGCTCGGACGTCGATCCCGACGTCCCCGACCTCGGCTACACGCTGAACGACAAGGCGGACGTCTGGGCGGACAACGTGCTCGACCTGTACGAGGAAGCCGTCAGTCGTCAGTGGAGTGCCACGAGGGACATACCCTGGAGCGAGCTGCCCGAGCTCGAGCCCGACCTCGAACACGCTATGTGCCAGCTTGCGACGGTGCTGTCGGAAGTCGAGATGGTGGCAGCGGATTTCCCCGCCAAATGGCTGTGGCGCATCAACCACGATTTCGTCGAGGCAAAGATGTTCCTCTGCACCCAGATCATGGACGAGGCCCGGCACACCGAGGTCTTCCGCAAGCGTGCGCTCGCCAATGGCGGGGGTCTCGGCCGCGCCTCGGCCGTCGTCGAGCGCTTCCTGCAGCTCATCCTCGACGCCGATAGCTACGACGAGGGTTCCGCTCTCATGCACCTGCTCGGCGAGGGCATCGTGCTGTCGCTGTTTCGAGCTGGCGAGTTCCTCTCGCCGTCGGCCGTCGAGAAGAAGATCTTCCGTCTCTGCATGCAGGACGAGGCACGCCACGTCGCCTACGGCACGATGCACCTGCGTTACCGCCTGCAGCGCGACCCCTCCCTGGCCGCTGACTACCACGCCTACCTCGACAAAGGCGAGGAGATCATCGCCATGATCTTCGCGACGCCCGAGATCGCTGAGCCGACCGCCATTCTTGCGGCTGGCGGCGTGGAACAGGCGGCCGAGCTCGGCACGGCTGCCGGCGACATCATGCGCCATCAGATCATCGGTGAATACCTCCGGCGTTGTCAGCACGCCGGTCTCGATCGGCGCGGCAGGCTGCACCTGCCGGCCGTCCTCATCGAGGGGGTTCCCGGGGCGATGGTGGAGACAGCAGCGTGACCGCCATCGATGAGGCCTTTCCCTCTGACGCCTGGTTCTCCGAGCTCGTGGCGCGGGCGCTTGCCGACCGCTCGGCGCTGGAGCGCCTCGGGATCGCCGAGCTCCGCCTCGGCATCGAGATCACCGAGGACGGGAACGGACCCCGCCTCTTCGGGATCGTCCTCGACGGCTACGACATCGAGTCCCTCGGAGAGCTGGCCGACAGCGAGCTGGGCGCCGCCGCCACGGTGAGCGGCCCCCTCGAGGCCTGGCGTGAGATGGTCGCCTCGATCGAGGAGCACGGGCAAGCCGACACAGCCCACACACTCAACACGTTGTCGATCGCCGGGGTTCCCTTCACCCTCCGCTCGGCCGACAGCATGGGCTACGACAAGTTCTTCCGGTACATGGGAACGCTGCAGGCCCTCTTCGACGGCGCCGGATCGCCGGCGTCGCCGGCTGTCGTCGACTAAGGCGATGGCGCTTCGCGTCGATGAGACCGAGTGCCTCGGGTGCGGTGCCTGCGAGTCCGCTTGCCCACCCGGCGCCATCAGCCAGACAGACGGCTTCCCGGTGGCTTACGAGGTCGACCCACTGGCGTGCAACGACTGCAACCGATGCGTCCCTGTCTGCCCGGTGGAAGGCCTCGTGCCCGACGAGCTCTGGGCGGTCTGCCACGGGCGCGGGTGCCCGCTGTCCTCCCGGCGGTACGAGGGTTGGGAATGCAGCGAGGGGCGGGAGCACTGCGGGATCTGCGGATCGATGCTGTGGCGCTCGCCCGGGGGCGAGTGGGCCTGTAACGCCTGTCGCGGCGCCGCCCCTGGGTCGGCCCACACGGCTAGCTGCCCAAAGGTCCGCCGGGCGACGCGTCGCGCCGCCGTCGCCTGACGCGGTGTAGAAGCCGAGCTCCTGCCGGCGGCCCTGCGACTCGCCGCAGGTCAGCGACTTGTCGACGGTGGTCCGAGCACGGTCTCGGTACCCCCGCTCGAGAGTCCGGCGTCGTGCGAGGGAGCCACTCGCGCCGGCAACCGCGTCGCCAGCACGAGTCCGGCGCACCCGGCGACGGCGAGGGCGACGATCGCCAGGGTGGGGCTGCTCATGAGGCCCTGCACCGTGAGGGCGAGTACGACTCCGCCGAGGTTTCCCGCGAGCATGAGGAAGCCGACGGCACCCCCTTGCCGTTCAGGCCCGGCGTGCAGCTCCGACCAGTCGAGTGTGACCGGCAGGCTCGTCATCAACACGAAACCTTCCACGAACAGGCAGACCGCCACCCAGGCGACCCCATGACGCGCCGCGATGACGAGGAAGCACAACCCTGACAGGCCGGTGGCCACCAGCAGCATCGCCCTGCGGCGGTTTCTCGCCGCGATGACGGGAGGCAGGATGGCCGCACCGAGGATGCCAGCGAACGTCATGAGGGCGACGAGGTTGCCGGCTGTTGAGCCCTCGTGAAAGTGATCGAGGATCGTCTCCAGCCAGGTGGCGACCGCGTTGTAGATGCCCATGCCGACGAAGAGCAAGCCGGCGAGCACCCACATGAAGCGGTCGCGCCGCAGCCACCCGAGCGCCACCGAGGTGGACGGGTTGTCGGGGTAGGCCGGCGGTGTGCGCAGCGCCAACAGCACCCAGACGGCGGCAACCACGGCTGGCACCGCTTGCACGACAAGGAGGAGCCGCAGCCCACCGGCGTCGAGCAACGGGCCGCCCATGAGCACGGCTGCGAGAATGCCGAGAAACAGCGAGACGCTCCCGAGGGAGATCGCCGTCGCCCGTTCACCTGGTGGGAAGTGCTGAGCAGCGATCTTCGTGATGGCGTTCAGCACGAGCGGCTGCCCGGCGGCGATCACGATCTGCCCGGCGAGTTGCACGGCGAACGAGTCGGGCACCGTCAGGCGGATGAGGGCCCCGGCTGCGGTGAGGGCGGCGCCGGTCGTCAGCGCACGCCGGAAGGAACCATCGAGCCAGCGCCCCGTTGGCAACCCGAGCACGATGTAGACGAAGGGGAAGATGACGGCGAGGTCCCCCGTTGCGCCGCTCGAGACGTGCATGAGGCGTGCCGTCTGAGTCGTGATGGGGGCGAAGGTCAGCCAGAGCAGCTGGGTGCTGGCGGCGAGAAGGCCGTAGCCGGCGAGTACCAGCCAGCGGTTCATGCGGAACATCGGCTGGGAGCGAAGGTCGAGGTCGTCCAAGACTCCTCCTAACAGCGCGCACGCAGGAACTGACTATCGAGCGTACGTTTCCGCCGTCGGATCGGTCAGAGACGAAAGGTGAGTCGCGATGGGTCCAACGACTCTATTCCGGGCCGCTGCGCCGACTCAGGAGCCGATGCCCTCGAGGCTCGAGGTGATGACGGCCCCGATCTGCCCGACCTCGAGGAGGAAGCCGTCATGGCCCGAGAAGGACTCGATGACGGTCACCTGAGGCGACCCGGGAAGCAGGCGGGCGAGCTCCCGTTGCAGCTCGAGGGGGTACAAGCGGTCGGAGGCGATGCCGGCGACGCTCACCGCGGCGCGGACGCCGGACAGGGCGCGGGCGGCGCCGTCGCGGCCGCGACCGACGTCGTGGTGGTTCATCGCCTCGCTCAGCACGACGTAGGAGTTCGGGTCGAACCGCCGGGCGAGCTTGTCGCCGTGATGGTCCAGGTAGGACTCGATGGCGTACCGCCCGCCGTCGAGCACGTCCTCTGCTTCCTGGGGTTGGCGGCCGAAGCGGTACTCGAGCTCGTGGGCGGTGCGGTAACTGAGGTGACCGATGCCTCGGGCGAGGGCGAGCCCGCTGACCGGCCGGTCGTCGAGACCGTAGTAGTCACCCCCCTTGAAGGCGGGGTCGGAGCGGATCGCCCGAATTTGCAGCGCGCTGAGGGCTATCTGGTCGGCGGTGGCGGCGGCGCCGACGGAGAGCACGACGGCCCGACGGACACGATCGGGATACATGACGCACCATTCGAGCGCCCGCATGCCGCCCATCGAGCCGCCGATGACCCCCGCCCAGGCGTCGATGGCGAGGTGGTCGGCCAACTGCGCCTCGACCGCCACTTGGTCGCGGATCGTGATGACCGGGAAGCGGGACCCGTACGGGGCCCCATCCGGCGCCGGCGAGCCCGGGCCGGTCGTTCCCTGGCAGCCGCCGAGGACGTTCGGGCAGACGACGAAGTACCGGTTCGTGTCGATCGGCTCGCCCGGCCCGATCAGCCGGTCCCACCAACCTGCGGTCGGGTGGCCGGGGCCGGCGTCGCCGGCGGCGTGAGAGTCCCCCGTCAGGGCATGCAGCACCAGGACGGCGTTGCTCTTCTCGGCGTTCAGCTCCCCCCAGGTCTCATAGGCGACGACGACCTCTGGAAGGGAGCCTCCGTTTTTGAGATCGAGGCCGGCGTCGCTGAACACGTGGGCGAACTGGCGCCCCCCGGGGTCATCACCGGGAAGCCACAAGCCCGGAAAGGGTCGGCGGAGAGAAATGGGCGTGCAGACCGGCGTCGTCACGCTCCCTTGGCGGCTCGGAAGCC
Source organism: Acidimicrobiales bacterium (assembly GCA_052143575.1). Taxonomy (GTDB): domain Bacteria; phylum Actinomycetota; class Acidimicrobiia; order Acidimicrobiales; family Bog-793; genus JAKACA01. Next base: position 10,101 of record JBKQSP010000119.1, read on the forward strand.
CGCCTCGAGGTCGGCCAGGATGTCCTCGATCGATTCCAGACCCACGCACAAGCGCACGAGGTCGGGCGTCACCCCCGTGCTCACCTGCTCGGCCTCGCTCAGCTGTGAGTGCGTCGTGGAGGCAGGGTGGATGGCGAGGCTGCGCACGTCGCCCACGTTCGCCAGGTGGCTGAACAGCTCGAGCCCCTCGATGAAACGCCGGCCGGCGTCGGCTCCGCCCTCGATCCCGAAGGCGAGGATGGCACCGCCGCCACGCGGGAGGTAGCGCTGCTGGCGGGCGTGCCACGGGCTCGACTCGAGACCCGGGTAGGCGACCCAGGCAACTTCGTCGCGGGCCTCCAGCCACCGCGCTACGGCGGTGGCGTTCTGCACGTGCCGCTCCATGCGCAGGCTCAGGGTCTCGAGTCCCTGCAGGAAGAGGAAGGAGTTCAGGGGGGCGATCGCCGGTCCCGTGTCCCGCAGGTACTGGAGGCGGGCCTTGAGCACGAAGCGAGCCGGGAAGAGGGCTTCCGGGAGCTGGCCGAAGACGAGGCCGTGGTAGCTCGGATCCGGCTCCGTGAAGCCTGGGAAGCGCCCGCTGCCCTCGTAGTCGAACGTGCCGCCGTCGACGATGACGCCTCCGATGGAGGTGCCGTGCCCCCCGATGAACTTCGTGGCCGAGTGCACGACGATGTCCGCCCCGTACTGAAGCGGTTGTGCCAGGTACGGCGTCGCCACCGTGTTGTCGACGACGAGGGGGATGCCGGACGCGTGGGCGACGGCCGAGACGCCTTCGAAGTCGAGGACGTCGCCCTTCGGGTTGCCGAGGGTTTCGGCGAAAAAGGCCTTGGTGTTCGGGCGAACGGCGCCTCGCCACCGCTCGAGGTCGTCGGGGTCGTCGACGAAGGTGACGTCGATCCCGAGCTTCGGCAGGGTGTAGTGAAGCAGGTTGTACGTGCCGCCGTAGAGCGAGGCGGAGGAGACGACGTGGCCGCCGTTCTCAGCCAGGTTGAGCAGAGTCACCGTCTCGGCTGCCTGGCCGCTGGCGACGGCGAGGGAGGCGACCCCGCCTTCGAGGGCTGCCATCCGCTCCTCGAACACCGCCTGGGTGGGGTTCATGATGCGGGTATAGATGTTCCCGAGCTCGGCCAGTCCGAAGAGGGCGGCAGCGTGCGCCGTGTCCCGGAACGTGTAGCTGGTCGTCTGATAGATCGGAACCGCTCGCGCCCCCGTGGTCGGGTCCGGCACGGCACCGGAGTGGATCTGACGCGTCTCGAAGCCCCAGTCGGGCATCACTGGCTCCTTGCTCGGCCCCGAGCGGACCTGATCGACGGACGGTGAGTTCGTATTGTCCATAAAGCCGACGGTATTCGTCAAGTTTCCGAACCACCACCGACCGGGCGTCACCCACGATGGCCGGGCGCCCGGCATCATGAAGTCGTGAGCGAGCTCGACATCTACCACTCGAAGCGTGACGCCACCCGCACCCCCGAGCCCATGGGGGACAGCGGCACGTCGGCCGCCGCCCCGGCCGGCCGCGAGCGAGGCGCCCCCCGAGGTCCGAGCTTCGTCATCCAGGAGCACCACGCCAGCTCGCTGCACTGGGACTTCCGGCTTGAACACGACGGCGTGCTCGTGTCATGGGCCGTACCGAAGGGGCTCCCGCTCGACCCGGCCGCCAACCATCTCGCCGTCCACGTGGAGGATCATCCATTGGAGTACGGCGTCTTCGAGGGGACGATCCCGGAAGGCGAGTACGGCGGTGGCGTCGTCACGATCTGGGATCAGGGCACCTACGAGGAGGAGAAGTGGTCCGACCGTGAGGTCAAGATCGTTCTCCACGGGCGACGAGCCACAGGTCGCTACGTGCTGTTCGCCACGAAGGGGCGCAACTGGATGATCCACCGCATGGACGACCGCCCATCGGGTTGGGAGCCGTTGCCGTCGCTCGTGGCGCCGATGCTCGCCGTCGCCGGCGACCTGCCGGCCGGCGAGGGCTGGTCTTACGAGTTCAAGTGGGACGGCGTCCGCGCCGTGGCGTACGTCGAGGGCGGGCGGGCGCGCTTCCTGAGCCGAAACGGCAACGACCTCAGCGCCTCCTTTCCCGAGCTGCGCCCCCTCGGCGAGGTGCTCGGGGCGCGTCAGGCCATCCTCGATGGGGAGATCGTCGCATTCGACACGACCGGGCGTCCGAGCTTCCAACTGCTGCAGTCGCGTCTCCACACCGCCGTCGGCGGTCGATCGCGGCGGCGGGGTGGCGACCAGCCGGTGGGTGGCGGGGCAGTCGTCCCGGTCGTCTACGTGGTGTTCGACGTCCTCCACCTCGACGGCATCTCCCGGCTCGGCGAGCCGTACTCGAGTCGGCGAGCACTCCTCGAGACCCTCGGGCTTGCCAAGGGGGCGAACTGGACGCTCAGCCCGAGCTTTCCCGGGCCTGGGAGCGACGTGCTGGCTGCCAGCTCGAAGCAAGGCCTCGAAGGCGTCGTCGCCAAGCGGACGGACTCGACCTACCAAGCGGGCAGTCGCTCACCGGCCTGGCGCAAGGTGAAGAACTTCCGCACCCAGGAAGTCCTCATCGGCGGCTACACCCCGGGCGAAGGACGCCGAGGCGACTCCATCGGATCGCTCCTCCTCGGCATCCCCACGCGCGAGGGTGGGCTGGATTACGTGGGCCAGGTCGGAACGGGTTTCTCGGAGCGGGTGCTGCGCCAGTTGGGCGAGATGCTGGGCGGGCGGGCTGTCGACGCCTCCCCGTTCTCCAACAAGGTCCCGGCCAACTATGCGAGGAAGGCCACCTGGGTGCGGCCCGATCTCGTCGGCGAGGTCTCCTTCGCCGAATGGACGGCGGAGGGTCGCATGCGGCACCCCTCCTGGCGGGGCTTGCGGGAGGACAAAGCTCCTCAGGATGTCGTCCGGGAGCCGTAGGGGCGGTCCGCCGGGGACAAGAACGTCACCTACGAACTATCGTGTCCCGCCGTGGCACTTGCCCGTCTCGGATCGATCTCTCTCGACTGCGGCGACCCCTCGTCGCTCGCCTCGTTCTGGGCTGAGATCCTCGGCGGAGAGGTGGCGTTCACGAGCGACGACTTCGTGGCGGTGAAGACCGACCGGGGATGGATCTCGGCAGTCCGAGTGCCGGGATACCACGCACCCACCTGGCCCGTCGATACCGTCCCGAAGCAGATCCACCTCGACCTTGCGGTGGACAACCTCGACGAAGCCGAGGCGGAGGCGGTGCGCCTGGGCGCCCACCGACCCGAGGAGCAACCGGCACCGGATCGTTGGCGCGTGCTGCTCGATCCAGCCGGACACCCCTTCTGCCTGTCCACACAGATCCCGGAGTGATCTCCCGGCAGCCGGCCGGTTAGCCGGCGCGCCCTTGAGGTGCTGGTGGGGCCAGAACCACTTGCGTGCATCGGATACGGGTGCTATCGACTCATGACTGCAAAGAGGAGGTGTACCCATGGACATCCTGATGACGGCGAGCGACGGACTGCCACGCGTCAACGAGGAGGGCGAGCCGGAGTCCGAGCAGGATTGGGAGGGCATCCGCCGCATCGCCACCGGTGAATCCGAGAGCGGCCGAATCCTCGTGCGCTCCAGCATGTCGCGGGAACAAGCAGCAGAGATGATCCTCGCCCACGACAACCCGAATCACCCCTTGCACGACCGTCACGTCGCTTCTCTCGCTGCTGCCAACGGTGCCCACTCGGCCAGCCTCGCCATGGGCGCCACCAACCACGAGGCGTGGTGTGAATGGCGCAATGCCTACAACGCCACCTGGCGGGCGCGCGAGACGAGCTTTCCCGCCCCGAAGCCCGAGTTCCCCATGCCGACCGAAGAGGGCGATCAGCGCCGCGTCGTCATGGTCGTCTGAGATCGACGGCGGCGCCCACCGGTAGGAACAGGCGTTTCCGGCCGGTAGCTTTCCCACCATGCCCGCCGGTCGATCGAGTCTCGCGAGCCTGCAACGCAGCGTGCTCGACAACGGGCTGCGCGTCATCGTCGCAGCCGACCGCTCGAGCCCGCTCGTCGGTGTGGCGGTGATCTACGACGTCGGCTTCCGCTCGGAGCCGGAGGGGCGAACCGGGTTCGCCCACCTGTTCGAGCACCTCATGTTCCAGGGGTCGGCCAACGTCTCCAAGATCGAGCACGTCCAGCTCGTGCAGAGCGCCGGAGGGCAGGTCAACGGGCACACGATGCCTGACCTGACCGCCTACTACGAGGCTCTGCCCGCCGGTGAGCTCGAGCTGGCGCTCTGGCTGGAGGCCGACCGTATGGGCTCGCTCGCCCTCACCGAAGAAAACCTGCGCAACCAGGTAGCGGTCGTCGAGGAGGAGATCAAGGTCAACGTCCTCAACCGACCATACGGCGGGTTTCCGTGGATCCCCTTGCCGGCTCTCGCCTTCACGACCTATCCGAACGCTCACAACGGTTACGGCGATTTCGCCCACCTCGAGGACGCCACGCTCGAAGACGCCGCCGAGTTCCGAGCTCAGTACTACGCGCCGACGAACGCCGTGCTCGTCGTGTGCGGGGACTGCGACCCTGACGAAGTCTTGGCGGCAGCCGACCGCCATTTCGGCGGCATCGCCGGCGGGCCGGTGCCACCGCACGGCCCCTACCCGGAGCCGAGACCGTCGGCGGAGTTGCGCGGCGCCATCGAGGACCGGCTTGCCCCGCAAGCCGCCTTCGCCGTCGGTTACCGCTCGCCCGACCCAGTGAACCAACTCGAGGAGTACGCCGCCTACGCAGCTCTCGCCAGCGTGCTCAGCGACGGTGACGCCAGCCGCCTGCGCCGGAGGCTCGTCTACGAAGACCGTTCCGTCACCGACGTCGGCTGCATCCTCGGAACCTTCGGGATGGACACGTTCTACATGCGGGATCCGGTGCTGTTCCAGATTGTCGTGTTTCACCCCGGTGTGGCCACGACCGACGAGCTGCAGGACGTCATCGACAACGAGCTCGAGCGTCTGGCGGGCGACGGCCCATCCCCTGAGGAGCTGGCTCGCGTGGCCGCCGGTCTTGCAGCCTCGCACTGGCGCTCGGTCGACCCCGTGCTCGAGCGGACCCTGAGCCTCGCCTCCGTCGCCACCATTCACGGGCGTGCCGAGCTCGTCGCCGAGCTGCCGGATCTCCTGGCCGCCGTCGAGCCTGCGGCGATCGCCGCCGCCGCCGCCGATCTGTTGAACCAACACCGTGCGCTCCTCGAGCTGGTACCGGGTGGCGAGACGTGAGTCGTCCCGCTCCCGGTCGGTTGCGGTTGCCGAAGGCACCCGCTGTTCTCGAGGAGGAGCTGGCCGGCGGGCTGCGGGCCATCGCCGTTCGCCGGCGGGCGGTACCGCTCGTCGAGGTGCGCCTCGTGTTCGCCATGGCTGCCGAGAACATCACGAAGGCTGCCGGGCCGACCGTGCTTGCCGAGTCCGTCCTGGCGGGGACCGATCGGCGCAACCGCAGGGAGCTGGCCGAGGCGGTCGAACGTCTCGGCGGTCGCCTCGGGGCGAGCCACGGTGAGGACCGTTTCGTGTTGGCGGCCTCCGTGCTCGCCGGCAATCTCGACAAGCTGCTCGAGATCCTGGCCGAGGTGCTGCACGGTGCCAGCTACCCGCGCGCCGAGGTGAGCGCCGACCGTGAACGCCTCGCCAACGAGACGCTCATCGCCCTCAGCCAGCCCGAGGTCATCGCAGACGAGGCGTTACGGCGGCGGCTCTACCCCGGTCACCCCTATGCGGCCGGTATCCCTCGTCCGAGCGCTCTTCGCAAGGTGGGAGCAGGGAACCTTCGCGCCCTCCACCGTGGGTTGCTCAACCCGCGCGCCGGCCGGCTCGTCCTTGTCGGCGACATCGACACCCGACGCGCCATAGGGCGTGCCTCGGACATCCTGGCGCCCTGGCTCGCCTCCGCCCAGCGGGTCGATGTCCGGCTGCCTCCTCCCGCCGGAGCTCGGCCGGGCCCGATCTCGCTCGTGGCGCGCCCGGGAAGCGTCCAGAGCAACATCCGCCTCGGGCGCAGCGCCCCGAGCCGATCCGATCCCGACTGGCCGGCCGCCGCTCTCGCCAATCTCGTCTTCGGCGGGCTGTTCGCATCGCGGCTCGTCGAGAACCTGCGCGAGCGGCACGGCTACACCTACTCGCCGGGGAGCGCCATCCGACACGGTCGGGCCGCCTCTTCGCTCGTCGTCGAGGCGGACGTCGCCACCCTGGCGACGGCGGCCGCCCTCGTCGAGACGCGTTACGAGCTCGGGCGCATGGCTGTGACCGGTGTGAGCGACGGCGAGTTCGACTCCGCCCGCCGTTATGCCGTCGGAACGTTCTCGTTTCTCACGGCGACGCAGTCAGGCCTGGCCGACACGCTGGCGACCCTCTCGCTTGCCGGCGTCGGACCCGGCTACCTGACGAGCTATCCGGCTGCGGTCGCCAGGACGACGAAAGCAGAGGTCGAAGCGGCGGCGCGGCACTACTTCGCGCCAGCCACGCTGCTCACCGTCATTGTCGGGGATGCCGACGACGTCGCCGGCCCTCTCTCGGCGATCGATGGCGTCACGGTGAGCTCGTCATGAAGGCGGCCTAGCCGAACGACACCGCGCCCGATCCGGTCACCTGAGCGCAAGGCGGACGGGTCAGAGCGGGCTTCGCCTCCACAGGTAGTCATCTCGCCCGCGAAACTCTCGATAGCCGGCGCGCCGGAACGCCGCCCGCATCGGCGTGTTTGCGCGATCGGCATCGGCCACGATGCGGTCGGCACCCCCACCAGCTGTGGCGAGCCACGATCTCCCCGGACGGGCCGAGGGCCATCCAGGACCACTCGGGACGCGTGGAACCGACGGCGAGCGAGCGAGCTGGGCTGCCAGGTCTCCCGCGTCATCGGTACCGGCGCAGAACGAGGCGATGTCGGTGTCGTGCAGCGTCTTGAACGCGAGGGCCATGTGCCGGCAGTTCTCAGAAGGAGAGCCTGGCCTCGAGGGAGGCGAGAGCCTCGTCCAACAAGGCGAAGAGGTCACTGCCGGGATGGTCCACCCAGTAGAGCTCTGCTGACATCATCACACCCAGAAAAGCCCCCGTCAGGGTATACACCCCGAAGTCGTCAACGGGCCGACCGAGCCGCTCGGCGGCGAGCTCGGTGACCTGGCGGATGGTCTGGGCGAATTGGTCGAACATCCCGGCACGAAGGTCCGGCACGGCGAGCGCCAGATCAGCTCGTTCCCGCATGTCGGCGAGCTCCTCGTCCGTCAGCCCCCCGAAGACGGCACGGAGGGCACCACGAATGGCCTGGATCGGGCTCTTGTCCGCTGGCTGGGCGCGGAAGGCCTCGATGATGAAGGGGTCGTAGTCGTCGGTGAGGACGAGGTCTTCCTTGGCGCGGAAGTAACGGAAGAACGTGGAGGGCGATATCTCAACGGCCTCGGCGATCTGTTCGACGGTGGTGGCTTCGTAGCCCTGCTGGCGAAAGAGCCGGATCGCCTCGTGTTGGATGGCGGCGCGGGTCTTGGCCTTCTTGCGCTCTCTCAGGCCACCGGTCGATCCGGCTTCAGGCGGCAACTCGCTCACCCCCCGACGCTTCCTCTTCCACTTCGGCAGGGGCGTGGGCGTGGGATGGCAGGAAGAGCAAGGAGAGGACGAGCCCCAGGAGAGCGAAGCCCATGGACACGTGAAGGGCGACGTCGGCTCCGTGGACGAAGGCGGCGCGCACGGAGGTGAGCAGCGTCGTCGAGCCAAGGGCGTGGGCGACGGCGATCCCTCCGAACACACTCTGGCGTGCCGCATGGGCAGCCGACGGCGGCAGCCCTGACAGGTGGAGCCGACTCACGTACGCCGAGATGAGGGCGCTCCCCAAGATGGCGGTGCCGAGCGGGGCGCCCGTGTTCTTGAGTGCCTGGAGGACGCCCGATCCCACGCCGGCCCGATCCTTGGAAAGCTCGGCCAGGGCCGCAGAGGCGGCCGTGGCCATCGTGAGTCCCGTGCCGATGCCGGCGATCGCCATCCAGAGCGCGACGAAGGCTTCGCCTGAGGACAGCGTGGCGGTAGCCCCGATGGCGAGGCCGATGCCGAGCACGATGAATCCCGCCGCCACGGCGAACTTGGCTCCGATCGCCTTGGCGACGCGCGCCGCAGGGAGCAGCCCCAGCATCATCCCGCCCACTGCCGGTAGCAAGCGGACACCTGATCCCTCTGGGCTGGTGCCCATGACGCCCTGGAAGTACTGAGGCATCGTGAAGAGGAGGCCGATCAAGGCGAGCGTCAGCACGGCGAAGACGATGACGCCCCAGGTGAACGAGGGGGAGCGAAAGAGGCTGAGGTCGACGAGCGGCTGGCCGCCTGGGCGCTCCTCGAGGAGGTGCTCCCAGGCGAAGAACGCCACGATGACGGCGAGCCCGCCGACAAGGGGAGCGAGCGCCCCGGTCGAGCCCCAGCCGTGCTGTCCAGCCTCGATGAGCCCGTAGGTGACTGCGACGAGACCCGCACTCGAGCTCGCGATCCCCACGATGTCGATGCCCGGGCGGACTGCAGAGGCGGACTCCGGAACGAGGGCGAGTACGGCGATGAAGCCGAGGATGGCGACCGGAACGTTCATCAGGAACACCCATCCCCACCAGTAGTGCGAGAGCAGCCAACCGCCCAGGATCGGACCGATCGGGAAGGCGAACATGTTGGCAGCCGCCCAGATACCGACAGCCCTCGGGCGCTCCTCCTCGGAGAACAGCACGGCGAGGGCCGAGACTGCCATGACGACGAGTCCCGCCCCGGCGAAGCCCAGAACGACGCGAGCCGCGATGAACTCGGCCGCCGTGCGGGAAAAAGCGCAGGCAAGCGAACCGGCGGCGAAGAGAGCGAGCGAGGAGAGCATGACCTTCTTGCGGCCATAGCGGTCGCCGAGCAGCCCCGCCGGCAGCATGGCGGCGGCGAGGACGAGGGCGTAACCCGACGAGAACCACTGCAGGTCGGACTCGGGTGCCTTGAAGATGCCTGCGAGGGTCGGGAGAGCGACGCTGAGAACCGTCAAGTCCATCCCGACGGCGAGGACGGACAGCATGACGCCACCGAGCGCCCACCACCTGCGTCCTCCCGTTGAAGTCATCGCCACGGCGATTCACCTCCTTCCGGAGGGCACTCGCCCTCGAGGATTCTGACACTTCATTCTAAATGAGAGTGTCTCTCAAAGAATAGGGACTTCCGACTCTACTGGGTGACGCCCGCTCGTCGTGGCGGCGCGAGACCTTCCGCTCCCACCCGGGCGCGTGGTGAACTCTGGCTACGGCGCCGCCCAGGGTGGAGGATGGGCGAACACAACAATTCCGGGAGGATTGATCGATGCCGTTGCACACCCACGAGGACGGTGCCTCCTCGGTCGCTCACCTGAGCTTCCGCCCGCAATTCGGCCTCGAGCTCGAGGACGACGTGCCGATGCTGCGCCTGCCGGATGCCGGGATGTCGCCGGCGACGGCCTACCAGATCATCCACGACGAGCTCATGCTCGATGGCAACGCCCGCCTCAACCTTGCCACCTTCGTGACGACATGGATGGAGCCCGAGGCGGAGCGCCTCATGTCGGCGTGCTCGCCGAAGAACATGATCGACAAGGACGAGTACCCCCAGACTGCCGAGATCGAGCGGCGCTGCGTCAACATGCTGGCCCGGCTGTGGAACGCCCCCGGCGACGGCGACGCCACCGGGTGCTCGACAACTGGCTCGAGCGAGGCCTGCATGCTCGGTGGTCTCGCCCTCAAGTGGCGCTGGCGGGAACGGCGGCGGGCCGCCGGTCTGTCGAGCGACCGCCCGAATCTCGTCATGGGAACGAACGTGCAGGTCTGCTGGGAGAAGTTCTGCCGCTACTTCGACGTCGAGCCTCGCCTCGTGCCGGTCGGCCCGAAGGTGCCCCACCTCACGGCGAAGGCGGCCGTGGCGGCGTGCGACGAGAACACCATCGGCGTCGTCGCAATCCTCGGCTCGACGTACGACGGTGCTTACGAGCCCGTTGCCGAGATCGCCAAAGCACTGGACAAGCTCGCCACTCGCGGCGGTCCGGACGTGCACATCCACGTCGACGGCGCCAGCGGGGCGATGGTGGCTCCCTTCATCGACCGCAAGCTCCTCTGGGACTTTCGTCTCCCCCGCGTGCAGTCGATCAACACCTCCGGCCACAAGTACGGTCTCGTGTACCCCGGCGTCGGCTGGATCATCTGGCGGGACAACGACGCTCTTCCGGAGGATCTCGTCTTCAAGGTCGACTACCTCGGTGGCGAGATGCCCACGTTCGCCCTCAACTTCTCTCGGCCCGGCGCTCAGGTCGTCGCCCAGTACTTCAACTTCCTCCGCCTCGGCATCGAGGGCTACACCCAGGTGCAACAGGCTTGTAGCAACACGGCGAAATGGCTCGCTGCCGAGATCGCCAAGCTCGGCCCTTACCAGCTGATCTCAAAAGGCGAGGAGCTGCCCGTCTTTGCCTTCCGAACGCGTGCGGAGACGGTCTTCTCCGTCTACGACGTGTCGGCTGCGCTGCGCTCCCACGGCTGGCTCGTGCCCGCCTATCCGATGCCGGAAGGTATGGAGGACATCTCCGTGCTCCGCATCGTCGTTCGCAACGGGCTGAGCCGCGACCTCGCTCGCATGCTCTTGAGCGATCTCCGCCAGGTGAGCGAGCGCCTCTCACAGGTAGCCTCCCACATGGAGCCGGCGGCGGCGGTCGCCCTCGAGAAGGAGGCCCGGAAGAAGGCACGTACCGGCTTCCACCATTGAGAGAGGGCTCCCGCCTGATGCCAGGGCAGTCGGCGGATCATCCCGTGAAACCGGCTACTCCTCGGTATCGACCGACACCTGGGCGACGGCGGCCACGGACTGACCCTCGTCAAGGTTCATGACCCGTACGCCGGTGGCGTCACGGCCCTGAGCCGGGATGTCCCGCACGGCGGTGCGGATGACGACGCCGCCGGAGGCGACGATGAGGATCTCGTCGTCGAGCGACGCCATGAGGGCGGCCACCACTGAGCCACGACGCTGGGTGAGGCGGATTCCCCGCACGCCTTGGCCGCCGCGCGCCTGGCGATGGAAGTGATCGAGCTTGGTCCGTTTGCCGAACCCGGCATCGGTTACGACGAGCAGATCGACGCCTTCGCCGGCGACGTCGCAGGACACGAGCTCGTCTCCGGCTCGCAGGCGCATGCCGCGCACGCCGGCAGCTGAGCGCCCCATCGGCCGGGCCTCGGCCTCGTTGAAGCGAATCGCCATGCCCGCCTTGCTCACGAAGAGGAGGTCGTCCTCGCCGGAGGTGCGGATGACGCGCACGAGCTCGTCGCCCGGATGCAGGTTGATGGCGATGAATCCCTCACGCCGCGACTTGTCGTACTCGCTTATGGCCGTCTTCTTGACTTGGCCCGACCGCGTGGCGAACAGGAGAAAGGTCTCGTCCTCGAAACCCTTGGCATCGATGACAGCTTGGATGGCCTCGTCCGGCTCGAGCGGCAGGAGGTTCACCGCCGGCGTGCCGCGGGCGTTGCGCTCCTTGATCGGGATCTCGTGCGCCCGCAGGCGGTAGACCTTGCCGCGGTTGGAAAAGAACAACAAGTGAGCGTGCGCGGTCGTGTGCACGACCTCGCGCACGAGATCCTCCTCCTTCAAGCGGGAGCCCTGGATGCCGCGCCCACCGCGCCCCTGGGTGCGGAAGGCATCTGCTGAGACCGCCTTCACGTAGCCCGCACGCGTGACCGTGACGATCATCTCCTCGTCATCGATGAGGTCTTCGACGTTCAAGTCGCCCGGGTCGTGGATGAGGCGGGTCCGCCGCTCGTCGGCGAACTTCTCACGCACGGCCCCCAGCTCGTCGGCGATGACACCGCGAAGGCGCACCGGATCACCGAGGATCTCCTCCAGCTCGGTGATCGTCTCCCGCAGGACGAGCATCTCCTCCTCGAGCTCGGAACGGCCGAGGCGAGTGAGCCGGCCAAGGGTCATGTCGAGGATGTGGTTCGCCTGGATCTCCGAGAAGGCAAAGGGCTCGGCCATGAGGGCACTGCGAGCAGCCCCTCGGTCGTCCGAGCCGCGGATCGTCGCGATGACCTGATCGAGCATGTCGAGCGCCTTGAGGAGGCCTTCGACGATGTGGGCGCGGGCGCGGGCCTTGTCCAACCGGTACTGCGATCGCCTCGTCACGACCTCGACCTGATGGTCGACGTACGCCTTCACGGCCTGCGCCAGGTTGAGCAGGCGAGGTACCCCGTCGACAAGGGCGAGCATGTTCACACCGAAGCTCGTCTGCAGCGGCGTGTGCTTGTAGAGGTTGTTGAGGACGACGTTGGCGTTCGCGTCGCGCTTGAGGGTGATGACGAGTCGGGTCGTCTCGCCGGCGGAGAGGTTCTCGATGTTGTCGATACCGGGCACGTCGCCGGCGGCGAGTGCCTCCGCCGTTCGCTGGGCGATCGCGTCGACAGAGGTCTGGTACGGGATCTCTGTCACGACGATCTGTGCCTTGCCGTTGCGCCCTTCCTCGATCTCGGCGACGGCTCGCAACTTCACCGAGCCGCGACCGGTGCGGTAGGCGTCGAGAATGCCGGCTCGCCCGAGAATGAGGGCGCCGGTCGGGAAGTCGGGGCCCTTGACGAAGCGCATCAGCTCGTCCGGCGTCGCCTCGGGATGCTCGAGGACGTGCAGGACGGCGTCGATGACCTCGCCAAGATTGTGTGGGGGGATGTTCGTCGCCATGCCGACGGCGATGCCCTGCGACCCGTTCACGAGGAGGTTCGGGAAGCGGGCGGGCAGCACGGTCGGCTGCTCGGTGGATCCGTCGTAGTTCGGCATCATGTCGACGGTGTTCTCGTCGATGCCGTCGAGGAGCGCCATGGCGAGCGGGGCGAGCCGGCATTCGGTGTAACGGGCGGCGGCCGGTCCCATGTTCGGGCCGGGCGCCCCGAAGTCCCCGTGACCGGAGATGAGCGGGTAGCGCAGGCTGAACTCCTGCACCATGCGCGCCAGGGCGTCATAGATCGCCATGTCGCCGTGCGGGTGGAAGGTCTTCATCACCTCGCCGACGACAGCGGCGCTCTTCACGAACGGGCGGTCGGGGCGGAGGTTCTCCTCGCTCATGGCGTAGAGGATCCGCCGGTGTACCGGCTTCAGCCCGTCGCGGACATCAGGGAGCGCCCGTTGCACGATGACGGACATCGAGTACTCGAGGAACGAGCGCTCCATCTCCTCTTGGATCTCGATGGGCAGGATGCCGACGGTGAGGCCGCCGTCCCCCGGCGGGCCCGCTGAGCCTGCTCCGTTGCTGCCGTTGCCGTCTGGTGCGGCCATGTCGTGTTCTGCCTCCGAGCTTCGAAAGTCCCGCCTCGTCCGCCCGTGCGGCGGCGCGAGGTGACTTCGCCCACGACCCCGATCAGATGTCGAGGAAGCGGATGTCCTTTGCGTTCATCTGGATGAAGTGCCTGCGCTGCTCGACGTCATCGCCCATGAGCACCGAACAGACTTCGTCGGCGATGCTGGCGACCTCCATGTTGATCTGCAGGAGCGAGCGCTTCGAGGCGTCGATGGTCGTCTCCTTCAGCTCCTGCCAGTTCATCTCCCCGAGCCCCTTCAGCCGCTGGAACTCTTTTGAGTAGTTGGGGTGCTCGTTGAGGAAGACGGTCCGGGCTGCGTCGTCCTTCAGGTACACCTTCGAGGTGCCGACCTCGGCGGAGTACAGGGGCGGTTGGGCTGCGTAGACGTGGCCGGCCTCCACGAGCGGCTTCATCTGCCGCAGGAAGAAGGTCAGCAACAGCGTGCGGATGTGTGAGCCGTCGACGTCGGCGTCGGCGAGGATGATGACCTTGCCGTAGCGAATCTTCGTCAGATCGAAGTCCTCGGCGAGGCCGGCGCCGATCGCCATGATGAGCGCCTGGATCTCGGCGTTCTTCAGCATCTTGTCGACCCGGGCGCGCTCGACGTTCAGGATCTTGCCGCGGATGGGGAGGATCGCCTGCGTCCTCGGATCGCGCGCCTTCACGGCGGATCCGGCGGCAGAGTTCCCTTCCACGATGAACAGCTCGGACTCGCGGGCGTCACGCGAGGAGCAGTCGTACAGCTTGCCCGGCAGGCCGGCGCCGTCGAGGGCGCTCTTGCGCCGCGTGAGGTCGCGGGCCTGGTTGGCAGCCATGCGGGCGCGCTGGGCGAGGAGTGCCTTCTGGACGATCTGTCGGCCCTCCTTCGGGTTCTCGTCGAACCACTCGCCCAGCTTGGCGTTCGTCGCCCGCTCGACGAGAGAGCGCATCGACGTGTTGCCCAGCTTGCCCTTCGTCTGGCCTTCGAACTGGGGGTTCGTGAGGCGGACCGAGACGATCCCGGTGAGGCCCTCACGGATGTCGCGGCCGTCGAGCGACTCGGCGCCCTCTCTCACGAGGTTCCAGCCTTTGGCGTACTTGTTGACGACGTTCGTCAGCGACTTGCGAAGGCCTTCCTCGTGCATGCCGCCCTCGATGGTGGCGATGCCGTTGGCGAACGAGTAGATGCTCTCGTAGAAGCCCGTGTTCCACTGCAGGGCGACCTCCACCTCCTGGTCGTCCTCGGACTGCGTGAAGAAGGCGACCTTGCGGAACAGCGCCTCCTTGGCGGTGTTGAGATGCTTGACGTAGTCGACGATGCCGCCCGTGTAGCGGAAGGTCTCCTCGGCCTGGCGCCCCGGTCGCTCGTCTTTGAAGCGGATCTCGAGGGCGCGGTTGAGGAACGCCATGATCTGCAATCGCTCGATGACGGTCTGGGCGCGGAATTCGACCTCTTCGAAGACGGAGGCGTCCGGCCAGAAGACCACCGTCGTGCCCGTTCGTCCCCGCGGCGCCTCACCGATCACCTGCAAAGGGCCGGTCGGCGTCCCACCGTCGCGGAACTCCATGCCGTAGCGCTTGCCGTCGCGGTCGATCTCCAGCACGAGCCGGCTCGAGAGGGCGTTCACGACCGAGACGCCGACGCCGTGCAGACCGCCGGAGACCTTGTAACCGCTGCCGCCGAACTTGCCGCCGGCATGCAGCATCGTGAGCACGATCTCGGCAGCCGACTTGTCCTTGTACTGCGGGTGGCGATCGACCGGGATGCCGCGCCCATTGTCGACGACCTTGCAGCCGCCGTCGGCGAGCAGCGTGACGTCGATCCGCGTGCAGTAGCCGGCCATGGCCTCGTCGACGGCGTTGTCCACAACCTCCCACACCAAGTGGTGGAGCCCGCTCGGCCCGGTCGAGCCGATGTACATGCCGGGGCGGAGCCGGACCGGCTCGAGCCCTTCGAGGATTGTGATGTCGCTTGCGTCGTACGAAGCCGTTACCGACATTCGATCTCTGCTTTCGGTCTCCAGCACCACGGGCGCGGCCTTCCAACGGGGGTAAACAGCAAGGGTCGACGAC
>JBKQSP010000120.1:0-12257 GCA_052143575.1 Acidimicrobiales bacterium
GGTTGCGGCCGGCTCGAGAGGAGATGCGGGCTCCGGTGGTGCACCGGTGCCAGCGTGCTCAGCATGGCGACACCGGCGCTCGGTGCGACGCCGTTGGCCTGCATCGTGATGGCCACGCCGGCGTAGCCGCCGCCCCAGAGGCTGACCGGGAAGCTGAGGCGGCCCGTGCCGTTCGGTGGAAGGACGCCGATGGGCAACTGCGACGAGCTCGCCGGGTTGACGAGCAAGACCTCGAAGTAGTGCCCCTTCGGCGGCTGCCCGAGACCCGAGGTGGCGATCAGGACGTCGTCGGCGTGCCCGTCGGCACGCACGATGACGCTGCCGGTGGCGCTCGGTGCCGCCGGCAGGGGGAGCAGCTCGGCAGTGAGGAGGATCTTGCCGCCCCCGGTGGTGCCGAGGTGCGGCGCCGTTCCGACACCGAGGAGCATTCCCACCAGGAGCGCCACGACGACCGCCGCCGCCCCGAGACGGGCGCGCCGGTGGCCTTGGCGCGGCTGCTCGACCCTCCGCAAGCTGCCGACAGCCCGGCGCCTGTGGGAGCGCACGTTGCGGACCTCTAGGTCCAAACCGTCGGCCGCAGCGCCACCGGAGCCGGCAAGGAGGAGTCGCGCCGTCTCGTCGAGGGCGGCAGGGCGAGGGAGTCCGGTAGCGAAGGGGGCCGCGCCCGAGTGCGAGCGGTCGCTGCCGTGGCCGGCGCGCTCGAAGCCCCGCACGGGCCGGTTGGCCGGCGCCGAGCCATGCGCCCTGCGGGCGGCCTGCAGCTCGTCGGCGTCGCTCGCCGCCGCGCCCGGCTCGAGGAAGCGCAGCGGCGGGAGGTCAGCTCCCATCTGAGCGCTGCCGGCGGCCGCCTGCGTACCGCTGAACTCGGGCGCGAGGAGATCGCTCACCGACATCAGCACGGCGTGCGCCAGCGAGACGTCGACGAGCTCTTGGCGGCAGGGTTCGCAGCCGCGCAGGTGGTCGTTCACGAACAGCAGCTCGTGGTTGGAGAGGTCCCCGCGCATCAACTCGTACAGCTCGTCACCGACGTGGCGAAGTGTCATGGCCGGTCCTCGAACATCGTGACCGAGAGGCGGCGGAGGCCCCGTGCCATGCGGGCTTTGATCGTGCCCATGGGGATGCTGAGCGTGTCGGATATCTCCTGCTGGGTCTTGCCCTCGAAGTACGCCAGCACGAGGGACTCCCGCTGTTCCTCCGGGAGGTCGCCGAGCGCCCGCTTCACCTGAGCGGCGAGCACGAACTGCTCGACGAAGGCATCGCCGTCCTCGCCGACGAGCCAGTGGAAGGCGTCTATGTCGACGAGCTGCGGCCTGTGCCGTCGGAGGTGGTCGATGGCGCGACGGCGTGCGAGGGCGAAGACGAAGCCTTCCAGGCTCCTCTCGGGGTCCAGTCGCTCACGGGAACGCCACAGCTCGAAGAAGACGACTTGCAGGACGTCTTCAGCCTCGCCGCCGACGACCCGCCTCAGATAGGAGCGCACGAGCGTGCCGAGGGTGCGGTAGCACTCCTCGAGGGCCGACTCGTCGCCGCTCGCCAGGCGCCGCGAGAGGTCGCCCGCGGCAGTGGCCGTCGAAGGCTGCACGCCGTCGCCGGGCGCAGCAACCGAGGGAGGGCGCACGCCCTTTCTTCGCATCGCGAGGCTCATTCGGTTGCATCTTTCTTTTTGCAACCGCGGGGTCGCCCGCAGCGAACTAGGGGACGTCGGTCCGAAGCGATGGACCGGCGCCGAGGTGCCCCCAAATCAAAGGAGATCAGCCCCATGAGACACCTACGCATGGCGCTCGCTGCGTTCTGCGGCGCGACGCTCGTGACAGCGTTCGCGGCGACAAGCGCAGGCGCGGCGACTGCGACCTACACCGTACGGACGACACCGACCGTGGCGGAGGTATCCATCATCCAGGCCCTCCCGCTGACCTCCGTCGATGTCTATCTGAACGGCACGGAGATCGTGCAGGACTTCCGCTTCAAGGGCGTCGTCGGCCCCCTCCCGCTTGCCCCCGGCCACTTCCACATCGCCATCCGATTGCACGGCGCGAAGCATTCGTCGAAGCCTTTGCTCGCGGGCGGCGGCACGTTGGTGGCAGGAGAGAACATCACGATTGTCGCCGACCTGGACTCGTCTGGCAACCCGGCCCTCTCGAGGTTCTGGAACCCCCAGCCCAACCTCGACAAGGGTCGCGCCGAGCTGGTCGTGCGCAACGTCGCTGATGACGCCGGCCTCACGGTGTACGCAGACGGCCTGCGCATCTTCCGTGACCTGCAAAACCCGCACGGCAACAGCATCAGGCTGCCCTCCGAGTGGATCAAGCTCCGGATGAAGGACTACGGCTCGACCACGACGATCATCGGCCCAGTCGGCGTCCACCTCGCGAGCCAGACGGTCACCGTGGTGTACGCAGTCGGAAGCCCGGCGACGAGCACCCTCTCGGTGGTTGAGCAGAGCTACAGCAGCTGAGTCACCCCTCCGGCTCGGCGCAAACCCCTTGCGTCGGCGGGCTGCATCGGAACGCCCCCCGGCTCCGTCCTCGTGCGGATGCCCGGGGGGCGTTTCGCTGCCTTTGTGGCCGTGGCCGGCAACCTGCCGTGACCGTCCGACAGGCTCCCGGAGCCCGTCTCCGACAGGGAGCACTGAGCGGCTCACGGTGAGGGACCGAAGCGGCGCTCGAGGGCCTGACAGATCGGCGTCGTCACGGCCAACTGGTGGACAGAGCCGGGGAAGCGGGCGGCGACCGGTCCCCCGAAATCGTTGATCCCGAC
Organism: Acidimicrobiales bacterium; assembly: GCA_052143575.1. Classification (GTDB taxonomy): domain Bacteria; phylum Actinomycetota; class Acidimicrobiia; order Acidimicrobiales; family Bog-793; genus JAKACA01. The sequence goes on from JBKQSP010000120.1 coordinate 2,758, forward strand.
GTCGTACGGCTGAGCGTTTCTCACGAGGTAGCCGAGGTCGTACTCGCTGTTGCCGTCGACCTCGGCGGCGATCTCCCCGATTCGTGGATCGAGGACGGCGTCGACGACATAGCTCCGGCCGGGCACGGCGGAAAAGACGGTGCCGGTGATGAAATCCTGGCCGGGCGCCTGGAAGAGATAGCCGAACTGGTAGCTGCCACGACTCACCGAGCGCAGGGCAAGGAAGTCGCCCTGCTGCGCCTGCCCGTTGGCGAGCACGGGCATCCAGGCGCCTCCGGTCGTGGCAGGGAAGACGACCTGCAAGCGGAAGTGGCCGCCGGCTTCCGAACGCTCGACGGCGTCCCAACCGCCGCTCAGGCCCGTCGACTCGTAGAGGGCGGTGCACCGGCCGACGATCTCGAGCGTGCCGGCGGGCTCGTTGCCGCCGAGCCTGCTCGTCCTCAGGACGTTGGCGGGCGGGTTCCCGAAGAGCTTGGCGTCCAAGCGCTCCTGGAACGAGACGAAATCAGCCCGCATCGACAACGGCACGGCCGCACGGAGCTCGAATTGGTAGACGATGCCGAGGGCGGCGTTCGACCAGAGGCCGAAGGCACCGAGCAAACTCATGGCTGTGACCGAGAGGGGGCGCCGGAGCGATCGGTGCCGGCCAGATCGCCCGCTGCCGGCTGGGTGCCTTCCCGCCCGATGGCGGCCGCGACGGTGGCCGCTGTCGCCGGCGGGCGAGGCCGCTCCGACACCGCGCACCCAGTGCACCGTCACCTGGAAGCCGCTCAAGCCGGCAAGGACCACAAGGGGCATGAAGTCGGCGAGGTAGCGGTTGGCGATGAAGGCGATCGTCAACACACCGATCGTGCCGACGGCGGCGCCGACCATCGGAATGCGCAGCACACGCAGCCCAAGCTCTGCCTCCTCTGCGGGGACATCGGCCGCCCCGAGGGCGCCAGCTGCCTCCTGCTCGCTCCCGACGCCGCCGAGCGGCTCCACCCCGCCCCCGAAGCGTCGCCGGCGGGGCCGGAAGCTGCTCCAGAGCCCGACGACGGCCCAGAGCCCCAGCAGCGGCATCGTCGCTGGAATGCTGGAAGCCCAGTCACGGTCGTCGTAGAGGACGTGCCCGATGACGCTCGCCGACGGGGGGAACATCAAGAAGGGGAACAGCCGCGTCACCTGCAGGGCATCGGGCCGCAAATAGGCGAGAAGCGCCGTCGGGACGAATTTGAGACCGAACAGGCTGCCGCCGTTGGCGGCGAGCGTCGCCTTGCGGTGCGCACTGATCACCGTTTCGACTTGGTGCTCGAGCGGCAGGCTGAACAGCGTGCCGAACTTCACTTCGTTGATGGCGGCGTAGCTGACGACCGGGACGAGGACGCAGGCGATGAGCACGAGCGCCTGCGCGAGCCTCGCCTCCGGCTCGCCCACGCCGAAGATGGCAGCAAGGCGCCGTCGCCACGGCGCACCGTGGCCACCTCCTCGCCGGCGCAAGGCGACGCACCAGACGGCGGCCGTGAGTGCGAGCGCCGCCACCGGTCCGGCGCCGACCGAGGCGCGTGTGAGGATCGAGAGCGTGGCGAACACGCCGGCGAGGACAGCCGACAGCAACGAGTGCCGGAGGAGGAAGGAGAGGAGGAAGTCGAAGGCGGCGATCGCCAGGGCAGCGCCCCAGAGCTCGGCCTCGTGATAGATGATCGGGTCGCTCGCCAGGAAGAACAGGCTCGATCCGACACCGATGACGAGCATGACGACTCCGACGAGGAGCGCCTCGGCGCCCGAGACGTCGCGGTCGCCGGCGACGAGCCGCCGGATCTTCCAGCCGAGCCGGGCGGTGAAAAACAGAGCCACGAGGTAGGCGAGGAGCATGGACGGCTGCGTGAGCCGGCCGTCGAGACGATGGGTGACGAGGAGCACGGGCATCCGAAGGATGGCCGGGACGGGCCCGTAGTACATGTAGGTCCGGCCGTGCTCGACGATCCCCTCGATCAACAGGACGCTCGCGGGCATGTTCCAATGGCCCGCCAGCAGGGCGCGGGCCTGGGCGTCGTAGAAATCCGTGTAGAGGCCCGACTGCAGGAAGTCCCACGTTCCCCCCGTCACCATCCAGCAGAAGGCGACGGTGGCGAGAACGGAACCGCCGAGGCTCCCCGTGGCGTACCGACGGCGGGAAAGCCGCTCGTCCCAACCCGTCGTCGTCACGGCCGAGACGGCCCAGCGCGCTTGAACGTGTGTCCTCTCTCTGCCTGTGGCTCGGCCCGCATCATAAAGCCCTTCAGGCTCGCTCCGGGGGTTGCTCATAGCTCGACGTCAAAGCCGATTGCACGTCAAGTTTCCCCTCTTTTGCGCCGATATCTACGATGTTCGACGGAGACGTCGGCTCTAGCCGGCAACAACCAAGCGAGAGGAGCGAACCGGGCAGACAGGCCGGAGGGACGGCAAGTGCCAGCTCCCCCGCGCAAAAGAGACGTCGAGTAGGGTCCCCTCACTGCTGGCAAGCTTTTCGTAGCAGACTGGCTCGGTCTTCTTCCCGTTTTCACCTCGTGTTTTTGAACAGGGAGTTTCGAACAAATGGGCGCTAACGGGGCATCGTTTGAGCCGCTGGTTTCTCGCGTGGCGCGCGCCACGAAGCCTTCCGCGCTGGCACGTCGCGTGCTGGCTGCCGGCGTCACGACCGTCGTGGTCGTGGCCTTGCTGGGCGCTCCTCAGCTGGCGTCCGCCAGCACACCGACCGGCCACGGCACTTCGACGAGCCACGGCACTTCGACGAGCCAGGGCGGCCACACTCGCAACCAGCCGAACGCACCCAGCCAGGGCAGCACTGGCACCACGACATCCATCAGCATCGCGACGACCGATCCGGTCGTCGGCGAGGCCATCGAGGTCGACGTCACGGTCACGGGCGACGACAGCGGGACGCCGACCGGCAGCGTGACAGTCGACGACGGCGCCTCGGGGAGCTGCATCGCCGACCTCACGGCCGGTTCCGGTAACTGCGACATCACCGAAGTAACGGCCGGCGATTACACCTTCACGGGCAATTACACCGGAGACGAGAACTATGACGTCTCCTCCTCGTCCGGGACCGACGTCAACGTCGGTGAGGACGCCACGACCACAACCATCACGAACGTCTCGTCCGACTTCGTCGTCGGTCAAGAGATCGAGATCGACGTGAGCGTCGTCGCCAACCCACCCGGTGGGGGGACCCCGACCGGCAACGTCACGGTGAGCGATGGGGGCTCGCAAACGTGCCAGGCTGACCTCAGCAGCGGCACCGGCTTCTGCGACATCGTCGAGACGGCGACAGGCTCGTACAACTTCACGGCGAGCTACAACGGAGACGACAACGACGCCGTCTCCAGCACCGCAAGCGCCTTTGACGTCACCGTCGGCGGGGACGCCACGACGACGTCCATCACGAGCATCACGCCGAGCCCGGTCGTCGGGCAGGAGATCACCGTCGGGGTGAGCGTCAGCGCCAACCAGCCGGGCGCCGGCACACCCACCGGCAGCGTGACGGTGAGCGACGGCGGCTCGGGGAGCTGCGACGTCACGCTCTCGGGTGGTGAAGGCAGCTGCTCGATCCTCGAGACGGCGGCCGGACTGTATTCGTTCACGGCGAGCTACGGCGGTGACAGCAACGACGCCTCCTCGGACACCCTCTTGGCCGTCCCCGTCGGTGTCGACGCCGCCGCCACGACGACGTCAATCACGAGCACGACGTCGAACCCGGTCGTGGGCGAGCCCATCGATGTCGACGTCATCGTCGCCTCGAGCCTGCCGGGGAGCGGTACACCCACGGGCAACGTCACGGTGAGCGACGGTGGCTCGCAGAGCTGCCTGGCGGCGCTCAGCGGGGGCACCGGCAGCTGCCAGATCACCGAGCCGGCCGCCGGCGCCTACGTCTTCACGGCGAGCTATGCCAGCGACGGCAACTACGCCTCCTCCAGCACCGCGGCAGGCAGCAACGTCAGCGTCGGAGCAGACGCCACCACGACGTCCATCACGGGCACAACGCCCAGCAGCGCGGTCGTCGGTCAAGCAGTCACGATCGACGTCGGGGTCACGGCGAACTCGCCAGGAGCCGGCACACCGAGCGGCACGGTCACAGTGAGCGACGGAGGCACGCAGAGCTGCATGGCCACCCTCGGTGGCGGCGGCACCGGAAGCTGCCACGTCACCGAGACGGCGGCTGATGACTACAGCCTGACGGCGACGTATTCCGGCGACGACAACTATCTCGCCTCCGGCTCATCGCCCGCCGACCTCAATGTCAACCCGGACGCCACGACGACGACGATCACGAGCACGACCCCGAGCCCGGTCGTCGGCCAGCCCATCACCGTGGGCGTGCGGGTCGATGCCAACGCACCGGGTGCCGGCACACCGGCCGGCAGTGTCCTCGTCGGCGACGGCGGTTCGCAGACCTGCACGGCCCCTCTCAGCTCAGGCGCCGGCAGCTGCCAGATCACCGAGACGGTCGCCGGCCCCTACGACTTCTCTGCCGGCTACGGCGGGGACGACAATGATCTGGCCTCGAGCACCTCGGTCAGCACCGCCGTCACCGTCACCTCGGATGCCACAACCACCTCGATCAGCGGCACGAGCTCGAGCTACGTCGTCGGCGAGCCCATCACGGTCGACGTAACCGTGGCGGCCAACTCACCCGGGAGCGGCACACCGACCGGCAGCGTCACGGTGAGCGACGGTACCCAGACCTGTCCCGTCACACTCAGTGCCGGCGCCGGCAACTGCCAGATCACCGAGTCGACACCCGGCCCCTACACGTTCACAGCCAGTTACGGCGGTGACGACAACTACCTTTCCTCTGTCACTGGTACCGGTACCGACGTCACGGTCGGCGGCGACGCCACGACAACCTCCCTGACTGTCGAGACGCCGAGCCCGGTCGTCGGGCAGCCCATCACCATCGACGTCGGTGTCACGGTGAACCCACCGGGACACGGCACACCGAGCGGCGGCGTCACGGTGACCGACGGTACGCTGACGTGCCCGGTCACCCTCAGCTCGGGCGCCGGCAGCTGCCAGATCACCGAGACGGCCGCCGGCCCGTACTCGTTCACGGCCAGCTACGGCGGGGACACGAACGACGCCTCCTCCAACACCTCCTCGAGCGTCGGGGTCACCGTCTTGCAGGACGACACCACAGCGTCCATCACCGGCACGACACCCGGCAGCCCGGTCGTCGGCCAGCCCATCACGGTCGACGTCGCCGTGACGGCGGACCTCCCCGGCGCCGGCACGCCCACGGGCACCGTCACGGTGAGCGACGGCGGTTCGCAAAGCTGTCCCGCCACCCTCAGCGCCGGTGTCGGCAGCTGTCAGATCATCGAGACATCAGTCGGTGGTAGCCCCTACAGCTTCACCGCCAGCTACGGCGGCGACTCGAACGATGCGGCGTCGCCAACCTCCGGCCCGGCAACGGTGACGGTCGGCCCGGCCGCCACGACGACTCTCATCACGAGCACGACACCCGACGACCCCGTCGTCGGCCAGCCGATCACCATCGACGTCAGCGTGGGGGCGAAGTCTCCCGGCGCAGGCACACCGACGGGCAGCGTCATGGTGAAGGACGGCGGCACGAAGAGCTGCGACGCCCCTCTCACCGCCGGCACCGGTAGCTGCCAGATCACCGAGACGACGGCGAGCGAGGTCAGTACCTCGTACAAGCTGATCGCCGAGTACAACGGCGACAGCAATTACTCGACGAGCGACTCGACGGCCACACCCGTTGTCGTCGGGCAGGACGAAACGACGACAACCATCACGGAGACGAGTCCGTCGAACAACGTCGTCGTCGTCGGCCAGCCGCTCACCGTCACCGTGAGCGTCTCACCCATCTCGCCCGGGAGCGGCACGCCCACGGGAAATGTCACGGTGCAGGACGCCGGTCCGGACTGCCTCGCCACTCTGACCGCGGGAGTCGGCAGCTGCCAGGTCATCGAGACGTCGACGAGCGGCAGCCCCGACAGCATCACGGCCAACTACGAAGGCGACACGAACGACGGCACCTCGAGCTCGGCGCCCATCGACCTGACGGTCTTGCAGGCCGCCACCACGACGACCATGAGCGCCCCTCTCACTGCCGTCGTCGGCCAGCCGATCACAGTCGGCGTCAGCGTGGCGGCGAACGCGCCCGGTGCCGGCACGCCCACGGGCACCGTCACGGTGAGCGACGGCACGCAGACGTGCCCAGCCCCTCTCAACCTCTCAGGGGTCGGGAGCTGTCAGATCACCGAGACATCGGTCGTTGATAGCCCCTACAGCTTCACCGCCAGCTACGCCGGCGACTCGAACTACCTCGCGTCGGTCGCCTCAGGCATCCACGCAAAGTCGGTGACCGTCTTGCCGGACGCCACCACGACGACGATCACGGGCACGACAGCCAGCCCCGTCGTCGGCCAGCCGATCACGATCGGCGTCAGCGTGACGGCAAACGCACCGGGGAGCGGCATACCGTCGAGCACCGTGACGGTGAGCGACGCTACGCGCAACTGTGTGGCCACACTCGACGACGGCGTCGGTAGCTGCCAGATCACCGAGACGGCGGCCGGGCCGTACAGCTTCACCGCCAGCTACGCCGGTGACTCGAACGATGACGTCTCGACCACCGCGATCGCCACACCCGTCTCGGTCGAGAAGGACCTCACGACGACGACCATGGCGGTCGAGACGGGCCACCCGGTCGTCGGCCAGCCCATCACCGTGAACGTGAGCACCTCGGTCAAGTCGCCCGGGGCGGGCACACCGACGAAGACCGTCACCGTGAGCGACGGCGTATCCGGGAGCTGTGTCGCCACCCTCAGCAGCGGCACCGGCAGTTGCGCGATCACCGAGGCGACCGCCGGCGGCTACGAGTTCTCAGCCACCTATAACGGTGACGGCAACGACGCCGCCAGTACCTCGGCCAACACCGGGGTGACCGTCGCCAAGGCGACGTCGGCAACGACGCTCGGGGTTTCCCCATCGAAGGTGACCTACGGCGACGAGCAGGCGGCGCGCTTCTCGGTGACGGTGTCGCCCGAGTTCGGCGGAACGCCGGGCGGCACGGTCGCTGTGACCGAAGGAACCGTGACGCTGTGCACGATCACGCTCTCGTCGGGCGGCGGATCCTGCGAGATGTTGCCTGCCCGTGTGGCGGTCAGCACGTACCACGCCGTCGCCACCTACGAGGGCAGCGGTGACTTCGCCACCTCTGCCTCTGGCGCGGAGACGCTCACGGTCGAGGCCGCCTCGAGCAAGACAGCTCTCTCGCTGTCGAAGGCGAAGGTGAGCTTCGGCGACGAGCAGATCGACCGCGTCGACGTCACCGTCTCGCCGCAGTACGCCGGCACGACCCCGACGGGCACCGTCACGGTGAAGGCCGGATCCACCGAATTGTGTACCGCCAGGCTGTCGGATGCCAAGGGCACCTGCACCTGGAAGTCCGAGCGGCTCAATGCGGGCGTCTACCACGTCACCGCCTCCTATGGCGGTAGCTCCGACTTCAAGACGTCGACGTCGGCCGTGCGGACGATGACGATCGTCCGGGCCGGGACCACGAGCGCCTTCGGCCTCTCCACCTCCCGCGTGACCTATGGCGGCGAGGGCGGCGAGCACTTCTCCGTCGCCGTCTCGCCCGCCTACCGCGGGATCAGCCCGACCGGCCAAGTCGTCGTGCGGACGGGCGGCTCCACGCTCTGCGTGATCAGGCTCTCGTCCGGGCGGGGCGGCTGCTCGCTCTCGCCCACCGAGCTCGGCGCCGGCGGGTACGGCGTGACGGCCTACTACGAAGGAGACTCCGACTTCGTGGGTTCGGGATCGGGCACCAGGTCCCTCTCGATCACACGGGCGTCCACCGCGACGGCTCTCAGGCTGTCCGCCTCGAGGGTGAGCGTGGGGGGCGAAGGGTCTGAGCACGTGTCCGTTTCCGTCTCAGGCGAGTTCGGTTTGACGCCGGGTGGATCCGTCACGGTGCGAGCCAACGGCGCCAAGGTGTGCGTGATCGGCCTTGCACGGGGGCGGGGCTCCTGCACGTTGGCAGCCGAGCGCCTGAACGCCGGCCACTATCACCTCACGGCCAGCTACGGAGGCAGCTCGGACTTCGGGAACTCGGGCTCTCCGAGCGGGAGCTTGACGGTCGCCAAGGCGAAGACGTCGAGCACGTTGAAGCTGTCGACCGCAAAGGTGAACGAGGGGAGCGAGCAGAGCGAGCGGATCTCGGTGTCGGTCTCCGGCCAGTTCGGCGTGAGGGTGAACGGAAGCGTGCAAGTCACGGCGTCGGGAACCACGGTGTGTGTGATCACACTCTCGGCCGGCCGAGGCTCCTGCAAGTTGTCGCCATCGCAGCTCAGCGTCGGCAACTACCAAGTCGTCGCCAGCTATGGCGGCGGCACGAACTTCGATTCCTCCCTCTCGGCACCGCAGACCCTCGTCGTCAAGTTCGTTCTCTCCGTCGGCTGAGCATCGCCCGGTTGCGCCCAGGATGGGTGCCGTCTCGGCCACGAGCGGCTGCTGGTTAGATTTGCTGCGTGCCTGATGCCGAGCTGAGGGTGACGCCAGGGCTCGGTGAGGTGAGACCGATGCAGCCCGCACGAGGGGCCTCTGTTGCCCTTGCAGGCGAGATCGAGCAGACCCACCCGGGCCCCGACCGCCCGCTGAGCGGTCGCTGAGCCCGCCAACGGTGCGAAGCGGACGGGCGCCGGCTCGACGCCGCCGGCGATGGCTCCTCGTTGTGGCGGCCTTCATCGTGCTCTGCGGCGCCGCCTACCTCGTCCTCGATCTCACGTCACGTTCGATCGCCCAGAACCAGGTGGCGAGTGCCATCACCAAGCGAACGCGGGCCGGTGCGGCGACGGTGAGAGTCGATTCGCTCCCGTTTCTCTACGACATCCTCGTGACCGGCACCCTCCCCGCCGTGGACGTCGAGCTCTCCGATGTGCCCGTCGGCAGGCTCGTCGTCGCCCACATCGACGTGTCGGCACAGGACGTCCGGTTCGACCGCCATGTCCTGTTCGACGACCGCCGCCTCGACGTGACGGCCATCTCGAGCGCGACGGTGCAAGCGACGGTGACTGCCGCCGAGCTCTCGAAGGCCATCGGCCACGAAGTCGTCCTCGCCGGGCCTGACACCATCAAGGTTCGCATCGGGCCTTTGTTGGTTCCGGCGCAGCTCGGCATTGTCGGTGGGCACGTGCTCACCATCGACGAGGCGGGTCTCCGTCTCCTCGGCGTGGATCTGGCCAGCGTCTCGGTCGTGCCGCCCTGTGCCATGCGGCTCACCGTCAGCTCGGGCGCCGCCAACTTGCAGTGCCGGATCGCCCCCGTGCCGACGTCGTTGTTCGCTGCCATCTCGAGCAATACCTGACCGATCGGCCGGCGAGCCACGAGCCCGCTTCGCCCGGCGCCGACGGCGGCGAGCCCGTCAGGCTCCCGCAGCCAGAAACGGACCGATGAGCGACAACACCCGTTCGGGCCGCCTCATGACGCCCATGTGGGTGGTGCCCGGGAGC
>JBKQSP010000121.1:0-4317 GCA_052143575.1 Acidimicrobiales bacterium
GGTACACCTGCCCCGCCGGTGAGCGTCGCTCAGCCGGGATCGGCTTCGTGGCCGGCGGCTCGCAGGCCGCGATAGGCCTCGGTGGCCGTCATCTTGCCGTCGATGACGCGCTGGATGACACCGCAGATCGGCATTTCGACTCCGTGCCGCCCGGCCAACTCCATGGCCGTGCCCGCCGTCTTCACTCCTTCGGCCACCATGGTCGTCTCGGCGAGAATGTCTGCCAGCGGGCGACCGCGGCCAAGTTGCTCACCGACCCAGCGATTGCGGCTCTGCGGGCTCATGCAAGTGGCGACGAGATCGCCGACGCCCGCCAGGCCGGCAAATGTCTGCGGCTCGCCCCCGAGCGCGACGCCGAGGCGCGTCAGCTCCGCCAACCCGCGGGAGATGACGGCTGCCCGCGTGTTGTCTCCGGCTCCGACCCCTTGTGCCATCCCGGCCGCGATCGCCACGACGTTCTTCAGGGCGCCGGCCACCTCGCATCCGATGACGTCGTGGTTCGTGTAGAGACGGAAGACGCCTCGACGCAACACGGCCTGCAGCTCGGCGGCCACAGCGAGATCCTCGGTTGCGATCACGCTGGCGGCCGCCTGTCCAGCCATGATCTCCTTGGCAAGGTTCGGGCCGCTCAGGGCGGCCGCCGGGTGCCCGGGGAGCAGCTCGGCGATGACTTCGGTCATCCGCATCAGCGTCCCCGACTCGAAGCCCTTCGTCAGGCTGACGATCGGCACCCACGGCCGCACGAAAGGGACAGCCTGTTCGAGCACGAACCGGAATCCGTGCGAAGGCACGCCCACCACGACGACGTCGGCCGGCGAGACCGCCTCCTCCAGATCCGAGGTCGCCCCCAGGGAATCGGGCAGGCCGAACCCGGCGAGGTAGCGCTCGTTCGTGTGCTCCTCCCGCACCTCGCGGGCGAGCGCCTCGTCCCTCGCCCACAGCGTCGTTGGATGACGGACGGCGGTGATGGCGGCGACGGTCGTGCCGAACGACCCGGCGCCGAGGACAGAGACATGCATCGACCTCACGGCCGTCGACCGTAGCGTTCTCCCGCCGGCGTCGCCGGGGCGGTCGTCTTGCAGGACACCGTGCAGCCCCGACGGGCTGGCGCGCGGTCAGGCGGCGAGGTTGGTGCGGGCAAGGGCGCCACGCAGCCAGGCGCCCAAGGGGTGCCGGGACACCCAAGCCACAGTCCCGGCCAAGATGGCGAGACATCCGAGCAGAGCGAGGGCGAAGATCTGACGCGAGCTGAGGACACCCACGAGCCCACCGGCCGCCAGCGGGCTGATCACTGATGTCGTCGCCCACACCGCCTGCAGGAAGCCCATGACCACGCCGACACCGATCCCCATACGCTCGGCCCCGCGGGCGGCCAGCGGGTAGCAGACGGTCCAGAGGACCGAGCGGGCGACGGCGGCGGCACAGATCATGGCCGTGACGGCGATCGGGGCGGATCCAACGATGCCGGGAACGAAGGCGATGGCTGCCCCGGCGATGGCGAGCAAGATCCAGCGGGAGCGGACCGCCCGCCGCCCGAACGACGTCGTCGCCATGCTGCCGATCACGAAAACGGCAGCCGCCGCCGAAAGGACGAGCCCGATGGTGGCTGTCGACACGCCACTGGCCTGCAACTCCTCGGGGCCGAGGAGATACGTCACGCTCCAGGTCAGGCCGGCGACGACGACCGCCGCTGTGGCGACGACGATGCCACGATTGTGGAGCATGCCGCCCGCGGAGCTGCGAAAGCCGGATGTCTCCGGTTCACGAGCCGGGTTCGGGAGGCGGAGCCGACTGAGGAGCACGGTGAGGCCGAGGAAGACGGCAGCCGCCATGTAGAACGGTGCCGCCATTCCGATGAGACCGGCGAGCGAGCCGGCGAGAAGCGGGCCGAGGATGCCGCCGACACCCGAGGCGGCAACCGTCCCACCGAGGCCGGAGCCCTCGGGCGACACCCCGGCCAACCAGGCGAGCCCGGCAGTCCAGACGATGCCGTAACCGGCGCCGAACACAAGGCGAGAAAGGAGCAACACGGAGAAACTCGGGGCGAAGGCCTGCACGAGCATGGCGGCCGCCATGAGCCAGCCGGCGAGGATCGTCAGCCGGCGAGCGCCGAGGCGGTCGGACAGGGCGCCGGCGGGCAATGAGACGGCCATCGTCGACAAGGCAGTGGCGGCGAGCAACATGCCGGTCTCGACGCCGGACAGGCCGACGCGGCGGCTGTAGGCCGGCAGCAGGGGCACGATCCCCTGTTGGAATGTGGCGCTCGCCAGGCAGACGCCATAGATGAGGAGGCGCAGGGCGCGCTGGCCGCTCAGCCCCGCGTCGCTGCCTCTTGCCTCGACCGCCATGGTCGCCGTCGCCGTCGTCATCGCCTCATGCCTCGCTCGTAGCCTTTCTCGTCGTAATCACACCTTAACGTGACGAAATAAGGGGCTAAACTGAAGAAATGACGCAAGAACGATCTGTCCATTCGATCATTCCTGGGATCGGCCTGCGCGAGTTGCGGGCCGTCGTGGCGGTCGCCGAGCTGGGCTCCTTCCGGAGAGCAGCTGAGGATCTGGGTTACACGCAGTCGGCCGTGTCGCACCAGGTCACAACGATGGAGACGGCGCTCGGGCGTCCCGTCTTCACCCGGCCTGGGGGCCGCGGCCAAGTGAAGCTCACACCCGCTGGCGAAGCCGTCTGCCGCCGCGCCCGCCGTGCCCTCTCCGAAGTGGACGCCATCGCTTTCGAGGCGGAGGCTGCCGAAGGCGGCCAGACAGCCCGCGTGCGAGTGGGCGGTTCACAGACGACGGCAGCCGAGGTCATGCCGGGGGCGCTGCGCGCCTTTCGCGAGGAGTACCCCGACGTCGAGGTCGCCCTCTGGGAGTACGACAGCTTCGAGGCCGTGGCCTCCGCCCTGAGCCGCGGCCGGGTCGAGCTCGGTTTCGCCCACAACCCGAGGCCGGACGATCGCGTCGAGTCGATTCCTCTTCTCGACGACTCCTGGGTCATCCTCACCCGGCGCGACAGTTCGATCGCCGACATCGAACGACCGAGCTTCGATGTGCTCGATGGTAAGGACGTCGTCGCCTGGAACCGCAAGTTGCAAGTGCAGGCTGAGCTCGAGGACGCCTGGATGCGCCGCGGGATCGCCCCGCGCATCGTCTACCGGACCGACGACAATCTCGCCCTGCAACGCCTCGTGGCGGCCGGCCTCGGGCATGCCTGCATCGGCCGACTCGCCGCCCGCAGAGCGATTGACCCGTCGCTGACGTGGTTGACGCCGAAGGAATTCCTCGGCCCGCGCCAGATAGCCCTCTCGTACCCGCGAAATCGGCAGATGTCCGCCACGACCTCAGCGCTCATGTCGGCCATCCGTGCTCAGGCAGCCCAATGACACCTCCCTGCGGCAGGTCCTGATTTTCCAGATTTTCGCGAAACTCCGACACTATGATGTCGCAACGTCCTGTCATGGTGAGACCTAAGGCTGCAGGGTGCAGCTGGTAAGGAGGCAACCAAAGATGTTTCTCGGACTGCGAACGGCCATCTACCCCGCAGCGGACCTGGAAGCCAGCAAGGCGTGGTTCTCGAAGATCCTCGGAAGGGCGCCCTACTTCGACGAGCCCTTCTACGTCGGGTTCAACGTCGGCGGGTACGAGCTCGGCGTCGTGCCTGCCGGGGACGAGGCCGGCCAGGGCATCACCTATTGGGGAGTGCCCGATGCGGACGCCGCCTTGGCGCAGCTCGTTGCGGCCGGCGCCTCCTTGCACAGCGAGGTCACCGACGTCGGCGACGCCATTCGCGTGGCCGCCGTGCGGGAGCCGAGTGGGTCGCTCCTCGGGATCATCGAGAACCCGCAGTTCGTCATCGCCGAGGTGACCACTCCGACGGACGGGCCGGGACGATGACAGCGCCGGATGAGCGTGCCGCCGTCCTCGAGCAATGCGGCTCCTTGGCCGATGCCGAGCTCTGCTACCCCTTCGGTGACGGGGTGGCCGTCTACAAAGTCGGGGGCAAGATGTTCGCCATCGTCAGCATCGGGGACGGCCCGGGTGCGGCGACGCTGAAATGCGATCCGGAGGAGGCAACCGCACTTCGGGCATCCCACGAGGCCGTCTCGGCCGGCTATCACATGGACAAGCGACACTGGATCACGATCGACCTCGGTGTCGACATGCCTGCCGGCCTTGTCGCAGACCTCGTAGGCAACTCGTACGAGCTCATCGTTGCCTCGCTGCCGGCCAAGCGGCGGCCGGCTCCCGTCTGAGCCGCACTCGGCCGTGCCACTCGCATGACGCGACTGGAGCGCCTGCACGCCATCACCGAGGAGATCCG
>JBKQSP010000122.1:0-10303 GCA_052143575.1 Acidimicrobiales bacterium
TGCGCAAGTACCTCGAGAGCCCTGCTGGATCCGACCTGCTCGGAGAGATGGTGAAGATGGCAGCTGAGCTGCTCATGGACTGCGACGTCGACGTGCTCTGCAACGCCGGCTACGGCGAGAGGACTGACGATCGCGTCAACAGCCGCAACGGACACCGCGAGCGTCGCTGGGACACCCGTGCCGGCACCATCAGCCTGGATATCCCAAAGCTGCGCCGGGGCAGCTACCTGCCCTCGCTCCTCGAGCCGCGGCGGCGCGCCGAGCAGGCCCTCGTCTCGGTCATCTGCCAGGCCTACGTCGAAGGCATCTCCACCCGACGCGTCGACGACCTCGTGCGCTCCATGGGCATTGACGGCATGTCGAAGAGCCAGGTCTCCGAGCTCGCCAAGAACCTCGACGTCAAGGTCGCCCAGTTCCGCAACCGTCCCCTCGACTCCGGCCCCTACACCTATGTCTGGCTGGACGCCTTGTTCCACAAGGTGCGCGAGGGCGGACGCGTCGTCAGCCTGGCGACCGTTGTGGCCACCGGCGTGAACGCAGACGGCCACCGGGAGATCCTCGGCGTCGACGTCATCAGCGCCGAGGACGGTGCCGGCTGGACGGCGTTCCTGAGGGGCCTCGTCGCCCGCGGCCTCTCCGGCGTCACCCTTGTCGTCTCCGATGCCCATGAGGGGCTGAAGAACGCCATCGCGGCGGTCCTCACGGGCGCTTCGTGGCAGCGGTGCAGGACCCATGCCATGCGCAACTTGCTCACGCGGGTGCCGAAGGCCGCCCAGGCGATGGTGGCAACCCTCGTTCGCACGATCTTCGCCCAGCCCGATGCCACCCAGGTGAGAGCACAGTTCAACCGCGTCATCGACCAGCTCTCCAGCCAGTTCCCGGCCACCGCCGAGTTCCTCATCGACGCCGAAGCCGATCTCTTGGCCTTCTCGTCGTTCCCGGCCGAGCACTGGAAGCAAATCTGGTCCAACAACCCGCAGGAGCGGTTGAACAAGGAACTCCGCAGGAGGACCGACGTCGTGGGCATCTTCCCGAATCGCGCCGCCTGCATCCGCCTTGTCGGCGCCGTCCTCGCCGAACAGCACGACGAGTGGGCAGTCGCCCGCCGCTACATGAGCCCCGACAGTCTCGCCAAGGCCCGTATGCGGGTGATCCCCGGCGAGAACACCGACGTGAAGGAGGTGGACAAGACGGCAGAGTTGGAGGCCGTCAGCTAGAACGACCTAAGAGTTGGTGCGGTGGCGTCGTACACCACTCGGCCGGACTTGACCTCGTAGCTGTAGGTCGTCTAACGAAGTCCCACTCAGAGTAACCAGTTGACAACCAAGCGCGGCGGATGCTTGGATTCGCTTGAGCGGAGGGGGGTGCCTCCAGAACGCTGGGGGGGCAGATGACTCGCTTCTTCTACACAGCTTCGTGTAGGCGGGCAAGCGTGCCTCCGTCGTATCGATTGGCCATGCGGGCTCGAGTGATCACAGCCCTCGTGGTCTCCGCGGTGCTCGCGGCGATGCTCGTCAGGAGCGGGCCGGAGCTACCCGGCGTCCAGCTGGTGGCCAACCCGAACGACCTCCTCATCCAGACCTTCGCCGGAGACGGAACGTCCGGTTACAGCGGCGACCGCGGCGCCGCCACGGCAGCCGAGATCTCGGGGAGTCTCGTCGGGAACGGCATATGCGGGGGCGACACGATCGCCGCTATTCGTCGACACGCCGTCCGCCAGGACGAGCCGCCCGAGCTCTATGAGAACCCCTTCTGTCCTGGCCAGGACGGCGTTGCCTCTGACTCCGCTGGTGACGTGGCCATCGCCGACACGATGAACAACGTCATTCGATTCGTACCGCCTGCTACGGGCACCTACTTCGGCCAGTCGATGACTGCCGGCGATATCTACACGATCGCCGGCGATGGGACGGCCGGCTATACGGGCGACGGTGGGCTCGGCACGTCTGCCGAGCTGGACGACCCGACCTACGTGGCCTTTGACGGGGCCGGGAACCTCTACATCTCCGACAGCGGCAACAACGAGGTTCGGTTTCTTGCCGAGTCGACCGGAGACATCTCGACGATCGCTGGCAGTGCCACCGGTGTGTCCGGCGACTCGGGCAATGGCGGAGCGGCCACGAGTGCCTATCTCTACGATCCAGGCGGCCTCACGGTCGACCCGTGGGGTGACGTCGTGGTCGCCGACTCGGCCAATTTTCAGATCCGAGTCATCGCGGGCACAAGTGGGACGCGCTACGGCCTCGCCTTGACCGCAGGCGACATCTACGCGCTGCCGACACAGCTGCCCGAGTGGTACTTCTCCGTGACCGGGGATGACTACCCGAGCTCCCCGTCGGCCGTCTCGAGTGACGCCGCCGGCAATCTCTTTGTCACCGATCCTGACGGCTGGCTCTATGAGATCAACGAAGCAGGGACAGGCTCGGCGATCGGCACACAGTTGTCGAGCGCGCTCTACGGAGTGGCCGTTGACGCCGAAGACAATCTATTCGTCGTCGAGGGCAACGAGCGCCCCGGCGGCGACTACGTCTATGAGTACCCGGACGGTGGTTCCTCCTTCGTGCTGGCCGGAACGGGCACCTATGGCTACAACGGCGACGACCGGGCACCGAACGCTGCCGAGCTGAACTACGCAGGAGGCGTCGCGGTCGACCCGGGCGGGGACCTCCTCATCGGGGACGCCGGCAACGCCCGTGTCCGCATCATCCCGGGTGCAGCGTCGGGAGCCCCGGCCGGTGGGTCGTGCGGTGGTTCGGAAACCTTCGGGACCACCAACGAGGCGGAGAGCAGCTGTACGGCGGCGGAGTCGATCACGAACATCGGCCCCGAGTCCGGGTCCGTCTCCACCCTCACGGGCGACTTCACGCTCAGCCTCGGGCAGTTCTCTTTGGCTGGGCCAGGAGGGCCGCTGTCGGTGTCGGAGACCTACAACTCGCTCGCCGCCGGAAACTCAGGCCCGCTCGGGCCTGGTTGGAGCCTGTCGCCCTCCGAGACCCTGTCCGTGGCGAGCCGCACGGGGCAAGCCACGATCACCGAAGGCGACGGGGCGACCGTGAGCTTCTTGCCGCAGGCGAGCTCCGCCCCCTACTGCCCGGCCGGCGATGATCAGGACCCGCCCGGACCCGCCCCGGGAGGCGAGACCTACTACTGCGCCCCCGAGCGTGTCGAGGCCACGCTCGTCTACAACGGCACGGACTTCGTGTACGACCTCGACAACCTGACGACGGTGCAGTTCGACCCGTCTGCATCGAGCTCGCTGTTTCTCATCGCCTCGAGCACCGACGCCAACGCCAACACGACGTCGTTCAGCTGGACCACGACGACCTCACCGCCGCAGCTGAACTCCATCTCGAACGCCGCTGGCCGGTCGGTGTCGCTCTTGTACTACACGAGTGGCCCGAGCACCGGGCTGCTGCAATCGATCACTGACCATCAACTCAGCGCCCGGCAGGTGAGCTTCGCCTACTCGAGCGGCGACCTGCAGTCGATCACCGACCCAGACGGCAACGTCACGAGCTTCGGCTACTCCGGCACGCCGGCCGAGCTCACTTCCATCGTGTCGCCGAAGGACCAGTCGAGCGGGGCGCAGACGACGATCGGCTACGTGCCGGGCAATCCGGGCGTCGTGGCCCAAGCGAGCGACCCGATGTCGCCCGCCAACACGTGGACGTTCGCCTACGCCGGTTCCAACACCTCGCTGCTCGGCGGCAACGTCACGGTGACCGACCCGCACCGCAATCAGGTCTTCAACGCCTACAACTTCGGGGAGCTCGACAGCTCGACGACGGGATTCGGCACTTCCGCCAGCCAGACGACGCGACTCGAATACGACCCGGTCACGACGCTGCCGACGACCGTCATCGGTCCGCAGGGCCAGACCTGGAGCTACAGCTACACGCCCGCCGGCGACCTGTGGTGCGCGTCGACGCCGAACGAGGTGGCCGCCGGGGTGACCTGCCCGGCCTACCCGGCCACGCCTCCAGCGGGCACGACCGCCTACACCTACAACACGAGCAACCAGGTGCTCACGGTCACGCCACCGACCGGTGCAGAGACGGAGAACACCTACAACGACCTCAACGACAACGTCAACGTCGGAGCCAACAACGGAGCGGACATCACCTCGAGCACCGTCGAAGGAGGCGGCAGGGCGCCCTCGCTCGACACCCAATACGACTACTGCTCGACGTGCGGCTTCCAGGGCCTCGTCTCGAGCGTCGAGACACCCGACGGCGCCACGACCTACTACACCTACGACTCCTCAGGCGACACCGCCTCGGTGGCGACCGAGCCGTCGGCCACGATGGACACGACCAAGTACACCTACGATCCCGACGGGGAAACCTGGTGCTCGGCCTCGCCGGATGCCACCGCCGCCAGCGTGACGTGCACGGCGTATCCCACGGTGCCGCCGGCGGACACGACCGCCTACACCCACGACAACGACGGCAACGTACTTACGACGACCGACCCGGAGGGGAACGTCACGACTGACAAGTACGACGCCGACGGAAACCTCTACGAGGTCATCGCCCCGGGGACCTCCTCGCCCAACACGACCGAGACCACCTACACGACCTTCGACAACGACGATCGCCCGACAGCGGTGACGACGGGTTACGGCACTTCGGCAGCGGCCACGACGGACGACGCCTACGACATCGCCTACGGGACGAGCCCGTGCTCGGCAACGGTGACGGGGGCGAAGTACTGCGAGGCCGTTGAGGAGCCGGACGGCGTGAACGCCGGCAGCGGCTACTTGACGGTTGACTACTACGACGCCAGCAATCGCGAGATCGAGGTGACCGACGCCGGCTCAGGCGTCTCCACGAGCTACGCCTACGACGAGGCCGTCGGCTCTGGCGCCTGCACCTCCATGCCCTCGAGCACGATCTACTGCGACGTCGCCACCAACCTCGGGAACTCCGACGCGACGACGACCGCTTCCGACGGCGACGGCAACACCACCGGCATCAGCTATTCGACCGGGAGCCCTCAGCCGGTGAGCTACACCTACGACGCCCTCGATCGCAGGACGTCGATGACGCAGGGATCGGGCAGCTCGGTCAACACGACCGACTACAGCTACGACAGCGACGGCCGCGAGACGCTCGTCAGCTACACACCGGCCGGAGGCTCGACGACGAAGACCTCCTACGGATACGACGGCGACGGCGACGTCACCTGCATGAGCTATCCCGTCGCCACCACACAGTGCAGCGACGCCGGCAACACGACGGGTACGGGCCTCGTCGACTACACCTACGACGGCGCCAACCGTATGAAGACTCTTGAGGACTGGAACTCCGAGACGACGTCGTTTACGACCTACGACGCCGACGACAACCTGAAGACGACGAGCCTGCCGAACGGCGACAGCATCTCCTCGGGCTTCGACAACGACGACGGGATCACGTCTAGCGCCGTGAGCGGTACGAGCAACGCCCCGAGCTGGTCGGACACGCGATACCCGAACGAGAGCCTCAGGGCTGAGACCGACGCCGGCGCCCTCAACGCCAGTGCCAGCTTCGCCTACGACGCCAGGAACGAGGTGTCGAGTGACAACTCCGCCTCGTTCACCTACGACAAGGACGCCAATCCGGCCACCTTCGAGAACGGAGTGACACAGTCCGTCGCTTCGGGCACGGACCGGCTCGGCGCCATGAGCGTCGGCGCCTACAGCGCCAGCTACGGCTACGACGACTTCGGCGACCGGACGAGCGACACGACGAACACAGGACCGAGCATCACCTACAGCTACAACCAGGCGAGCGAGCTCACCTCGGTGGCACCGAGCGGAGTCTCGCCCGACACGGTATCGATCGCCTCGGATCACAGCCTGTTCGTCTTGCCGACCGACGCCGTTCAGGCAGCCGGCTCTGACACCTCCGGGCAGCTCGGCAACGGCACGACGTCCTCGACTCCCTATTCGACGCCGGTCGGTGTGTTGTTCACGGGCGGTTCGCCGAAGATCGTGCAGGTGGCCGCCGGGGTCGGCTTCTCCATCGCCCTCGACTCCTCCGGCAACATCTGGACGTGGGGTTTCAACACCGACGGTGAGCTCGGCTGTGGGAGCTGCGCCAGCAGCGATACCGGCAAGGAGCTGCCGTCGGGGTCGTTCCCATCCGGGGTGACGATCAAGTCGATTGCTGCGGGGGACAACTTCGCCGTCGCCGTCGGCTCGAACGGCAAGGCGTATTCCTGGGGCCAGAACAACGCCGATCAGCTCGGAGACGGCTCGCACGGGGGCGACTCCACCACGCCGGTGGCCGTCTCCACCGTGACCGGCGTCGTCGAAGTCGGCGCCGGTGTCAACTACGGGGCAGCCCTCACGTCGACCGGCAAGGTCTACACCTGGGGCTACAACAGCTTCGGCCAGCTCGGAAACGGGGGCACGACGGAGGAGGACACGCCCGGCCTTGTCGAGAGCGGCGTCGCGACCATGGCCGTCGGCGACCTGAACGTCATCACGATGGCGACGACGACGAACGTCCTGCACGCCTGGGGCACGAACGTCACCGGTGAGGTCGGCGACGGCACCACGACCGGCCCGGACACCTGTGGGTCGAGCGGTGCTTGCGCCTGGTCGCCAGTCGCTGTGGGCAACGGGACGACGCCGGTCACGGCCGTCTCGATCGCCGAGGGCGACAACACCGGCTATGCGATCTCGACGAGCGGGCAGCTCTATGCGTGGGGCGCGAGCGGTTACGGGCAGTTCGGCAACGGTGGGGATTCCCCGAGCGACCTGCCCATAGACATCGGGGCGGGTGACGCCTGGGTCACCTCGAGCGCGAGCGCCAAGTCGGCGATCTCGGTGTCGCAAAGCGGCGCCGTGGCGGTCTGGGGCGACAACACGGATGACGAGCTCGGCTGCGGCGCCTGCTCGAACACCCTCAGCCCGATCGAGCTCTCCGGAATGGACTCGGCGGCAACCGCGGCCGGATCGGCCAGCTACACCTACGACGGCAACGGCCTCAGAATGTCCGAGACGACCGTGTCGGGAACGGAGAACTTCACCTGGAACACCGCCTCCTCGGTGCCGGAGCTCCTCTCGGACGGAAGCAACGATTACGTCTACGGCCCCGGTGGACTTCCCATCGAGCAGATCACGCCGTCTGGAACGGACTACTTCTTCCACGACGCCCTCGGGTCGACGCGTGCCCTGCTGTCCTCGAGCGGCGCCGTCGTCGCCACGTACGCGTATGACGCTTACGGCGCCCTGTCCGAGGCGACTGTTGACAGCGCGGCTACCCCGCTTCTCTTCGGAGGGCAGTACTACGACGCCGCTTCCAACCTGTACTACCTCGTCAACCGCTACTACGACCCGACGACGGGACAGCTCCTTACGGTCGACCCGAAGGTGGCCACCACAGGACAGGCGTATGCCTACGCGGGGAGTGACCCCATCGATGGTGATGACCCGAGTGGGCTGGTGTTTGGGGAACCCGGGCCGGACGGAGGCGGAGGCGAGATTGGTAGCGCCAACGGAGAGGACGGGCTCTTCGAGTGGGGCGCTGATGCCGAATGCGACACCTACGCGTGCGCGCTCGACCCCACGCCGATTTCTTCTGACAACCCCGAACAGGAACTCTCGGCTGCTGAGAAAGCCCGAGCCTACGAGGGGAGTGTTGCCGCAGAGGGGGAAACGGCCGCTGGCGGTGTTTCCAGCGTTGACGACGTGCAGCAGATGCTGTCCAACCTTCAGCCGGGTCGTAACCCTGGCGTCTGGACAGTGAATTCCGATCAGGAACTAAATCAGGTCTTCGATGAGCTCACCGAGAACGGTTCGCCGACCACTTGGAAGGGATACGACGGGTCCGTTTACGAGCTTCCGGATGGCACGCAGGTCGGACTCCGAGGTTCCTCGAGCACCGGCGGGGCAACGATAGACATCCGTACATCGGCCGGTGACCAGTGGAAGATTCACATCCGGTGACTGCGGATGACGCGACTCGGGCAGCGTGGAGTCGCCGTGGCCTGGTGGAAGATGTGTTGGCGAGAGCATGCGATGACTGGTTACACGTCGCAGAGTTTGCGGGCATCGCAAAACGAGTAGGTGTTGACGGAGCTGAGGCCCTGCGGGCGACCGCCATCGGTCTCATCGTCTTAGTTCTCGTTGGCGATCTGATGGTCATCGGTGACGTGGATGGACTTGGATTCCACGCCTGGCCAGGTTCGGTTGGCGACGCCGTAAAGAGACTGGTCCAGACATGGCCGCCGGACGAACCCTTTCCTCCGCCAGGCGCTGTGGCGTGGTTGTCCGTGACGCCTGAAGGTCAGCGAGTCGGTGAGGAAGTTCTCTTACGGGAGCGCCCGGTCTGATGTGGCGCGGGACGAGCCGACTCATGGCAGGTTCCCGGTTCATTGCGAGCCTGCTCCTGTCCCTTGTCCTTGTGAGCGGGCTGCATTCGGCTTCGTTGTCGCCGACGCCGACTCCTCACTCCCAAGCTCAAGTGGCGAGCCTCGCCAGGTCATCCCACATCGGCGTCGCTCCTCCCAGCGCTTTTGCACTCCGGCACGCTCGCGGCGAGGCACTCAGGTTCGGAGCGCCGAGGTATGTCTACGACCTCGGATTCCGGAACGCGTTGGGGCGACTGAAAGACGAATCGTCGCCGAGCGGTGTTGGCTTGGTCAGCGCGATCCCTTACTTGGTCTGGTCCGAGCCGAGTCCGCCGTCAACTCCCACAGCTGTTGCCGCAGAGGGGGGAACTACTCTCTACCGAGCTGTCGAACCGGGAGAGCTTTCCGACATCGAAGCCTCCGGCACCTACCGCGTGCCCGAGGGAATCGGGGGCGGTAAGTACTTCTACCCGACCGAGGAGCAGGCGGCCAACTTCGCCGAGATGAATCCGGGACGCGCTTACACCCTCACGTCCTCGGAGTTCCCCGAGCAAGTTCTCAGAGCGAGTTGGTACGACACGATCGGTGGCGAAGGTCCGGCGTACTTCATTCCGAGCGAGTACTTCCCCCATGGTCAGGTCAGCATCGGAGGACCGCTGCCATGAGCGCGATCCTCTCAGCGGTGATCCAGCTCGCTGCCGACGTACAGCGTCCAAGACGACGAGGCTGGCGTTGCACCTGCCAGTTCGAGGAGATCGTCAGCGCTGACGGCGAACGGAACCTCGGAGTGGAGATAACACCGACTTCCAAGGATGAGATAGCCCCAGGAGATGAAACGAACGTCGAGCTGAGACTCTGGGCACCTCTATCCCGGATTCCGCAACCGGAGACCGTGGTGCGCTTGTATGAGGGTCAGCATCTCGTCGCATCCGGCACGGTAACCGGGGTGATCGAAGCCGAGGGCGCGTGATCAAGACCCATCACACGAGGAGCGGCTGCGACGGTTCCGACTGTTGGCGCGACGTCCTCCTCGTGCTCCTCGCTGCGTTGCTCGCAGCGCTTGGCGGCCTTGTCGCCACCCCGGCCGCATCGGCCGTACCAGCGCTCCACCCGGAAACTCGCGTCGCGGTCATCGAGAACGCGGGTGGCCAGCTAGTCGGCCCTCACGGGACCGTTCTCCCTGGTGGGAGTCGGAAGCGAGCCCCCAACTACGACCAGGACGCGACCGGTTCGTCTGTTGCCGCAGAGGACGGAACGACCCTGTTCCGAACGGGTAGTCAAACCGACAATGCGCTCACCGATCCAAACGCAGTCTCTTTCAGAAGTTCGGTATCGAGTGCCGCCGATCAAGGTCAAGTTTTCAGCTCCGGCGATAAGATCCGGTCGATAGAGACCAGCTCGTTGCCGGATGGCTCCTCGGTCGTTTACGACGATGTGCCCGATGGGCCACGTCTCAGTATTGGCCACGCCCGAAGAGATTCGAGCTGCCATCATCGCGGGTGGTCCCGACAACCTTCTGAAGAGTTGGGTTTGAAGCCTCTGACCGACCCGGGGGCTTACCGGCTACCCCGCTGAGAAACGTGTCTAGCATCGTCGCCAACGAGGTCAGGCGTGACAAGGCCTTTGCCAACAAGCTGACGTCGCCTTGGCCGTACGTTGTCGTATTGGAGCGAGTAGCTAGTGTCCCGATTCGAAGATTCACAAGAAATATCTCTGATTGGGGAATTTCGTTGCAGCCGGGCGCGTTCCCTCCTCCATCAGCGACGATGGAGGGGACATGGCGCAGCGGGGACGGCCGAAGGCAGAGCTCGTGTTGAGCGAGGAGGAACGCGACACCCTGGCGCGTTGGGCACGCCGCCCGAAGAGCCCGCAGAGCTTGGCGCTGCGCTCGAAGATCGTGCTCGCCTGCGCCGAGAACAAGACGAACCAGCAGGTCGCCGCCGAGCTCTCGGTCAACCAGGTG
>JBKQSP010000123.1:0-5908 GCA_052143575.1 Acidimicrobiales bacterium
CCTCCGGCTTCTCGAGGATCCTCGTGATGCGCTCGGAATCATCGAACTGGGGGACACCCAGATGCCGGAGGTGGACGGGATCGTCCTCTTCGGTGAGCACGATACGGGCGCCCCCACCTTGCTGGGCGAAGCGCTCCACCGTCGGCCGGAAGGTGCGCTCCACGATGTTGTCGGCCAGCATCACGAGTACGGGGTCATCGGCCGCAAATCGCTCGGCCAGCCCGAGCGCCTCGGCGATCCCGCCCGGACGCTCCTGGTAGGCGTAGTTGAGGCGGTCGAGCCCGTACTCGTGGCCGTTGGAGAGGAGCCGGAGGAACTCGCCGGCGTGGGTGCCCCCCGTCACGACCATGACCTCGGTGATCCCGCCGAGGACGAGAGCCTCGATGCCGTAGTCGATCATCGGCCGGTCACCGATGGGCAGCAGGTGCTTGTTCGTGATCCGGGTGAGCGGGAAGAGACGGCTCCCGGTTCCTCCTGCGAGCAGAACACCCTTCACGGCGCCGCACACTACCGGTTGGCCGACCAGCGTTAATCGTCGGGGCTACGTAGGCTGGATTTGATGAGTGCGGACGCCGTGATCGAGGTGGTCGGCCTTCGCAAGAGCTTCGGCTCGGTCGTCGCAGTCGACGACCTCTCTTTCTCGGTGGAGCGCGGGTCCGTCGTCGGCCTGCTCGGGGCAAACGGTGCCGGCAAGACCACGACGCTGCGCATGATGCTCGGTCTCATCCGGCCGCGGGCGGGCAGCATCACGGTGCTGGGCGAGCGCATCGCCTTCGGCGCCAAGGTGCTCGCTCGGGTCGGGTCCTTCGTGGAAGGCCCCGGCTTCATCCCGCACGTCTCGGGCCGCCACAACCTCGAGCTGTATTGGCGGGCCGGTGGACGTCACGCCGGGCCGGCGGGCGTCGAAGAGGCGCTCTCCGTCGCCGGCCTCGGCGACGTGGCGTCGCGGCCGGTCAAGACGTACTCCCATGGCATGCGACAGCGACTCGGTTTCGCCCAGGCACTCCTCGGCAAGCCCGAGCTGCTCGTGCTCGACGAGCCCGTGAACGGCCTCGACCCCCAGCAGATCGTCTTCGTACGCGAGGCGCTGCTGCGCCTGGCGGCAGAAGGCATGACGATCCTGCTGTCGTCCCACCTTCTCTGGGAGGTGGAGCAGACCTGCGATCAGCTTGTCGTCGTTGATCACGGTCGCCTCGTCAAGGCCGGGACGGTCGCCGAGGTCATTGGGAGCGCCTCCTCTGCCTACGTCGAGACCGACGACGGCGACCGCGCCCTTGATGTCCTGCGCCACGTACGAGGCATCGCCTCGGTCGCCCATGCACCGCCCGGCATCGTCGTGCAGCTCGGGACGGCCTCGCGCTGCGACCTCGTGGCGGCGCTCGTCGCCGCCGGCGTCGGAGTCGAGACCGTGATGCCCCGTCACAACCTCGAGTCAGCCTTCCTCGAGATGGTGGCCCCTCCCGAGGGCGAGGAGCTCGGGCCGGAGGACTGCCTCGGGGCGAACGGGACCGCCGAGTCCGCCGCCATGGTCGACTTGCCGGCGCCCGCGCTGACAGCAGCGGGTGGGGCCGAGCCGCTGCGAGGCGTCGGGCCATGATCGCGGCCGAATTCTCGAAGCAGCTGCGCCGCTGGCGCACGCTCGTGCTCATCGGCATCTGCGTCGTGGTGGCGCTCTTCGTAGCGGTCGTCATGGCGCAGAACGCCCACAACCACCCGGCGACGGGCGGGCCGGGTGGTCTCAACGTCTCCATGACGAGCAGCGGTCTCGTCATCGGCGTCGTCGCCCTCTTCTTCGCCTCGCACCTGCTCACGCCGATCACGTTTCTCGTCTACTACGGGGACCCGATGTCCTCGGAGGCGAAATGGGGCTCGCTGCGTTACCTCCTCGTACGGCCGGTGAGCCGCTCCCGGGTGCTGTCCGCCAAGGTCATCGTCTCCACGGTGCTCGCCCTTGCCTCCCTCGTCGTCATCCCCGTCGTGGCGAGCCTCGTCGGCATCGCCTTCTTCGGGCTGCACCCGGTCTTGAGCGCCAATGCCGCCGGCACCGGAGCGGCCGCCGGCGCCGCACCGGTGCTGTCCGTGCTCGGGACGGTGGGGCGTTTCGTGCTGGCGACGGGGTACGTCGCCCTCGACAGCGCAGCCTTGGCGGGCGTCGCCGTCCTGCTCGCCGTCGTGACCGAGAACGTGCTCGCCGCCGTCGCCTCCGCTGCCGGCCTCTACGTGCTGTCGGCGATCCTCGGTGCCCTGCCGGGCGAGTTCGTCAGCCACATCGCGCCCGCCCTGCCGACCCACTACTTCGACGCCTGGCTCAACCTCTTCCAGCCGGGCACGGGGCTTGGCGCCATGACGCACGGCGTCGTCACGCAGCTCGTCTGGCTCGTCCTCACCCTCGGGGCTGCCTACGTCGTGTTCAACCGCAAGGACATCACGTGCTGAGGGCCGAGTCCGCCTAGACGTCGAGGAAGCGCCGCACCGCCACGGCCGAACCGCCCACTCCGACCACGATCCCGACGAAGACGACGAACAGCTCGGTGACAAGGACGTCATGGCTCGGGACGACGGCCTTTTGGAACTCCGGGAAGTGGTGCAGCAAGGCGCCGATTCCGAAGTCACCGAGCACGACCATGCCGACGGCGATGGCGGCGCCGATGACCCCCTGCACGAGCCCCTCCATCATGAAGGGTAGGCGGATGAACCAGGCGGTCGCCCCCACAAGTCGCATGACGCCGACCTCGCGGCGGCGAGAGAAGATGGCCATGCGAATGGCGTTCAAGATGAGGACGACCGACGACACGAGGAGCACGAGCGCCAGCACGAGCAAGACGATCTGAGCAACCTTCGAGATGGACTCGAGGGTGTGGATCGACTTGGCCGGGTACTCCACCTTGAAGACGCCCGGCTGCCCGTTGAACAACGTCGCCACCGTGGCGGCATCGCCCGCCTGCACGAGCGTGCACTGGAAGACGGGCGGTGTCGAGGCCACGGTGAGAGCGGCGATGGCCTCCTCCTCGCCCTGGGCCCTGAAGAGGGCGACGGCGTTGGCGTAGGACTGCTGGTGGTTGAGGTAGTTGCATTTCTTGACCTGCGGCGTCTGCTCGGCGAGCGAGCGGACGGTCGCCGTGGCCGCAGAAGTGGACGTCGTGTCCGGGTTCATGAAGATCTGCAGGTCGACGTTGGCCTGCAAGGCATTCAGGGAGTTGTTGACCGCCTGGCGCAACAGCAAGGCGGTTCCAACGAGGGAGAGCGAAACGCCCACCGTCAAGATGGCGGCGATCGCCATGAGGCGGTTGCGCCAGAGGTTGTTGGCCGTCTCCCGTGAGATGTAGCCGATGGAGATGGGCATCAGTGCCTCGTCCGCGAGCGGCGCTCGCCACGCGCGGGCGGCTCCATCGTCGTGGCGTTCCCGCTCGCCAGCGAGACCGCCGGCACGCCCCGCGTCGTCGAGGGCGACGGGTCGATGCCGTAGATGCCGCGCGCCTGGTCACGGATGATGCGGCCGTGGTCGATCTCGATGACTCGGCGACGCATCTGGTCGACGATGCTCGAGTCGTGCGTCGCCATGACCACCGTGGTTCCGGTGCGGTTGATGCGGTCGAGCAGCGACACGATCCCGAGGCTCGTCGTCGGGTCGAGGTTCCCCGTCGGCTCGTCAGCGAGCAGGATGAGCGGCCGGTTGACGAAGGCGCGGGCGATGGCGACACGTTGCTGCTCGCCGCCGGAGAGCTCGTGCGGGTAGCGGGCGCCCTTCTGGCCGAGGCCGACGAGCTCGAGGACTTGCGGCACCTGTGACGTGATGACGCTGCGAGGACGGCCGATCACTTGCAGGGCGAAGCCGACGTTGTCGAAGACCGTCTTGTTCGGCAGCAGCCGGAAGTCCTGGAAGACGCATCCGAGGTTGCGCCGCAGGTAGGGCACCCGCCAGTTGGAGAGGCGCCCGACCTCGCGTCCCGCCACCCAGATTTGACCGGCGTCGATGGACTCCTCGCGGAGGAGGAGCTTCAGCAGCGTCGTCTTGCCCGACCCGGAGGCGCCGACCACGAAGACGAACTCGCCCTTTGTGATCTCGAGCGACACATCGCGCAGGGCGACGACGTCTCCCTTGTACTTCTTGGTGACATTGTCGAAGCGGATCATGCGTCTTTCGTTTCCAAAGGCGGGGTCCGCCAAGCCCCCGGGCAGCTCTGCCGGCCCGGCCGGCTCGGCGGCCACCCTACCAGCGGGCCCCCGTTACAAGGAGATGAAGTCGTCATCGGCCGCTGTGCTCCCGTTTCCAGCGCAGCGTCGCCACCATGAGGTCGTCGAGGTCGCCGTCGAGCACGGCGTCGACGTTGCCCGTCTCATGACTGCTGCGGTGATCCTTTACGAGCTGGTACGGAGCCATGACGTAGGAGCGGATCTGGCTCCCCCAGGCGTTGTCGCTCTCCGGCCCGGTGAGGGCGTCGAGCTCGGCGCGTCGCTCCGCCCGCTGCACGTCTGCCAGCTTGGCGGCGAGTATCTGCATGGCTTTGGCACGGTTCTGGTGCTGGCTGCGCTCGTTCTGGCAGGACACGACGATGCCCGTCGGCAAGTGGGTGATCCGGATGGCGGAGTCGGTCTTGTTGACGTGCTGGCCGCCGGCACCCGACGACCGGTAGGTGTCCACCCGGAGGTCCTTCTCGTCGATCTCCACCTCGAGGCCGGCGTCCTCCAGGAAGGGCACGACCTCGAAGGAGGCGAAGCTCGTCTGGCGCCGATGCTGGGAGTCGAACGGCGACATGCGAACGAGGCGGTGGACGCCGCGCTCGGTCGCCAGCAGCCCGTAGGCATACGGTCCGCGAACGATGAAGGTCGCAGACAGGATGCCGGCCTCCTGCCCCTCCGACACCTCGTCGATCTCCACCTCGAAACCCTTACGCTCCGCCCAGCGCAGGTACATCCTGAGCATCATCTCCGCCCAGTCCTGGGCGTCGGTGCCGCCGGCGCCGGCGTGGATCTCGGCGATGGCGTCGGCTTCGTCGTGCTCACCGGAGAACAGGCTGCGCAACTCGATGTCGTCGAGGGCCTTCTCGAGGGTGGCGACAGCCTGGGCGAGATCGCCGGCCACCTCCCTCATACCGCCATCGCCCTCCTCGAGACCGAGGGCGAGCAGCTCCTCGGCTTCGCTCAGCTGGTCCTCGAGCCCGACGAGCAGATCCACGTCGGCCTTCACGCGGCCGTAGGCCGTGCTGACCTTGCGGGCGCGGTCCGGATCGGACCAGAGGTCGGGCTCGGCCAGCTGCGTTTCGAGCTCGGCGAGGCGGGCGCTCAGCTCGGAGAGACGAAGGTAGGCATTGGCGGCCTCGAGGCGCCCGCGCAGCGTCTCGAGCTCAGCGGCGAAGTCGCGCGGGACGGAGGACTCGGTCATCGTCGCCGATCCGCCCGCGGGCGCGCTCTTCTCACGCGAGATCGCCACCGGCAGTCAGTTGGCGCCGTGGCAGAGCTTGTACTTCTTGCCGCTGCCGCAGTAACAGGGGTCGTTGCGACCGAGCTTCTGGGGTTTGGCGGGCATCGTGGCCGCGCCCCCACGGCCTCCGCCCCCGCCACCACGACTGCCGCCACCACCCCGAGCGGCCGTGACGCCGCCGAGGCTGGCGCCTGTCCCGGCGCCGGCGAGGGCGCTGCCGCCACCCCTGCCGTCGCCGTTGCCGCCGGATCTGCCTGTCTGCGGGGCGACGGCGCCGCCGCTCGCCACCGAGGAAGCGGCCGAGTCGGCTGGGTCCTCCGTCGCCAGGTAGGTGGCTTGGGAGAGATCGGCTTCGGCATCCGGCTCCGGCTCGATCCAGCTGGCGTGGAAGACGTGCTGCAAGTAGTCGTCGGCGATGCCTTCCGAGAGCTGCCCGAACATGGCGTAGGCCTCCCGCTGCCAGGCCACGAGGGGGTCGGTCTGGGC
>JBKQSP010000124.1:0-5184 GCA_052143575.1 Acidimicrobiales bacterium
AGCTCCTGGAAGTTGCCGGGCCCGAGGCGGCGGAACAACTCGTTCTGGGCGTACATGAGGCTCGCCCAGCCCACCTTGTCGAACGAGGTCGGGAACTGGCAGTGGAGGAGGAGCACCAGCTTCTCGCGAAGGGGTGTGTCGGACACCACCATCCGCTCGATCCACCACGTGATGAGCTCGCTGAACTCGTTCCAGGCGTCGAAGGTGTACCCGGGCACGTTGGCCTGCGGGATCGTCGTGAGGTGAGGGAGCGGCACCCGGTCGCCCGCTGCATCGCGGGCGCTCAGGCCCTCGATGAGCTCGCTCACGAGCTCGCTCCAACTCCGCTTCGACATCTCCGCCACGCTGCTGGCGGTAGCACCAAAGCCCGCCCGCCGGTGCAGGTGAGCTACAAGCTGGGGGTTCGTCGCCACCGTGCATTTTTACCACACACGGTGGCGATGTCAATACCTAGAGTGGTAACTGGCCTCACGCCGCGTCCTCCGCCCGCTGCGAGACGGACAGGTGACACGCACGCCGCCATCGAGCGTTGACCCATTTGCGCCAGTTCCTCTAGCCTGCGTCATGAGGCCCGATGCGATCGCATCGCGACCAACAAAGAAGGGGGTGCCCGACGCACGTGGCGCCCGTCGATGACTGAGACCGAATCCCGAGGACAAGTTCACCGCGCCGCATCGGAGTCGCAGCTGCCGTCAGAGGCCGACGCCCGCGCGATCTCTGACGAGCTGCTCAGCGCCTTCATGGCGCTCATGCCCGATGCAGCCGTCGCAATTGACCCGACCGGCAGCATCGTGGCGGTCAACGGGCAGGCCGAGAAGCTCTTCGGCTACCCATCCGGCACGCTCACCGGTCTCGCCATCGAGACGCTCGTTCCGGAACGCGCGCGGAGCCGGCACCGCCACCACCGCGCTGCCTACGTGGCCGAGCCGCAGAGCCGCCCGATGGGTGCGGGGCTCGAGCTCGCCGGCCGGCGTCGAGACGGCGGCGAGTTCCCCGTGGACATCAGCCTGGCTCCCATCACGAGTGCCGGCGGGCATCTCGTCGTCGCCGCCGTGCGCGATCTCACCGAGAAGCACGCGGCGACGGCCGCACAGGCGGAGCTCGCCGCCATCGTGCGCTCCTCCCTCGACGCCATCATGTCGACGACCCTCGAAGGCCAGATCACGAGCTGGAACCCGGCGGCCGAGCGCCTGTTCGGCTACACCCGCGACGAGATCGTCGGTCAGCACATCGCCATCCTCGTATCTCCAGAGGCGTCGATCGTCCTGGAGGAGCTCCTCGATCTCGCTTCTGAGGGCGCCTCCCGCGGTGCCCGCGACACGCGTTGGTGTCATCGCGACGGCCATGAGATCGACGTCGCCGTCTCGATCTCGCCGTTGCGGGACCGCAGCGGAACGTTGCTGGGTTTCTCGTCGATGGTTCGCGACATCAGCGAACGGAAGCTGGCCGAGAACGAGCTGCGCCGCCTCCTCGCCGAGGAGGAGCGCCTCGAGCGCCAGCACGAGGTCACGGCGGCCATCCGCCTTGCCCTCCTGTCCGGGACGCCTCTCGTCGAAGCCCTGACGCTCATCTGCGAGCGGGCAACCGAGCTGTTGGCGGCGCCCGTCGTCGTCATCAGCGTGCGTGACGGCGACGAGCTGCGCGTCGTGGCCGCTACCGGAGCCGCTTCCGAGCTGCTCGGGCGGGCGCTGCCGGAGCGGGAATCGTTTGCGCAACAGGTCCTGCGGAGCGGAGGGCTCCTTCAGGTGGCACACCGCAGCGACCTCTCGGGCGTGCCGGTGCCGCCCTCCATGCCCGATGGTCCGATTGTCGGGGTTCCCATCGCCGTCGGCGGCGAGGCCGCCGCCGTGCTTTCGGCCGTCAGAGAGGCGGACGCCCCCGAATACAGTGCAGCCGACTTCGTGGCAGCCGAGAACCTCGCCGCTCAGACCGCACTCGCCTTCGAGCTCGAACGCGCCCGACAGGACCGCGAGCAGATCGTTCTCGTGAGTGACCGCGAGCGCATCGCCCGCGATCTGCACGACCACGTCATCCAACAGCTCTTTGCCACGGGCATGACCCTGCAGAGCCTGTTGCCACTCATCGAGCGGCCGATGGCCGGTGCCCGGGTGACGGACGCGATCGACTCGCTCGACGAGACGATCCGGGAGATCCGCAACACGATCTACAACCTCTCGAAACCGACGCCGGGCAGTCAGCAGCTGCGAGCACAGATCCTCGACCTGCTGCGGGTGGCCGAGGGCAGCCTCGGGTTCGCCCCGTCGATCCGTTTCGAGGGCCCGGTGGACGTGGGCGTCCCCCACCTTGTGATCCCCGACGTCCTCGCCGTCGTGCGGGAGGCACTCTCGAACGCCGCCCGCCACGCCGGTGCGAAAGCGGTGTCGGTTCATGTCGGGATCGCCACGGGCGATCTCGGCGTCACGATCATCGACAACGGAGTCGGTGCGGGCAGCATCGTTCGCTCGAGCGGCCTCGCCAACATGGAGGAGCGGGCTCGTCTCCACGGTGGGCACTTCGAGCTCTCGTTGCCGGCTGAAGGCGGCACGCGCATCGACTGGGTGATCCCACTGCAGGAGTGAGGCCTCAGGGTCGACCGCACCTCCCGAGCCTGTCGTCAGCCTCCGGCGAGGCCGCTCACCACGACGGCGACGCACAGCCCGACCCAGAGCACGAGGCACGGCGACACCGCCCACTTCACGATGGCACGCTGCCGGCGGGCGAGGATCTCGAACCACTCCTCCTTGGTGACAGTGCCGCGCCGGACGTCGCTCTCGAAGCGTCGATCGAACCACCACCGACGCTCCGCCAGCTGGCGCATGCGAGCGTCGTCGCGCACGTACCAGCGGCTGATGACGAGGAGGGCCAGCCCCATGACGCACAGACCGAGGCCTTCGAGCACGAGGGTGGTGTTCATGCTGGGCTTCGCGGGCGAGTGGCGCCACGAGGCGCGAGGAATGGATCCAGCAGCTGTGAGCAGAGCAGGCGAGCCGGCCGGCGCTTGCTGGCCTGCTCGACGGGCAGCGGCCGGTCCGCCAAGCCGGTGCGGCAGGGCGCTTGTGCCGGCCGGGGGAAGATGGCCCTGTGGGCGAGGACGTCCCACACGGTCAGCACGATCCCGAGGTTGACGTCGTAGGGCCCGTCGGCGGCATGGTGGATGCGGTGGTACGCCGGACTGACGAGGATCCGTCCAAGCGGCCCGAAGGTCCATCGCACGTTGGCATGCGGCAAGGCGCCGAGACACAGGTAGGCCGTGATGAGAACGGGGGCGAGGGGGCGAGCGCCCATGACGGCCACGACCGGCACGGCTGCGGCCAGGAAGCTCACCGTGTGCACGAGCGGATGCGTCCGGAACGTCGTGAGGACGCTGAGCTCCTCCTGGCTGTGGTGAAGGGCGTGCACGCGCCAGAGGACGGCCACGCGGTGGTCCGCCCAGTGCGTGAGCCAATTGCAGCCGTCCATGGCGACGAGCGTCACACTCAGGGCGAGCCAACGTGGCCAGCTGGACGCCCAGGGCGCTCGCAGCCAAGCTGCGTCGCCCAGCAACAGGTGAGCCGACGCCACGCCGAGCAGCGTCACGAGCGGGACGACGGCGCCGGCGAAGACGAGGAGGTAACAGGCGTCTTGCACGTGGCCGCGCGCCAGGAGCCGGCGCCGCTCGGCCGGCCAGAGCCGCTCGCAGACGAGCGTCACGAGAACGACGGCGAGGACGCTCGGCCCGACGAGCTCGACGCGGGCGGCCGCCAGGGTGTGGCCGAGCTGCCCGTGGCGGGCGAGTGGGCTGGCGCCCTCCCACGTCACGAGGGCCGTCATGATGGCGAGGAGGACGGTCGGCAGGCAGAGGGGCCGTCGAGCCGCTGCCCGCACGACGGGGGCCAGACTGGCCTCAGGGGCGCTCGACGTCGCCTCGTTGCGTGCCACCGCCAGAGGATACGGACTGTGGCGGCCGAGCGACTGCCAACCGGACACATCCGTGCGACCGATCCGGGCGACCACTGGCGGGCGGGCGCCTCAGTCGAGTGGCCGCTCGAAGGCGAGCGCCTGCTCGTAGCGGTCGGAGTAGAGCGGTATCCGGTAGTAGCCACGGGTCTCGTAGAACGCCACCGCCTCCGGCTGGGAGGGTCCGGTCTCGAGCCGGACGATCCGGTAGCCCGCCTCGCCCGCCGCACCCTCGAGGGCGTCGAGGACGGCGCCGGCCAGCCCGCGCCGGCGATGCGCTGGGCTCGTCCACAGCCGCTTCACCTCGCAGATCTCGTCGTCGAGTCGCCGAAAGCCGCCACCCGCAAGGGTTACGCCATCTTCTGTGATCACAAAGAAGGCGCCATCGGGCGGCTCGAATTCCGCCGCTCTGGCGTGCTCGAGCTCGTCGATCTCCCCGTAGCGGACTCGGTACTCCCCGCCGAGACCGCTCAGCAAGGGGGCCACGGCGGCGTCGTCGTACGGGACACGCCGAGGCTCGGGCTTGGTCACCTGTTCAGAGCGATCCATGCGGTCAGCATGGCATCACGTGGCCCCGCCGAAACGAGGCGGCCGGCCGGCTCAGTCGAGGGCAGCGTCAACCTGCTCGGCGACTTCGTCGGTCGGGGCAAACGGGTGCACGGCAGGTACGGTGCCGAGCCGGCCGGCTTCGAAGTCTTCGAACGCCTGTTGAATCTCCGCCTTCGTGCTCATGACGAAGGGGCCGTACCAAGCGATCGGCTCACGGATCGGCTCGCCCCCGAGGATGAGCAGCTCGAGGGACGTGGTACGCGAGTCCTGCTCGTCGGCGGCTTCGACGCTGAAGACGTCGCCGGCGCCGAACACGGTGAGCTGACCGGTCTCGACGGGACGCCGCTCCAGCCCGACGGAGCCGCGCCCTCCGAGCACGTAGGCGAGGGCGTTGAAGCGGCCGGGCCACGGGACGACGACTCTCGCCCCCGGTGACAGTGTGGCGTGCAGCATCGTCATGGGCGTGTGGGTCGACCCGGGGCCGCGCCGCCCGTCGATCTCTCCGGCGATGACGCGCAGCACGGCGCCGGCGTCGGGCGACGTCAGCAAGGTGACGCGATCGCCGTCGAGGTCCTGATACTGCGGGTCGATCCACTTCTTGGCCCGCGGCAGGTTGACCCACAGCTGCAGACCGTGGAACCAGCCACCGGCCGCCACAACCTCGTGAGGTGGCGTCTCGATGTGCAGGATGCCCTTGCC
>JBKQSP010000125.1:0-81241 GCA_052143575.1 Acidimicrobiales bacterium
CCCTTGACGCCCCGGCCTGCCGACGTTCCAACCCACGCTGCCGTCCCCAGCTCCGCCCGCCGGCCCGCCGGCCCGCCCCCGGCCACCGCTGCGGCTTCGCCAGGCGCCGGCAGCCCGCCCCTTGGTCGCCAGTTGGCCACGGTGTGCGCCCACGTTCGCCCACGTTGCGACGGGGCTGGCGGGTGGGGGGCATCGCTGCTGTGTCCTCGACTGATGGTCAGGCAGTCGTCGGTGGTGGGACAATGGAGCTTGATGCAGATGCATCGCCTTCTCGCCATCGGTGCGTTGGCCGTCGTCACAGCTGCCTGCTCACAGGGAACGGCATCGCCGCCCACGACGAGCACCCCAACCACGGTCACGACCTCGACGCTGGTGACGCTCGGAAAGGTCTGTGGCGTGACGGCGATGTCTGGGGGATTCGCCGTCGGAGTACAGGACCCTGCGCTTCTTCGCGAGTGCCCATCCGGACCACACCAGGTAACTCACATCTTCACCATCATGGCCAGCAGCGGCAAGACCTACACGGCGGACGCCTACGACAACTCCAGCGGGTGGTCCGCCGTCTTGCCTGTTGGCACCTATCGCGCCGTCAACGTCTATGGGTGTCGCAACCACCGTGCGCAAGCTCCGTTCGCCATTGTGGCCGGCAAGACGCTCAAAGGTGTGGTCATCCGCTACGGCTGCGACTTCACCTGAGATTCCTTCTAGGTTGCGGCGACTCTGTCAGAGCTGAGAGCCGGTAGCGGCAGTCACCCGCCTCCGTCCTGGCGGGCAAGAGAGAGGAGCTGGGTGAGATCGGCATCTCCCAGCCGTTGCAGCGAGGGGCTCGTCGACCACGGCCTGGGCGTGGCCTAAATTGGTCGAAGGCGGAAATGTGGGGGAGGCGAACATGCAACAGGTGAGCGCAACCACCCGGCGATCGATTGGGCGCGCTGCATGGGGGTGCCTCGCCGGCGCCCTCGTGGTCGCCTGCCTCCCGGCGGTGCCGACTGTGGGGGCCCTCGCGTCGGGCGGCCACCGTTGGTCCCTCGACGTGCGGGCGGCCAGGTCGACAACGGTACTGAGCGGCCTCCGCGTGTCCGGCATCAATCTCGTGAACGGGCAGGGCAAGGTCGCACAGCTGCGCGGCGTCAACCGCTCGGGGACGGAGTACGCCTGCGTGCAGGGTTGGGGAATCTTCGACGGGCCGAGCGACGCCGCCTCAGTGGCGGCAATCGCCTCCTGGCACGTGAACATCGTGCGCGTCCTGCTCAACGAGGACTGCTGGCTCGGCATCAACGGGATCAAGCCCACCTATTCCGGGGCGAACTACCGCAAGGCCATCGTTGCCTACGTGAAGCTCCTGCACCATTACGGCATGTACGCCGAGCTTTCACTCGTCTGGGGGGCGCCCGGAAGCTACAAGGCCACCTACCAGCCCGACGCACCAGACGAGAGCCACTCGCCCGCCATGTGGGCGTCGATGGCCGCCACCTTCAAGCACGACCCGGACGTGATCCTGGCACCCTGGGGCGAGACCACGACTGGGTGGGCGTGCTTCATGAAGACGGGCTGTGATGACGAGGCCACCTACGGTCCGAAGAACACCTACTACCGCACGGCGTCGATGCAACAGGCGGTCGACGTCATGCGGAACGCGGGCTACAAGGGCGTCATCTCGATCCCCTGCATCGACTACGCGAACGCTTGCGGCAGGACGCCGGGTGGGTCCCTCTACGACGGCTCGAGCTGGCTGAAATCGCGTCCGAACGACCCGGACCACCAGTTAATAGCGGAGGCGCACGTCTACGGCAAGAACACTTGCGACACGTTGGCCTGCCTCAACTCCAGCATGGTCCCGATCACGAAGGTCGTTCCGCTCATCTTCGGAGAGACGGGAGAGACCTGGGATGCCTCAGGCTGCGGCTCGGGCTACATCTCGACGTTCATGGACTGGGCGGACGCCCACGGAGTGGGGTACGAGGCCTGGACGTGGGACACCTGGGGGAACTGCGGCGTGCTCATCAGCAACTACCAGGGGAAGCCGTACTCGGGTTTCGGAAGTTTCGTGAAAGCCCACTACGTCGCCCGAGCGGCGAAGCAGGCCTGAGCACGTGAGCGCTTGGGTCGGCGCCGTCGCTCACCGCCGACCCGCTTCTTTTCGATGATCATCCCGCGGAGGGTGCTCCCTGCAGCGCTCATTGTGCGCCGCTGCCGGTCTCAACTCGCAGGTCTCAATTCGCGACGGTTCGAGCCTGCGCCGCAAGTGCCAGCTGCCGGAGTGACGCACTCGCCATAAGTTGGGCGTCACGGCCCGGTCGGCCGGAGAGGAGTGTGCGGACCCATGTCCGATTCGGCGTCACCGAGCGCTGGGCGAGGCGATCCGTCCGGCGGCGGCGCAGCGGCCGCGGACCGGCTCGTCGGCCGCGGCGGCGAGCTGACGGCGATCCTCGCGAAAGCACGAGAGGCCGCCGACGGGCACCCCTGGGTCCTCTGGATCGAGGGCGAGGCCGGTTCCGGGAAGACGTCGTTGCTCCGGGCGGCGCTGCGCGCCCTGCCCGAGGGTTACCGCGTGCTGGCTGCAGAGGCCGACGAGCTGGCGACGGACATGGCCTTCCAGCTGGTCGAACAGCTGGGCGTAACCGCCGACGTCGGTGCCTTTCCCGCCGGCATGGAGCTGCTGCAGCTGTGGGGGACCGAGTCGGAGCGAGGACCGATCGCGGTGGCTGTCGAGGACCTCCACTGGGCTGACGGTGACTCCCGCCTCGCGCTGCTCACGGCCGTCAAGCGGCTCCGGCACGACCGTGTGCTCGTCCTCGTGACGACCCGACCTGCCGAGGGAGTCCCCGACGGATGGGAGCGGTTCGCCCTCGACGGCGAGCGCTGCGAGCTCGTACCGGTCGGCACGCTCTCGTCGACCGACGTCGGCGAGATGGCCCGGCGGAGCGGTATCGACCTCACGCCAGCCTCCGCCGAGCGGCTCTTCCGCCACACCGGCGGCCTGCCGCTCTACGTCAGGACCCTCCTTCGCGAGCTGTCGCCCGAGCGGCTGAACGCCCCCGAGGGCGAGCTTCCCGCTCCGCGCTCGCTTGCCTCGACCACGGTGGCTCGCCTCTCCGAGCTCTCTCAGCCGGCCCGTGGGCTGGCGGCCGCCCTCGCCGTCGTCAACAATCGAGTGTCGCTCCCCGTCGTGGCGCGCGTGGCCGGCCTGGAGCAGCCGGCCCGTGCACTCGACGAGCTCGTCATGACGGGCTTCGTGGTCGTGACCGACGACGAACCGCCGTCGTTGGAGTTCGTCCACCCCCTCTACCGGGCGGCCGTCTACGGGGACCTCGCACCGAGCCGCCGCCAGGAGCTACACCGCGAGGCGGCGGAGATGACGGTCGGCGAGCCGGCGCTCGCCCACCGAGTGGCGGCGGCCGACGTTGCCGACGACGAGCTGGCCGAGCTCCTCGACATCGAGGGTCGCAGAGCTCGCCGACAGCACCGCTGGACACTGGCGGCGAAGTACCTCCTGTGGGCCTCGGAGCTGAGCTCGCGGTCGAGCGACGCCGAGCAGCGGCTCCTTCGTGCCGCCCGCGTGCTGGTCGAAGGGGACCGCCGCGGCGAGGTCGAGGAGATGCGGCCGCGTCTCGAGGCGTGCACGCCAGGCCCCTTGCGAAGCCTCGTGCTCGGAGGGCTCGCCGCGAGGCTCGGCGAACACGGCCTCGCCGAGGCTCTCCTCACCGAGGCAGCGGAGCCGGTCGCCGGGGGCGAGGTCGACCGCGGGCCGCACGTCGAGATCCGCGCTGCTGCCCTCGCCGACCTGAGCACCCTCTACCTCGCCGGGGCGCGGCCCGCCGACGCCTTCCAGGCGGCCGAAGCAGCCCTCAGCCTTTCTCCCGAGGATGCCGACGTCGAAAGGAAGGCCACGAGCATGGCCGCCTTCAGCCTGTCGCTCATGGTCGGAGCCCGGGCCGGTATCGAGCGAATCGACCGGCGGCTCCCCGCACGCAGCGAGGACGTCGCGCCCGAGGACGTCGAGCTGCTCGCCACCCGGTGCTCGCTCGCGTGGTGGTCCGGTCGCTTGCACGAAGCCCTCGCCGACCACCGGACGCTCGTGCGCCTCGCCCGTGTGCAGCCGACCGCCCAGCTGCTGATCGCGCATGTCCGGATCGCCGAACTGCTCTACGAACTCGGCGAGTGGGACGAGGCGCTTGTGCACGCGCACGTCGCCATCTCGCTCGCGACCGACGCCGGGGCCGACGCCACGGTCGCCGAGGCGCATCTCGCCATTGCGTGCGTGCTCGCCTCCCGAGGCGAGTTCGCCGCCGCCGACGAGCACGCCGCAGTCACGCCGCTCGGCGTAGTCGGGTCGGCTGGTGAGCACGAGGCCATGTTCCGCCTCTGGCAGGGCGTGCGGGCGCTGGCGCGTGGCGACACGACGGCGGCCGCCACGGCCCTCGGGCCGATGGGCAGTGTCGGTGAGGCGACCACAGCCTCCTTTGCTGTGCTACGGGAGGCGCGCCTTCTCGGACTCGGCGTCGTGTGGTGGCCGCGGGTTATCGCCGCCCTGATCGACGACGGCGACCTCGAGCACGGGAGCGAGCAGCTGGAGGAGTTCCGGGGCGTCGTCATCGATCGCCAACTTGGCTTCGCTGCCGCACTGGCGGGACTGCAGGCCCGCCTCGACGCCGCCCGCGGGGATGCAGCGGCTGCAGGCGAAGGGTTTCGGCAGGCGATCGCTGCCTTCGGCCGCGACGACCTCCTGCTGGACCGGGCGCTCCTCCACCGGGCCTTCGGCCGCCTCTTGCTCGCCCGGGGCGAGCGCCGTGAGGCGATCGACGAGTTCCGGAAGGCCCACGAGCTCTTTTCGAGTGTGGGTGCGAACGCCTTCGTCGACCAGATCGAGGCCGATCTGGCGGGAGCTGGAATGGCTGGCCCGACGGCGGGCGCCCGCGTATCCCGGTTCAGCCTTACCGAGCGCGAGAGCGACGTCGTCGCCCTCGTGGCCAAGGGGCTCAGCAACGCCGAAGTGTCCGCCCAGCTCTACGTGAGTATCAACACGGTCGAGTATCACCTCCGCAACGTCTTTGCCAAGCTTGGCGTGAAGTCGCGCCGGGAGCTACGCGCCGTCGCCCTCTGAGCTGGCCCGGGTGCCGGTGGGCGGCGATGACGGCGCTCCGCCCCTTTCTCCCTTCCTACCGCCTCCCACAGATCCGTGGGACCCCTGACCTGGGGATCCCACGGAGGCGAGCAGGAAAAGACTACGGAGCATCCGTGGGGTGCCCGGGCCGCCTGAGGCGCACCCTGAGGCCATGGAGATCATCGTCGGCGTCACCGTGAGCCCGAGCGGCCAGCTGAGCGGCACCGCACGCCTCGCGACCGGCGAGGCCGAGGAGGTCTTCACCGGGGCCATGGAACTCGTGGCCCGCATCGAAGCCCTGTGCGAACGCGCGGCGAACGGAAAGGAAGCCCAGCCATGACCAGTATCCCAACGTCCCCCGAGACAACCCAGCCTCCCGGCGAGGAGGGGGTCTCGAAGTCCCGGCCGTCGCGGCGGTCCGGCCTTGTGAAACTCCTACTGGCGGTGGTCGCCGCCACCCTCGCAGTCCTCCTCGTCATTCCGAGGACGCCGGTGTCAAGCAATGTCTCCGTCCAGTTTTCGAAGGCGGCTCTCGGGGCGGCTGCCGTGCCACGGCTCGGCATGAGCGCCTCCGAGTGCGACCAGCCGAGCATCGTCCCGCCGTCCACCTGGACGAGCGGCTCGCAGGCGGCCTCGGCGCGGCTCACCTCGGCCTCAGCGCCCCGCGTTGGCGGTGACGAGCCGTTCGGCTTCAACGACATCTACGACAGCGTCATGTCGAACCTTTGGAGCGGTGCTGTCAATTATGGCGAGGACGCCTACTTCGGCTGGATCATGGGCGCCATTTTCGGCGGCAAATCGGACTCCATCGACCCCGCCCAGGTGCAGCAAGACTTCCAGCAGGTGTCGAGCCAGCTCAACAACCTCTCGCAGGCGCAGTACGACGACTGCACGGCCATCATCGACACGCTCCAGGCCATGCAGTCCGACACGGACTCCGGCCTCTACTCCAACCTGGCCGGGCAGATGGCCGACCAGCTCGGCGCCTTGCAGACCTACCAGGACGACTTCAACTCCATCCTGTCGACGCTGCAGGCCAACGGTGGCAACGGCAGCGCCCTCTCGTCGGACGAGAAGGCCGACCTCGAGGACATGATCAACGGAAGCCAGGACGGCCTCCTCGGCATCATCAACACCATCAACGACAAGGAGGTCGGTGGCCAGCCCGGTGCTGACGGCATGGTCTCCTTCTACGACAAGGTGCTCGTCGACAAGTACAACTACGACCCGTTCCGGACCCACCTGTTCCCGGCGGCCTTCGTGGACGAGGCGGCGGCGCAGCAGCAGTACTACTCCAACCTCATGGCGGAGGCCGCCTACCTCTACGCCAACGTCGAGCACCTGAGCTGGACCGACGGCACCTACAGCCACAGCCCCAACTCGGAGGCGGTCACGTCCTTCCTCGGCATCGTCCAGCAGGACGTGCAGTCGTGGACGTCGGCCTTCGCCGACGGCCCCGTCGGCGACGGGACGCCCAACTGGGTGAGCCAGCTACACGGCTTCGGCATCGGGGCCATCCCGGCCAATACCGTCCTCGACTACCGCAACCAGAACGACCCCATGCTGTGGACGACCACGCCGGCCAACCTCACCGGTGAGCCGACCGGCCAGACGCCCTACTACTGCGGCACCACGGTGCAGTACTGCTTCGACCACACCTTTGCCAAGGTCATGTTCCGGCCCGGCGACGTCCAGATCTGGGCGCCGGTTGACACCAAGCTCGTCCCGGCCTCGCCCGAACCGATTGCGACGATGGTGAGCGACGCCGGCTACGACGGTCTCTCCGGCTGGCGGGTGCCGACGACAGCGGACATCAACACGCTGCAGGCAGGCGCCACCGGCGGCCTCGGCACGTGGGGCCCGGCGAATTCCCTGGACATGTTCGCCCCGGCGACGTTCACCTCCCACTACGGCGGAGTGGACAAGCAGATGACGGAGATCCTGCCGATCCTTGTGAACAGTGGGAGCGCGGCGAGCCCCACCTACACCGTCGGCATCGCCCAGCCGACCGACGACACCCTCACCTACCCCGACCTGCAGCTCGCTGACGGGACGGAGAACGACCTGGCAGGACAGGTCTTCCTCGTGCAGGACTTCCAACCGACGACGCCGCCCCCGAGCAACGGGCCCGCTGCCGGCCTTGCGAGCGGTGCTCGGCCTGCCCACGGAGTCCCGGCGCCGACGGCCCCCAAGGTTGGCGCCTCGACGGTGGGCGTGGCTCGCGTCAACTATTCGACTCCGTCGGCGTGCACCGCCAACGTCTACACCGTGCCCGCCGGCGTCGGTTTCGTGCAGATCACTGCGGTGGGGGGCCACGGGACCGCGGGGTACCTGGACGGGAACGCCGTCTCAGCAGGCGGCGCCGGTGGCCTCGTCGGCGAGATCCTCCCCGTCACCGCTGGCGACAAGCTCTACGTGCAGGTGGGCGGCTCCGCAGGCGCTTCGGGCAAGAACTACCTCGGCGGCCTCGGGGGCGGTGGCGATGGCGGGTTCACCCAGTCTCTCGAGCACGGCGACACGAGTGGCGGCGGCGGCGGCATGTCGTTCGTGAGCTCCTCGCCCCAGTGCCAGACAAGCCAGTCCTGGTTGGTCGTGGCCGGCGGCGGCGGTGGCGGCGGGAGCGGCCTCGGCTGGAAGGGCTACCCGATGCTCGACGGTGGCCAGGGCGGCGACGGCTGCGCCGACACGACCGTCACCTGCACCGGAGCCACCTCCGGGAGCCAGCTGAGCGACTCGTCCGGCACGGGCGGTGCCGCCGGTCAGCCCGCTCCGAGCAACCTCGGTGGCAAGGGTGGAACCAACGGTTACACCTTCGCTGAGCCGGGATCGAGCGGTTGGATCGGCGTGGGCGGCCCGGGTGGGTCGTACGACTCGAACTTCTACAGTGGCGGTGGCGGTGGTGGCGGTGCTGGCTACTTCGGTGGCGGCGGTGGCGGTGGTGCCGGTTTCAACGCTGCCGGTGGCGGCGGTGCCGGCGGTGCCAGCTTCGCCATTCCCGGCGGTGAGGGCATCTCCTACGGGGTCGCCCCGAGCGGAGTGTGGGACGGGTACGTCACCATCACGCCGGTCACCCAGCCCTACCCGACGCTGACGATCTCGGCCGGCACGGCGAACCCCACCTGGGGAAACCCGCCGGTCCTCACTGCGACGGCTCCCGCCTACGCAGAGGGTCAACTCAGCTTCTACGACGACGTCAACGGCGGCTGTGAGGACACGAGCAGCTCTCAGGCGAGCTGCGTGGAGCTCGGCGCTGCGCCGATCGAGAACGGCGTCGCCGCCTTCACGCCCGCGGCCAACCAGCTCTCGATCGGCGACCACGAGATCGAGGCGTACTACGCGGGCAACAACAACTACACGAGCGGCTGGTCGGGCCCGGTCACCGTCAGCGTCGCCAAAGCAGCGCCCGACATGACGCTCTCGATCCTCGGCACTCAGCTTCCAGCTGGGACGCAGCCGACTTCGCTCGTCGTCCAGATGCCGGCTGACGCAACCGGGTCGGTCGGCTTCTACGACGACGTCAACGGTGGTTGCGACGGGAGCACCGGGCCCGGGACGGCGTGCCAGGGTCTCGGCCTTGCTCCCATCGTGGACGGATACGCCACGATCACCACGCTCAGCCCGACCCTCGGGAACGGCACCCACGAGATCCACGCCGCCTACGGAGGCGACGCCAACTACATCCCAGACGAGTCCAACCCCGTCCAGGTGACGATCGGGCTCTCCGCGGGTGCGCCCTCGCCGGCGCTGACGGTGGCGGCGAACTCCCGGGTCGCCGGCGGGATCGTGACGGTCCACGGTACGGCCAACGCGTTCACCACCGTCTGGCTCCACGAGCGGAGCCTCGGGTCGGACGCCTTCCGCACGGTGACAGCGCAGGTTGCGAACCACGAAGGAACCTACATGTTCCACGTGTCCATCGCGAGAACCACCGAGTTCTATGTGAGCGCCGTCGACGGCAGCCGCTCCTCGGTCGCAACGGCCCGAGTGCTGAAGAGCCACCGGCTGCCGCCGGTGGCCGGAAGGTAGTGCCGGTGGTGGCGTAGACCACCGTGGACACGACCGCCCCCGGGCGTCGCGCCGGCAGTCGCGAGGTCCGGGGGCGGCGGCGCGCTCGGGCATCACTCCGCCGGTCGACCGAGGCGCGGTCTGGCACGCGTCCGCGGCTACCGGGCATCCGTGAGGTGTCGGCCCGCCGGCAGGGCGCAGACTCTCGACACAAGGCCAGAACGTCGACGCCCAGTTCAAGTCGGCTCGGGCCGGCGGGGCCGGCGGAGGGGTCAGCGTACGTAAAGTGACTCCGAGGAGAGGCTCCGTCGCATGGATCGCCGATCTCGAACGCGAGGAGGGCGTCGCCGCCACCAGGGTCTATCCACGGCTGGCCAAAGATTGGCCGGCTAACCGGCCGGGAGAGGCGGCCTGCGGACCCTGACGAGAAGTCTCTGGCGCCAAGCTCTGTGCGCCGACCGACGTTTGAGCAGCTAAGCCTCTACGAGGATCACCATTGTCTCGGGCAAGACGCCGTCATGCTCCATCGCCTCGGCCGCCCCCTCAGCCTGCATGGCGGCCGTGAAAGTATCCATGTCGGGAACGTCCATGAGCACTGCAACGTGGGTCGGGTTCTG
This sequence comes from Acidimicrobiales bacterium, assembly GCA_052143575.1. Taxonomy (GTDB): domain Bacteria; phylum Actinomycetota; class Acidimicrobiia; order Acidimicrobiales; family Bog-793; genus JAKACA01. The sequence goes on from JBKQSP010000125.1 coordinate 9,727, forward strand.
CGGGTCGACGAACGTCCGGATGTTGCTGACGCCGAGCGGCCCGAAGAACTCTTCTCGCTTCGGTGATGCCAGCCAATGATCCTTGTCCTTCACATCGTGGTGACCGATCAAAGTAGGCATGCTTCCTCCGTGTGACGTGGTCCCGACGACGGTGCCGAGCCCGGCGCGCTGACGCTACACCGGCGTGCCTGGTGCGTGCGCCGAGAAGGCGCTGGCGCACTGCGCCTTCACACCGGCACTGCTAGTGATGCTGTGAGATCGACAACATCAGTGGAGGTGCGGACTCGAACCGCCAGACGTCGCCCTGGCCTCTGGTCCGGAGCTCGTCAGCGCCAGCACCTCCACTCGACGAATGCCCTGATCAGTCGAGCAGGGTTTGAAAGCCGGGTCAGCACTCTTCGCGCAGGACCGAGGGTTGCGATCGTCTTACTCCTCGCCACCAATCGAGCGTTCTGGTAACCTCCAAGCCGGCGCGCCGGGAAGCCTGGTCGGCATCACAACTCACAGTTCACAGGAGTTACGATGCGAGTCAGGCCGCGTGTTCGTGGCATGTCAGAGCGCGTACCAGGCCTTTGGTCGCGCGACTGGACACTCCGTCGCGAGGCGACGGGACAGGACCCAGCTCACGGCGTCTCGGGCATGCCGATGCTGCCAGCCGACGGTGCCCGCCTCGCCGCCGAGGCGGCTGCGTTTTTGGCTGAGGTACCGGATGAGGGACGTGAGGCTTCGCGGCGTGGAAGCAACTACCGTCTCCTCCTCCCGTACACGCATTCCGAGCCGGCAGAGCGAGCCCTCAAGGCAGCCGTCGATCTGTCATGTCTGTTCAGCGCAGAAGTCTGGGTGCTCCATGTCCGAGAGTGGGACGAGTTCGGGCGTGGCGGACGCAGCTATCTCGAGACTCGGGAAGAGGCCGTTGCGCTCGTCGGAGGTGCCGTCGAGCAGCTGAGACAGCAAGGGTTGACGGCCAGGGCTGTGTTGAAGGATTCCGCCCGCGGCCGGCTCCCACAAGAGATCGCCGTAAAGGCGGACGAGTTGCGCGCTGACGCCATCGTGGTAGGAGCGCGACAGCGTCCGCTCCTCTCCGCCGCCCTCCTCGGAAGTGTCTCCCTCGGCCTGATGCGGCGCGCGAACTGTCCGGTCATCGTCGTTCACACTCCAGCGCGATGACGTGGCTTGCCGCGCAGCGCGAGCTGAGTCAGGGATCGTCAGGGCTCACCCAGTGCCTGGGAGCAGACGCGATGCGGACTGCGATAGACGGCTCACCGAGGAGTCGACGCCAGGGAGGGACTCGGTCGGTCGAACCGGGTATTGTTGGCGCCTCGCCGCGCTCGTTTCGGAGCGAGTCACCGCTGCATCCGACCGGGCCGAGTCCACGTAGCGTCTCAGAGCTGTCTGCTGGCGTCTCGGATCGCGATAGTCGTAGATCTGGACTTGTCATGTTGTATCGAGTCGTTCCGGGAGCAATGCTCCGTGGGCGGGCTCTGCGAGCCGTCGTCGCCCTCGAGACCTCCCCGTTCTGGGCGCGTCGGCTGTCGGACGACTCGCCTCTTTGCGGAAGCTCCCAGCGGGCCCGCGCCTTGATGGAGATGAGCTGACCATGGCCAAAGTGCTGTTGGTGGACGATGACCGGGCGCTGTTGAAGGCGCTTCGAATAGGGCTGACAAGTCGTGGCCACGAAGTGAGCACGGCCGCCACTGGCGAGGAGGGGCTGTCCAAGGTTGCTCTTGACGAGCCCGAGACCGTGCTCCTCGACCTCGGCCTGCCTGACCTCGATGGTCTTGAGGTCTGTCGTCGCATCCGTCAATGGAGTGGGGTGCCGATCATCGTGCTGTCGGCAACCGACCTGGAGAGCCGCAAAGTGGCGGCCCTTGATGGCGGTGCGAATGACTACATGACCAAGCCATTCGGCATGTCGGAGTTGGAGGCGCGGATTCGGACAGCTATCCGCGACTGTCGCGGCGACGTCCCTCACCAGAACGATCGGCTCGCCGTCGGCGAGATCGAGCTTGATCTCGTTCACCACCAAGCCACGTGCAGTGGCGAGCGGATCGAGCTCACCGCCAGGGAGTTCGATCTCCTCGCCTATCTGGCCCGAAACGCCGGCAACTTGTGCACGCACCAGATGATCCTGGGAAGCGTGTGGGGCTGGGAGTTCGAGGGTGAGGCGCAGTACTTGCGCGTGTATGTCTACCGGCTGCGGCGCAAGCTTGGTCGTGCGGGCCGACTGCTGCACACCTCGCCCGGGATCGGGTACTTCCTCTCCGCGGCCTGATCCTCTCGGCTGCGTATCCGCGAAGCCCGAAAGGTCGACGACGCGCCGCGTGGCGCGACCACGAAGCGTCCTCGCGCGAAGGTCTCGAATCTCTGGGCCGCCTGGTCGGTCGGGGATTAATCTGCCGTCCGTCCGGACGAATGGCCGCGCCGAGCCAAGCACTGGAGAGCCTTCGAGCCTGGGCGCTGGCGGCGACGGCGCGCTTGACGGTGCGCGTCGAGGCCAGGAACCTCCGAGATGAAATTCACGAATTATTTATAGGAATCCCTCGGCCGTTTACATCTCGTTCACGCCTGCACCGCATGATGACGCCATGGCTGATTTCCTTGCAGTTTTGGGCATGGTCGCCTTCGCGCTCGTCATGCTCGGGTTGATCTGGGGGCTGGATCGCGTATGACCGGCACCCAGGGCGTCCTCCTTGCTCTCTCCATCATCGTGTTCATCTACCTCGGCGTCGCCATGTTCAGGCCGGAGTGGTTCTAGATGGGCTTTACCTGGACCATCGTCATCCTCGTCGTCGCCTTGGGCCTCACCTGGCGATTCCTCGGCTCCTATATGGCCGCCGTCTTCGACGGCCGCGTGCACTTCCTCGCGTGGGCCGAGCGGCCGTTCTACCGGCTACTCGGAACGGGGCCCGAGCAGGAGCAGAGCTGGAAGCGCTACGCCGGACGCTCGTGATTTTCTCGGCCGCGTTCGTCGTCGTGGGCTATCTGTTGCTGAGGATCCAAGGGTCGCTGCCGCTTAACCCGCAGCACATCGGTGCCCTACCACCGGCGCTCAGCTTCAACACGGTCGTGTCGTTCATGACCAACACGAACTGGCAGAACTACGGCGGCGAGGAGGCGATGTCGTACTTCTCCCAGATCGGCGTGCTCACGGTGCAGCAGTTCGTGAGCGCCGCCGTCGGGATCGCCGTGGCGATCGCCATGGTGCGGGGCTTCTCCCGGCGCAATTCCCCCACGATCGGCAACTTCTGGGTCGACATCACCCGTTGCATGCTCTACATCCTCCTTCCGATCGTGTTCATCACCGGCATCGTGATCGTCGGCCAGGGCGCTGTGCAGACCCTGGCTGGGCCGGTCAGCATCCATGACTCGCTGAACGGCGTCACTCAGGTCATCCCCCGTGGCCCCGCTGGGTTCATGGGCACGATCATGCAGATCGGGACGAACGGCGGTGGGTTCTTCGATGTCGACCTCGCCCATCCCTTTGAGAACCCGACGGGCCTCACGAACCTGATCTACATCTGGCTCACCCTCTCCATCCCGTTCTCGCTCACCTACACCTTCGGCAAGATGGTGAAGAGCATCCGCCACGGCGTCGCCCTCCTCGCCGTAATGGTGATCATCTTCGGCTCCTGGGCCGCCTTCACGAGCTACGCCGAACACCAGAACAACCCTGCGATCCTCGCTGCCGGTGTCCACTCCACGGTCGGCAACACCGAGGGCAAGGAGGTGCGCTTCGGCGACACGACCAGTGCCCTCTTCAACGTCTCGATGACTCAGACCTCCGATGGCGCCGTCGACGCCGCCACCGACTCGTTCAACCCGATGGGTGGCTTCGGGCCGCTCAGCGGCATGATGCTCGGCGAGGTGACCCCTGGAGGGGTGGGAAGCGGGATGTACACGCTCCTCATCTACGCCCTCATCGCCGTGTTCCTCGGCGGCCTCATGGTCGGCCGAACGCCGGAGTTCCTCGGTAAGAGGATCCAGGCGAAGGAGGTGAAGCTCGCAGGCTTGGCGGCACTCGTCATGCCCATCATCGTGCTGGTGCTCACGGATATCGCTGTCTCGATCCATGCCGGGCGAGTTGGGCCACTCAACTCCGGGCCGCACGGGTTCACGGAGATCCTTTACGGCCTCACTTCGCAGGCCAACAACAACGGATCGGCCATGGCCGGCCTCACGGGCAACACCACCTTCTACAACGTCGTCGGGGCCATCGACATGCTGATCGGCCGGTTCGGCATCATCATCCCGGCCCTCGCGCTTGGCGGGACGCTGGCGGCGAAGAACGCCGTCCCGACATCGCTCGGCACCTTCCGTACCGACAACGCCATGTTCATCGGGCTCGTCATCGGCGTGATCCTGATCATCGGCGGCCTCACCTTCTTTCCTGCAGTGTCGCTCGGCCCGATCGTCGAGCAACTGAGCCACGGGAAGTTCTTCTGATGACCTCTCCAGAGACAGGACAGATGCAAGCAAACGGGACAACGAACGGGCCGGCGGGGACTACCCCGACGATGGCCCGTGGTGTAGCGCAGGCGCGGGGCCTCTTCGACCGCCAGATCCTCCGCCAGGCCGGCATCGACGCGCTGAAGAAGTTCGATCCGAGGACCCAGGTCAAGAACCCGGTGATGTTCGTCGTGCTGATCGGGGCGGTCGTCGTGCTCATCGAGGCGATCGGCCGGCCGAACACCTTCACTGTGAGCATCACGGTCTGGCTCTTCCTCACGGTGGCGTTCGCCAACTTCGCCGAGGCCATGGCAGAAGGACGTGGCAAGGCCCAGGCGGACACCCTCAGGAAGATGCGATCCGAGACCCAGGCCCGCCTCCTTCTTCCCGATGGCAGCGAAGAGCGGGTGACTGCGTCGTCGTTGTCTCTGGGCAACCTTGTCGTCTGCGAGGCCAACGACCTCATCCCCTCCGACGGCGAGATCGTCGAGGGGATCGCCTCAGTCGACGAATCGGCCATCACGGGGGAGTCGGCACCGGTCATCAGGGAGTCGGGGGGCGACCGTTCGGCCGTCACCGGGGGAACGAAAGTCCTCTCCGACCGGATCGTCGTTCGCATCACCGCCGAGCCCGGCCACACCTTCCTCGACCGCATGATCACCCTCGTCGAGGGTGCGAACCGCCAGAGGACGCCCAACGAGATCGCCCTCACGATCCTCCTTGCCGTGCTGACCATCGTGTTCCTCCCTGTGGTCGTCACGCTTCAGGGCTTCGGCCACTATGCGGGAGCGACAGTGTCGGTCGTGATCTTGGTGTCGCTCCTCGTGTGCCTCATCCCGACCACGATCGGCGCCCTCCTCTCGGCCATCGGCATCGCCGGCATGGACCGCCTCGTGCAGCGCAACGTGCTCGCCATGAGCGGCCGGGCGGTGGAGGCGGCCGGCGACGTGCAGACCCTGCTGCTCGACAAGACGGGGACGATCACGCTGGGCAACAGGATGGCGTCAGGTTTCTTTCCCGTGGCCGGCCACACCGAGGAGGAGGTTGCCGAGGCTGCCCAGCTCGCCTCACTGGCCGATGAGACACCTGAGGGCCGGTCGATCGTGGTCCTGGCGAAGGAGCGTTTCTCCATACGAGAGCGCGCCCTGGGTGACACCCACGCTTTTATCCCGTTCTCTGCGACGACGCGGATGTCAGGGATCGATGTGGATCATCGGCAGGTTCGCAAAGGCGCCGCCGACGCCGTCAAGACCTGGGCGACCGAGCAGGGAGGGACAGTCCCTTCCGACCTCGATCCCATCGTGGAGCGCATCTCACGAAGCGGGTCGACGCCCCTTGTGGTGGCCGATGGCGCGCATCTCCTCGGGGTCATCGAGTTGAAAGACGTCGTGAAGGAAGGCATCCGGGACAAGTTCGCCGAGATGAGGCAGATGGGCATTCGCACCGTGATGATCACGGGTGACAACCCGCTCACGGCCGCCGCCATCGCACAGGAGGCGGGTGTGGACGACTTTCTCGCCGAGGCGACGCCCGAGGCCAAGCTGGCCCTCATCAGGGCTGAGCAGGAGGGCGGGAAGCTCGTCGCCATGACCGGTGATGGGACGAACGACGCCCCCGCTCTCGCCCAGGCGGACGTGGGCGTAGCCATGAACAGCGGCACGACGGCTGCCAAGGAGGCCGGCAACATGGTCGACCTCGACTCGAACCCCACCAAGCTCATCGACATCGTCGAGATCGGGAAGCAGTTGCTCATCACCCGGGGTTCGCTCACCACGTTCTCCATCGCCAACGACGTCGCCAAGTACTTCGCAATCATCCCCGCCCTCTTCGTCGCCACCTACCCGCAGCTCGGCGCGCTCAACATCATGAAGCTGCACAGCCCCCAGAGCGCCGTTCTCTCGGCGGTGATCTTCAATGCCCTCGTGATCGTGGCCCTCATCCCTCTCGCCCTGAGAGGCGTGAAGTTCCGGGCGACTACCTCGGCGGTCATCCTGCGCCGCAACGTCTGGATCTACGGGGTGGGAGGGATCATCGTCCCTTTCATTTTCATCAAGCTCATCGACCTCATCCTCGTCGCCCTCCACGCCTACTGATCGCGAGCTCTCACATGATCGTCCATCTCCGCCGCACAATCGTCTCCATCGTGGTCATCACGATCTTCTTCGGGTTCGTCTACGCCTTCGCCGGCACAGGAGTTGCCCAGCTGTTGTTCCGCCACCAGGCGGACGGGTCGATCACAGCCAATGGGTCGACGCTCATCGGACAGAACTGGGCCGACACCAAATGCCCTGGGCACCCACTGGGCAGCTGCGTGTTCCAGGGTCGTCCAGACGACCTCGGCCCCTACGCCGCCCAGCCCACAGCGAAGGTGCCGGTGTCGGGCGGGGACAACCCCCTCGAGGCCTGCAGCTATTCGGCCAATTCCTGCGTTGGCGGCGAGTCCGCCGCCACCAACCTTGGTCCCCGTTCCAAGACGCTCCTCGCCAACACAGAGGCTCTGGTTGCGTACTGGCATGCCCGCGGCGTGAACCCCACGCCTGATCTCGTGACCACTTCGGGCAGCGGCATAGACCCCGACATCAGCCCTCAGGACGCCCTCGCCCAGATCCCGATGGTCTCAAAGGCCACCGGCATCTCCCCGTCGGCTCTGCAGGCGCTCATCGCCCGAGAGACCAACGGAGCCGAGCTGGGATTCGCGGGCAGTCCCTACATCGACGTCCTGCAGCTCAACGAGGCGCTGGCTGCGCTCCGGTGAGCTCGTTCGAGTTCACGGCTGCCGTCTCATCGAGGAGGCAAGCTCGTCGCGGCCAGATCACGGGCGCCGATGCGCGTGGGCGGGTCGTTGCCACTGGCACGATCTGAACCACCGGGACCGTCACGCTCGGCGCTCCTGAGAAGGAAGAGTTCTTCAACGGAAAGGGAAAGTGTCAGCCAGTGAACGTACGAGACGAGCCGATGGCGCGGCAGCAGTCCGGCGCCGAGAGCCTCGAAGTCTGCGGGATCGTCGCCCTCACGCTGGGTCTCGGGATGTTCGTGCTGGGAGCGTCGGCCGTCGCCGTGGTTGTATTCGGCCTCATGTCGGCCGGCCTCGTCTCGCTCGGGCGCGCCCGGGCGCGCGGCTGGAGTCCTGAGCGGCTCGGCGTTACCACGGCCTTTCTCGTCGGAACCGTCCTGTTCGCACTCGCGGTCTGGGCGGCGGCAGGCATCGTGGGTGCTCTCATCGTGGGGCTTGCTTCGTGGCTCACGTGGCACGTCGGCGTGGGGCGGCGCGTCCGGCGGCTCTAGCACCAGAATCCGATGAAGCGGGGCACGCGGCCCCCAAACCGGAACCGCAATGGCAGTCGTCACCGACGTCGAGGGCACCTCGCACAACGTGGATGCCGTCGGTCGCTTCCGGATCTACCCTGTGCGGCCGGCGGGGTCGGAAGACCGTCGCGATGCTCGACGAGGTTCGCCGGCTCCGACGGCATGGCACGGACGACCCGTTCGGGCAACCCTGCCTGCAACTGACTCGGGACAACGGCAAGTGGACGCTCGCCGGAAGCTAAGCCGGGGTGAGCAGCTTCTCCCTGATCTCATCCGCAAAGCAGGACTCCGGTGCCAGCTCCGGCCCACATGTCATGGCGGCCACAAGCATGAAGAGGTCTGGGTCTAGCGTCATCATGTCCGAGCGACGGCGCCGTTCGGACACTCCGTCAGGCCCGAGCGGGATGTGGGCGTCGGTGAAGACCTGCACGGCGAAGCGCAGCCGCCGCATCCGCTCTGCCCGCTCCTCCACATACGGAGTGAAGGCCTCCCTCGACCAGTCCTCACCACCGAGGAGGGCGTCGCGAATCATGCGGGCGTCGCGCAGGGCGACCGACAAGCCTTCTCCAATGGTGGGGTCGCTGAAGCCGGCGGCGTCACCGCCGAACACGACGCCGTCGGCGACGACGGCATCGGACCAGGAATCGAACATGGGATAGGCAGCGCACGGCCCAGCTGGGTTGGCATCGACGAAACGCCCGCAGTCGGGGATCGCGTCTCCTCGGAAGGCCTCGAGCAGAGTCTTCGCCTTGTCGGCGCCTGCCAAGCGGGCCTTCTCCTCGATGGAGTACCCGATGTAGAGCCGCGCCTTGTCCTCGCCTTGGGGGAATACGTACAGGATCGCGTTGCCTGAGGTGCCGATGACCGAGTCGGTGCTCGGCCAGTCGCGGACGCCGTCCACGAGCATGCCCGCGAGGAAGATGCGCGGGTCCGTCTTCTTGATCTCGATGCCGAGCCGGCGGCGTGTGGGGGATTCGCGTCCATCGGCGGCGACGACGAGGCGAGGGCGAACCTCGTGCTCGCTGCCGCCGTGCAGGTAGCGGACCTCCGGACTCTCTCCAGGTGTCACCGTGACCTGCTCGACGCCGCGAAGAGCATGGGCGCCCGCCCGCACGGCGGCGTCGAAGAGGGCCTGGCAGGCCACGGGGTGTCCGATATCGAGGGCACCCGGGACACCGGGCACCAGGTCTGCGAGAGGCAAGGCGCCTGTCTCCGCCTCCGCCCGGGAGTAGGCCTCGTCGTAGCCGACGAAACGCGAGATGACGTTCCCCCCGGCCTCGATGAGGTCGTCGTGCAGGCCGAGCTGCATGGCCTCAGCGACCCCCCAGGGGTGCATGTACTCGCCCCGCACGTGGTCGACGAACTGCTCCGTCCGCTCGAGGACGAGGACCGGGACCCCGGCGGTCGCCAGCGCGGCAGCGAGCGCGCTACCGGCGATGCCGGATCCGATGATCGTGACTGCCGGCTGATCCGTCGTCATGATGGGTCCAGGGTTGGGAAAGGCCCGAAGAAGCCGACGATCTGCTCAATCCGCCCGTCCTCTGCCAGGCGCCCGTAGTCCATGCCTTCGAGTACCACAGATCCGTCAGGACCGTGCATGACCCATGCGAAGCGCAGGTGGCCGTCGTGCTCGTCGGCAGCCGTCACCAGGTCGATCGTGTGGCCGGGCATGGCGACCTGAAAGGCGCCGATGTGGGCGACAAGGGCCTCTCTGCCTTCGACGATGGCCGTCGGGTCGCAGTACCTGCCATGGTCGACCCAGGCCGACTCCAGCAATTGGCGCCGGGCGGCCTCGTCAGGCTCGTTCCAGGCCGAGCCGTAGGCGGTTACAACAGCTCCGACATCCATGTTTCCTCCCCCCCCTGGCGGACGTCGCCAGAGTAGTGGCGGCATGGGCGGCGCACTCAGGTCGCGGTTTCGCCTGGGCGGTCACGGACGGGGTGCGAGAAGTTGAGGAGCGCGGCGACGGAGTTGTGCCGGCGCCGCCGGGAGCGACCGGCGCCGGCGGGGTCAGCTGCCGACGTAGGCGGCGAGATGCTGGCCCGTGAGGGTGGAGCGGTCGGCGACGAGGTCAGCGGGCGTGCCCTCGAAGACGATGCGGCCGCCTTCGTGGCCGGCGCCGGGCCCGAGGTCGATGATCCAGTCGGCGTGCGCCATGACGGCCTGGTGATGGGCGATGACGATGACCGACTTGCCGGAGTCGACGAGCCGGTCGAGCAGGCCGAGCAGCTGCGCGACGTCGGCGAGGTGCAGGCCGGTGGTCACCTCGTCGAGGACGTAGATGTTGCCCTTCTCGGCCATCTGGGTGGCCAGCTTGAGCCGCTGCCGCTCGCCGCCGGACAGCGTCGTGAGCGGCTGCCCGAGGCTGAGGTAGCCGAGGCCGACGTCGGCGAGCCGGTCGAGGATGGCGTGGGCGGCCGGTGTGTGCGCCTCGCCGGCGCCGAAGAAGTCCGCCGCCTCGGTCACCGGCATCGCGAGCACCTCGCTGATGTCGCGGCCGCCGAGGTGGTAGTCCAGCACGGATGCCTGGAACCGCTTCCCCTCGCACTCCTCGCAGGTGGTGGCGACGCCGGCCATCATCGCCAGGTCGATGTAGATGACGCCGGCGCCGTTGCAGTTCGGGCAGGCGCCCTCCGAGTTGGCGCTGAACAGCGCCGGCTTCACCCCGTTGGCCTTCGCGAACGCCTTGCGGATCGGCTCGAGCAGTCCGGTGTATGTCGCCGGGTTGCTCCGTCGCGAGCCGCGGATGGCGCCCTGGTCGATCGATACGACACCGGCACCGGCGGGGATCGACCCGTGCACGAGCGAGCTCTTGCCGGAGCCGGCGACGCCGGTGACGACGACAAGCACGCCGAGCGGGATGTCGACGTCGACGTGGCGCAAGTTGTGCGTCGTCGCCCCGCGAATCTCCAGTGCGCCGGCAGGCGTCCGCACCGTCTTCTTGAGGGCGGCCCGGTCGCCGAGATGGTGGCCCGTGAGGGTGTCGCTGGTTCGCAAACCCTCGACGGTGCCCTCGAAGCAGATGGTGCCGCCTGCCGTACCTGCACCGGGGCCGAGGTCGACGACGTGGTCGGCGATCGCGATCGTCTCCGGCTTGTGCTCCACGACGAGCACCGTGTTGCCCTTGTCGCGCAGGCGCAGCAAAAGGTCGTTCATCCGCTGGATGTCATGGGGGTGCAGGCCCACGGTGGGCTCGTCGAAGACGTAGGTGACGTCGGTGAGCGAGGAGCCGAGGTGGCGGATCATCTTGACTCGCTGCGCCTCGCCGCCCGACAGCGTGCCCGACGACCGGTCGAGCGAGAGGTAGCCCAGCCCGATCTCCGCGAACGAGTCGAGCGTCTGTTGCAGCGTCGCGAGCAGCGGTGCCACCGACGGCTCGTCGACACCGCCGACCCATTCGGCCAGGTCGCTGATCTGCATCGCACACGCGTCGGCAAGGTTGATCCCGTTGATCCTCGAGGATCGAGCCGCCTCGCTGAGCCGGGTGCCGCCGCAGTCCGGGCAGGCGGTGAACGTCACCGCCCGCTCCACGAAGGCGCGCACGTGCGGCTGCAGGGCGTCGACGTCCTTTGACAGGAACGACCTCTGGATGCTCGGGATGAGACCCTCGAACGTCAGGTTGATGTTGTCGACCTTGATCTTGGTCGGTTCCTTGTGGAGCAGATCGTGGAGCTCGGTCTTGGTGAACTTGCGGATCGGCTTGTCCGGGTCGAGGAAACCGCAGCCGGTGTAGATGCGGCCGTACCAGCCGTCGACGCTGTAGCCGGGGATCGTGAGCGCCCCCTCGGCGAGCGACTTGCTGTCGTCGTACAGCTGAGACAGGTCGAAGTCGGTGACCGAGCCGCGGCCCTCGCAGCGCGGACACATGCCCCCGGTGCGTGTGAAGGACTGTCTCACCGTCTTGCGGGAGCCCCGTTCGATCGTGATCGTGCCGCTCGCTCGGACGGAGGGGACGTTGAAGGAGAAGGCGCTGGGGGAGCCGATGTGCGGCTGCCCGAGTCGGCTGAAGAGGATGCGCAGCATCGCGTTGGCGTCGGTGGCGGTGCCGACAGTGGAACGGGCGTCGGCACCCATCCGCTGCTGGTCGACGATGATGGCGGTCGTCAGCCCTTCGAGCACGTCGACCTCGGGCCGCGCCAGCGTCGGCATGAAGCCCTGTACGAAGGTGCTGTAGGTCTCGTTGATCAGCCGCTGCGACTCGGCGGCGATCGTGCCGAACACGAGAGAGCTCTTGCCGGCGCCGGAGACGCCGGTGAACACCGTCAACCGGCGCTTCGGGATCTCGACGCTGACGTCCTTGAGGTTGTTCTGGCGGGCGCCGTGCACGCGGATCAACTCGTGGCTGGCTGCAACGTGCAGCGCAGGCGACTGCGTCTCCGTCCTCGTGGCCATTCTCATCGTGTCTCCATCTGTTAGGCGGGGCCGCCCTCGCGGTCTCCGTCGGCGTCACTCGGCTCGACGTGGCGCGCGACGAGGGGTAGAGCCAAGACATCCACGGTGATTCGGCCCGTGGAGCCTCCCGGCCCCGGCCGGGCGGAGCGCCCAGCCGGGCGGTCACACCAACCGGTCAAGCCCGTCGCCGTGGCGGCAGGTCGGCTCACGGGTCCTGAAGCAACCCGAGGACGTTGCCATCGGGATCCGTGACGGTTGCCACGCGGCGGCCGCCACCCACGTCGCGCACGGGCTCCTTCACGGTGGCACCGGCAGCGGTCACCTCGGCCAGCTTCGCCTCGATGTCGGGCACGTGCCAGTAGGTCACCGGCGAGGTCATGCCCTGCGGTCCACCGCCCGGCAGCAGCCCGATGTGCTGGCCGGCGGTGTCGAAGCCGACGTAGTAGGACCCGTCGGCCTGTGGCGCCAGGCCGAGCAGGGCGGAGTAGACGGCCTTGGCCGTCGCCAGGTCGGACACGGGGATCAGCACAGTCTTGATTCCCTCGGTGGAAGAGTCGCTCATGGTCACTCCTGAAGTCGGGGGTCACATCGACCCGGTGTGTCTCGTCGGGCTTAAAGACGAGCGGGCCGCCCGAAAATCGACAGCCCGATCGCACTGGATTTCCAATCGCCGTTCGCCGTCGGGCTCCTCCGCCACCCACCCCAGTAGGGAACTGACGTCCGACACTAACTGCGGACGTCGGCCGTGGTCCTCGCGGAGCCGCCATGGAGCGACCGTTGCACCGCCTCAGGCGGTAGCGGTCCTCACTGCCGTGACCACCACGGCGGCGTAGTGCATCGTGAAGCTGCCCCCCGCCGCGTCGAGAGCGGCCCCGACGCCCGCCAGCAGCGCCTCGAGCTGTGCCGCCGGGAGCCCGGTGTGCCCGCCAAAGGTAGGAAGCTGGTCCAGCCACTCGTCTCGGCTGTAAGGGCGTTCCCAGTCGAATCGCCACTGCTCCGGGTCGCTGAACACGCCCGTCTCCCGGATACCGTTGGCCGCCCTCGTGCACAGCAAGGCGTACGGTTCCGAGGCCGGCGTTGCCCAGGGATTGAACGGCAAGTCCGGCATCACGAGGCGATAGACGGCGGCGAAGGCTTCCGCCGTCTCGGGCGGCGCCTGCCCGGCGTTCCAGAACACGGCGAGCCGGCCAGCGGGTCGCAGCGCCTCGGCCGCCTTCGCCGCTCCCGCTACGGGGTCCACCCAGTGCCAGGTCTGCCCAGCGACGACCGCGTCGAAGGTTCGGCCGGCGGGATCCCAGGCTTCGAATGCCGCCACCTCGACGTCGAAACCGTTGCGTCGCGCCACCGCGGCCATCCGAGCGTCGACGTCGACCCCGAGCACCCGGCAGCCAATCGCTTGGAACTGACGGGCGGCGATACCAGTGCCGATGCCGACGTCGAGGACATCCGGCCCGGGGCTGGAGGCCACGATCCGCTCCACCATCGCCTCGGGATAGCTGGGCCGGGCGCGGTCGTAGCGTTCGGCCTCGGCGCCGAAGGATTCCGCCACCTGGCGGTGCTCATGAGGCGCCGGCTCGGGAACTTGCCCTCGCTCCGGCGGTATAGTGGGCACATGCCCACTATAAATGGGCGTGCGCCCACTCGTCAATCGAGAAGGGCCGAGCGAGAGAAAGGGGGTGGAGGGTGCCGACGGGGGTGGCCATCCGCGACGCCCGCGAGCAGCTCTTCGACGCCGCCGAGCGCGTCCTTGTCCGTGACGGGCCGAGCGCGCTGACAACCCGGGCCATCACCACGGAGGCAGGCTGTGCCAAGGGCGTCCTGCACCGGCATTTCACCGACCTCGACGCCTTCCTTGCCGAGCTCGTGAGGGACCGCATCGCCCGGATCGACAAGCAGGCCGCAGCCCTCAGCGACTCGGCAGGCACGGGCAGCGTCGCCGGCAACCTCACCGCAGCACTGATGACGGTCTTCGGGTCAGTCGCCCTCGTGATCATCGGCCTCGTCATCTCCCGGGACGACCTGCGCGCCCGGCTGCGCCAGGCCACGCCGACCGGTGTCCCAGTCCTGACAGAAGCGGCGGCGATGATCGCCGCCTACCTCAGCGCCGAGCGGGAGCAGGGCCGCATCTCGGCCGACGCCGACCTCGACGCGCTCGCCCCGCTGCTGATCGGCGCCGCCCACTTGCTGTTCGCCGACCGCAAGGGCATCCCGCCAGAGGCTGCCGCCGTGCGCAAGGTCGTCACCACGGCCATCGCCGGAGTCGTGCGAGACCCGCCGGTGTGAACGACATCACGTACGGAGGCGGCCCTGGCGACGGCGACGGCGGGAACCCGCCAGGTGAGCGACACACTAGGTGTTGCGCGGCAACTGGCTGCGTCCCCGTTGCCGCTTGCGGCTCACCGCCCGATGGCGGCGGCGGACCTCGTCGATGATGTCGCCGTAGTCACCGGACACGTCGCTCGGCACCCGCCAGACGTCGACGGTGCCGAGGAGGCCGAGGGCGCGGATGTGGACGGTCGGCGCATCCCGCCCGGCGACGTCACGCCCCCAGTCACGGCGATGACCGAAGATCGTGAGACCGCCGACGTCGACGTCGATCCCCTCTGGGACGTAGACGTCGACGTTGCCGAGAACGGCAAGCACGGAGAGCGACGTTCGGGGCTTTTCGATCGAGGCTTCGCGCAGATCCAGGTCGATGTCGGCGAAGACGCTGATCGCTGTCGTCCGTCGGCGCAACCGAATGCGACCCCGGCGGACGACGTGACCGAAGATCGCCATCGTGACCCGGGTTGGCTTGCGGTGCGAGGTCGGCGGCCCGAGCGTGGAAAGGGCAGGCAGATCCCGTTGCACGGTGGTGAGATCACTGATCACCTGGGCTCGAAGGGCCAGTCCGGCGCGCTCTGAGAACTCCTCGAGCGTGAGGCGTCCGTCGAGGAGATGGTCCCGCAAGGAGACCACCGCCTGTTCCCGTTCGGCCTCCGAGACGCGATAGGAGCTCTCGTCCATTGCTGCCAGATTAGGGACTACGCGCCGGTCCGGCGAGGTCGGAGGTGCCGAGCCGAGAAGCGCTTTCGGGTGCTCAGATGAGGGGATGGACAGCACTGAGGCCGCCGAGCCAAGCGGCGACACGAGGAGCGACCGCTGGTTCATCCGTCTCGCACGACTCGTCGTGCCCGAGGAGAACCCCGCCGGCGTCGTCTACGGGACGATCGTCGCAGGTGCCCTCTTGGCCGCCGAGGCACCTCGGCACGAGACGCTGCCGTCGACGGCCGGCGCCGTCGTCGTGTCGCTCGCCCTCTACTGGATCGCCCACACGTACGCGCACAACGCCGGAGATCGCGCCCAGACCGGGTCCCCGTGGACCGTGTCGAGGCTCCTCAAGTCGGCGGGCCACGAGTTCAACATCATCAAGGGAGCACTCGTGCCCCTCCTCGTGCTCTTGATGGCCTGGGCGATTGGTGCCGGCACGTCGACCGCCGTGCGGTGCGCCCTCGTGAGCTCGGTCGTGATGCTCTTTCTCGTCGAGCTGACGGCCGCCCTGCGATCGAGTCGCCGGCCGGCGTCGGTGGTTCTCGGTGTCCTCGTCAGTGTCCTGCTCGGCCTCGGTGTGCTGACCGTGAACGTCCTGTTGCACTGAGGCGAGGGCAAGCTCGCTCGACCCGTGAATCGGCACTCGGCGCCAGAATCAGTGCGGCCAGAATCAGTGCGGCCAGAATCAGTGCGGTTCGTGCAAGGCTGGTCGCGTGGCCGAATTCACGAGCGAGAATCTGATCGGCTCGCTGTTCGAGGACGTTTACCTGACAAGCGCTCGGTTCCGCAACGTCGATCTCAGCAACGCCCGCTTCGACTCGGTCGATCTGACGGGGGTCGTGATCCGTGGCGCAGCCCTCGTGAACGTGGACCTGAGTGGCGAGATCGAGAACCTGCGCGTCAACGGCGTCGACGTCGTACCGCTCGTGGAGGCGGAGCTCAACCGTCGCTACCCGGACCGCGCCAAGATGCGGCCGGCCGATGCCGATGGGTTCCGCGAAGCGTGGGACGTCCTCGAGCGGCTGTGGCGGGGGAGCGTCGAGCGAGCACAACGGATGTCCCCGGCGTCGCTCCACGAGCGGGTGGAGGGAGAGTGGTCCTTTATCGAGACGCTGCGCCATCTCGTCTTCGCCACCGATGCCTGGGTGAAGCGTGCAATCCTGGGGGAGCCGTCACCCTGGGATGCGCTCGACCTTTCCCACGACGAGATGCCCGACGAGCCCGGCGTACCGCGCGACCGCGGTGCGCGGCCGTCGCTGGACGACGTGCTCGCCCTGCGCGCCGACCGCATGGCCACCGTAGGCGCCGTGATCACTGACCTCACCGACGAGAAGCTGGCCGGCGTCACCGAACCCGTTACGGAGCCGGGCTACCCCGAGCCGGAGAGCTTCGCCGTGCGCAGATGCCTCGAGGTGATCCTCAACGAGGAGTGGGAGCACCGTTTGTACGCCGAACGGGACTTGGACGTGCTGGAGTCCCGCTCGTCCTGACCGGCGGGGGACCGCGAGGCGTCGTTCGCCCGGTGTCACGGTCGCCGCTACGACCGTCCCGCAACGAGCGGGCGACCTGTCGGCTCGTTCCAGTCGATGAGCGGACCGGCTGGGACGATGCGGGAGGGATTGAGATGACCGTGGGTGACGTAGTAATGGCGCTTGATCTGATCGAACCTCGTTGTCGAGGAGAAGGCCGGGTTCCGGTAGAGGTCTCGGGCGTAGTCCCAGAGCGCCGGGTAGTCGACGACTCGGCGCAGGTTGACCTTGAAGTGCGAGTAGTAGACGGCGTCGAAGCGGGCAAGCGTGACCCACAGGCGGACGTCGCTCTCGGTGATCTCGTCACCGAACAGGTATCGCTGACCGGCGAGACGCTCCTCGATCTGATCGAGCGTCGCGAAGACACGCTCCACGTTGCGCTCGTATTGCTGCTGTGAGCCTGCGAAGCCGGTGCGGTACACGCCGTCGTTGACGGTTTCGTAGATGGTCTCGTTGACGGCGTCGATCTCGGGGCGAAGCGCAGGCGGGTAGAGCTCGAGCGGCGACGCCGCCCACGCCGTGAACTGCGAGCCGAGGTCCAGGCTGATGTCGGGGAAGTTGTTGCTCACGATCCGAGAGGTCGACTTGTCCCACAGCACCGGGACCGAGACGTGGCCGTCGTAGTCCGGATCGGTCGCCAGGTATGCCTCTTTCAAGAAGCGGAAGCCGTTCACCGGATCCGGCCCGCACCCGGCGACCTCACGAAACGCCCAGCCGCGCCCGTCACGGATCGGGTCGACGGCAGAGAGCGAAACGACCTCCTCGATCCCGACGAGCGCCCGCACGATGGCGCTGCGGTGGGCCCACGGGCAGGCCCAGGAGATGTAGAGGTGGTAGCGCCCCGGCTCGGCCGGGTAGCCGCTCGACCCGTCAGCGGTGATCCGACCCTGAAAGCGGTACTTCGGCCGCTGGAAGGCGGCAGGGTCAGCCGGCGAGGGCGACCACGCCGCGGAGGGCGACAGCTTCGGCGTGGGTGGCGCATAGTCGCCGAACGTCTCGAAGTCGACAGGGTCGGCCAGGTTGGTGACGGTCACGTTGGTGCCTCCATGGGATGTGCTCTGCACAGAATGCCAGAGCACGGCGAGCCTCAGTGCGGGTCCGGCGGCCCGCCGGCTGGAGCGTGACCCGACTGCCTGACAGCTCGAAGTGGCGGCACGCCTGCGACCGCCTCCTTGTAGCCTGCAGCCAGTGTCAGACGCAGTGAAGATCGGGCTCGCCGGCGCCATCGTCGTCGCCGTAGGTCGCATGGCGGCCATGGGGCGGTTGCCCCGCAACGTCCTTGTCGGTATCCGCATCCCCTCGACGATGCGCAGCGACGAGGCGTGGCGGGCCGGCCACCTCGCAGCGGCTTCGGCGTTGACGGCTGCTGGCGCCGGTCCCGTTGTCGCCGCCGTCGCCGTGGCGGTGAAGCGCCCGGGCCAGCAAACTCAGACGCTTTTCTCCCGAGTCGCCACAGCGTGGCTCCTTGCCTGGGTCGGGGTGGCGATAGTGCAGGCGAGGCGAGCAGCGAGGGCGACAGAGACTCGTCCCTAGGCTGGTGTGCCTTGGAGATGGACAGCTTCGTGCCGTGGTCGATCATCGCCCGGAACCTGCCCGAGCATGCACGTAACCCGATCCACACCGATGCGGGCGCCCAGGCGGCGGGTTTCGGGCGGGCGCTCGTCGCCGGCGTGACCTCCTATGCCTACTGCTGCCATCCCGTCATCGAACGATTCGGGCTCGACTGGGTGGCTTCCGGCGAGGCGGAGGTCCGCTTCGTCTCCCCGGTCGCCGACGGGGACGAGCTGTTCTTCCGCGTCGCGGGACGGAGCGACGGCGGTCTCGACGTCACGGCCACAAGTGCTCCCGGGGGTGCGCCCGCAGTGACGCTGTCGGCCTGGCGGGGCCATCGCACCAGCTTCCGACCGCAGACAGGAGAAGCGCTCACGCCTGTCGCCGCCCGCCTTGAGGGTGAGTACGGCTCGGACTACGCCGCTCGCGCCGGGGACGCCCAACCGGACTGTGCGGTTGCGGGCGTCGTCCACCCGGCGGTCTGGCCGGCGCTGGCGAATTCCGTCTTTCACAGCCAGCTCGCCCGCGGTTCGTGGATTCATGTGCGCAGCGGCATCCGGCACTTCGGCCTGGCCCCCGCCGGTGCCGAGGCCGAGGTGTCGACCGTCGTGGTGCGCCGCTTTCAACGCCGCGGTGAGCGAGCCGTTGCCGAGGTGATCATCCGGGTCGACGGTGCGATCGTCGCCGTCCTCGAGCACGAAGCCATCGTCGACGTTGGCCACTAGGAATTGATCGAATCCTCCGCGCCGGCGTGAGCTGGGTCGGAGAACCGCCCGGCCGGTTCGCTACGAATGAGTTGCTTCGCCGCCGGGGTGCTCGGCGCCGGGAGAGCCGCCCATCATCTTCAGCATCGGCATGCCGCCGCTTCGCACGAATCGCACGAGGAGGCCGGTCGCAAGAAGCAGGAAGACGATGTTGAGAACGGTCGTGTAGTTCCACCGGATCGCCGCCTCGACGACCTTGGCATGACGCCCCCTCGGGGCGAGACCGAGTCCTCCGAACAGCAGCTCCACGAGGTAGCCCGCTGCCGCCATTGTCAGGTAGAAGGTGCCCAGGATGAACAGCATCATGCGGGTGCCGTAGTACTTCCGGTAGATGACGAGGATCGGGAGAATGATCAGGTCGGCGAAGATGAAGGCCACGACGCCGCCGAAGCTGATGCCGCCGTTCCACAACACGCCTGCGAGGGGGACGTTGCCGATCGAGCAGACGAAGCTCAGCATGCTGACGAGCGGGCCGATCAGCGGTCCCCACAGCTTGGCAAGGGCCGGATGCCCGACGAGGAAGAGGTGCTGCCAGAAGCGGTTCGGCACCCATGCTGCGATGGCGCCCGCCATGAGCAGGCCGGCGACGACGTCGCGGATGACGGCCGCCCACTCCATGACGAAGATGTGCGACACCGCCGTGACGCCTCGAGGGGAGCGGAGTCGCTGCCACGTGCTGCCGCCGCCCGGGATGCTCATGTCCATGGCAGCGTGGCCCTCCATCGACCCCGCCAGGCCCTTGTCGGATTGAGCCTTGGCGGAGCTGAGAAGGCGCCCGCGCAACAAGAGCCGGAAGGCAATGGCGAGCAGGACGATCATGAGCGGTCCGCCGACGAATTCAGCGAGCGTGAACTGCCATCCGATGAGGAGGGCCAAGATGATGCCGAGCTCCACGACGAGGTTGGTGGAGGCAATCTCAAAGGCCATGGCGGCGGTGAAGCTGGCTCCCGTGCGAAAGAGCGCCCGCGCAAGGGCGACGGCGGCGTACGAGCACGACGACGACGCCGTCCCGAGACCCGTGGCGATGGCCAACGTCCTCGGGCGATCGTCGCCGAGCAGTCGAACGACGGTGCTGCGACGGACGACGGCCTGCACGAGGGCCGACAGTCCGAAGCCGAGTATGAGCGCCCACAGGATCTCCCAGGTCATCGAGCCGCTGATGGCGAGGGCGTGACCCATGGCGTGCAGCCACCTCATGGAGCCCTGCCGGGGCGGGGTGGCCTCGAGGGGTTCATGAGCGCACCAACCTCTCGATGGCGTCGCGTGCCTCCCGCACCTTCGCGTCGGCCGTCGGGCCTCCCGTTCCGACGGCGTCCTGCACGCAGTGAGACACGTGCTCGCCGAGCAGTTCGAGGGCGACCGATTGCAGCGCCTTGCTGGCCGCCGAGATCTGCGTGAGGACGTCGATGCAGTAGGCGTCCTCGCCGACCATGCGTTGCAGTCCTCGGATCTGGCCTTCCACGCGCCGCAGCCGTTTCAACACGTCGTCCTTGTGGTCCGAGTAGCCGGCCATGTCCTGTGCCTCCTCGCTCCTCCTCTTCGTCCCGCAGTATACCCCCCTAGGGTATTGAGAGGAGCCGTCGACGGTGTGATTGCAGACCCCGCTGCCCGGCGCGAAGCTTCTCGATCTCGGCAAGCGTCTTGGCGAGCGGGCTGCAGCCCACGATCGGAGGCCTCACATGCGCATCTCCCGGCTGGCGGGCGCTTGCGCCCTTGTCGCCGCAGCAGCCATGGCCGTGCCGGCCCTGACCGCCACGACGTCGGCAGCCGCCGCCGGCCCTCGCACGACGCCGATCGGCAAGCAGCTGGCGGAGCTGAGGGGGAAGGACACCGTCGCCCGCGACGACTTCGGCTTCGCGGTGGCTCTTTCCGGTAGCACGGCCGTCGTCGGTGCGGTCAACCACGCCGGAGGCGAAGGCGGGGCGTACGTGTTCAGCGAGACGAAGGGCAAATGGCACCAGGTTGCCGAGCTGGAGGGTTCCGACACCGTTGCCGGTGACAGCTTCGGTTCCTCGGTCGCCGTCTCGGGAACGATCGCCGTCGTGGGGGCGCCGAACCACGACACCTACACCGGTTCGGCCTACGTGTTCAGCGAGACGAAGGGCGCCTGGAAGCAGGTTGCCGAGTTGGAAGGCGCCGACTCGGCTCGCTTCGACGTATTCGGCTCCTCGGTGGCCGTCTCGGGCACGACCGTCGTCGTCGGTGCGGTCGGCCACAAAGGAGCGGCCGGCGGCGTGTACGTGTTCGGCGAGACGAAGGGCAAATGGCACCAGGTTGCCGAGCTGGAGGGCTCCGACACCGCCGTTCTGGACCACTTCGGCTTCTCGGTGGCCGTCTCGGGCACCACGGCCGTCGTCGGCGCCCCCGAGCATGCCAAGAACACGGGCCGGGCCTACGTGTTCAGCGAGACGAAGGGCGCCTGGAAGCAGGTTGCAGAGGTGAAAGGCTCAGACACCGGCCCGAGCGACTACTTCGGCTACTCGGTGGCGGTGTCGGGCACGATCGCCGTCGTGAGCTCCGACGACCACCGGCAGGGTGCCGGTCGCGCCTACGTGTTCAGCCAGCGCAAGGCCAGCTGGAAGCAGACGGCGGAGCTGAAGGGAGGCGACACCGTCTCTCCCGACCATTTCGGTTACTCGGTCGCCGTCTCGGGCACGACCGCTGTCGTGGGTGCGGAAAACCATGCCAAGGAGGCCGGGCGGGCGTACGTGTTCAGCGAGACGAAGGGCGCCTGGAAGCAGGTTGCCGAGCTGAAGGGTTCCGACACCGCCGCCGGCGACGTCTTCGGCGCATCGGTCGCTGTCTCGGGAGTCACGGCCCTCGTCGGAGCCTATGGCCACGGCGATCTGGCCGGTCGGGCCTATGTGTTCGAGGCCTGAGGCCCCGACCCCGGCGTCATCGGTCAAGGGCTCGGTCCCACGGAGCCGGGAAGGCAATAGTAGACGGCGATGTCCAGGGCCGACGACGGCGGCCCCGCTCCCTTCCGGTCCCCAACGTCGAAGCAGTGATGGGCGATCCACACGAGCCGCGGGTCGGTTGTCGTCGGGGACTGCAGGACGAGGTGGAAGTCGTTGTCCTCGATCATCGACTGCAGCCTGGACAGCGACGGCTCCGGCACCGTCCCGGTGAAGCCTCCGATGGGAAGGACCTCGAGGCCGCTGTGGTAGATGAACGTCGCCGCCAGGACCGATGTCTGAACGGCCATCAGGTAGGTGGCACCGTTGCGCGCCTCCTCCAGGGTCGGCAGCGTGGCGGCCGCCGCTGCAGGCGTCGCGATGAAGAACTGCCGGATGTAGTTCGTCACGACCGGTTGTTGGAACGGGGTGTCGAAGGGACCGAGCCGCTCTGCGACGACTGACGCCGTCGCAACGGTGGGAGCCATCCCGATGGCGACAAGGGCGGTCACGAACGCACCGAGGTGCAACGGTGTGCTCGCAGCCCTCCGGCCGGACAGCACGACCGAGCATGCGGCGAGCAACCCGAGGGAGATCACGGCCGGCTTCAACCACGCCGGCAGCCCGGTGGCGGAATCGGGCAGCACCCAGAGGGCATAGCCCACGGTGGCGAGCACGGCACCGGCCACCGTCAGGCGGGCTGGCAGCCCCCGTCTCTGCCGCCACGCCAGCACGACTCCCGTGGCGAGGAGGCCGCCGACGGCGGGCGTGAGGGCGGCCGTGTAGTACGGGTTGATCGTCGAGGTGAGGCTGAACACGACGAAGAAGGCCACGAGCCAACCTCCCCACAGCAGGAGGCTGGCGCGCAGCAGGTCGGTCCGAGGCTCCTTTCGGCGCGCCAGGAGGCCCGCCACGAGAACGACGAGCGACGCCGGGAGCAGCCATCCCGTGTCGAGGCCGAGGCTGCCCGTGAGCAAGCGGTTCCAGGCGGCGGGTGGCGACGTACCGTTGCCGATCTCGAGGCCGATCGACTTCGTGAGGATCTGGTCGGGCGACTGCTCATCGACCCGACCGAATCCGTTGTAGACGAATACCTGCCCGAAGATGGAGTTGTCGTGGCTTCCGTCGACATACGGCCGGTGCGTCGCCGGCGTCGCGCTCACTGCCGTCATCCAGCTCAGCGACACGACGATCGTCACGACACCCAAAGCCCCCACACCGAGGCATCGACGCCTCCAGCTGCTCGGAGCGGCGACGACGTAGACGAGGGCAAGGGCGGGCAGCACGAGCCAGGCCTCGAGCATCTTTGCCTGAAAAGCGAGGCCGACCCACACACCTGCCAGCAGCACGCTGCGAAAGCGGTCCTCGATGACGGCCGTCACCATCGAATCGGCAGCCAGCGCCACCAGCAGGATCATGAGGGTGTCGGAGATGTTGCCGCGGTTGAGGGTCGCCACCGCCGGCGACGCCACGAAGATGGCCGCCGCCACGATGCCGGCGACGGGTCCTGCCAGGCGCCTGAGGGCGTGGAAGCTCACGAGCACGGTGAGCACGCCCTCCACCGCCTGTGGGAGCACGAGGGCCCAGGCACGCACGCCGAACAACCGGACGGAGAGAGCCTGCACCCAAAACGCCCCAGGGAGCTTGTCCAGCGTCACCGTCCCAGCCGGATCGAAGGAGGCGAAGAAGAAGTTGTGCCAGCTCATCGACATGCTGCGTACGGCGGCGGCGTAATAGATCTCGAGGTAGTTGCCGGCGCCTCGGGCGTAGACGAGGGCGGCAACGGCGGCGAGCGCCAACACTGCCGCCCGCGCCCAGGCCGGCTCGTCCCTCGGCAGCAGCCGGCGTCCCCAGCGGTGCTGCCCGCGCGCCACCGAGTCGTCAGCGAGGTCGGCCTCGGCGGCGACGGTGGATCGCTCCTCGGTCACGAGGCGTCGCCTCCTCGGCCGCCCCCAAGGCCTGGGCGAAGGCCTCTCCCGATGGACACGAGCGCCCGAAGCGTGGCCCGAGTCGTTGCCAGCTCGTGGCTCTCGACGCGCCCTGCAACGAGTTGGTCAACGGTGGCGATGGCTTGGCGGGCCTCTTCGGTGGCGGCGCCCCCCCGCTCCGTCAACAGGAGGATCACCCGCCGGCGGTCCGCCGCATCCGATGTCCGGGTCACGTAGCCGCGTTGCACGAGGACGTCGGCGAGCCGGCCGACGGCCTGTTTCGACATCGCCAACCTCGCGGCGAGCTCCTGCACGCTCGAGCCGCCCCTCGTCAGGGCTCCGACGATCCGGTAGCCCGTCGGAGGGACATCTCCGAAGCCGGCGCCGGCGAGAGCTTCCTGAATGGCAACGAGGTACGTGCGCTGCGCCGCACTCATGAGGGTCGGCATCGAGACGTCGTCGCCGGGCACGGTTGCGCTCACGCCGGCAGAATAAAGAACAACAGTATGTACAGTCAAGCTGCTTGACTACGGGCCAAGCCGAACCCTCCACCTCGGCCGCCCGAGACAATGTGCCGTTTGCCTCTACTGCCTGCAGCCCCGTCATCCCAGGATGGGATTGGACGGCTCGGAGACTTGGGCAGCTCGGAGATTCGGGCCGCTCGGAGACTCGGGGCAGCCCGGAGACTCGGGACGGCAACCGCTCGCCCCGCAGGCAGCGGAGGTGGCGTGATGGAACTCAATGGTTCGCACACCTACGACGCTTCGGTCGACGCAGTGCTGACCATGCTTGGCGACGCCGATGTCACCGTTGCCAAGTACGAGAGCATGCAGCACCGGGACGTGAAGGTTCTCGAATGTGAGAGGAAGGGCGGTTCTCTTCGAGTCGTCTCCTCGCGGGTTGTCGACGTCGACCTGCCCGGCTTTGCGAAGCGGGTTCTCAAGCCGACGAACACGATGCGCCAGAGCGACGAGTGGACGCGGGTCCACGACGACCTCTGGGAGGGCACCTTCGACGTCGAAGTGCAAGGTGCCCCCATTCACATCTCCGGCACGATGAAGCTGACTCCCCGCGGCGGCGAGACGATCCACGACGTCAAGCTCCGCGTCGACGTCAAGGTGCCGATCATCGGTGGTCGCATCGCGGACTGGGCAGGCAAGGGAGATGTCCGGCGCAGCCTGGACGGCGAGTTCAGTTTCAACGACGGCTGGCTTCGGGCGCACCCACGGCCGGCTCCCCGCAAGGCGTCCCGGCGCGCCTGACGGGGGCTGCGCGGGCACCCCTGAGCGGGGGCATGACGCCGGCTCCAGACCCGGACGCCGCCTGTCGGCGCCGGCGGCGGTGAATTGTGACGTTCGCCTCTTCCCCAACCATCTGACCGAGCAGAGGCTGGCCTTACGCGCGCGGCGTCAGGCGGCGCGTTGGGCAACGGAGGCAGACATGGACGTCTTCATGCGGGACAGCGATGCCTTCTCCTGGTACATGGAGAGGGACCCAATTCTCCGGTCGACCGTCGTCGCCGTCGCTTGGCTGGACCGCAGCCCCGACTGGCCTGTCTTCAGCGAGAAGCTCGATCAGGCGACTCGGTTGATCCCGATGTTCCGCCAACGGGTGTTACAGCCCCCCGGGCGGCTCTCGACCCCTCGGTGGACCTTCGACGACGGCTTCGACATGAGCTGGCACCTTCGCAGAATCGAGGCTCCGGCCCCCCATACGCCGGACACGGTCATCGAGTTCGCTCGCCAGGCGGCGATGACCGCCTTCGACCGCGCCCGACCCCTCTGGGAGTTCACGCTGATCGAGCACCTCGAAGGCGGGCGCGCCGCCCTCGTCATGAAACTTCACCACTCGCTCACCGACGGCCTCGGCGGCATGCAGCTCGCCCTGTTGCTCTTCGACACCGAGCGCGAGCCCGTTCGGACGTCCTCGATGCCGGTGGCACCGGTTGGAGAGCGGCTGGACACACCGAGCCTCGTGCGTGAGAGCCTCACCGCCAGCGTGGCGCGGGCGACCGGGGTCGCCAGCGAGTGGGCATGGTCGGCGCTCCCCTCAGCGGTGCGGGCCGTCACTCAACCGCTTCGCAGCGCCGGCTCGTTGCTCGACGCCGCCCGTTCCATCGGCCGAACCGTGGCGCCGGTCCGCGAGACGCTCTCGCCGATCATGAAAGACCGCGGGCTCGGGCGCCACCTCGCCGTCGTCGAGGTCGGCCTTGCCGACCTGAAGCGATCGGCCGCCACGGCGGGCGGGACGATCAACGACGGCTTCATGGCGGCCATCGCCGGCGGCATGCGCCGCTACCACGAGCGCCACGGCACCACGGTCGACACCCTGCGCGTGACGCTGCCGATCAGCATCCGGACTGCGAACGACCCGATGGGCGGCAACCGGATCACCCTCATCCGCTTCCCCGTGCCGGTGGGCGACGCCGACCCGGCCTCCCGCATCCCGGACATGGGACGCTTGTGCCGTGCGGCTCGCGACGAGCGGTCGCTCGCTTACACCAACGCCATCGCCGGCGCTCTCAACTTGCTGCCGCAGGCCGTCGTCGGCGGCATGCTGAAGCACGTCGACTTCCTGGCGAGCGACGTGCCCGGCTTCGCCTTCCCCGTGTACCTGGCGGGCGCCCAGATGGAGCGCTACACGCCCTTCGGCCCGACCATCGGGGCCTCCGTCAACCTGACCCTTTTGTCCTATGACGGCACCTGCTACATCGGGGTCACGATCGACACCGCCGCCGTGCCCGACCACGAAGTCCTCTTGGAGTGCCTGCGGGAGGGCTTCGACGAGGTGCTCGTCCTCGGCGGGAAGCACGAACCGGTGCGGCTGCCGTTGCACGACACGCCCAAGGCCGCCTGAGCGGGGAGCCATGGAACGCCTCGGCCCTCTCGATGCCTCCTTCCTCTACCTCGAGGACGGCATCACGCACATGCACATCGCCTCCTGTGCCATCTTCGAGGGCCCGGCGCCCGCCTATGAGGAGGTGGCGACGGCGATCGCCGGCAAGCTCGGCCAAGTGCCCCGCTACCGCCAGGTCGTGCACTTCGTACCGTTCGAGCTGGGCCGGCCCGTCTGGGCGGATGACCCCCATTTCAAGCTGGAGTATCACCTCCGCCACACCGCCCTGCCGGCGCCGGGTGGCCCGGCTGAGCTACGGCTCTTGATGGGTCGGCTCATGTCGCAGGAGCTGGATCGGCGTCGCCCTCTCTGGGAGACCTGGATCCTGGAGGGGCTGGAGGATGGCCGCTGGGCGCTCGTCACCAAGATCCACCACTGCATGGCCGACGGGGTGTCGGGCACGGACCTGCTGGCGGTGGTCCTCGACGTCGAGCGCCACCCTTCGCCCGCAACCATCGAGGAGTGGCTCCCCGAAGCCGAGCCGTCCGGGCTCCGGCTCGCCGCCGAGGCTCTCGTCGGCTTGGCGAGGAGCCCCTACGAGCAGCTCCGGGCTGCCCGGCGGCTCCTGCAGGCGCCCGGCCGTGCCGTACGCCAGCTGCGGGATCTCGCCGAGGGGGTCGGCTCCTATGCTCGCCGCTTCGTTCCGACGGAGCCCACTTCGATCGTCGGCAGCATCGGGCCGAACCGCCGCTGGACCTGGGCGAGTGCCGACCTCGCCGATCTGAAAGCAATCCGCCGCGCCCAGGGTGGCACCGTCAACGACGTCATCCTCGCCGTCATTGCCGGGGGGTTTCGCGAGCTCCTGCTCGGCCGGGGCGAACCGGTCGAACGACTCGTCGTGCGGACGCTCGTTCCCGTCTCGATCCGTCGCGAGGACGAGCACGGCCTGTACAACAACCGCGTCTCGGCCGTCTTCGCCGACCTACCGGTCGCCATCGAGGATCCTGTCGACCGGCTGACGGCCGTCCACGAGCAGATGGAGGCGCTCAAGGCTTCCCATCAGACGCTCGCCGGCGAGAGCCTGACGGCGCTCGGCGAGCTGACGCCCTTCGTCGGCATCGCCCTCGGCGAGCGCGCCGCCATGGCGATGTTGCGCCACCTCCCGCAACACAGCGTCAACACGGTGACCACGAACGTGCCCGGCCCGCAGTTCCCCCTCTACCTCGCCGGCAGGGAGATGGTCGAGTACCTCCCCTTCGTCCCCATCGCCCATGGCGTCCGCCTCGGCGTGGCGATCACGTCCTACAACGGCGGCGTCGCCTTCGGCATCACGGGGGACTACGACACGGCCGCCGACATCGACGTGCTCGCCCACGGCATCGAGGACGGCATCACCCGGCTCGTCAAGCTCTGCCACTGAGGTCCCGCCCACTCGACCCGATCGACACCTTGCGATCTTTGGCGCCCTCTCAGACGGCCGGTGGGACGAGGGGAGCAGGCGGCTGGCGGCGGCTGAGACGGCGCCGCAAACGCCACGCCAGCGCGACGAGGGCCGCGATGACGAGGAGGGGAAAGGCCCAGCCGATCGCAAGCGCCACGGCACGGACGCCGACGGCCGTGTTGTGCCCAGCCAGCTTGAGGGCGCGCACGAGGGCGTTCGCGACCTTCGGCTTCGCCTTTGGCGCTGCCGCGGCGGCGAGAGGCTTCAAAGAAACGGTGAGCGTGGCATAGGTCGCCTGGTCGACGAGCGAGTTCTCCTGGGCGGTCAGTTGCTCGATCTCGCCTTCGACACCGAAGAGCTGATCCTGCACCTGCAAGATGGCGGGGATGGATCCGGCTCTCGAGAGCAGGTTCCGCAGCGAGCCCTCCTCGCTCTGCAGGTTGGCGAGGCTCGCCTGGATGTCGATGCTCTCGCCCGTGACGTCTTGACCGTTCTCGGACTGCGCTTCCACTTTCCCGAGGGCATCGACGCGCGTCACGAGTGCCCCGAAGTCGCTGCTCGGCACCCGGACGACGAGCTGAGCACCCGTGCGGTCGTCAGTTGCGTTGCTCGAGGAGGAGGCGACGAAACCCCCCATCGTGGTGGCGGCGCTCGACACGAGGTCGAACGTCTGGACGATGTGGGCTTTCCCGACGCCGAGGGTCACGGCGCCGGTGCGCACGACGAGGGGTGCGCTCGGCGAGAGGGATTCGCCCACCGAGCTGGACAAGGCGGCCCCCCCGGCGGTCGTCCCCGAAGCGCTCTTGCCGCCGGGGGCGTGCACGGGTTCGCCCGGCGACACCCCGCCGCCGGCGGCCATCGTCGTGGTCGTCATGTCGCCGGTGCCGCCGGCGCTCGGGCTGCTCGGGTTGGAGCATGCCGCCAGCGCACCACCTCCGAGGCAGGCCAGGACGAGGGCGGCGAGGGCGCTGCGACGGGCAAGTCTCATGGTGGTCGCTCCTTCGGGTGGGTGCTTCGCGGTGACTGCTGCAGATGCTCTGACGAAGCCAGTCGGCGCCGAGTTCCCGTCGATCGCCTCGAATTAGGCTTCGTCATCTGCGCTGACGAGCGGTCCGACGATGCGGCACGGCTGGCGGGCGCTCTCGCCGGCGACCGGGACGCCCTTTCACGGCTGCTCGCCGCTCACTACGACCGCTGCTATGCGGTGTCTCGCCGCATCCTCTCGAACGAGGAGGACGCCCTCGACGCCACCCAGGATGCGATGATCGCCATCGCTCGCGGACTGGCCCGTTTCGACGGGCGCAGCTCATTCTCGACCTGGTGCTATCGCGTGGCCACGAACGCCGCGCTCGACGAGCTGCGCCGGCGCAAGCGCCGGCCGCTGGCGGCTTCCGACCGGCTCATGGCGGAGGCCGGCTCGGATTCGGTCCTCGCCGCGGCGACGGATCGCGTGGCCGGGCCCGTGACGGATCGCCTCCTCATGGAGCGGGCGCTCGCCCAGCTCCCCGAGGACCAGCGCGTGGCGGTCGTGCTGCGGGACATCGCCGACCTTGACTACTCCGAGATCGTCTCCGTCCTCGGCATCCCGATCGGGACGGTTCGATCGCGCATCTTCCGGGGACGGGCGGCCCTCGCCGAGATGCTCCGCCCGCGGCGGGAGCCCGGCGACGCCGTCACGAGATCGCAACGAAACGCCACGCCTCCTGCGCCCGTCGAAACAGACGAGACAACCCCATGACTGATCGACCGACCCCACCACCCGATGACTCTGCGTGGCACCCGGCTCCTTCCGAGCTCTGCGAGCTCGTCGACGGCGAGCTCGATCCTGCTCGCGGGCGCCAGCTGGCCGACCACGTGGCCGCCTGCGAGAGCTGCCGGGAGGAGCACGAGCGACTGTCCTTGGTGCGAAGCGTCTTGGGTCGCTTGAGCAACGCTCCGCCTGTGGGGGCGGCCGCCGGCGCCATCTCGGCAGCGCTCGGCGCTCTCGACGACACGGCTCGCCCGGCCGCCGCCACCGTCGTCGTGCTGGCGACTCGCCGGCGCTTCAGCCGCCTGGCCGGCATCGCCGCCGCCGTCGTGCTGCTGGCCGCCTTGGGTAGCGGCATCGGCTGGGAGGTGTCACGAGCGCCGACGTCGAGCTCATCGGCTCTCGGCACGACGACGACCGAGATTCTGGGCTCGGGTGGCGGCCATACGCCTGGGAAGACGGCGCAGCAGGTGATCGAGCTCAGACGGCTCGAGAATCACCTCGTTGGGCAGCTCGTGACGGACGTGACCTCGAGCGAGGTTGCACGCCTGCAGTCGTCGCCGAGCAGCGGCGGGAGCTTCAGGGCCACTCTCACCCTCGAGCCGGGCACTCCGGTCCTCGCCGCCCTGCGGGCCGAAGGGGGGCGCACGGTGGTCGCCGTCCGCGACGGCAAGGTGCTCGGCGTCGTGCAGGCCGCCGCAAACGGGATCATCGAGATCACCGGTCTCAACCGATCCGGGGCGCTCGAGCTGACGCAAACCCTCGGCTGAGCCGGTCCGCCGGCAGCGGCGGTCAGGCAGAGCAGGTGCTGCAGCGCCCGAGGACGGCGAAGTGACGGGGATCGATCTGGAAGCCGTAGCGGCTCCGGGCGGCGCGGGACAGGTTGGCGAAGAGCTCCGCCGGCGCCTCGACCGTGACGCCACAGCGCTCGCAGACGAGGTGGCCGTGCGCCGAGGAGGACAGATGGTAGGTGGCAGGTCCGTGACCGAGATGGGTGTGCACGATGACGCCGAGCCGCTCCAGCTCGTCGAGGTTGCGGTAGATGGTCGAGAGGTGGATGTCGGGTGCCCGATGCTGCACCTCGGCCGCCAGCTCCTCGGCCGTGCGGTGGCCGGGCGAGGCGAAGAGCGCGTCCAAGAGCTGCCGCCGCGCCGTCGTGACGCGCCCCCCACGGGCGCGCAGCAGCCCGAGCACGTCTTCGACCATCTCCGCAGGGGTTCTCGGGGCGGTGGGAGCAGGGGCGGTCACCGCTGACGAGCTTACGGCCGCTGGCGTCTCTGGCGGTGTTCTCCGTGTAGCGAGCTGTGCTCTTTCGCAACCAGCTCGCAATTGACTAGGGTGCGAGGAGTCGGACCGGCTCACTCGCGGCGGTGCCGGGGAGGAGGGGAGGCAAGGTGGCCACGACCGCAGAGGCTGTTGCGCTCTCACGGCTCCGCCGCGTGCGCAACGCCCTCTCACCGAGCGAATGGCTCCGCATGGGCGCCATGGGCGGCGTGATCATCCTGCTCCACGTCGTCGGGTTCTTGTTGCTGCTGGCGGCGACGCGCCACCACTACCACCTCAGCAAGACGCAGCTGTTCGGCATCGGCACGGGGCTGCTGGCCTACACGCTCGGCATGCGCCATGCCTTCGACGCCGATCACATCGCCGCCATCGACAACACGACCCGCAAGCTCATGAGCGAGGGGAAGCGGCCGACGAGCGTGGGGTTCTTCTTCTCGCTCGGCCACTCGAGCGTCGTGTTCGGGTTGGCTGTGATGCTGAACTTCGGGATACGGGCGCTCGACTCGCAAGTGCGCAACGGCAGCTCCAGCCTGCACCGCATCACGACGATCGTGGGCACGTCGGTGTCGGGTTTCTTCCTCTATCTCATCGCCGCCCTCAATGTCGTCATCCTCGTGTCGATCGTGCGCGTCTTCCGAGAGATGCGGCAGGGCCGCTACAACGACGAGGAGCTCGAGGAGCAGCTGAACAAGCGCGGGCTCATGAACCGCTTCTTCGGCAAGCTCGCTCGCCGCATCGACGCCTCCTGGAAGATGTACCCCATCGGCGTCCTCTTCGGGCTCGGATTCGACACGGCCACCGAGGTCGCCCTCCTCGTCCTCTCCGGCACGGCCGTGGCGAGCGGTCTCCCGTTTTACGGGATCCTCGCCCTCCCCATCCTCTTCGCCGCCGGCATGAGCCTGCTGGACACGGCAGACGGCTGCTTCATGAACTTCGCCTACGGCTGGGCCTTCTCCCGCCCGATCCGCAAGGTGTACTACAACATCACGATCACCGGGCTCTCGGTGGCCGTCGCCTTCCTCGTCGGCACCGTGGAGCTGGTGGGACTGCTCACCGAGGAGCTCAACGTGCGGGGGCGCCTGGCTGAGCTCGTGCAGAGCTTCAACATCAACACGGCCGGCTTCATCATCGTCGGGCTCTTCGTCGTGACGTGGGTCGTGGCGCTGGCGATCTGGCGTTTCGGCCGCATCGAGGAGCGCTGGGACACCGCTGCTGCCATCGCCCAGGCCGAGCGTGCCGTGACGGCCGACTGCGACTGAGGGCGGTTCAGCCGCCGGCGGGTCGGGCGGTGGCGCCGGCGAGCACGATGACGGCGGGGCGTTCTGCCGTCGCCGCCTCCCTGAGCGAGACCGTCAGGCCGCCGCGGCCGCTCGAGGCGGTCAGCTGCTCGCCCGACATGTCGGTGACGGCCGCCGTCTCGATGTCGGCGAGTGTCACGTCACGCACGGGCGCCCCACCCGCCGGCGGGCGCACGAAGGCAAAGACGTCGCGATCACGGGCGGTGTAGCGGATCTCGCTGGCGGCGTCGGAACCCTCTGCCCGCACCCACGGTCTCGTGCCGTAGAGGGCCGTGCCGTTTGCAGCCGTGAACTCGGCCAGCCAGTCGAGCCGGCGCAGCTGCGCCGGAGCGATCGTGGCGTCCTTGCCCCGTGGCCCGACGTTGAGGAGCAGGTTGCCCCCTTTGGCGGAGATGTCGACGAGGGACCAGATGAGCTCGTCGTGTGCCAGGAAGTCTTCCTCGCGCGAAGCGTCGTTGTGCCCGAAGCTGTGATCGATGCCGCGGACGCACTCCCAGGCCTCTTGCTGCGGGGAATGGAAGACCGTGTACTCCGGCGTGCGCACGTCGAAGAAAGGCGGTTTCGGGGGGACGATGCCGGTGGCGGCCCGGGCGCCGCGGGCGACGAGGCGGTCGATGAGGGCTGCTGCCGGCGCCGTTTGCGCCAGTCGCCAGAGGGGGGACCAGGGCATGAACCGGTCGTTGACGACGCCGTCGGGCACGTCGTGGTAATAGGAGGCGAGGAGGGCGGCGAGGCGACCGGCGGGAGCCGGCCACGAGATGTCGTTCCAGAGCACGCTCGGCCGGTAGCGGGCAATGAGCTCGCGCACCTGTGCCTCGGCGTAGGCGACGTAGTCACCGCGGGGTTGGGCGCGCAGCAAATCGCTGAACGTGCCGATCGGCTGGTCGTTGTAGGTCCAGTCGAGGCCGCCCGAGTAGTAGATGCCGAAGCGCATGCCACGGCTGCGAACCGCCTCCCGCAGCTCCCCGACGACGTCGCGCTGACAATGCCAGCCAGGCCGGCGCGAGTTGGGCACCGTGGTCGGCCAGAGGCAGTAGCCGTCGTGGTGTTTTGCGACGAGGACGACATAGCGCGCACCGCAGGCGGCGAAGCGCTCCGCCCACTCCTGCGGGTCCCAGTTGTCGAGGGCCGCCTCCCACTCGGCGGCAAACTCGGTGTAGCTGCGGTCCCCGTGCACCTCGCGGTGGTGACGGGCGGCCGGGCTGTCGGGGAAGCGGAGCGAATTCTCGTACCACTCGACATAGGGCGACGAGGCCATCGCCTGCGGGTGGCGCCGTGCCATGAGCTCACCCATGTCGGCATCGACGGGGGCGAAGGCAGCCACCGAAGCAGGCGTCCAGTGGACGAAGATGCCGAGCTTCGCATCCCTCCACCACGCAGGCACGGCGTGGCGCCGAACGGCGCGTTGCACCTGGCGAGAGGACGGCATCGGCGGAGACTAATGCACCGCCACTCCGCCGGCGGGAGGTCTCGCTCCCGCCCGTGACACGACGCCGCCGGCAGCGGCAACGGCGCCGGCCGTGCACTCCTCGAGGCCCGCGCCCTGAACGAATCGGGCGAGGAAGCCGGCACAGAAAGCGTCGCCGGCGCCCGTCGAATCGACGACGCTGGCCGGATCGGCCGCCACCCGCAGGCGGTGCCCGTCGGCGCTTCCGGCGAGGGCACCGGCCGCCCCGAGCTTGAGGGCGACGAGCGGGTAGTGCTCGAGGAGTGAGTCGACGATCGCTTCGGGCTCGGTCTCGCCGGAGAGCTGCCGCCCTTCGTCGAGGTTCGGGAAGAGGAGGCATGCGCCCGCCGTCCAGGCGAAGAAGGCCTCGCCGCCGGCGTCGCGAACGCCGGCGAAGGTCGCCGGATCCACCGAGATGGGTGTGCCGGCTTCGACGGCGGCGGCGCAGAGGGCTCGAACGCCCGGGCGCGAAGCCGCTTCGAACAGTTGGTAGGCGGAGATGTGAAGGTGGCTGGCGCCCTCGAGCAGGCCGTCGAGATCCCTGGCGCCGAGGCGGCGGTTGGCGCCTCGATCGGTGAACATCGACCGCTCGCCGTCAGCTGACACGAGCACGACGACGGTGCCCGTGGCGACGTCCCGGTCCTCGACGAGACGGGCGTCGACCCCGAGGTCCTCGAGGGCCCGGCGCTGGGCGGCCGCGTCGCCGGCGCCGACTCGGCCGGCGAAGCGGACCGCTACCCCGAGCGACGCCAGCCAGGCGGCCTGATTGGCGCCCGAGCCCCCGCGGGCGAACTCGATCTCGGAGGCGGTGTCGGTGGCGAGGTCGACGGTCGCCGTCGGTCGCACGACGATGTCGTTCATGACGTCGCCGACGACGACCACGAGGGGGGGCGGGGCAGCCTCCGCCCTGGCCGGTCCCGACGCCGGCGGCCGTGCTGCCGTCATGGGTCGGTCGAGACCCAGGCGAGGGCGATCTCGGCCGCCACGGCGACGTTGTTGCGCACCGCCCAGACGTTGGCTTCGAGGCTGGCGCCCTGCGACGCCCGGTAGATGTGGTCGAGGAGGAAGGGGGTGACGCCCTTGCCGCGAACGCCGGCAGCCTCGGCTGCCGCCACGGCGCCCGCCAGGAGGGTGTCGTGCAGGGCGGGGTCAAGCTCGTGTTCGGCCGGCACCGGGTTTGCCACGACGATGGCGCTCGTCAACCCGAGGGCGTCGGCCGCCTGCATGACGGCGGCGACCTCTGCGGGCGTCGTCACGCTCCAGTCGAGGTCGTAGCCGGAGTCGGCGACGTAGAAGCCGGGGAAGCGGCGTGTCCGGTACCCGGCGACGGTGACGCCGAGCGTTTCGAGTCTCTCCAGCGTGGCGGGCACGTCGAGGATCGACTTCACTCCGGCGCACACCACCGTGATGGGAGTGCGCGCCAGCGTCCCGAGGTCGGCCGACTCGTCGAAGGACTCGACGGCACCGCGGTGGACGCCGCCGAGGCCGCCGGTGGCGAAGAGGCGGATACCGGCGCGCCGCGCCAGCGCGGCTGTGGACGCAACGGTCGTGGCGGCATGGCGCCCGGCCGCCATCGCCAAGGGAAGCTCGCGTACGCCGACCTTGGCGACCTCCTCGGAGTAGGCCAGCAGCTCGAGCTGACCGGCATCGAGTCCGACGATGACCTCCCCTGCCACGACCCCGACGGTGGCGGGCGTGACGCCGGCCTCTCGCAGGATCTCCTCCAGCTGGCGGGCGACCTCGAGGTTGCGAGGCCGCGGCAGGCCGTGGCTGATGATCGTCGACTCGAGGGCGACGACGGGACGCCTCGACTCGACGGCCCGGCGGACCTCCTCGGCGACGGTCGGGGTCACGTCGAGAGGGCGCCGACGACGGCGTCGCTGAGTCGGTCGAGTGTCTCGGCCGCGAGGCGGCGGGTGTTCTCCAGGCCGGCCGAGGCGAGCGGGGCGACGACCTCGAGGTAGGCCTTGAGCTTCGGTTCGGTGCCGCTCGGGCGAACGACGAGCCGGGCGCCTCCGAGACGGTAGATGAGCACGTCGGATGGCGGCAGGTGCCCGAGACCGCCGGCGAGGTCGAGCGCTTCGGTCACCGGGATGCCTGCCAGTTCCTGCAGCGGCGCCTGGCGCAGCCTCGACATGAGGGCGGTAGGGGAGTCGTGCCGGATCGAGAGCTGGGCCGTCAGGTGAACACCGTGGCGGATCTCGAGTGCGTCCCAGCGGTCGAGAAGTGATCGCCCGCTGCTCGCCGCCTCGGCTGCCATGGCGAGCACGGCCAAGGCGGCACCGATGCCGTCCTTGTCGCGGACGACCTCGCCGACGCAGTAGCCGAGGGCTTCTTCGTACCCGAGCACGAAGCGGGTCGTCGCGGTTGGCTCCGCCGGCCCGGATGTCCTGGCAGCACGGACGATCCACTTGAAGCCCGTGAGGGTCTCGGCATAGGAGGCTCCGGCGGCTGCAGCGATCTTCGAGAGCATCGAGGAGGAGACGATCGTCGTGGCGACAAGCCGGGATGTTCCGGCGCTGCTGCTGCGCTCCAGCAGATAGTCGCCGAGCAGGCTCCCGAGCTGGTCACCGGTGAGCGCCCGCCAGCCACCCGGGCGGGCGGGAGCCGGCAGGGCCACGGCCAAGCGGTCGCCATCCGGGTCGTTCGCGATGACGAGGTCGGCACCGATGGCTCGGGCCTCGTCGAGGGCGAGATCGAGGGCGCCCGGCTCCTCGGGGTTCGGGAACACGACCGTTGGGAAGTCGGCATCGGGTGCTGCCTGGGCCGGCACGACGTGGGGTGGCGGCCAGCCGGCACGCTCGAGGGCGGCGAGGAACGCGCCGAGGGCGACTCCGTGCAGGGGCGTGTAGACGACCTTGAGTGGCGGAGCATCTGACGGAGCGGGCGACGCGGCGGTGATGGCGTCGAGGTAGGCATTGACGACATCAGGGCCGTGGTGGACGACGAGCGGGCCGTCAGCGTCCCCGAGGGCGATGCGGGAAAGGGGAC
The DNA here is from genome assembly GCA_052143575.1 of Acidimicrobiales bacterium. GTDB lineage: Bacteria > Actinomycetota > Acidimicrobiia > Acidimicrobiales > Bog-793 > JAKACA01. The sequence goes on from JBKQSP010000125.1 coordinate 46,610, forward strand.
CGACCGCCTCGATGGCCGCCTCGATCTCGGCATCGGCTGGCGGGACGATCTGAGCACCGTCGCCGAGGTAGAGCTTGTAGCCGTTGTCGGCCGGAGGATTGTGACTGGCGGTGATCATGACGCCGGCCGCAGCCCCGAGATGCAGCACGGCAAAGGCCACGATGGGAGTCGGGCGCTGCCGCTCCAGCAGGTGGACGTGAAACCCCGCCCCCGTCAGCACGAGGGCCACCTCCTCGACGAATTCGGCCGAGCCGTGGCGGGCGTCGCAACCGACGACCACGCCGTGCTGGCGGGAGCCCGGCACGTGCTCGTCGAGCCAGGCGGCGAGGGCGGCCGTCGCCGATCGCACGACGGCCCGGTTCATGCGGTTCGGGCCGGCGGCGACGGCGCCCCGCAGACCCGCCGTGCCGAAGCGCAACCGGCCGGCGAAGCGGTCCTCGAGCTCCGCCTCGGCTTCGGCGCTCCGGTCGGCGAGGAGCCGCTCCAGCTCCGCCCGCGTGGAGGGATCAGGGTCGTCGGCGATCCAGGCGCGAGCTCGCCTTTCGAGGTTGCTCACGGGAGGCGGCGGATCACCGAGGCGAGGAGCGAGCCGACGGTGTTGGCGGCGGCCGCCCCGGCGGCGATGACTTCCTCGTGGTCGATGGCGACGTCGTGGCCGGCGGCGGCGTTGGTCACGAGCGAGATGCCGAGCACCTCGGCACCGAGGTGGCGGGCGGCGATTGCTTCGAGGGCGGTCGACATCCCGACGAGGTCGGCGCCGAGGCGGCGGAGCATCGCCACCTCCGCCGGTGTCTCGTAGTTCGGCCCACTGAGAGCGGCGTATACACCCTCCTCCAGCGTCGCGTCCTCCGCCCGGGCGACTTGGCGGAGCCGGGCGCTGTAGAGGTCCGTCAGGTCGACAAAGCGCGGCGGATAGCCGGATGGAGGGGGCGGCCCGACGAGGGGGGACGTGGCCGTCAGGTTCAGGTGGTCCCGGATGAGCACCGGCTGACCGACGCCGTAGGCGGGGTTCACGGCTCCCGCCGCGTTGGTGAGTATCAGGTAGCGGCATCCCGCCGCGACGGCCGTGCGCACCCCGTGGACGACCGTGGCAGGGGAGTGGCCCTCGTAGAGGTGCACGCGTCCGACGAAGATCAGCACTGCCCGCTCGCCCACTTCGACCGACCGCAGCACGCCGGAGTGGCCCGCCACGGTCGGTGCCGGGAAGCCTCCGATCTCGCTCACGGGGACTTCGACCACCTCGCCGGCGCCGATGGCGGCGGCCGCCGGCGACCACCCGGAGCCGAGCACGACGGCAACGTCGTGATGGTGGCGCCCAGTCAACCTCGCCAGCGTGGCGGCGGCATCGACGGCCGCCGCGAACGGGTCCACGGACTACTCCCGCGAGTACGGTTTGCCGTCGGCTGCCGGAGGTCGTACGCGGCCGACGAGGCCCGAGACGACGGCGATCGTGATCACGTACGGCGCCATCGACAGGAAGGGAGCCGGTATCCCGACGTTGAGCACCCCCAACACGCTCTGCAGGGACTCTGCGAATCCGAAGAGGAGTGCCGCCCCGAGGGCGCCGTAGGGGCGCCAGCGCCCGAAGATCATTGCCGCCAGCGCCACGAAGCCGAGCCCTGCGCTCATGTCGGTGGTGAACTCGCCGATCGAGCCGATCGTGAAATAGGCGCCGCCGATGCCGGCGAGGGCGCCGCCGATGACCACGTTGGAATACCGGGTCCCGATGACGTGCAGTCCGACCGTCTCGGCCGCCTGCGGGTGCTCGCCGATCGCACGCACCCGCAGGCCCCAGCGGGTCCTGAACAGGCCGACGTTGACCGTGACGAGGAGGATGGCGGCCAGGTAGACGAAGAGGTTCTGGTCGAAGAGAACCGGGCCGACGATCGGGATCTTCGAGAGCAACGGGATCTTCCAGGCCGAGAACGTGATGCCGGTGTTCAGACTGCTCTGGTAGGGCGTGAGCACTTCGTAGAGGAGGTAATTCGTGAGACCGAGCGCAAAGGCGTCGATCACGACTCCGATGATGATCTGATCGGCGCCGTAGCGCAGTGCGAGGAAGGCGAGCAGCCAGCCGAAGATCGCACCGGCACCGGCGCCGCAGAGCACACCGAGCCAGAGGTCACCGGTCCAGGACGCGATCATCGCCCCGAGGAAGGCGCCGGCGAGGAACTGTCCCTCGATGGCGATGTTGATGACCCCGGACCGCTCGCACAGGATTCCCGAGAGCGAGCCGTAGACGAGCGGTGTCGCTCCGATCAGCGTCCCGGCGAGCACGCTGACGAAGTTGAGCGTGGCCCCCCGCGCCGCCCAGGTGAGGAACGACCACACGAAGACGATGACACCGAGAGTGAAGATGGCGTACATGCCGCGACTGCGGCGCCACGTGAAGAGCAGTGCGCCGAGGCCGGCGCAGACAATGGCGAGGATGATCGATATCCACCGCACGTCCATCGTGATGGGCGCGACGTTGACGGCAGGTGACGCCGTCAGGATGAATCTTGAGTGCAGCTTGCCGTTGACGCCCACGCCGAACGCCAAGAACATGACGGCGGCCAGCAGCCCGAGGAAGATCCCCATGCCGTGCCGGCGGCCGGCCGGGACGAATCGGGCCTGGACAGGGGCCATCTCGCCAGGCGTGACCGTGATCGCGCTCACGCCCACCCCTTTGTGGCAATGCGAGCTTGACCTCCCCGCGCCTCACGCAGCCGGAACACCTCGCGCACAAGCGCCGGCGTGGCCACCATGAAGACGATCACCGCTTGGATCACCGTCGTGAGGTCGATCGGGATGCCCGTCACGGCCTGCATGTTGCGGCCGCCAGAGATGAGCGCCGCGAACAGCAGCGAGCCGAGGACGATGCCACCGGGGCTGTTTCGACCGAGGAGCGCCACCGTGATGGCGTTGAACCCCGTGTTGCCGCCGTAGCCGGCGGAGAGGAAGAAGTCGGTGCCTGAAAGCGTCGCCATGCCGGCCATGCCGAGCAGCGCCCCCGAGATCGTGAGAACGAGGATGGTGACGCGCCGGGCGTCTATACCGGCCGTCTTGCCGGCGTCCGGGTTGAGGCCGATCACCTTGAAGGAGAAGCCGAGCCGGCTCCTTCGCATCAGCCACCAGGTGACGAGCGCCATCACGAGCGCCACGACCAACGAAAGGTTCACCCGCAGCGTGCTACCGAAGAGATGCGGCATCTGAGCCGTGGGAGGCATGTTTTTCGAGATCGCGTTCGACTGCCCCGGCTGCTGGAAGGGAGAGATGGTGAGCAGCCATTCGAGCAGGTCGAGGAAGATGTAGTTGAGCATGATGGTCGTGATGACCTCATGGGCACCGGTCATGGCTTTGAGGATGCCGGGGATGAAACCCGCCACGGCCCCGCCGACTGCGCCGGCCAGGATGACGAGCGGGATGTGGATGCCGATCGGTGCCTTGAGCTCCGTCCCGACCCAGAGGGCGGCCACGGCGCCCGCGATCAGCTGCCCCTGACCACCGATGTTGAACACGCCGGTGGAGAACCCGAGCCCCACGCCGAGCCCGGCGAGCATGAGCGGGGTGGCGGCGACGAGCGTCTCCGAGATCGGGTTGAAGGCCTGAGTGAGACCCTGCGCGTGGGGATTGAAGATCGAGCCCTCGACCAGCGACGAGTAGGCGGCAGCGACGGTCGACCAGCTCTCGCCGAAGGCGTGGCCCGGATTGCTTCCAATGTGCCCCCAGGCCTGCAGCACCGTCGGGGACGTGCAAAGGATCAGTAGCGCCCCGACGACGAGCGCAAAAAAGATCGCACAGACGGTGACCACGAGCGCGTTGGCCTCGCTGAGCCGGCGCAGCAGGTCGACCGCCTGCGCCCGCCGGTTCGGCCCGGCCGGTCCGCCCGCCTGCCCCGGCTCCGCAGCGACGTCCGACTGGTCGAGGTCGGGGACGTCCGTGTCCTCGCTCATGACTCAAAGCCTCCCGCCCCCGCCGCGGCGGCAAGCCGTCCGGCGGCGTCAGCGGCCGGCGCGTCGTCCCCGGAGATGCCGGCCATCATCAGACCGATACGCTCCCGACCGGCGCTCGCATCGACGACGCCGATGATCCGACCCCGGTACATGACGGCGATGCGGTCGCCGAGGGCGAGCACCTCGTCGAGCTCGGACGAGACGATGAGGACCGCCGTGCCCTGGTCACGCTCGGCGACGATCCGTTTGTGGACGTACTCGATCGAACCGACGTCGAGGCCACGGGTCGGCTGCGACGCCACGACCAGCTTGACCGGCCTGCCGAGCTCACGCGCCAGGACGACCTTCTGCTGGTTGCCGCCCGAGAGCGAGGAGACCGGATCCTCGACCGAACCGGCGCGGATGTCGAACTCCTGCACGCGCCGTTCCGCGTTCTCCTTCACGACGCCGAGATTCCGGGAAGCCCGACCGGCGTACGGGGGATCTCCGTACATGTCGAGCACGAGGTTGTCCGCCAGGTCCATCGCGAGCACGAGGGCGTCCTTCTGGCGGTCCTCCGGCACGTGCGCCACGCCGGCGTGGAGGCGCTGACGAGGCGTGGCGTGGGTCAGATCCTCACCGTCGACGACGACGCTGCCGCGCAGTGTGGGCCGCAGCCCCGTGATCGCCTCCACGAGCTCTGTCTGGCCGTTCCCCTGCACGCCGGCCAGGGCCACGATCTCGCCGGCGCGCACCTCCAGGTCGACGCCGTCGACGGCGACCAGATCGCGGTCGTCAGTGACGGTGAGATCTCTCAGCTGGAGCACGACGTCCCCGGGAGCGGCCGGGCCCTTCGTCACCGTGAGCAGGACGGACCGACCGACCATCATCGATGCCAGCTCCTGCTCGCTCGACTCGGCGGGCGTCGTCGTGCCGACGACCTTTCCCAGCCGCATCACCGTCACCCGGTCGGCGATCTCCCGCACCTCCTTGAGCTTGTGACTGATGAACAGGATCGAGCGCCCACTGGCTGCGAGCGAGCGCATGATGCGGAAGAGAGCCTCCGTCTCCTGCGGCGTCAGCACGGACGTCGGCTCGTCGAGGATGAGCACGTTGGCGTTGCGCTCGAGGGCCTTCAGGATCTCGACGCGTTGCTGGACACCAACCGGGATGTCCTCGACGACGGCGTCCGGGTCCACCTCGAGGCCGTACTCCATCGACAGGCGGCGGATGTCGGCGGCGGCATTCTTGCGGTCGTAGAAGATCTTGCCCTTCGTTGGCTCGAACCCGAGCACGACGTTCTCGGCCACGGTGAACACGGGAACCAGCATGAAGTGCTGGTGGACCATGCCGATCCCGGCGCGCACGGCGTCACCCGGGTCGGCGATCCTGACCGGCTCGCCGCCGATGCGGATCTCCCCGCTGTCCGGCCGCAACATGCCGAAGAGGACGTTCATGAGCGTCGACTTGCCGGCGCCGTTCTCGCCGAGGAGGCCGTGGATCTCGCCTTCTTCGACGGTCAGGCTCACCCGGTCGTTCGCGACGAGCTGGCCGAAGCGCTTGGTGATGTCGATGAGTTCGAGCTTCATCGGGCGCCTCCTGGCCTTACATGAGGAACCGGGCCGGTCGCCGACCGGCCCGGTTCCGTTACGTCACCAGAGCCATACCGGACCCGCCTGGGCCTTGGGCGGGCGGGTCCGGTACCGGATGTGCATCAGCCGAGGTGGTTCGTCACCCCGAGCAGACGGAGGAGGCAGACGAGGCGGGCGTGGCCGCCGCGGCCGGGTAGCTGCACGGATTCACCGAGATGGTGCCGCTCTCGATGCCCGACTTGATGGTGCTGAGCTCGGACACCACGCTCGCCGGGATCTTGCTGGAGAAGTCGTGGTACGGGGCCAGGGTGACGCCGCCGTTGGCGAGGGTGCCCGTGTAGAAACCGCCCTTGAAGGTGCCGTGGACGGCGGCCAGAACGGCGGTCTCGACCGACGGCGCGATGCCCTTCTCGACGCTCGTGATGAAGTACGAGCAGGCGCTCGGGTCCGAGACGCAGCCGTCGGTGTCGACCCACTCCATCTCGACCGAGCCGGCGCTGCTGGCGTCAGCCGACTGGATGGCAGCCACGGCGCCGAGGCCGACACCGCCAGCCACCGAGAAGATCACGCTGGCGCCCTCGCCGATGAGGGTCTGGGTGTCGGTCTTGCCGAGGCCGTCGTCGGTGAAGTTGTTGGTGAACAGCCCACTGCCGCTGTAGTTGTTGGCGGTCCGGCCCTTGGAGGTCGGATACCAGCCGTACACCTTCACCGACTTGTTGTTCAGCTGGTCGTAGTAGCGCACACCCGCCACCCAGCCGTCCATGTAGATGGTGACGGTCGGGATGTTCATGCCACCGAACTCGCCCACGGCGCCGCCTGGCGCAATCGAGTTCGACTTTGCCTCGGCGGCGGCGAGGTAGCCGCCGAGGAAGGCGTCCTCGTTCGTCTCGTAGGCGAGGTTGTCGATGTTCGACAGCGTCGTCTCGGAGGTGCTGGTGCCGGGGCAGCCCTGTGCGGTTCCGCCCGGGCAGTCGACGATGGCGAAGTCCAGGCTCGGGTGCGCCTTGGCGGCGGTCTGGGTGGCGGTGGCCATGTCGAAGCCGACGGTGATGATGATTCCGCAGTGCTCACTGATGAAGTCGTCGATGTTGGGCGTGTAGTCGCTCGTCGAGGACGACGAGAGGAACTTGGGCATGATGTTCGCGTCGACCTTGACCGCGTCCAGCAGCCCCTGGTAGGCGGAGGCGTTGAACGAGCGGTCGTTGATGCCACCGGTGTCGGTCACCTCACAGGCGAGGAACTTCGCCCCGCTGGCAGCCGTCGTCGTCGTGGATCCTCCGGCGGCGGAGGTCGTGGTCGTGGTCGAGGAGCTCGATCCACAGGCCGCCAGCGCGCCGGCCGCCAGGAGGGTGACGGCCACCTTGGTCACGGTGTTCCGGAGATTCCGGCTTCGTCTCATTGCAGCTTTGCCCCTTTGCGTCGCGACGTGAGTCGATCGGATGAACCGGAGAATCGGCTCACGTGCCCCCTCGGCCGCCGGGACGATCCCCTCTCGCCACCGTAGCCGGTTCGCAATATGCCGCGCAGGTCCTTCGCACGCTGGTGCGGCGATTCGGCTGATCGGCCTCCGCCGGCCGGCAGAGACTCAGGTCCCTGCCGGATGCCAAACGGTCTTCACCTCGACGAAGGCGCTCATGCGCTTCGTGGAGGCCGGCTTCTCCCAGTCCTCCTCGAGGCTCAGCAGCCGCTTCAGGTTGCCGGCGGCGAGCGTCTCGAGCTCGGCCCTGGCGGCCGCCTCGGCGCCTGTGACGTCGATGGCGTTGACGTCCATGTGGCCGGCGAGGACGGGCGCCAGCTCCGCCGTCGCACCGGTCAGCACGTTGAGCACGCCGGCGGGAACGTCCGAGGTGGCGACCACCTCGGCGAGGGTGACGGCCGGCAACGGCCGCTCGTGGCTCGCCACGACGACGGCGGTATTCCCCGTCACGATGACGGGGGCGACGACGCTGACAAAGCCGAGAAGGCTCGAGAGCTGCGGAGCGAGCACGGCCACCACACCGGTTGGCTCCGGCAGGCTGAAGTTGAAGTAGGGGCCGGCGACCGGGTTGGCCGCTCCGGCGACCTGGGCGTACTTGTCCGACCAACCGGCGTACCAGACCCATCGGTCGACAGCGGCCGCGACGGCCCGCCGTGCCCGAGCCACCGAGAGGCCCTCTGCGGCAGCGACCTCGGCAACGAACTGCGCCGCCCGACCCTCCATCATCTCGGCGACGCGGTACATGACCTGACCCCGGTTGAAGGCGTCGACGCCCGACCAGGCCGCCACGGCGCCGCGGGCGGCGACGACGGCGTCCCGGACATCCTTGCGGGAGGCCTGGGCGGCGTTGGCGAGGAAGCTCCCGTCGGATGCAGTGACCTCGTAGGAGCGTCCGGACTCCGAGCGTGGGAAGACGCCGCCGATGAACAGCTTGTAGGTCTTGTGAATCTCGAGGCGGTCGAGGGCGCCCTCAGGCATCGACGTACGCCTCGAGGCCGTGGCGACCACCCTCGCGGCCGAAGCCCGACTCCTTGTAGCCGCCGAATGGGCTCGCCGGGTCGAAACGGTTGAACGTGTTGGCCCACACGACGCCGGCCCGCAACCGTTGCGCCATCCAGAGGATGCGGCTCCCCTTCTCCGTCCAGATTCCGGCCGAGAGCCCGTACGGGGTGTTGTTCGCCTTCGCCACCGCCTCGTCCGGCGTCCGGAACGACAGCACGGACAGGACCGGACCGAAGATCTCCTCACGGGCGATGCGGTGCGACTGGCTGACACCGGTGAAGATCGTGGGAGGGAACCAGTAGCCCTGCGCGGGCAGATCGCAGGCGGGGGACCAGCGTTCGGCCCCCTCGGCGTCGCCCGAGGCGGCGAGCGCCTCGATGCGCTCCAGCTGGACGGAGGAGTTGATCGCCCCGATATCGGTGTTCTTGTCGAGCGGATCGCCCAGCCGCAGCGTCTCGAGCCGCTTCTTCAGACGGTCCACCACGAGCTCGAGAACCGATTCCTGCACGAGCAGGCGCGAGCCGGCGCAACACACCTCGCCCTGGTTGAAGAAGATGCCGTTGACGACTCCCTCCACCGCCTGCTCGACGGGTGCGTCGTCGAAGATGATGTTGGCGGCCTTGCCGCCGAGCTCGAGGGTGAGACGGCGCCCGCTGCCGGCGAGCAGGCGCACGATCTCCTTGCCCACCTCGGTCGACCCCGTGAAGGCCACCTTGTCGAGACCGGCATGCGCCACGAGGGCGGCGCCGGTGTCGCCGGCGCCCGTCACGACGTTGACGACGCCGGGCGGCAGCTCGGCCTGCTGGCACACCTCGGCCAGCAGCAGGGCGGTGAGCGGCGTCGTCTCTGCCGGCTTCAGCACGCAGGTGTTGCCCGTGGCGAGGGCGGGTGCGAGCTTCCATGCGGCCATGAGAAGGGGGAAGTTCCACGGGATGATCTGGCCGGCGACGCCGAGAGGCCTCGGCGAATGGCCGAGACCGGCATACTCGAGCTTGTCGGCCCAGCCGGCGTGGTGGAAGAAGTGCGCCGCCGCCAAGGGGATGTCGACGTCGCGGGACTCCCGGATGGGCTTGCCGTTGTCGAGCGTCTCGAGCACGGCGAACTCCCGCGAGCGCTCCTGCAGGAGGCGGGCGATCCGGTAGAGGTACTTCGCCCGCTCGCGGCCGGGCATCTTGCCCCACGGCCCGTCGAAGGCGGCGCGGGCAGCGCCGACGGCACGGTCGACATCAGCGGCGCCCGCTTCGCTCACCTGGCTGAGCGGCTCCTCGGTGGCGGGGTTGAGCGTCGGGAAGAAAGCCCCCTTGGCGCTGTCCACGAACTCGCCGCCGATGAACAAGCCGTAGGACGGGGCGATCCGCACGACCTCACGCGACTCGGGCGCTGCGGCGTACTCGAAGGTCGTCACTAGTCCACCGTGAAGTAGTCGGGACCGGCATAGAGGCCGGTGAGCTGCTTTTGGCGCTGCATCAAGAGATCGTTCAACAGCGAGGAGGCACCGATGCGGAACAACGCCGGTCGCAACCAGTCCTCGCCGGTCGTCTCCCGCACGAGCACGAGGTAGCGGATGGCGTCCTTCGAGGTACGGATGCCCCCGGCGACCTTGACACCGACGCGGCGACCGGTCGCCGCCGCGAAGTCGCGCACGGCCGCCAGCATGACGAGGGCGACGGCGGGCGTAGACGCAGGGTTCACCTTGCCCGTCGAGGTCTTCACGAAGTCTGCGCCCGCCAGCATCGCCAACCAGGCGGCTCGCGAGACGTTGTCGAGCGTGACGAGCTCGCCCGTCTCGAGGATGACCTTGAGATGGGCCGCCCCGCACGCCTCCCGTACGGCGCGGATCTCCTCGTAGACCTGGCCGAAACGGCCGGCCAGGAAGGCGCCGCGATCGATGACCATGTCGATCTCGTCCGCACCGGCGGCGACGGCCTCGGCCACGTCGGCCAGCTTGACGGCAAGGGAGGCACGGCCGGATGGGAACGCCGTCGCCACGGCGGCGACGGCGACGTCGCTGCCGGTCAGCTCGGCGCGAGCGACGGCCACGAGGTCTGGGTAGAGGCAGACGGCGGCCACGCTCGGCACGGACGGGTCGCTCGGATCGGGCCGGCGCGCCTTGGCGCAGAGGGTGCGCACCTTTCCCGGGGTGTCGGCCCCCTCCAGGGTCGTGAGATCGATCATCCCTATGGCGGTGTCGAGAGCCCAGAGCTTTGCCTGCCGTTTGATGGACCGCGTGGCCAGCATGGCAGCGCGTGCCTGCACGCCCACCTGGTCGACGCCGGGAAGCCCCTGCAGGACCTGGCGCAGGGCGACGTCCGATGTCGCCAGCTCGCCGCCCCACGGGCGCCCGAGCGACTTGGCCGGCACGGCTGACTCCAGATCCACGAGAGGGACGGTAGTACCCGGCCGTCTCGAAGGCGCCCTCGCCACGACCGGTGCCACGCCGGCCTCAGAGGGATGGCTGCGGGCGCGCCCGGGCGGCAAAGGCGGGCTTGATGACGCCGTTGATGAGATGGAGGCGTTCGTCGAAATGAGCAAAGGCGCTCTTCATGGCATTGAGGGTCAGCCACTCGATGTCGCGCCAGCCGTATCCGAAGGCCTCCGCCACCGTCAGCAGCTCGGAGGACAGGCTCACCCCGCTCATGAGGCGGTTGTCGGTGTTGACGGTGACACGGAACTGCAGCTGGCGGAGGAGGCCGATGGGATGGTCGGCGATGGAGGTCGCAGCACCCGTCTGCACGTTCGAAGACGGGCACATCTCGAGCGGGATGCGCCGGTCGCGCACGTAGGCGGAGAGGCGGCCGAGCCTGGCGGCTCCATCGGCCTCAACCTCGATGTCGTCCACGATCCGGACGCCGTGGCCGAGCCGGTCGGCGCCGCAGCGCTGCAGGGCCTCCCAGATCGACGGCAACCCGAAGGCCTCGCCGGCGTGAATCGTGATGTGAAAGTTCTGCCGCTGCACGTACTGAAACGCCTCGAGGTGATCGGTCGGCGGGCTGCCGGCCTCAGCCCCCGCGATGTCGAAGCCCACGACGCCGTCGTCGCGGTGGCGCACGGCGAGCTCGGCGATCTCGAGGGAGCGGGCGGCCGTCCGCATGGCGGTGAGCAAGGCGCGCACGTCGGTGCCGGCGGCGGCGCCGCCCTGGCGGAAGCCCTCCAGCACGGCGCCGACGACCTCGTCGAGTGAGAGCCCCTGGGCGACATGGAGCTCGGGCGCAAAGCGAACCTCGGCATAGACGATGCCGTCGGCGGCGAGGTCGTGGGCGCATTCGGCCGCCACTCGGGTGAGCGCCTCCGGTGTCTGCATGACCGCCACGGTGTGCTCGAAGGTCTCGAGGTACCGCACGAGGTCGCGCTGGTCTGCGCCGCTCCTGAACCACCGCGTGAGGTCGTCGACGTCGGTCGTCGGGAGGCCCCCGTATCCGACTTCGGCGGCGAGCTCCACGATGGTCGCCGGGCGAAGGCCGCCGTCGAGGTGGTCGTGCAGGAGCACCTTGGGGATCGCTCGGATCTCCTCGAGCGTCATGGTCATGAGGCGACCGCCCGCTGCCGGATGATCTCGATGACCGGCGCCGCCCGCTCGGGGAGCTCCGGCCCGACGTCGATGGCCCCGGCGAGCGCCTGGCGGGCGCGGGCGAAGCGCCCGGGCTCGTCGGAGTGCAGCTCGAGGACGGGGGCGCCCTCCTCGACGGCGTCTCCCGGCTTGGCGAGGCACACGACGCCGGCGGTGGCGCTGACGGCGTCCTCTTTGTTGGCGCGCCCGGCGCCCAGGCGCCAGGCGGCCACTCCGACGGAGCGGGCGTCGAGGCGAACGAGCCGGCCCGTCGACGGCGCCGCCACGACCTCGACGTGCGCTGCTCGCGGGAGCGGCGCCGTCGGGTCGCCGTGCTGTGCTCTCACCATGGCCTCGAAACGCTCGAGGGCGCGTCCGTCCGAGAGCGCCGCCGCAGGATCGGCTTCGACGCCGGCGAGCTCGAGCATCTCTCTCGCCAGCGCCAGGGTCACCTCGACGAGGTCGGCCGGACCGCCACCCGACAGCATCTCGAGGCACTCTGCCACCTCGAGGGCGTTGCCGACGGCACGCCCGAGCGGCTCGTCCATGCGAGTGAGCACGGCCGACGTGCGCACCCCGTAGTCGCCGCCGAGGGTGACCATCGTCTCGGCGAGGGTGCGAGCGGCGTCCAGCTCCCTCATGAAGGCGCCGCTGCCGACCTTGACGTCGAGCACGAGGGCCGAGGTGCCCTCGGCGATCTTCTTCGACATGATGGAGCTGGCGATGAGCGGGATCGACTCCACGGTCCCGGTGACGTCGCGCAGGGCGTAGAGCCGGCGGTCGGCCGGCGCCAGGCCCGGACCGGCGGCGGCGATGACGCAGCCCACCTCTGTGAGGACCGAGATCATCTCGGACGGGCTCAGATCGGAGCGGAAGCCGGCGATCGACTCGAGCTTGTCGAGCGTTCCTCCCGTGTGGCCGAGGCCGCGACCGGACAGCTGGGGGACGGCCGCCCCGCAGCTCGCCACGAGGGGAGCGAGCACGAGCGAGACCTTGTCGCCCACGCCGCCGGTCGAGTGCTTATCGACCGTCGGCCAGGGAACGGCGCCGAGGTCGAGCCGGGTGCCCGACTCGATCATGGCACCCATGAGGGCGCGCAGCTCTCCGCCGTCGAGGCCGCGAAAGAAGATGGCCATCAAGAGGGCCGACATCTGCTCGTCCGGCACCTCCCCGGCCGTGTAGGCAGCGATGAGCCAGGCGATGGCGTCCTCGCCCAAGCGGCCGCCGTCCCGTTTCGCCCGGATGAGGTCGACGACGTCAGGTGGCGGCGTCACGGCGCCCCTCGAGGTCGTCGTTCGTGAAGGCCGCCGGCAGCAGCTCCGCCATGGTCGTGACGCCGCTGCCGGTGTCGACGAGGAGGCGAGGACCGCCCGCTTCCAGCAGCAGCTGGCGGCAGCGTCCGCACGGGAGGAGCGGCTCGCCGTCAGCGGCGACGATGCTGACGGCCTCGAAGGAGCCGCCGCCGCTCGCGTGCAGGGCCGACACGAGGCCGCACTCGGCGCACAAGGTGAGCCCGTAGGAGGCGTTCTCGACGTTGCAGGCGCTGAGGAGACGGCCGTCGCTCGTCACGCCGGCCGCCCCGACCGAGAGCCGTGAGTAGGGGGCATAAGCGTGGGCAGCCGCTGCCGTGGCGGCCACTCGCAAACCGGACCAATCGATCGCCACGCCCCGCCACCTCCTTGTGCCGGATCGAGGGCACGGTGCCCATGTGCGGAAGCGGACGCAGATTAGTCGCTCGCCTCAATCGACGACGCCGACGATGGCGGCCACGGAGGCCACAGCGGCCGCCAGCTCCGCCGCCCGGCAGCCGGGGTTGGCGAGCACTCCGTGGCAGGCGCCGAGGCCCGCCCGGTCGACGATGCCCTTCTCGTTGAGCGCCCATTCGCTTCGCTCTGCGAGTCGAGCCTGCGCCTCGCTGACGGCCGCCACCGTGAGGTTGGCGACGGTCAGCGTGACGTCGTCACGGGAGGCATGTGCCCGCGCCGTTCGCACGGCCATCTTGGAGAGCTGGCGCCAACGCGACGGGGCGCTGGCGGCGAGGGCGGCAGGAAAGGCGGGAGGCGGCAGCGAGCCCACGAGCTGCCGCCCGATCGTCAGCTCACCCACGACCACGTAGGAGGGGATGCCGCCGACGAAGCCGGCGAGAGCGTGGATGTCGAAACGGCCCTGCTCGGTCTCCGCCACGCAGGTGAGGACCTCGTCCAGATCGCGGTAGCAGAGGTCGACGCGCTGGCCTTCCACACTGAGCCAGGCACCGCCGTTCACGACCGGTCCCCAGCCGCCCGGGGCCGTCACCTCACCGGGCCAGCCGAGGGCCTTGACGTCGTCAGGATCGATGCGGCCTCGGTAGTAGAGCCCGAACCCAGTCGGAGTCGGCGCTGGCGTCTCCTCTGGCCCGGGATCCGCCGAGTGTGACCGCCTCGACACCGGGTATCTGTGCGAGCCGCTCGGCCAGGTGCTCCACGCCGAGCCAACGTAGCCGGAGGCCCACGCGCCGGACGGCGCCGCAGAGGACCGCCCGCCGCCGTGCGGTCGGCGCCCCTTACTGCTGGTAACCCTCCACCGTCTCGGGCGGTCGCAGGTGAGCCTCGTCCGGGTTCTCACCCATCTCGCGGCGTGCCCGCCGCTGGCGCAGAAGATCCCAGAGCTGGTCGAGCCGGACTTCGAGCTCCTGCAGGCGCTCGCGATCGGTGTCGTTCAGGCCGCGACCGCCCCCCGTCTGGTCCCGCAGCTTGTGTTCCTCCGCGACCAGGTCGTCGATCCGTTTGACGATGTCGTGGTCGTCCAACTCATCACCTCCAGCTCGGGCGGATGCCCCGCGGCACCTCAGCGTAGGGCTTCCGCGCCCTGCGGCGTCCGGTCCGACCGCATCGTCATGCGGCCGGGCAGCGGGACCGACCGCCGACTACCGTCCCGCACGTGGGGGACGAGATGCCGGATGCGGTGCCCAGGCAGGCTCGGGAGGCAGCCACGTTGCGGTTGCCGTCGTCGTGCCTCGTCGTGCTGATCGGGCCGTCTGCCTCGGGGAAATCGACATGGGCAGCCGCCAACTTCCGGCCCAGCCAGGTCGTCGCCTCGGACGCCCTGCGAGGACTCGTGGGCGAGAGTGCCCAGGACCAACGCGCCGGAACGGACGCCTTCGACGTCCTCGATCTCGTTGTCGAGCGCCGACTGCGACGAGGCTTGCTCACCGTCATCGACACCCTCGGGATCGACGGCGCCAGGCGGGCCCGCTACCTCGAGGCCGCAGCACGCCACGGCGTCGCCTGCCACGCCGTCGTGTTCGACACGCCGGCCGAGCTGTGCAGACGTCGCAATCGCGAGCGGGGCCGAGACGGTGCCGTCCCGCCCGGCGTGCTGGCGGCACAGCTGAGCGGCTTCGCCGCCGCCAGGCCGGCCCTTGCCCAGGAACCCTTCGACGGGGTGCACGAGCCCGCCGAGGTGGAGATCGTGCCGCCCGCACTCGTGCAGGCACCCGAGCTACGCACTCGACAGGAGGAGACGCCGATGGGGTTGCGCTTCGGCTTGCAGCTGTCCAGCTTCCACTGGCCCGGCGGTCCGGGCTCTCTGGCCGGACACCTTGCCGAGATCGCCACGGCGGCCGAGGATGCCGGCTTCGCCAACCTCTGGGTGATGGACCACTTCCTCCAGATCCCCCAGGTCGGCCGGGAGTGGGACGAGATGCTCGAGAGTTACACGGCTCTCGGGTTCCTGGCGGCGGCGACCCGCCGTATCCGGCTCGGGACGCTCGTGACGGGGGTCACCTACCGCAACCTTGCCCACCTCGCCAAGGCCGTGGCGACCCTCGACGTCCTCTCGGGCGGGCGGGCGATCTGCGGGATCGGAGCCGCCTGGTACAAGCGGGAGCACGTCGCCTACGGATGGCCTTTCCCGCCGCCCGGCGACCGCTACCGGCTCCTCGAGGACGCCCTTCAGCTCCTACCCCTCATGTGGGGACCGGGCTCACCGCCCTTCGAGGGGAGCACGACGAGCGTGCCGGAGACGATCTGCTATCCGCGTCCGCTCCAGGAACACCTGCCGATCCTCGTCGGGGGTGGCGGCGAGCGCCGCACACTTCGCCTTGCCGCCCGCTACGCCGATGCCTGCAACCTCTTCGGCGACGCCGTCACCGTCCGCCACAAGGTGGAGGTGCTGCGGGCACACTGCGAGGAGGTCGGGCGGCCGGTCGAGGACGTCGAGGTGACGCACCTCGGCCCCGCCCTCGCCGCCTCCGACCGCCGGGAGCTCGAGGCCAAGGTGGAGCACCTCCGCCCGCCGTCGCTGTCTCCGGAGGCCTTCTCCGCCCGCACGACGGCCGCCACCGTGGACGACCTCATCGGGCACTTCCGCGCCCTGGCGGAGGCGGGCGTCGGGACGGCCATCGTCAGCCTGCCGGACGTGGCGGATCCAGAAGCGCTCCCTCGCTTTGCCGAGGTGATCGCCGCCTTCTCGGGTGTGACGCCGTCGCCGGGCCGCCTCGGGTCCTGAGGCGCTATCCGCGGCGCGACGGGCGCGGAGTTCGTAGGCTCGAGGTACGCCCGACAAGGAGCACATGCGCCATGGCCGACAAATCCCCAAAGAAGACGACCACGAAGAAGGTTGGAAAGACGCTCAAGGAGAAGCGGGCAGCCAAGAAGCAGAAGCACGACCCGTCCCTCGGCGCCAGCCAGATGGACGCGCTGCGGACGAACAAAAGCCGCTGAGGTCCCGACCGCTCGTGCCACCCCGCCACGGCGACCAGCCGTGACTGCGCAGGATGACGCGTCATGAAGAACGAACCACGTCACGGAGGGCAGCGCTGAGTGGAGGTGACGAGCCGGCAGCTGTCCGACGCCGCCGCCATCGCCGAGGGCTTCATCTGCTACCGCGCCTTCATGCTTGCGGCGCCTGCGGTCTCCTACGGCATCGCCCGCCACGGGCGCACGGTGCTGAGCGGTGCCCGCGGCTCGAGCGACCTCGCCACCGGCACGCCGGCGACGGCTCACACGGGTTACCGCGTCGCTTCCATCACAAAGACGTTCACGGCCACGCTCCTGATGCAACTCGTCGAGGCCCGCAAGGTTCGCCTCGACGAGCCCGTGACGTCCTATCTGAGCTGGCTGAATCCGGCCGTCGGCAACTCCGGGCTCACCGTCCGTCACCTGCTCACCCATAGCGGGGGAGTCATCCGAGACGGATCCTGCGGCTGGCGCCCCGGCGAGTTCCCGACGCGTCAGGAGGTGCGCGAGCAGCTCCTCGACCACGGGACGTTCGCCGAGCCGGCGGCCGGGTTTCGCTACTCGAACATGGCCTACTCGCTCCTCGGCGAGATCGTCGAGACGGTGGGTGGCCGCCAGTTCGCCACCGCCGTCGACCGCTCCATCGCGAAGCCGCTCGGCCTCGAGGCGTCCGGGACACGCCTGACGCCCCGCCTGCGGGCGACGCTTGCCACCGGGTACTGGAGGCAGCTGCCCGGGGAAGTCCCTCGCCCCCTCGCCCAGAGCGAGGCAGCGGCCTTCGAGGCGGCCGGCGGGCTCGTCTCGACGGTCGGCGACCTCCTGCGGTACCAGGAAGCGCATCTGCCCGGCGACGGTCGCCTTCTCAGCGAGCTCAGCAAGCGTGAGATGCAGCGGGTGCAATGGCAGCGCGCCGAGGAGCCGCACCACGGCCTCGGCTGGATGATCTACACGGTCGACGGCATCACCGTGCGCGGGCACAGCGGCGGTTACCCCGGCTTCACGACGCGCATCGGGTTCTCGCCCGAGCAGGGCGTCTGCGCCGCCGTGCTGACGAGCACGATCTCACCGCTGTCCGGTGTCGGTCTCGAGGTGATCTTCCACTCCATCGCTCGGGTGCAGGCCATCTGGGAGGAGGCCGCCGGCGCCGCGCAGGGCCTCACCCGGCGCTCGCTCCGGCGCTTCGTCGGGCACTACCGGGGCGATTGGGGAGACGTGCTCGTGGCCGGCGTGAACAAGTCCTTGTACCTCCTCGACCCTGAGGAGGACCGTCCGATGCGGCTTCCTTCCCGCCTGGCGCCGGTCGACGACGGCGGTCGTTTCCTCATCGTGGACAACGACGACTACGGCAACCGCGGCGAGGAAGTTGCCTTCGACGTCGCGGAGCCCGGTCCGGCGCGCCGTCTTTCGATGGGTGGGCAGGTGCTCGAGCGGGTGGTCATCTGAGGCCATGCCGGCCTACGCAGCGCTCCTGCGCGGGATCAACCTCGCCGGCCACAACAAGGTGCCGATGGGCGAGCTGCGCACGCTGTGCGGTGAGCTCGGTCTCGGCGACGTCACCACGTACATCCAAAGCGGCAATGTCGTGTTCTCGAGCGTCCGCACCGACTCGAGCGCCCTCGCCGGCGAGCTGGAGGGCGCCATCGCCGGCGCCTTCGGCTTCGACGTGCCCGTCGTGCTGCGGTCCGCCGTCGAGCTGGAAGGCATCGCCGCCTCCAACCCGTACGTGCAGGGGGGGAGGGATCCCTCCGAGCTCTCGGTCGGGTTTCTTGCGGAACTGCCCGCACCCGAGCGTGTGAGCGCATTGCGTGCCGACCCGCTGGCGAGCCGGCCTCCCGGACGTGACGAGTTCGCGCTCCTCGGCCGGGAGGTCTTCCTTCACCATCCCAACGGCTACGGGCGCTCGAAGCTGACCAACAGCTACTTCGACCGGCGCCTCGGCACCATGATGACGGTGCGCAACTGGCGGACCGTCGTGACGCTGGGTGAGATGACGCAGCGCCTGGGTAGGTAGGCCGTGAGCCGTCTCGGAACCGGAACTACCCTGACGCGTTGGCAAGCTGGCCATGCGGACCTGACACAGGGGAGCAAAGGCGATGAGTCTGACGCCAGAGGTGTACGGGCAGGACATCTACACCGAGGCCGCCGGTGATCCCGACACGCTCGGCAATCTCGGGCCACTGCGGCCGATGGCGGGAGTCTGGGAGGGCACCTTCGGCCACGACGACCATCCCGTCGCCGGCGGCAGCGGCCTCGATGCCTACGTCGAGCACTACGAGCTGCAACCGATCGACCGCCAGACGAACGGCCCGCAGCTGTTCTTCGGCCTCCGTTACCACACACACATCGTGCGACCCGGCGAGACGGAGACGTTCCACGACCAGGTCGGCTACTGGCTCTGGGAGCCGGCAGCACACGCCGTCGTCTTCACGCTCGCCATCCCCCGCGGCCAGGTGCTGCTGGCGGGCGGGACGGCCGAGCCGGATGCCACCGAGTTCGAAGTGAGGGCTGCACTCGGCTCGGACACCTACGGGATCGCGTCGAACCCCTTCCTCGACCGAGCCTTCCGCACACTCAGCTTCCGCATGACCGTGACAGTTCACCGCGACGGCTCCTGGTCCTACGACGAGGAGGCCGTCTTGCAGACACCGGATCGGGACGAGCCCTACCTGCATACGGACCGCAACGTTCTGCGGAGGGTGTCGCCGCCGTCTCCGAACCCGCTGGCTGCCGAAGCCGCCGAAGCCGCCGATGCAGCCGTCCCCGATGCCGGCCTCGGCATCGGGGATCTCCGACAGGAAGAGAGGAACCTTCCATGAACCACCTGATGCGAGATCTCGCCCCCGTCACCGAGGCAGCCTGGGCGCAGATCGATGCCGAGGCAGAACGCTCTCTGAAGCACTTCCTGGCCGCCCGCCGCCTCGTGGACTTCGTCGGGCCGCGAGGCTACGAGCACTCCGCCGTCGACCTCGGCCGCACGGAGCAGCTGGAGAGCACGTCGCTCGGCACCGTGCAGGTTGCCCGCCGCCTTGTCGTGCCGCTGCTCGAGCTGCGCGCCGGGTTCTCACTCCCGCGCGCCGAGCTGGCGGCAGCCGACCGGGGGGCGACCGATCTCGAGCTGAGCGCCGTCATCGAGGCGAGCCGCGCAGCCGCCCTCGCCGAGGACGGGATCATCTTCCATGGCTACGAATCGGGCGCCATCGCCGGTATCGGGCCGTCGTCGCCCTACGACCCGGTCGGCATCACCGACGACTACAGCGCCTATCCCGAGCACGTCGCCAAGGCCGTGGCGATCCTGCGGGCGGCCGACGTGGCCGGCCCGTATGCCGTCGCCCTCGGCTCCCGCTGCTTCACGGGCGTCACCGAAACCACCGAGCACGGTGGCTATCCGGTCTTCGAACACTTGCGTCAGATCCTCGGCGGTCCTGTCGTCTGGGCGCCCGCCGTCGACGGCGCCATCGTGCTCAGCCAGCGCGGAGGCGACTACGAGATGACCGTCGGGGAGGACTACTCCGTCGGGTATTCGGCGTTGGACGTCGACACGGTCGAGCTCTACATCGAGGAGAGCCTCGCATTTCGGATCAACGCACCCGAGGCGGCTGTTTGCCTGACCCACGGCTGAGCCGCTCCGGCGGGCGAGGGTTCAGGGTCGCATCGTCAGCGGCCCGACGGCACTGGCGATGCCGGCCGTGCGCCGTGCCTGCCGCAGCATGTTGGCGTCGAGTCCGTTCGTGAGGTAGCAGAACGAGACGTCGGTGTCGGGATCGGCGAACGCGATCTGTCCGCCGGCGCCGCCATGGCCGAACGTGCGAGGCGACACGGTGTGCCCGAAGCCCCGCATGGCGGCGCCCTGGCCCTCTCCGGCGATCACCGTCCCGAGCGCCCGGTTGGACGACACGCGGTACACCGGGTCGGGCAGAACGCCGTGGACCTCGCGGGTGCCGGCGGCCAGCACCGCCGGGTCCCACATGCCTGCCGGGTTGTGCAGGAGGGCCTGGTAGTAGAGGGCGAGGTCGGCGGCCGTCGAGATGCCACCACCGCCGGGTACCCCCATCGCCCGCAGCTCGGGACGGTTGAAGGCGACGAGGGCAGCCTCGGTCACCTCTCCCTGGAGCGCCTCGAGGGTGATGCCGGGAATGCCGAGCACCGCCTCCAGCTCGGCGTTGCTGGGGGGCTCTCCCCGCACCTCGAGGTCGTTGATGTCATCCTGCTCCCCGGGAGGGACGCCGAGGCGGAGCCGCCGCAGGCCGAGCGGATCGAGAACCCGCTCATACACGAAGCGGCGGAAGTCCATGCCGCCGAGGCGCTCGATGAGCTCGGCCATCACCCAGTGGGCGGACGTGGGGTGGTATTCGAAACGCGTCCCCGGCTCCCAGTTGAGCCGCCAGCTGGCAAAGCGTGCCAGCCGCTGCTGGCGCGTGACGTCGGTTTCGAGGTTCAGCGGGGCCTGCGGGAAGCCGCCCTCGTGCAACAGGAGTTGTCGGATCGTCACGGCTTCTTTGCCGTTCGTGCCGAATTCGGGGATCAGCTCGGCCACGCGCTGATCGAGCCTGACGGAGCCCTCGCCGAGCAGCAGCCAGAAGGCGCCCACGACGATTGCCTTCGTGCAGGAGAAGATGACATAGCGGCTGTCCGGCGCCGCGTCGCCGAAGGTCTCGTAGGCGACGAGGCGGTCCCCGACCGCAACCGCCATCTGGCTGGAGGGCAGCAGGCCGCTGTCGACCTCACGCCGGCAACGGGCGACGAGGGCCGCCAGCGCGTCGGCCTCGATGCCGACCTCGGCCGGGTCGTCGACGATGACTCGCTTGGTCTCGGCGTCTGGCACGGTGCACCACCTTCCTCTGCATCCGTTGCTGGAGGCGGCTTTCCTGCCGCCCCCCGCACCGTAGCGTCAGGGGCGGCCGCCGGCTCTGCGGTCTGCGGTCGGGCCCGAAAAGGCCTCTCGTCGGCTCCGCCTGCGAACCCGCAGGTGCGCGCACCTGGTAGAACCGAGGCGGCGAGGATCTTCGGCTCGATGCAGAGGGGCCGGAGCATGACGGCATGGCGATCGAGCAGGGCGTGTCACCGGAGGGGAGGAGACGACCCATGACAGACCTCATGACGAGCTGCACGACCGGCGTTGACCTGGGGGCGGACTACCGCCTCGTGCGCCAGTTCACCGAGACGCTGGCGAGCCCGCTCTCGGCAGAGGACCAGACGGTGCAGTCGATGCCGGACACGAGCCCGACGAAATGGCATCGGGCCCACGTCACCTGGTTCTTCGAGACGTTCGTGCTGGAGCCGGGCCTGGCGGGCTACGACGCCTTCAACCCCGCCTACCGCTCGCTCTTCAACTCCTACTACGAGGCGGTCGGGGAGCGGTTCCCGCGACCGCGACGTGGCGTCATCTCACGGCCCGGCATCGAGGAGGTCACGTCCTACCGCCGTCACGTCGACGGAGCCATGGAGCAGCTGCTGGGAACGGCGCTCGAGCGGCCCGTCCTCGACATCGTGGAGCTCGGCCTCCACCATGAGCAACAGCACCAGGAGCTGCTGTTGATGGACATCAAGCATGCCTTGTCCGCCAACCCGTTGCGGCCGGCCTACCTCGAGGTCGAGTCGCCTCCGGCCGGGGAGTCGCCCGCGGCCGAGGACCTGGCGCATCCGGGCGGCAGGGTGGAGATCGGCTACGAGGGGGGAGGTTTCTCCTTCGACAACGAGCTGCCCCGCCACGAGGTGCTCCTCCGCCCCTTCCACCTCGATTCGCGACCGGTCACCTGCGGGGAATGGCTCGCCTTCATCGACGACGGCGGCTACCGCCGGCCCGACCTCTGGCTCTCCGACGGTTGGGCCACGGTGCAGGCCGAAGGCTGGGACAGACCGCTCTACTGGTCACATGCAGGTGACGGCCACCGCCTGTTCACCCTCGGGGGAGAGCGAGCCATCATCGCGTCCGAGCCCGTGTGTCACATGAGTTACTACGAGGCGGATGCCTACGCACGCTGGGCGGGTGGGCGTCTGCCGACCGAAGCCGAGTGGGAGGCGTTGGCAAGCTGCCACCCGGCCGAGGGGAGGTTCCTCGACCTCGCCGTGCTTCACCCGCAACCGGCCGGCTCGACGCCCTCGCTCTACGGTGACGTCTGGCAGTGGACGTCGAGCTCCTACAGCCCCTACCCGGGTTTCGCGCCGGCGCCGGGGGCGGTCGGGGAGTACAACGGCAAGTTCATGGTCAACCAGCAGGTGCTTCGCGGCGGCTGTTGTGTCACACCGGCCGGGCACACCCGCGCGAGCTACCGGAATTTCTTCCCACCGTCGGCTCGCTGGCCCTTCACCGGCGTGCGCCTCGCTCACGACGCCTGAGGAGCGTTGCTGCCATGAACCGGGAGCGGGCGGTTCGCATCGCCAACTGCTCGGGCTTCTACGGAGATCGCCTGAGCGCCCTGGCCGAGATGGTGGAAGGCGGTCCCGTTGACGTCGTCACCGGTGACTATCTCGCCGAGGTGACGATGCTCATCCTCGCCCGTTCCCGCCTCCGCCAGCCTGAGGCCGGCTATGCCACGACCTTTCTTCGCCAACTCGAGCCCGTCGCCGCCAGGATCGCCGAGGACGGCATCAAGGTCGTCGTGAACGCCGGCGGGCTGAACCCTGCCGGCCTGGCCGAGGCCACGCGCCAGCTGCTCGAGCGCCTCGACGTCCGGCTCGAGGTGGCTCACGTGGAAGGGGACGATCTCCTCGACCGCTTGCCCGGGCTGCTCGCCGACGGTTACGAGCTGACGCACCTCGACACGGGCGAGCCGTTCGCGAGCTGGCGGCGACAACCCCTCACCGCAAATGCCTATCTCGGGGGCTTCGGCATCGCGACCGCCCTCGAAGGCGGCGCCGACATCGTCGTCACCGGCCGCGTGGCGGATGCCTCGCTCGTCGTGGGCGCCGCCGCCTGGTGGTGGGGATGGGACTCGTCCGACTTCGACGTCCTCGCCGGCGGTGTCGTGGCCGGGCATGTGATCGAGTGCGGGGCGCAGGCGACGGGCGGGAACTTCTCCGGCTTCGGCGCCATCGCCGACCTGCGGCGCCCCGGCTTCCCCTTGGTCGAGATCGAGCGTGACGGCTCGTCGGTCGTTTCAAAGCACGCAGGCACGGGTGGTGCGGTCACCATCGACACCGTCACCGCACAGTTGCTCTACGAGATCGGGGACCCTGCCTACCTCAACCCGGACGTCGTTGCTCACATCGACACGGCGACGCTGTCGAGCGAGGGTCCGGACCGCGTCCGCATCTCGGGCGTGCGGGGCTCGCCGCCGCCTCCCACGACCAAGGTCGCCATCACCGCCCTTGGCGGCTGGCGCAACTCCTCGACGGTCGTGCTCACAGGCCTCGACATCGAGGCCAAGGCGGCGGTGTTCGAAGCTGCCGTGCGGTCGCAGCTCGAGGGGCGCCAGGGCATCGAGGATCTCCGCTTCACGCGCATCGGCCGGGCCGCCGCCGATCCGGCTGATCAGATGGCTGGCTCGTGCCTGCTCGAGGTGAGCGTCGACGGGGATGAGGCTGCTTGCGGTCGGCCCTTCTCCGCCTTGCTCGTCGAGCTGGCGCTCGCCAACTACCCGGGCATCTACTACACAGGGACGCCGTCGAACGGCTCTCCCTACGGGGCTTACTGGCCCACGCTCGTGCGCCAGGACCTGCTCATCCAGACCGTGGTCGGCGCCGACGGGCGCCGAGAGGTCGTACAGGCGGCGACGAGCTCCGTGGTGCCGCTGCCCGATGCGACGCCGCGACGGCCGGCGGTGCAGGCCGGGGCGGAGACCCACGAGGGCGACGTCGAGACGATCGAGGGCCCCCTCGGCCTCCTCGTGCAGGCGCGTTCGGGCGACAAGGGCGGCAACGCCAACGTCGGGCTCTGGGTGTCGGACGCTCGAGCCTGGCCGTGGCTGGCTCGAGCACTGACGACCGAGCAGCTGCGCGCCCTTGCCCCGGAAGTCGCCGACCGCGAGATCGACCGCTACGAGCTTCCCAACCTCCGCGCCGTCAACTTCGTCGTGCACGGCCTCCTCGACGGCGGTGCCACCGAGGCACGGCGATACGACAAGCAGGCGAAGGCGCTCGGCGAGTGGCTGCGGGCACGCCATGTCGCTCTCCCCGTGACGCTCGTGAAGGCGCTCGCCCCAGACACCGGAGGTGGCGCGTCCTAGAAGCCGCCCTGCAGGGCGAGGGCTGCCTTCAGCACGGGGAGCAGGACGGGTCCTGCGATGCTGGCACCCGTCGGGCTGAAGATGCCGCTGTTGCACTCTTGCTGGGTGACCGGGACCATGGCCGCCACGGCCACCGTCGGGGTCTGCCCCGTCGCGGCTGGCCCGAGGGCGATGAGCCAGTTGTCCGTGCCGCAGGTGTTCGATCCCGGCTCGGCGGTACCGGTCTTGGCGGCGATCGTCGGGCCGCCCTCCGCATACCAGCCGGCGAACAAGGCCTGCGCCGTGCCTCCGGGTGTGAGCGTCACACCCGTCATGAGGTGACGCACCTCCTCGGCCGTGAGGGCAGACGTGGCGCGCCTCCAGATGTGCGGGTGATAGGTGAACTCCGTCTCCCCGTACTCGTTCACGACACGGTCGAGCACGTGTGGCGCCATGATGACGCCGTTGTCGGCGATGGCGGAGGCCACGAGGGCCATCTGCAGGACGGTGGCGCCGTCGTCGAACTGGCCGATGGCGGAATAGCCGGCGTACGGGTTGGAGCCGTCGACCGTCGAGACGGGTGGCAGGAGGGAAGGGGCGGCGTCCGGTAGGTCGATGGGCGGGACGCCGGAGCTGTTCTCGCAGGCACTCGAGCCGGGCAGGCCGATGCAGAAGCCGAAGGCGTGCGCCTCGGTGGCCAGTGTCGGGTAGCCGAGCTCGTCACCGATCTGGGCGAAGGCGGTGTCGCACGAGTACGCCAGGATCTGGGGGAGGTACCCGCCGCCGGCCGGGCAGATGCCGCCGCCGTAGTTGTGGAAGGGCGGCGAGCCGGGGGAGTCGGGAAAGGTGATCGAAGCAACCGGCTTGAAGAACTGGCGCTCGATCTTCGGGTCGTGATCGTAGATGGCTGCCGTCGTCACGACTTTCATGGTGGAGCCGGGGGGTTCCCGCTCCGAGATGGCGTAGTTGAGGCGGGGGTCGTAGCCGCCACGGGCGGCGAGCCGGTTGAGGCGGGCGGCGAGGGCGTTCACCCTGGCCGGGTTGTGGACGGCGAAGGCGTTCGGGTTGAAGGTCGGAAAGCCGTACATCGCCAGCACGGCGCCGCTGCGCGGGTCGAGCACGACGATGGCTCCACCGTCCTTGGCGGTGGAGGCGTCGAGCGATGCCATCGCCGCCGCCTGCAGCTTCTCGGAGAGCGTGAGGTAGATGTTGTCCGTCTCGCCGCGCTGGCGCAGGACCGCCCCGAGTGAGCCAGGAGGGGCGGCGTGCTCCTCGAGATAGTTGTTGTAGTAGGCCTCGACGCCCGTGTCGGCCGCCACGGCATTGGCGTAGTAACCGGTGATGTCGGAGAACATCTCGGCGGTGTACTTCGGGTAGACGCGCAAGTACTTGAAGATGTCTTTCGTCGGACGCGAATAGGCGAGCACGACGCCGTCGTCGGTGATGATCTCGCCTCTGTCCTCGAAGAACGGCGACGGAACGGTCGTTGTTGTCTGGAAGAACGGGTTCGCCTTGACGGCGGAGGCCTCCCGCACCTGCAGGTTGTTCATCTGCACGAAGAGCAGCACGAAGCACAGGAGCAGGACCGTTCCCACCCATGCCACTCTTCGATCGATCGACGACATTGCGCTACCTCAGCTCAGTCGAGTGTCAAGGTCCGCCCTCGAGTTGCCCCAGTGTTCCACGCCCCGCCTTCGCCCGGGCGTCATTCACGGTGCACGGTGCGTTCCCTAAAGTGGTCGCATGAACGCAGGCGAGCTTGCCCCCGACTTCGAGCTCACGGCCGACGACGGCCGCCCCGTCCGCCTCTCCGACGAGCTCGCCAAGGGCAGAGTCGTCCTCTTTTTCTACCCGAAGGCCATGACTCCCGGCTGCACGGCGGAGAGTTGCATGTTCCGCGACCGGGGGAACGAGTTCACCGAGCTCGGGGCCCAGCGGCTCGGCATCAGCCTCGACTCGGTCACCAAGCAGCATCAGTTCTCCGCCAAGCACGGCTTCGACTTCCCTCTCCTCTCGGACGAGGGCGGAGCGGTGGCACGCCAGTTCGGCGTGAAGCGCCCGCTGCTGCCGTTCACGAAACGGGCCACGTTCGTCATCGACACGGACCGCCGCGTGCTGGCGGTCATCCAGAGCGAGTTCGACACGGACCGCCACGGCGACGAGGCCCTGTCGGTCCTGCGGACGAGGGCCGGCGCCGGGCCGACCGACTGACCTCGCCTCCCTGAGAGCCGTTCGCAGTGAGCGTCGGGAGCGGCGACCCGAGGAGAGCCCGGGCAGCAGCGAGCGAGCACGACCGCGCCCGCCTCATCGCCCTCGTGAGGCGGTGCGGTACCGACGGCCTTCTCAGCACGCGGGAGGTCGAGGACGCCATCGAGCAGACGTTTCGTGCCCGGACGCTGGGCGAGCTCGACGGCGTCGCCGCCGCGCTGCCCCGTAGTCCCCACATCGCCGCCGACATCGTGCTCTCGCACGGTCTGACCGCTGCGCAGGTGCTCCCTCGCTCGGGCCCCTGGTGGCGAGGAATGCTGGCCTGGTCGCTCGGCCTCGACGTCCTCTGGGTGCTCATCTGGCTCGTCACCGGAGGGGCGGTGGGCTGGCTCGTGCTCGGCATCGTCTTGACGATGTCCGCCTTCACCGTTCGCTTCATGACCGGATACCGCCGTCACGTCACGGGGAAGCCGCCGCGGCGACGGCGGATGCTCTAGGGGCGAGGTGGCCGCACCTGCTGCGGGCTCAGTGCTCCTTGCGGACGACGAGCACGGGGCAGTGCGAGTGATGCACGCACTGGCTCGACACCGAGCCCATCACGAGTCCCATGAAGCCGCCGAGTCCCCGAGAGCCGACGACGAGGATGCTGGCGCCGTGGCTGGCTTCTACGAGCACCTCGGAGGGGTTGCCCGGCACGCCCAGCCATTCCGCCTCGACGCCCTCGGTGGACGGACCGGCAGCCGATGCCTCCTCGAGCACCTTCTTGGCGTCGGCCTCGAGATGGGGGTACAGCTCGCCGCCGGTGGAGCCGGTCAATGCCCCGACGACCGGGTAGGCATAGATGACGTGAAGGCGGGCGTGACGAAGCCGGGCCTCTTCGACGGCGAACTCGAGGGCGATACCGGCCTCCGGTGAGCCGTCCACGCCGACGACGATCAGCGGCGTTGTCGGAGCTTCGGTCATGAGCAGCTCACTCCCTTGGTTGGCCGCCAGCATCGGCGGAGGTGGTCGGTGACCCCCATTCCATCATGCGGGCAGCACACGGCGCTCGGTTCGGTGGGGCAGGCGGCCGGGCGGCCCGGCGGCGTAGTCTCGCAGTCCATGGCGACGCCCCGGGAGCCGACGGTCCGCGAGCTGCCACCCGCCCGGCCCGTCGAGGCGGAGCAGACGGGTGAGCTGATCGGAGCGGCGCCGTGAAAGCGCTCGTGTTCGAGCACCATCTCGGGCGCGAAGCCGTCGCAAAGATCGGCGGTGCGCTCGACAAGCGCAGCTTCGTCTCGCGCCTCGCGCCGGTCCGTCTCGCCGACATCGACGAGCCCACGATCCCCGGCCCCGGCTGGGTCACCTGCGAGACGCTCGTGAGCGGGCTGTGCGGCTCGGACGCCAAGCAGATCCTGCTGAACGGATCCCTCGACAACCCACTCACGGCTTTGTTGACGTTCCCTCACGTCCTCGGCCACGAGGCGGTTGCGCGACGCACCGACACGGGCGAGCGCGTCGTGCTCAACCCGTGGCTCTCGTGCGCTCCCCGCGGCATCGACCCTCCCTGCCCGGCGTGCCGGCAAGGGCGCTATCCGTGGTGCCGGAACTTCACCCACGGCATGATCCCGCCCGCTCTCCACATCGGCAACTGCGCAGGTGCTGCCGGGGCGCACGCCGAGCGTTTCTCCGCCCACGAGGGACAGCTCTTCCCGATCCCGGCCGATGTGCCCGACGAGGTCGCCGTGCTCGCCGATCCCGCCAGCGTGTCGCTGCGGACGATCCTCTTGCACCCACCGGCAGCGGGGCTGCCGGCCGCCGTGTACGGCTCAGGGACGCTGGCCTTTGCAGCCATCGCCCTTGTCCGGCACCTCTATCCCGACATCGAGGTGTGGGCGATCACGCGCCCAGGCCCGCGGGCGGCGATGGCTTTGCGCATGGGAGCACATGCCGTGCTGCCGTCGGAGCCCGACGCACTCGTGGCGGCCGTCGCCGACCGCCTCGGCGTGCGGACGCTCGTGCCCTGGAGCGGCCGGGAGTGGCTGCAGGACGGCCCCTCCGTCGTCTACGACACCATCGGCTCGGTCGAGACGGTCGAGACCTCGCTGCGGCTCCTGAACACGGGCGGCACCCTCGTCGTGAGCGGCGTGGAGCCGCCCGGGCGCTTCGAGTGGACGCCCCTGTACTTCAAGGAGCTCCGCATCATCGGATCGAACGCCTTCGGCATCGAGGAGGTGGGCGGCGTCGCCAAGCACGCTTTCGAGCACTACTTCGACTGGGTGGCGGCCGGCCTCGACCTCAGCCCCCTTGTCACGCACCGTTTCCGCCTCGCCCAGTGGGATCAGGCCGTGCTCACGGCGGCGACGGCGCGAGAGACGGGGGCGATCAAGGTGCTGCTGCGCCCCTGATCGGTGGCAGGCCGAGCTTGCGATGGTCCCAGCTCACCGTGCGCTCCACGTGCAGCTTGGCCACGATCCGCTTGGACAGCATCGTCTCCACGAACGGCAGCATCTCGTCGCTGTAGGGCGCGTAGTAACGGCTGAACACGCTCTTGCCGAGCTCGAGGAGCCGGTCGGGCTCCTCGACGATCTCCGCCCGGCCCACGAGCTCGACGCCGCGCAGCTCGTCGTAGTGCTCGCCGTCCTCGAACAGCGCCGTCATGCGAGGGTCGCGGCGGAGGTTCTGGGCTTTTTGCGACTTGGCCTTCGTCTCGATGGCGACACAGCCCTCCAGCCAGCCGTACCACATCGCCACGGCGTGAATGCTGCCGTCGTGGTTGAGCGTGCACATCGTCATCGGCCGCCGCTCGCCGAGAAACGCCTCCACCTCCTCGGCCGTCATCCTGATCTGGGCTCGCTGGTTGACGCCCCGCCCCATTCCGAGCGGGTGGGCCGGCGTTGCGGTCTCGTCGCTCACGGTGACGGTTTCCTCTCGTTGAAGCGAAGCCCTGACCAATCCGCGTCGATGGCGCACACCTTGACGTCGACGAGGCCGTTGGCGAGAGCGGTGCGACGTACGACCTCGTCGGACAGGTCCGAGGCGAGCGGGGACGTGCGCTTCGGCCAGGCGATCCACAGTCCGCAACTGACCGCTCGCCCCGACATGTTCGCGATGCGGCGCTCCAGGGTCGCCCGGTTGCGCACGAACCAGACCGTCAAATCCGCCCGCCCGCCCGCCGATCGTCTCGTCGTGACACCGGCCGGCAGCGCTCCGATTGTGAAACCTTCCGGCGCCCCCTCCAAGGCCACCGTCCAGCCCTCACGAATGCCGAGCTTGCGCGAGAGCGGGGTACCCGAGTAGCCGGCGCCGCCTGGCGAGACGGCGGCGGTGTCACCGGGCATGGGTCGAATGATGGCATGACGGGCACCTCGCGGTCACCCCCGCCCTGTGAGGACCTAAAGTCAGTGCAGCACCATGAGATGGAACTCGCTTTGCCGTCGCGCCCTGCGACCCGTCGCCCTCGCCGCCGCCGCTGTGCTGATCGCCGGCTGCGCCGCCACGACCGCCGCTCACCACAACTCGACGACCTCCCCACCCACGTCCTCAGCCACATCGGCGACCTCGCTGGCGCGGTCGCTCCCTCATCGCGAGGGCGGCACCGACCACCGTCGGGCCAAGACGACGACCACGACGGTTCGGCTCGGCTCGCCGCCCCCGACCGGTTCCTGCTCGTCGCCGCCCCTCCAGAAGCCGGCGGCCGGTCTCGTGCTCGGACGGGTCACCGCCGTCGGTGACTCGGTCATGATCGACCTCGAGCCCTACTTGCAGGCCGACGTGAAGGGCATCTCCTTCGACGCCATAGTCGGACAGCAGTGGTACTCGGGAATCTCCGACGTGGCTCAGCTGCGCTCTGACGGGCAGTTGGGTGCGATCGTCATCATCGAGCTGGGCACGAACGGCCCCATCACGAGCGGGCTGTTCGACGAGATGATGAGCGAGCTGCGCGGCGTCTCGCGCGTCGTCTTCGTGACGAACTACGTGCCCGACTCCTACGAGGGCTCCAACAACGCCATCATCGAGTCGGGCGCCTCGCGCTACGACAATGCTGCCGTGGCGAACTGGTACGCCCTCGCTTCGCAGAACCCCGGTTGGCTCTGCCCGGACGGATACCACCTGTCCTGCGGCGGACCCGGTGCGGACGAGATGGCGGCCCTCATCACGCGTTGCGTCTGACGGCGCCGGCGTCGGCCAGACTGGCGGGTGCGGATGCCCGTGGGAGCCGTCTCGGCGGGCAGCTCACGACCAGACAGGAGTGTGTCATGGAGCTTCACGAGGCGCTGTACACGACCCGCGCCATGCGGCGCGTGCGCCCCGACCCGATCCCGCTCGACGCCCAGGCCCGCATACTCGACGCCGCCATCAGGGCACCGAGCGGCGGCAACGCCCAGCCGTGGCGTTTCGTGCTCGTCGACTCGCCCGAGCTGAAGGCCGAGCTCGGGCCTCTGTATCGCGACAGCATCGCCACACTGTGGGCCACGATGTACAAGGAGCGCCTCGACCGGGCGCGCCTCGAGCCGGAGCGTGCCTCCAATCAGTCGTTGCTCAAGGTGCAACGCTCCGCCCAGTGGCTAGCGGATCACTACGAGGACGTCCCGCTCTATCTCTTCTGCTTCGTCCGGCGTGACGGCGGCAGCGGCTCGATCTTCCCTGCCGCTTGGAGTGCCCAGCTGGCGGCGCGCGCCGAGGGAATCGGGAGCTCGCTCACCTCGGTCCTCGGCGGCTTCCACCCGGAGGAGGTGGGGCGGATCCTGCACGTGCCAGACGACTCCTGGACGAACACCTGCATGATCTCCTTCGGCTACCCGACCGGGCGCTGGGGCGTAGCCGAGCGGTTGCCCGTGGACAAGGTGGCGGCGAGGAACTCGTGGGAGGGCGCCCTCGGCTTCTCGGTAGACGAGCCGCTCTGGCCTGCGGCCCTCGAGCAGGAATAGGCAGGGCGGCCGCCTCTATCTCCCGTCAGGGGTTGTTACCTGCCGTACGGGTTGATTACGATCACGGGAACGTCGTGAGGTGGGCACGGACCGTTGGCGTCTCGGCTGTCGCCTCTTCACGTAGAGGCTGCGCGCGTAGAGGCTAGGGGGGCTCACCACATGCGGTCACGGGATCGGTCTGAGCGGGCAGGCACGCGACCGTCACAACGTCTCGGGCGCTACGGACGCGGTACGCAAGGGCACCGTGGGTCCCACGCTTCGTTGCACAACAAGCTTGGACGCTTCTGGCGGGCGGGAGCCGGTCTGCTGCTTGTCCTCGGGTTCGCCGGCGCTCTCGCACCGCTCGTCCAGATTCTCACGAGCGCACCGGCGAGCGCCCAGACCAATCTCATCGAGAACGGGAGCTTCGAAGAACCTGCGCTCCCGAGCGGCACGAACATCACCACGTACCCTGGCGGTTCCACCGGCATCACCGATTGGACGGTCGGAGCAAACAGCGTCGACGTCGTGGATTCCTATTACCTCGCGCCGGAGGATGGCGCTCAGTCCGTTGACCTGGCAGCCGGCGGATCGATATCACAGACCGTGACGGGTACCACCGCCGGCGACACCTATACGTTGTCCTGGTACGTGGCGGGCGACCCGACCTGTGTCGGCGATCCCCATCCGACAAAGACGATGGACGTCTCGTGGAACGGGACGCTCGTCTCCGAACCTTCGTTCAACACGGCCGGAGACACGGCGGCCGCACCGGGTTGGGTTGAAGAGCAGGTCAACGTCACCGGCACCGGCTCCGACACCGTCGATTTCGCCGATGCCACCGGCGGAGGCGACCCGTGCGGGGCAACCCTCGACAACGTCTCGCTCGTCCCGATGGACACGACGGACTGCGCATCGCCCACCGGCTTCAGCGACAACTTCGCCACCGACACCTCGCTGTCGGACTGCTGGGAGACGGCGACGCCCATACTCACCCCCGGCTCCGAGCACGACAACGTCAACAACTCGACGTCCATCGCGCCCGAGCTGTCGTTCAACGGCAGCGACATGGACATGCAGGGAGCGGCGGCGGACCCCGAGTTCACCGGCATCGAATCGGCTGCCGCCTACCAGGCACCCTTCGATTTCACGACGACCGTCAAGCCCATCCAGTCCGGGGACAACGCCTTTGTCGTCTATCTCGCCAATACGACCGGCGGTGGTATCTCACTCGAGGGAGATCTGTCGTCGTCCAGCCTGGCGGGAATCTGGGCGAACGAAGCCGGCGGATACCTCGGCGCCGGCGATGACATCATGAGCTCCACTCAGGGCCAGACCATCCCCGGGCTGACTGCGTCGCTGGGCACGACGCTCCAGATCAGCATCTCGATGGACACCAACGCGGATTTCATCATCACCGTGAACGGGCACTCGATCACGAGCGCAACACTCGGTCCGATCGGCAACGGGCCTTTCCGGGTCATCCTCGGCCAGAGAGAATCAGACGACGAGGCCTTGGGCAACCCCCGGCCAGCCACGCCGACTGGGCCCAACGAGGCGGCCTGGTACTCCGCCAGCCTGACGACGAACAATTGCTCGTCCAGCTCTTTCTCGACCGACTTCGGCCTCGACTACGCCCTCGGCAACGTCTATCAGGGTTACCTGCAGGGCTGCTGGCTACCCGAGCAGTCTCCCTACACTCTGGTGCAGCCGGCCGTCGTCGCCGCCGAGGCGGCCGTCGGCGCCGCGGACGAGGCCCCGAATCTGACGTTCGAGACCGCCTCCACCCTCTTCACGCCCATGCAGATGGCGGGGACGACGGGGGACAACGAATTCACCGGCATGCAATCGGCGAACCCTTATTCAGCACCCTTCGAATTTCAGACGAGCGTCGACGGTGTCGTGTCGAACGGCAGCGCCTTTGCGGTGTACCTCGTCAATGCGAACGCTACGGAGGCGTTCACGCTCGAAGGAGACTTGAACGCGGCCGACGGCAACTATGGGATCTGGGCGGATCGCGGGATCGGCGTGTCGGCAGCGCGCGAGATCATGGCGCTTTCTCCCGACGCACCGGCGACCGGCGTGACCTACAACATCACGATGTCGATCGACAGTGCCGGTAACGGCACCGTCACCGTCGGCTACAGCGGTGGCAGTGACACTGCCTCTGTCGGCGACGTCGGGACCGGCCCCTTCTACGTCATCCTCGGCCAGCACGAAACCACCCCGGCCACGGCGGGAGCGAACGTGGCCAACTGGTACTCCGCCAGCCTGACGCCGGGCAACGCCACCGTCACCGCCACACTGTCGGCGACCTCCCCGACCGTGGACGGCGTCGAGAGCGTGCCCGCCTCCGCCGTCCCCACCGCCAGCGTGGACACTGTCACGGGCTCGGGCGATGCCGCCTCGGCGCCCCTCGACTCCATCCCGCTCGACTCCATCGGAATCGGATCGGCGCCCCTCGACTCCATCCCGCTCGACTCCATCCCGCTCGACTCGATCGCAGCGCCCGGTGCCGGCGCCCCCTCGGGACTTGCCTCTGCCGCCCGCGCCCTGTCGGAAACCCTCCTGTCGGAGATCGGCATCACCTACCCCGCAGGGTGCGGGGCATCCGGCCCGACGTGCACCGGGTGGCAGGGCGTCCTCGCCGGCACACCGTTCGCACAGGAGCCACTCGAGTCGGTGACACTTGCCGACGTCGTGACGAACGCCACGGCCGACGCCAATTTCAATTCGGTCGACCTCGGATCGCTCGACTTGGCGTCCAGCCCGCTCGATTCCATCCCGCTCGACTCGATCGAGCTCGGGGCGACACCGCTCGACTCGATCCCCCTCGCGACGGCGCCGGGGAACGGCGAGCCCGACACTGCCCTGGGAGCCTGGTGCACGGAGCTGGCCTCGCTCAATTTCCCCTGTTCGGACTTCGGGATATCCGCCGCAACCGGGAGCGACAACGGCGTCACGCTCTTGACGCTCGCCCTTGCAGGTGTGCCGCTCGACTCCATCCCGCTCGACTCCATCCCCCTCGACTCCATCCCGCTCGACTCCATCCCGCTCGACTCCATCACGCTCGACTCGATCAACCTCGCCTCCAACCCGCTCGACTCCATCCACCTCGCCTCGATCAACCTCGCCTCCAAC
>JBKQSP010000126.1:0-25972 GCA_052143575.1 Acidimicrobiales bacterium
GGAGTGGCACGGCTGGATCTTCGTGGACGCTTCCGGCGGTGCCGGCCCGTTTCACGAGCACGTCGCCGGGCTCGAGGAGATCATCGGACCCTACGAGCCCGAGCGGCTGCGGGTGGCCGGCACGCACGACTACGTCGTGAACGCCAACTGGAAGATCCTCTCGGAGAACTACCAGGAGTGCTACCACTGCCCCGTCATCCACCCGGAGCTGTGCGCTGCCAGCCCGCCCTCGAGCGGAGACAACTACACCCACCCGATGGAGGGCGCCTGGGTGGGCGGCTGGATGGACCTGCGCGACGGTTACGACACGATGTCACTCGACGGGCGCACGTCGGGCACGCCGCTGCGCGGCCTCGACGCCCATCGCCGACGCATCGTCGACTACATCGGCCTGTTCCCGAACCTGCTCATCAGCCTGCACCCCGACTACGTCATGACCCATCTCGTGACGCCGATCGGGCCCGACCGGACGCGTGTCCAGTGCAGTTGGGCCTTCTCGCCGGAGGACGCCGCTCGGGAGGGCTTCGACCCGTCGTACGGCGTCGACTTCTGGGACATCACGAACCGGCAGGACTGGGCGGCATGCGAGTCCGTGCAGCGCGGTCTCGCCAGTGAGCACGCCGTCCCGGGTCTGATGTCGCAGTCCGAGGATGGCGTCTATCAGTTCGTCACCCTCGTCGCCCGCGGCTACGGCGGCCTGCCGCGCACGGCCGGAACGGTCTCGGCACGCTGAGGCTCTCTGACTGGCGCGGGCTCGCGTCCGGTCCGCTTGATTCATCACCTCATCGACACGCACGTGCCGGCGAGGGCTCTGACTGGGCGTCCTCGATGATGGCTGCGCGAGAGCCTGCAAGGCGTCGGGGATCTCGGCGACGGTCGTCTTGCTGATGCCATGTTTCTTGGCCATCTCCCGCTTCGACGAGTGAGTGTCCGCGACGTTGGCGGTAGTTGCCTGCTCTTGCTCCGAACACGACGCGGTGGCTCGATGAGTTTTGGGGCGGTCGTGCGTCTTTGCCCTCGAGCCCCACGAAGAACAGGGAGATGATGCGATGCGGAACGTGGTCGTCTACGAGTTGTTGTCGCTCGACGGCGTGGCGGAGCAGCCGGACGATTTCATCACCGACTTCGACGACGTGATGGGGGAGAACCTCGGCCGCGTCATCGCCACCCAGGACTCGGTGCTCCTCGGGCGCCGAACCTACGACGACTGGGCCGCGTTCTGGCCCACCGGTGACTACGAGCCGTTCGCCAGCTTCATCAACGGCGTCGAGAAGTTCGTGGCGACCTCGACGACGCCCGCCCAGAGCTGGGTGAACACGACGGTCATCGATGGCGCGCTTGCCGAGTTCGTCTCCGATCTGAAGCGGGGGACCGGCGGTGATATCGGGGTACACGGGAGCATCGCCCTCGCCCAATCGCTGCTCGAGCAGGACCTGGTCGACGAGCTGCGGTTGGTTATCGCACCCGCCGTGCACCTGCACGGCCGAAAGCTCTTCGACAGGGGTTTGCCGAAGCGGCTGACGCTCACGCGCGACGTCGCCTCGCCGTCCGGGTACCTCCTGCTCGACTTCCGGGTCGAGCACTGAGCCGGGGCACGGCCGGTGCGGACGATGACGTGGCGGATCGAGCGGACGGAGGCTAGAGGAGCGCCCGCACTCCACGTTTTGCAAGCTGCTGGGCGATGATCGCCCGCTGCACCTCGCTCGTGCCTTCCCAGATGCGCTCGACGCGCAGCTCTCGGTAGAAGCGCTCGGCGACGTTCTCCCGCATGTAGCCGCGGCCGGCGAAGATCTGCACGGCGCGATCCGCCACCCGGTTGGCCATCTCGGACGCATATAGCTTGACCATGGAGGCCTGGGCGTGCTGCACCTTCAGGTCGCGGCCCTCGTCAATGCCCCGCGCCGCCTCGTAGACGATGGAGCGGGCGGCGAACAGCTCGGTGGCGCTGTCGGCGAGCATGGCACCGACGAGCTGGTAGCCGATGATGGGCTGGCCGTAGACGATGCGCTCGTTGGCGAAGGCTGTCGCCTCCTCGATCAAGCGCTCGGCCGCCCCGAGGCAACGGGCCGCCACCATCATCCGCTCGAAGCGGAACCACTCATAGGAGTACGCCATCCCGCCACCCTCCTGGCCGACGCGATGGCTCGCCGGCACGCGCACGCCTTCGAAGGCGACGATCGGGTGGTGGTGGGCGATCGTGTGCGAATAGGCCGGGGTGCGCACGACGCGTACGCCAGGTGAGGGGAGGTCGACGACGAAGAGGGCGTGCTCGCCGGCGTGCGGCCCGTCCGTGAGCTTCGCCTGGAAGAAGGCGTAGGTTGCCTCGTTGTACGACGTGACGTGCCACTTGACGCCGTCCAGGATGTAGTCGTCGCCTTCGCGGCGAGCCGTCGCCGTGATGGCGTCGACGTCGGAGCCGGCGCCTTCCTCCGTGATGGCGTAGCACTCGCCGGCCTCGCCCTGCACCGTCGGCCGCAGCCAACGCTCGAGCTGGTAGTCCGTGGCGACCTCGGGCCACCATTGCGGCGGCGTCGACAGCATCCAGGCGAGGGCGTTCGTCGCCCGGCCGACCTGCTCCTGCACGAGCACCTGCTGGAGCGCCGTGCAGCCACCGCCCCCGAGCTCAACCGGCATGTTCGTGGCCAGGAGGCGGAGCTCGCGGGCCCGCTCCAGGAACTTCTCGCTCACTCCCGCCGGCAGCTCGCCGTCGTTCATCTCCGCCTCGACCTCGTAGGGGAGGAGCTCGTCGACGAAACCCCGCGCCCGTCCCTGAATGGCGAGGTCATCTGCTGACAGCCCGTGCATTGCGGCCTCCTTGTGGGTGGCTGACGCCCGCCCACGACCTGGACCCGCATGCTGCAGGAGCCGGGTCAGGCGCGGCGGCTCGCCTTGACTGACCGTTCAGTTTATGCGAGCGTTCGGGGATGCGCACGGGGGAATGGGCCGGCTCCGACAGCCACAGCGCTGACGCCGTCGTCATCGGCGGTGGCACGGTCGGCGGCTGGTGCGCCTACTGGCTCCGCCAGGCCGGCCTCGAGCGCGTCGCCGTCGTCGAGCGCTCGACGCTCGGACGGGGGGCTTCCAGCCGCGCCGCCGGCATGGTCCGCAGCCAGGGGGGGACGCCGGCGGCCGTCCAGCTCGGCATGTGGAGCCGCGACTTCTACCTCCGCCAAGGCGAGGAACTGGGAGTCGATTCGGGCTTCGTGGCTCAGGGGTACTTCATGCCGGCCTTCGACGCCGAAGCGGTCTCTGTCGGGCGGGCGCGCGTCGCCATGCAACAGGGGCTCGGCCTCGAGGTCGAGTGGCTCGAGCCCGACGAGGCCGCAGCGCACAACCCGACCCTCGCGGCGGGAAGCTACCTCGGTGGCTCGTATGCGGCGGGCGACGGTTATCTCGATCCTCCCCGCAACGTCCTTGCCTATTCCGTGGCGCTCGCCCGCTCCGGCGTCCGGTTGATGGAGCGCACAGCCTTCACCGGGCTCGTCCTCGCCGGCGGGGCAGCCATCGGCGTCGAAACGAGCGCCGGCCGGATCTCCACCGAGTGCGTCGTGCTCACCGGTGGTCCCGACCTCGCCAGTGTCGGGCGGCTGGCAGGCGTCACGGTTCACGCCGGCGGTACCCGCCACCAGGTGGCCGTCACCGAGGCGCACGCCGCCTTCTCGCCCGAGGCCATGGGTGCCATGGTCTTCGATCTCCCGGCCGGCTTGTACTGGCGGCCGGAGGAGGGTGGCCTGTTGTTCGGCATGTCCAACCCGGACGAGCCTCCGGGCGAGGCACGCGAGATCGACTGGCCCTACTTGGAGACGATGCGGGCCCGGCTCTCCCGTCTCGTCCCGCTCAGCGCCGGCTTGTCGCTCCGCCGGGCGTGGGCGGCCACGATCGACTACACGCCCGACCACCTCCCGATCTTCGGCCCGGCCCTCGGTCGCGACGGTCCCCTCCGCAATGTCACGGTGGCGTCCGCGGGCGGGCACGGGATGATGTGGGGACCTGCCGTCGCTCGTGTCGCCGCCGATCTCGCCGTCAGCGGGGCGACGAGCGTCATCGACGATGTGGGCTCCTATGGGCTGGATCGTTTCGACGCCGAGGGCAACAGCCGCCTCGACCCTGACCCGATTGCACTGCCGTTTCCAGAAAGGACTGCACGATGAGCGAGACTGCTGCCGGCCCCGTGGGGCTTCCCAAGGTGAGCGACGCGGCCACCGCCGAGTTGGAGGACTGGGGACCGCTCGAGGAGGCGACCGGACCGGAGATGACGACGGCCGGCTTCACGTTGTGGAAGGACGAGGTGACCGAGGCGGAGTCCGGTATCTGGGAGTGCACACCGGGCCCGTCGCGCTGGGAGCTCGAGACGAACGAATTCGTGCACGTCGTCTTCGGTCGCATGACCGTCACCGAGGATGGCGCCTCGCCCGTCGAGCTAGGCCCCGGAGACACCGTCGTGTTCCCGCTCGGCTGGAACGGCACCTGGGACATCCACGAGACGCTGCGGAAGCTCTACGTCATCTTCTCGTGACGGGCTCGTGGAGGACGTGACGGGCACCCCACCGCGGCTGCGGGTCACCGCCACGGTGCTCGATGCCCCCGATGCGCGGTCACTGGCTGCCTTCTACCATCGCCTCCTCGGATGGCCGGTGACACAGGATGAGCCGGACTGGGTGCAGCTGAGCGCCCCCGCTGGCGGGTCGGGCCTCTCGTTCCAGACCGAAACGGCCTACGTCGCACCGAGCTGGCCGGCGAGCCCCGCCGATCAGCAGATGATGGCGCATCTCGACATAGAGGTCGACGATCTCGCGCTCGCCGGGGCCCATGCCCTCGCCGCCGGCGCCGTGCTGGCGTCCTACCAGCCGCAGGCCGATGTGCGCGTCTACCTCGACCCCGCAGGGCACCCGTTCTGCCTGTGGGTCCGCCCGGCGCCGGCCTAGCGGGCGATGACGAGGGCGTCGACGGCCATCGCACCGAAGGGCCCGCAAAACAAGGGGTTCACGTCGAGGGCCTCGACGACGTCACCGAGCTCACCGGCCATGCTCGACACCGCCACGACGGCCGCCGTCACGGCGAGGAGATCGGCCGCCTCGGCACCCCGCACGCCGTCCAGCAGTGGCCGGAGGGCGAGGCGGTCGAGCAGGCGCTGTGCCCTTGCGCCGTCGAGGGGAGGGAGGCCGACGGCGCGATCGGCCAGCACCTCGACGAGGACACCGCCGGCCCCCACGACGACGAGCGGCCCGAGCAGGGGGTCGCGCACGATGCCGAGTGCGAGTTCGATCCCGCCCGGAGCCGTCGCCATGACGAGCGCCTGCGGGCCGAGCCGTGCCGCCAGCTCGTCGTAGGCGCTCGCAACGGCATCGGGCGACGAGAGCCCGAGGATGACGCCTCCGACATCCGACTTGTGGGCGATGGCGGGATCGTCGGTCTTGAGCACCACCGGCCAGCCGAGGTGCTCGGCAGCCTCCACGGCGGACGAAGCGCTCGCGACCGATGCGTAGCCGGGGACGGCGAAGCCGTAATCGGCGAGCAGGGCCATCGAGCCGGCGCCCCCGAGCGGCCCGGCTGCGAGGCGAGCCGACCAGCGCCGACGCCGGGCTGCGTCGATGACGGGTGTCGTGGCGGGGTTGCGGCCGGGCTCGGCGAGCTCGAGAAGGTGCCGGAGTGCCAAGAGCCCGCTGCGGGTGCCCTCGAGGACGGGAATCCCTTCGTCTCGCAAGCGCCGCGCCGCCGGCCGGTCGATGGCGCTCGTGATGTTGGACAGCAAACAGAGCGGCTTGCTCGTGCCCGCCCAGCTGTCCACGATGGCTTCGGGGTAGGCGGTGTCGCCGTCGAGCTCGGGCACGAGGTCGACGCAGAGTACGACGGCCTCGACGGCGTCGTCTGCTGCCAAGGTGAGCAGGCAGTCGCCGAACAGCTCGCGCGTGGCGGTGCCCGTGCCCCAAACGTCGAGGGGGTTTCCCGCCTCGAGGCCCGGATCGAGCATGGCCGCCAGCCGGTCGTGCGTTGCACCGGCCACGTCGGCGAAGGGCACGCCGACGGCGTCCGCTACGTCCACCACGAGAGCCCGTTCCGCCCCGGAATCGTGCACCGAGGCGATGCCGCGGCGGCGACCCGGTGAGTCGCCTCGGGCGGCGACACGGCGGCCGGCAGCGAGGAGCTCGAGGGTGTCTGCCATCTCGTCGAGATCGCGCACGCGCAGCACGCCGTGGGCCTCGCAGAGCGCCTCCCACGTGGCGTCGTCGCCGGCGAGGGCGCCCGAGTGAGCGGCCACCATCGCCCGCCCGGCGGGCGAGGCGCCGACGGTGAGGGCTACGACGGGGATGCCGGCCGACGAGCAACGCCGGAGGGAGGCACGCAGAGTGGCGGGGGAGCGGAGGGTTTCGAGCAGGAGGGCGACGATCTCGGTCTCGGGCAGCGAGAGGGCGTAGTCGAGGTAGCTGGCCGTCGTGGTGACGAGCTCCTGGCCGGACGAGACGGCCACGGTCCACCCGAGGCGGCGATCTGCCCGCAGCAGCGCCGAGAAGGCGGAGCCGGAGTGGGTGACGAGGGCGATGGGGCCCTCGGCCAGGGGGTACGGCTCGAGGTAGCCGATGGCGCGCAGCCCGTGCACCCGGTTGACGAAGCCCATGCACCCCCCGCCGCAGACCTCCATGCCCGCTTCACGAGCGCTCGCGGCGAGGCGCCGGCGCAGGGAGCCATCGGCGTCGACGGCGCTGCCGAAGATGACGGCGCTCCGGTCGCCGCGGGCGACGGCAAGCTGGAATTGCGCCTCGAGCGAGGCGTCGCCGACGCAGAAGAGCACGAGGTCGACGGGCTCGGCGATGTCCTCGAGCGATGGCAGGCACGGTAGCCCGGCGATCTCGCCGTACTTCGGGTTGACGAGATGGATCTCGGGCGTGCTGCGGCTGCGGGAGAGCTCGGTGAGGACGCGGTCGCCGAAGTTTCCCGGGCGGCTGCTCGCACCGACCACGGCCACGCTGCGGGCTTCCAGCATCGCCCGGACGTCCGCCTGCCGACGCGGCGGCTGCCTGCCGGCCGGCCCGCTCACCCGCGTCGGAGCAACTGCTTCGCCTTCGTGCGCCGGTCGGCCGCTTCGCGGTCGCGCAGAGCGGCGCGGGCGGCCTGCCAACCGGGTATGCCGCAGACGCCCCCGCCGGCGTGCGTGGCCGAGCTGGCGTTGTAGAGACCGTCGATGGGCGTGCGGTAGTCGGCGTATCCGGGCGCCGGTCGCATGTGGAAGAGCTGCTCGATGGAGAGCTCGCCGTGAAAGATGTTGCCGCCCACGAGCCCGTACTCCTGCTCCATCTCGTAGGGACCGACGATGTCGCGATGCGTGATGGAGCTCTTGAAGTTCGGGGCGAGCTCGGTGTAGAGGTCGATGAGGCGGTCGGCGTAGGCCTCGAGCTCCTCGGTGTGCGGCTCGGTGGCCCAGTCGGCCGGCACCCACTGGGTGAACAGCGACATGATGTGGGTGCCTTCGGGGGCGAGCGTACGGTCGAAGGTCGTCGGGATGACGCTGTCGCTGAAGGGGCCGCCGGCGGGCCGCCCTTCGCGGGCGTCGAGGAAGGCCCGCTCGATGAACTCCATCGAGGGCGCCATCTCGACCGAGCCGGTGTGGTGGTCCTGCTGGTTCGTGCCGGGGTCGGCCGTGAAGTTGGGCAGCTCGGCGAGGGCGAGGTTGATCTTCACGACGCCCGAGCGGGTCTTCCAGTGCTCGATGTCCCGCACGAAGTCGTCCGGAAGCTCACGGTGGTCGATCTGATCGAGGAAAGCCTTCTTCGGGTGAAGGCTCGTGACGACGATGGGCGCCAGAATCTCCTCACCGTCCTCGAGGACGACGCCGCGGGCCTTGCCGTTGCGAACGAGCACTTCAGCGACGCCGGCATCCGTGCGGATACGGGCTCCAAAGCCGGTGGCAGCCTTGGCGATGGCGTCCGAGACCGCCCCCATGCCACCTTCGGGGAAGCCCCAGTTGCCGAGGTGGCCGTCGCCGACGTCGCCGATGGAGTGGTGAGCCATGACATAGGCCGTGCCCGGCTCGTACGGGCCTGCCCACGTGCCGATGACGCCGTTCACGGCCATGGCGGACTTCACCTGGGACGACTCGAACCAGTCGTCGAGCAGGTCGGCGATGCTCATCGTCATGAGGCGGGTGACGTCGCCGATCGTGCGCACGTTCATGCCGCGGTGGCGCCAGGCGAGCCGCAAGGTGTCGAGGAGGTCAGCCGGTCGGCGGGAACCGAGCTTCGGGGGCACCGTCAGCAGGAGCGGGCCGAGGACGTCGGCGAGCCCGCCCAGCCAGGCGTCCCACTGCGGCATGGCGTCGGCGTCGCGCTTGGACCACTTCACGATCTCCTCGTAGTTGCGCTGCGAGTCGTCGGCGAAGATCTTGATGGAGCCGCCT
Source organism: Acidimicrobiales bacterium (assembly GCA_052143575.1). GTDB lineage: Bacteria > Actinomycetota > Acidimicrobiia > Acidimicrobiales > Bog-793 > JAKACA01. The sequence continues at coordinate 8,393 of JBKQSP010000126.1, forward strand.
TCGGGGAAGGCCTGGTAGTACGGCCCCATCGGGAAGACCTTGTAGCCGTTGTGCTCGAGGTCGAGATCGTTGATGATCGTCGGCGGCAGCAGGCTCATGACGTAGGAGAGCCGCGTGACCTTCAGCTCAGGGGCATCGGGCCACGGGCTCTCGGTGGTGGCTGCGCCCCCTGTCTTGTAGCGGGATTCGAGCACGACGGTGTCGAGCCCGGCCCGCGCGAGATAGGCACCCGAGACGAGTCCGTTGTGCCCTCCGCCGACCACGATCGCATCGAAGTTCGACGTCATCTGAAGCGTCCCTCCGTCCCCCCGGGCGTTCGCCGGTGGTTTGACTGACTGTTCAGTCTAGATCGCTGATACCGTTGGGACAAGCGGCCGGTGAGGACCGGGCCGCCGTGAGGGAAGGGGCGGTAGCGATGACGCCACGGGCTGAAGCGCCGGAGGTCGGGGGCAGGGTCCGTGAGAGCACCGAGGCTCCCGCCTCCCAAGACGCCCGCCGCAGCCAGATGTTGCGAGCCGCCCTCGACGTCCTCGTCGAGCGTGGGTTTCCCGACACTCGGATCGCTGACGTCGCCGAGCGAGCCGAGGTCAGCCCGGCACTGGTCATCTACTACTTCAAGACGAAGGACCGTCTCCTCACCGAGGCGATGCGCTTTGCGGAAGACCTCTGGTATGCCGACGGCGCCCGCCGTCTTGCCGCCCTGCCGACGGCCGCCAAACGGCTCGAGGAGATCGTGGCGATGACCTGCCTCACCCAGGAGCACCATGTGGAGGAGTCCTGGGCGATCTGGCTCGATCTCTGGGCGACGGCCGTCCGGCACCCCGAGGTGCGGCGGGTTCGTGAGGAGTTCGACGAGCACTGGCGCGAGACCATCCGCCGCATCGTGCGGGAGGGCCAGTCAACGGGCGAGTTCTCCGAGGTGGACGTGGAGGACTTCGCCGTCGCCCTCTCGGCGTTGCTGGACGGCTTCGCCATCCAGATCGCCCTTGACGACCCTGTCGTGGACGAGCGGAGGGCCTTCGATCTCACGATGAGGTTGGCGGCGGCGCAGCTGGGCTTCGCCTGGGACGCCCGCTCGCGCCCGTCGCGCAAGAAGCGAGCCCGCTGAGCTGAGGCCGTCAGGCCGGCCGGACGACGGCCGCGGGCGACTGCGGCCCTACGTCGTCGACGCCACGGCCAGATCTGGCGGCTGGTCGCCGAAGGTCTCCTCGTGGATCTCGGCCACGGTGACGCCGCCGCCCGGCAGCACGCGCAGAGCGTCGGGCGGAAGCAGGACTTTGACGGCCGAGCCCTGCTGGAAGCCCACCGGCTCGCCGTCGTTGTGCACGAGGGACTGCAAGGTGGCACCAGGCGCCAGGCGGACGAATACCTGGGTGGCGGAGCCGAGGAACACGACCCGTTCGACCATGCCGGGCACGCGGTTCTGCCCGTTCTCCTCGTAGGGCCGCAGCTGTACTCGTTCCGGCCGGATGGCGAGCTTGACGTCGCCCGTGGCATCGAGGCGACCGCACTCGGCCGTCAGCTCGAACTCTCCGATGCTGAGACGACAGGGTGTCGTCCCGCTCCCCGGTGTCACGACCCGTGCCTCCATGAGGTTGGAGACCCCGAGGAAGTCGGCCACGTAAGCATCGGCAGGCTCTTCGTAGACCTCCCGCGGCGAGCCGAGCTGGGCGATGTGGCCGTTCGACATGACGGCGAGGCGGTCGGACATCGTGAGCGCCTCCTCCTGGTCGTGTGTCACATAGAGGAACGTGATGCCGACCCGCTCCTGCAGGGCTTTCAGCTCGACCTGCAGTGAGCGGCGCAGTTTGGCGTCGAGGGCCCCGAGGGGCTCGTCGAGGAGGAGGACGGCGGGCTTGAGTACGAGCGCCCGCGCCAGGGCGACGCGTTGCTGCTGCCCGCCGGAGAGCTGCCCGGGCCGGCGCCGCTCGTAGCCCTTGAGCTGCACGAGATCGAGGGCCTCGGTGACTCGTTGCTGGATCTCCGCCTTCGGGAGCGACTGGTACTTGAGCCCGAAGGCGACGTTGTCGGACACGTTGAGAAAGGGGAAGAGGGCATAGCTCTGGAACACCGTGTTCACGTTGCGCTTGTTCGGCGGCAGGCTGGCGACGTCCTTGCCGTCGAGGCGGATGGCCCCGCTCGTCGGTTCCTCGAAACCGGCCACCATCCGCAGCGTCGTCGTCTTGCCGCATCCGGACGGCCCGAGGAGCGAGAAGAACTCCCCGGCCTGGATCTCGACCGAGATGCCGGCGACTGCCGTCACGTCGCTGAAGGACTTCGTCAGCTCGACGAGCTCGACGTGGCCGCCTTGGCTGGCGCGGGCGGATCGGCTTCCTGGCACGAGGGGGTTTCTCCTTACATTCCTGCGATGCTCGTGAGCGCCGCGGCGGTGTTGCCGCGCTCGCCTTTGGTCATCAATCGGTAGGCGACGTAGCCCAAGCCGGCGACGACGAGGGAGAAGAGCAGCATGAGCGTCGCCAAGGCGTTGAGGGCGGGCCCGTTGTTGCCACCGTGGGCCTGTGAGTAGATGAGAACCGACATCGTCTGGCTGCCCGGGCCCGAGAGTTGCTCGACGATGACGAAGTCGTCGATGACACTTGCGAAGGTCAGCACGGCGCTGGCGAAGATGGCCGGCATGAGCATCGGGAGGAGCACGCGCCACATGGCCGAGAACCGGGAGGCGCCGAGATCGGCGGCGGCTTCCTCGAACACCCTGCCGATGGTGACAAGACGCGCCCGCACGATGATGGCCGGCCAGGAGATGTTCCAGACGACGAGGGCGGCCGTTTCGGCGCCGTCGCCGAGGTGGATGAACTTGAGCAGCTGCAGGAAGACGAACATGAGGGCGACGGCGAGCAGCAGCTCGGGGACGACGAAGCTGAAGATCATGACGAGGTTGAGGCCGTTCGAGGTCCGCCCGCGCCAGCGGTCGATGCCGATGGCGAAGCCGACGCCGAGCGGGATCGTGATGAGCGTCACGAAGAGGCCCAGCTTCAGCGTCTGCACGACGGCGGCGTGCAGGGTCGGGTCGTGCAGCACGGAGCCGTAGGCCTTCGAGGTGCCGGTGTACCAGCGCAGGGAGAGGCCCTGGAACGAGCTCTGCGACTTGCCCCGGTTGAAGGAGAAGAGGACGGCGACGCCGATGGGCACGATCGACCAGATGAGGTAGAGCCAGGTGAAGCCTTCGAGCCCCCAGGGGTGGCGCCAGGGCCCACGCCGTCTGCGCTTGGCCGGAACGGGGGCCGCGCTGGGAGCAGTTGCAGTCGGGGTGATCACTGCCGTGGCCATCAGGCGTTCTCCCTCGACGCCCTCGCCGTCGAGCGCACGTAGTAGATCATCGGGAGCAGCAACAGCACGAGCAGGGCGATGGAGGCGGCAGCGCCGTCACCCTGCAGGTTGGCGATCTCGAGCTGCCCCTCGATGGTGTTGCCGATCATCGTCGTGCCCGGTGTGGCCGAGAGGAGCTGGTTCGTGTAGTAGTCGCCGAGCATCGGGAGCACCGTGATGAACATGCCTGCCAGCACCGTCTGCCGGCTGAGCGGCACCGTCACTCGCCAGAACGTCCGCCAGCGGCCGAGCCCGAGATCCCTCGAGGCCTCGAGGAGCCGCCCGTCGATGCGGTCGAGGCCGGCGTACAGCACGATGATGAGGTACGGGATGTAGCCGTAGATGAGGCCGAAGATGACGGTGGCGGGGTGGCCGGCGAGCCAGCCGACCGGATGGTTGCGGGAGACGACATGCAACCACTCGAGCACCCGGTTCACCCATCCGGTCACCTGCAGGAGGTCGATCCAGGCGAGCATGCGCATCATGTAGCTCACCCAGAACGGCGAGATGAGCAGGATGAGGAACAGCGTCTTGCGCTTGCCGGCATAACGGGTGACGAAGTAGGCGACCGGGTAGGCGATGGCGAGCGAGGCGGCCGAGGCGATCGCCGAGTAGACGATCGTGCGGGCGAAGGGCGGCCAGAGGATGCCGGCCTCGTGGTAGAGATGGGCGAAGTTGGCGGCACTCCACCAGAACGGGTTCCAGATCGGGACGGGGGACTGGAAGATCGGGTCGAGCGTGCCGGCGGCGACGGAGAGCACGACGTAGAAGGGCAGGACGAAGAACACGAGCAGGCAGATGGAGCCGGGGATGGCGAGCAGCGCCCAGAAGCCCCGCGGCCGCCACGACTCCCGCCGGTCCTGCTCCGTCCTCGCCCGCATCCGCTCGCGAAACGACGGCCGCGGCGGCGAGCTGCCGCCGCGGAGGTGGGCGCCCCCGCGGCCGCCCGACCTCCCGGAAGGAGCCGCCGGTGCGAGTGGCCGTGCCCCCGGGGGGGCGGTCGCCATCTAGAGACCTCCGCCGAACTGCAGCCAGGCGAGCTCCCAGGCGTCGTTGGCGTCCGGCGGGAGCTGCAGCTCCTCGATTCCCGTGCGGAAGTTCGAGGGCAGCACGACGGTGGAGACGAGCGCTTCGGGCAGGTACTGCAGCTTGATCAGCTTCTCGGCCGTGACGCCCTCGATCGGCTGCATGTAGCCGTTGAACCCGATGTTCGTGAGGGCGTTCGGGAGATCGAGCATGTAATTGAGGAAGAGATGCGACAGGACGGGGTTCTTCCCGGAGGTGAGCATGGAGATGGCGTCGTTCGCCACGGGGCCTTTTCCGTCCGGCGGGAACCAGTAGCCGAGGACGTCGGCCGAGACGTGAGCGGGCAGGTACTCCCAGGCCGCCGCCATGTCACCTGACCAGGCGTGGTGGATCCACGTTTGCCCGGATGGCACCTCGCTGTAGTCGTTGTTGTCGATCTGCACGTTCACGAGACTCTGCAGCTCCTGCAGTTGGTGCAGGGAGCTCTCGATCTGAGCAACGTCGGTCGTGTTGAGGTCGAAGATGCCTTGTTTCATGAGGCCGAGGCAGATGCCCTCCCGGTAGTCGTCGAGGATGGCCACCTTCCCCCGGTACTTCTCCTGCCACGGCATCGCCCACGGGTTCGCCATGGTGTAGGGGTCCTCGTCGACGAGATCCTTCCGCCACGCCATGCCGGTCGTGTAGATGGTGTAGGGGACCGTGTACTGCCAGTCCAAGTCGTAGAACGGGTTGAGGAAGTCCGGCCAGGCCTGGTGGATGTTGGGGACGTAGGAGTGGTTGATCGGGCGCAGCAGCTTGCCTTCGACGAGAGGCCCTAGGACGTCGATGGTCGGGAAGAAGATGTCGAAGTCGAGCTCGCCGGTCTGCAGCTTCGAGATGGCCTCGCTCATCGTGTTGAACGTCGTCAGCGTGTACCTGCAGTCGTACTTCTTGCAGAAGCTGTCGAGCACGGCCGTGTTGATGTAGGCGACCCAGTTGTAGATCTGGAGCGTGGCGCCCTTCTCGGGCGCGAGGCCATCAGGGATGGGCTCGTTGTCGGAGTAGACCGGCCATCTCACCGGGTTCGTCTTGCGGGGGAGCGGGATGGCGACGCCGGCGTGGCCGGGGCGTTCGCAGCCCCCGAGGAGACCGCCGCCCACGCCGGCGAGGGCGGCGCCGCCTGCAGCCATACGCATGAACTCGCGGCGGGACATGCCGGCGCTGCCCCATGAGCCGCTCCTGATGCCGTGCAAGGCGCCTGTGCCGCCGGGCTCGCCGCCGGCGTCGCCGAGAGCGAGTCTTCGCAGGCGGTCGACACGCCGTGCCCAACCCTGTCTTGGATGCGACGTAATCCGAGCCACCTCCCCCCGGTGACGTGGGCCCTTCTCAGGCGACTGAACGGCCGATCAGGGAAGTCAACCACCTCCACCGACGTGCTGCAAGGGGTGGAGGTGGTTGTCTAAGGGAGACCTAGGCCGCCACGGCGCGGGTGAAGCGCCAGAAGTTCTCGACGAAGCGATCGACGTCCGCCTCGTCGTGCTGCACCGAGAACAGCCATTGCTCCGTCTTGCCCCACGGCGGCAGGAAGACGCCGCCGTTGTGCTGCATGAGCCAGTGGGCGTGGTTGTAGCGGTCGTCAACCTTGAGGAAGTCCCGGTAGTTGCGCACCGGCGTCGTCGAGAACGTCACGCAACCCTTGGCGACGATCGCCACCACGTGGGCGGGGAGGCCAGCCTCGGCGATGGCGGCGTCCAGCTCGACGCCAGCCCGCTCGCGCAGCTTGGCGATGTGCTCATAGGCGGCGTCCGTGGACACTTCTTCCAGCACTGCCCGGACTCCGGCCATGGAGAGCGGGTTGCCGTTGAACGTCCCCACCATGTCGTAGGTTCCGTTCGCGACGGTCTCCATGACCTCGGCCGTTCCGCCGATGGCTCCGACGACGAGGCCGCCACCGATCGACTTCGCCAGGCAGACGATGTCGGGCGTGACACCGTAGAGGCGGGTGGCGCCGCCGGGACCGACGGTCAGGCCCGTCTTCACCTCGTCGAAGGTGAGGAGGGCGCCGTGCTCGTGGAGGAGGTCCTTCAGGGCGGCCAGGTAGCCCGGGTCGGGCGGCACGATACCGATGTTCATCATGATCGGCTCGATGATCATCCCGGCGATTTTTCCGGCATGAATCTCGAGGAGGCTGCGGACGCCTTCGATGTCGTTGAACGAGGCGACGAGCGTGAGGTCGGTCAGCGCCTTCGGTATGCCCGTGCTGCTCGGCACCGTGTTCGGGCGGTCAGCCGGCCCGATCTCGTCCTCCGGTGGCACGACCGAGACCTGCACCGAGTCGTGGTGACCGTGGTAGCAGCCCTCGGCCTTGATGATGAGGTCGCGGCCCGTGGCGGCCCGCATGAGGTGGACGGCGTCCATCGTCGACTCGGTTCCCGTGTTCACGAAACGCCAGAGTGGGAGGCCGAAGCGGCGGCCGAGCTCCTCGGCCACGATGACGGCGTCCTTGGTCGGCTGGGCGAAGTGGGTGCCCCGGCTGACCTGCCGCCGGACGGCTTCGACAATGGCCGGGTGGCCGTGGCCGGCGAAGCCGGCCCCGTAGCCGCCATGCAGGTCGACATATTCGGTCCCGTCGACGTCGTAGATCTTCGAGCCGCTGCCGTGGCTGATCCACACGGCCTGCGGCCGCGTGATCTGCCAGCTGGACGTGACACCGCCGGCGAGCGAGCGCACGGCGCGCTCGGTCAGCGCCCGTGAGTTCGGCTGACGGGCAACGAAGATCGCCTCCTGCTCCGCCACCAGGGCGTCGAGGCGCCGGTCGAGGTCGGATGTGAGGGTTTGCGACACCACGGGTATCTCTCCGTTCGGGCAACCGGGCCGCTGGCTCCGGCGCCGTTGTGGCTATTTGACTGAACATTCAGTTTATGCCACGGTAGGGAAAATGGCAAGGGGCGTGAGCGCCTCCGGCCTCGGCGCGCCGCCGCCGATGACGTGCCACGCGCCCGTGAGCTGCACTTCGGCCGCTTTCGTGCGAATGGCCCGTCGTGCCTGTTGAGCCTGCTGCACCGGTTGTACCTGTTTCGCCTGTTGCACCGTGCCCGAGGGGGATCGAGATGCTCGACAACTTCATCGGCGGTCAGTTCGTGGCGGCGAAGGCCGAGCGCTACCTGCCTGTCTTCGATCCGTGCACCGGCGAGCCCTACGACGCGGTGCCGGAGTCGGGCGCCGAGGACGTGTCAGCCGCTTGCGGCGCCGCCGCCCGAGCGTTCACAGCCTGGCGGCGAACGACAGCGGCGGAGCGATCGCGGGCGCTCCACGAGGTCGCTGCACTCCTCGAGGGTCATTCCGAGGAGCTGGTTGACCTCGAGGTCCGCGACACCGGCAAGGTTCGCCGGCAGATGGCCGAGGAGGAGATGCCGGCGATCGTCGACGTCGTGTCGTACTTCGCCGGCGCCTGCCGCGTCCTCGAGGGTGCGTCTACCGGCGAGTACCTCGAGGGAATCACGTCGTCCATCCGGCGCGAGCCCATCGGGGTGTGTGCCCAGGTGGCGCCGTGGAACTACCCGCTCATGATGGCGGTCTGGAAGTGGGCGCCGGCCGTGGCGGCCGGCAACACCGTCGTCCTGAAGCCGTCCGAGCTCACGCCGCTCTCGACGCTGCGTATGGCCGAGCTGGCTACACGTGTCCTCCCTCCCGGCGTGCTCAACGTCGTGCTTGGCGGCGCCTCTACCGGCGAGCAGCTCGTACGCCAGCCTGAGGTGGCCATGGTGTCGCTGACGGGCAGTTCGAGAGCGGGCCGAGCGGTAGCCGTGGCGGCAGCCGAACGGCTGTCTCGCGTGCACCTCGAGCTCGGAGGAAACGCCCCGGTCGTCGTCTTTGCCGATGCCGACCTGGCCGCCGCCGCCGACGCCGTTGTCGGCGCCGGCTTCTACAACGCCGGCCAGGATTGCACCGCCGCCACGCGTGTGGTCGTCGAGGACACCGTCGCGGCCGACTTCATGAGCCTGCTCCTCGAGGGGGTCGCCGGCGTGGTGCCGGGCGACCCGGACGACGAGGCCACGACCTACGGTCCGTTGATCAGCCAAGAGCACCTCGAGCGCGTGGCCGGTTACATCAGCCGTCTCCCGGCGGCCGCCGTCGTGGCGTGCGGTGGTCGACGTTTGGAGCGGCCCGGCTACTTCTTCGAGCCCACCGTCGTCACCAGGCTGCGCCAGGAGGACGAGATCGTGCGGGACGAGGTGTTCGGGCCTGTCGTGACGGTGCAGGGTTTCTCCGGGGAGGAAGCGGCCCTCTCCGTGGCCAACGGCGTGGCGCAAGGCCTGACGGCCAGCGTCTGGACGTCCGACGTCGCTCGGGCGGGCCGCTTCTGCCGGGATCTGGACTTCGGCGCCGTCGCCGTGAACACGCACGCGCCGATGGCCTCTGAGATGCCGCACGGCGGTTTCGGCGCCAGCGGGTACGGGAAGGACTTGGCGGTCTACGGTCTCTTGGACTACACGAGGGTGAAGCACGTCGCGCAGGGTTGGTGACGGATCGCTGGGAGGGTGGCACGTGAGCCGCATTCGACTGGCGTGGTGATGGAGCCGCCGTTGGGGCAGGCCGGGACAAGGAGGGTGAAGTGGCACACGAGGTTCGAGGTGTGGTGGCTCGGTCGAAGGGTGCGCCGGTCACCGTCGAGCGGATCATCGTTCCGGATCCCGGGGCGGGTGAGGCCCTCGTGAGCGTGCAGGCGTGCGGCGTGTGCCATACCGACCTGCATTATCGAGAGGGCGGCATCAACGACGACTTCCCCTTCCTGCTCGGCCACGAGGCAGCCGGCATCGTCGAGGCGATCGGGCCTGACGTGACGTCCGTGGCGGTCGGCGACTTCGTGATCTTGAACTGGCGGGCGGTGTGCGGCCAGTGCCGCGCGTGCCTTCGAGGACGACCCTGGTACTGCTTCAACACGCACAACGCCACCCAGAAGATGACGCTCGCCGACGGCATGGCGCTGGCGCCGGCGCTCGGCATCGGTGCCTTCGCGGAGAAGACGCTCGTGGCAGCCGGGCAGTGCACGAAGGTAGACAGCCGGGCACGGCCAGAAGCCGCCGGCCTCCTCGGTTGCGGTGTGATGGCTGGTCTCGGGGCATCGCTGTTCACCGGTGAGGTCGGCCGGGGCGACTCCGTGGCCGTCTTCGGCTGCGGTGGCGTCGGGTGCGCCGCCATCGCCGGCGCCGTGCTGGCGGGCGCCACCACGGTCATCGGGGTCGACCTCGACGCCCGCAAGCTCGAGCTGGCACGCTCGTTCGGGGCCACCGATGTCGTCAACGCCTCCACGGAAGACGCTGTCGAGCGCGTGCGCCAGCTGACGGGTGGGAACGGCGCCGACGTGTGCATCGAGGCCGTCGGCAACCCGAAGGTGATGGAGCAGGCGTTCTTCGCCCGCGACCTCGCCGGCACGCTCGTCCAGGTCGGCGTACCGACCCCGGACATGCGGATCGATCTGCCGATGATCGAGTTCTTCGGCCGAGGCGGGCGGCTGAAGCCCAGCTGGTACGGAGACTGCTTGCCGTCACGGGACTTCCCGGTTCTCATCTCGCTGTATCTGCAGGGGCGCCTTGATCTCGACCGGTTCGTTTCGGAGACGATCGGGCTCGACGGGGTCGAGGACGCGTTCCACCGCATGGAGCGAGGCGAGGTCCTGCGGTCGGTCGTCGTGCTCGGCTCGAGCGGATGAGCACGCCTCCAGAGGAGGCGGGAGGCGCCGAAGTGAGCTCCGAGCTGGCCTCGAGTCATGTGCGGCATCTGACGACGTCGGGCATCTTCTCGCTCGACGGTCAGGACTTCGAGGTCGAAAACAACGTCTGGATCGTTGGCACGAGCGGCTGGGCATTCGGATCTGTCGGGTCTGAGGGGGCCGAAGTCGTCATCGTTGACGCCCCGCATTCGGCCGCCTCGATCGCGGCGGCGGTTCGGGACGTGCGGGTCGTGGCCATCGTCGCCACGCACGGGCACAACGACCACATCAACGCCGCCGTCGAGCTGCGGGAAGCTGTCGGAGCGCCCGTGTTGCTCCATCCGGCTGACCTGCCGCTGTGGCGCGAGGTCTACGGTGACGCCGCCTCACCTGACGGCGAGCTACGAGATGGCATGACACTCACGGTGGGGAGCACGTCACTGGCGGTACTGCACACGCCAGGGCACACGCCGGGCGGCTGCTGTCTCTTCGACGCCGCCGGCGGCATCGTCTTTTCCGGCGACACGTTGTTCAGGGGAGGCCCCGGTGCCACGGGTCGGAGCTGGTCCGACTTCCCGACGATCATCGAGTCGATCCGAAGGAGTCTGCTCGTGCTGCCGCCCGAGACCCGGGTGTTCACGGGCCACGGCGAATCGACGCTCATCGGCGATGAAGCTCCTCACCTCGAGGAGTGGATCGCGCGGGGCCACTAAGGGTGAGCGAAGGAGCCAACGCGATGCGTCACGGCGTCTTCCTGCCGCCGTTCAACGAGCTGTCCGATCCGCACCGGGTCATCGATCTCGCCGTGCTTGCCGAGCAGCAGGGTTGGGACGGGTTCTTTCTCTGGGATCACGTCTTGAGGCGCCCGGAGCAAGCGGCCAGTGTGGCCGATCCGTGGATCATCTTGTCCGGAGTGGCTTGTGCCACAACGCGTCTGCGCATCGGAACGATGGTGACTCCCCTCGTGCGACGGCGTCCCCAAGTGCTCGTCCGACAGGTCGTCACTCTCGATCACCTGTCCTCCGGACGGGTCGTGCTCGGCCTCGGTCTCGGGGTCGACTCGACCGGCGAGCTCAGCCGCTTCGGGGAGGTCGTCGACGCCGGCGAACGCGGGGCGATCTTGGACGAAGGGGCCGAGCTCTTGGCTCGAATGATGGAGGGGGAGTACATCGAGCATCGAGGACCGCACTTCACCGCCGACGGTGTGCGCTTTCTCCCGAGGCCGTTGCAGACGCCTCGGGTGCCCATCTGGTTCGGTGCCCAAGGTGGTGTGAGTGGAGGTGGCGCGCGACCAGGTCCGGCAGCGCGACCTGTTCGGCGGGCAGCGCGATACGACGGGCTCTTCCTGGTCGACGCCGGCTTGGAGGAGCTCGAGCGCGCCATCGGCATCCTGGCGGCCGAGAGAGACGGCTCTCTCGGGGGCTTCCAGGTCGCCGTGCTGGCGAGTCCGACCCTGCAGCCCGCCGAAGCCGCCTCGCTCGGAGCGACCTGGGCGATGCTCAGCATCCGCCCGGAGATGTCGTTCGAGGAGGTGCGTTCTCGGGTCGCCGACGGTCCACCTCGCTGAGGGCACAGAGAAGCACCCGTTTCGTCGGCGAGCGATGCGCTGTGACGAGGGCGAACAGAAGCGCAGGACTGACGGCGTCCTCGATGACGTCGCCAATCCAAGGTTGCGGCTCGCCTAGCGATCGAACAGATGTTCGTTAGCGTAGAGCAGCCTGAGGAGGATCAGGCCGCTCCGGGAAGAATTCCTCGGGTTTCGTTCAGGCGATTCGGTTCGCCGACGGACCGAACCAGGCCACCCGGTTGCGACCCGCCTGTTTCGCTTCGTAGAGCGCCAGATCGGCGCGCCGCATGAGATCATCGGCCGTGTCGCCGGCGGCGGACTGGGCGATACCGATGCTGCATCCGAGTCGCATTCGACGGCCGTGCGATTCGGGCTCTGCATCCGCAACTTGCTGGCGGATGCGTTCCGCCAGAGCGGAGATCTCGTCCGGCGTCCCTGGGCGCAGCTGAGAGACGACGAACTCGTCGCCTCCGAGGCGGGCGCGGATGTCGGTCGTGCGGGTGCAGTTGATGATGGCGTCCGCCGTCGTCCGCAGCGCCTCGTCACCGCCCTCGTGGCCGAAGGTGTCATTGATGGCCTTGAGGCCGTCGAGGTCGAGGAAGAGCAACGCCACGACGTTGCCCTCGCGCGACGCTCTCGCCAAATCGCGGTCGATCGCATCGAGGGCAGCTCCGCGACTCATCAGGCCGGTAAGGCTGTCCCGAGTGGCGAGCTTGTGGAGCTCCTCCCGGCGACTCTCGGCGTCTCGGACGGAGGTTTGCAATCGATCGAGGGCGCTCTGCAAGGCGAGTCCGGTACGACCGGGCAGAGGGGTCTGAAGAGCGGGGTCGTCGAGATCTCGAGCGGAGAGCGCCACGGCATGCGCTTCCACGCCGCGAAGCGTGGAAGCCATCTCGTTGAAGGCGACGGCGGTCGAGGCGAGCTCGCGAGGCCCGCTTTCCTCGAGAGGGGCGACGTCGAAATCACCGAGCCGCAAGATGCCGGCTGCCTCGGCGATCTTGGTGAGCGGCCTGTTCACGGAACGGGCCAGCCACAGCGCGGCGACCACGACGAGCGATGCGAGAACGATGAGGAGAACGAACTCCTGAAGGAAGCTGCTCGTGACCGAGCTTTGCTGCGCCGAGGCGGCGTTGCGGAGATCGGCAGAGGCGGCGAGGACAAGCTCCGTCAGAAGGTTCACCTTCACGATCTCGCCGACGAAGATTCTCGCATTCGCCTTCAGGTTCGTGGCATAGGGCGGCTCAGCCTGACGCAACCCGGTACTGATGGCAAGCGTTACGGCCTTGTCGAATTGCGAGATGTCCGAATTCCCTTGGATGTCTGCCCACGCCTCCCGTGCCTGCGGCCCGAGGTTGCCGGGGAACCCCGCCGTGGAGCTGGCGTACAGCGCGTTTGTCCCGACGAGATTGGCGACGACTGACGTGGTGTAAGGAGCTGTCAAGACCTCCTCGGCGTAAGTGGTCTGATCGAGGCCTGCCTTGAAAGCGGCGAAGGACAGCTGGAGAGCGTTCACATCCTGTTGCAGACCAGCCGTCGTCGCCCCGGCGCGTCCGATGCTGCGACTGAGGCTTGCAAATTTCGTCAGCCAGAGCGTGTCGATGTTGGCAGTGATGCCGTTGAAGACATTCTGCACGTGCACAAACGAGACCGAGCCCTTGTCAATCTCGCGTCGAAGCGCCATCAATTTTGCCCGGTCGCCGCTCAGTTGGGAGTCAGTACTCAAGATGCTCTGGCCGACCTCCGCGCGGGCATGCGTGAGGTCAACCCCGAAGGGGATGTTGAGCAGTTTGTCGAGCTCGGCGAGACCGATTCCCCGAGAGCGCGCATAGACGATGGCGGCCGACGGCACGTATTCGTCGGTGACAGCTGCTCGAGCATGCATGAGGGCGTCGAGTACGAGGGTGGCGGACCGGGTGGTCACCGAGTCGTCGCGTTCCGACCATTTGGAAACGGCGAGGGAAGAGGCGAGCGCCACCGTCACGAGCGTGGGCAGCAGCACCATGCCAAGGAGAAAGGCGCGTATGCCAGGGCGAGAGCGTTGTCGTCCGTTGGTCGTAGGCGTACCCTCAGCGCCGTCGGCCACTCTCGGCCCCTCTCGCGAGTCGGTGCGCGTGTCGTGCATTATCGCGCCGACAGGTCACTGTGGTGAACGCCAGCTGTTCAGCGAAGGGGTAGTTCCAAAAGGATCAAACGTGGCGGCGTGAGATTCGAGTGTCTCTCGGTTCGTCAGTGCGCGGCCGTTAGGCCCTTGGCCTCGTGCAGCTCGACGACGTTTCCGCTCGGATCGGAGATGAACGACTGCCAGCTCCGGCCGACCGGTGCCGGGTCGCTCACGACGAAGCCGGCGGAGCGAAGCTCGGCGACAGTGGCGCGAAGGTCCTCGATTTGCACGGCAAAATGCTGCCCCAGGTTCGGCGGCGGCTCGGCCTCGATGAGGTGTAGTTGTTGGCCGCCGGCATCGAGCCATGCGCCACCGAAGCCGAAGTTGGGCCTGTCAGGGCGCCGCGACATGCCAAGGACGTCCTCGTAGAAAACAAGGGCCTCCTCAACATCTCGCACGTTGATGGAGACGTGGTGGACGGCGAGGGGCTTCATCAGCCCATTCTCGCGGGTTTTGGCCGAAGCAGTCGCACGTAGCCCCGCCCTCCAGGGGGGGACGCCTCGCAGCGTGCGTCCGTGGTGGGCGGCTTGGTACTATCGGCACCACGCGGACGTGGCTCAGTTGGTAGAGCATCACCTTGCCAAGGTGAGGGTCGCGGGTTCGAGTCCCGTCGTCCGCTCCAGTGGTATAAGCGCAGGTCACAGAGGGGTTGGTTAGGTCCCTTGATCTGCTTATAGGAGTGCTCTCACAGCGGCCCTGTCCGCCAGGGCCGCGCGGGCCGTCGCTCCGATACTGCTTTCCCGAACGGATAGTCTCGGTCTGGCTTCCACCTTGCCGCACGCGGCTTGCGGTCTGGCGCCAATCTCGCGAGCGGTCTTCACGGGCCGCGCCCACGACCGTCAACCACGGGAGTCCATCAGTCCGATCGTTCCGGACGGTAGCCTCCCGCCCTGTGCGGTCTCCGCCTGACGATGAGCGCAGGGTCATTCGGCTCGAGCAGAGGGTGCTCGAGCTTGAGACAGAGAACGCCCGCTTGCACCAACTGCTGGGTCTCGACAAACCGGATCGAGCGTCCACGATCAGCGCCTGGGAACCGCGACTCGTCAGCCTCGAGGCAACTGCGACCACTATCGCAGCGTCAGACATCAACCACTCGTCGTCGCCGGAGAAGAAGGTCGCCTTCTACCGGTCTCTGTTTGTGGGACGCCAGGACGTCTACGCCTTGAGGTGGGAGAACAGTCGCTCCGGAAAAAGGTGGCTGGGGCCCTGCGGTGAAGGGCGGTTGGGCAAGCGCCCGACGCCCGGAGCGCGAACTGCTCCCGCTCACAGAAGAGGTCGTGACGCGGCATCTCGCCGGGGAAATCCAGGCCGGTCTCTACCCGTTGCTCCGGGACGACCGCTGCGCTCTGCTGGCGTGTGACTTCGACGGTCCCAGCTGGGTTCTTGACGCGCTTGCGTTTCATGACGCAGCGAGGGCGGCCAGCATTCCTGTGGCGTTGGAGCGCTCTCGCTCCGGCGACGGCGCGCACGTCTGGATGTTCTTCGGTGGGCCGGTACCGGCATCCTCGGCGCGGCGCATCGGCTTTCACGTTCTTCGAGAGGCCATGGCAGTGCGGGCCGAGATTGACTTGGCGAGTTACGACCGGCTGTTCCCGTCACAGGACTTTGTGCCGAAGGGTTCATTCGGAAACCTCATCGCGTTGCCGTTACAGGGAGAATGCCGCCGCCGCGAGACGACGGTGTTCTTGGACTCGACCAACCTTCAACCGCACCCGGATCAGTGGGCGTTCCTCTCCTCGCTCGACCGCATGTCAGCGGAGGCCGTCGATTCACTTGCGTCCGGTATCGAGGAGATCGGCGTAGGACCTAACGCCGCCACGTACAGGTCCCCGCGGTCGGGGAGAGGTGAGGCGAAGCCGCCGCCAAAGATCGCAGCCACTGAGGGAGCGATGCTGGCGGTAGACCGCATCGGCCCACCGCCCGCGCTGGTCGCCTCGCTCAAGCACCTCGCGTCGCTTCACAATCCAAAGTTCTACGAGAACGAACGGCTGCGTTTCTCGAACCACGACACGCCACGATTCGTCCGCTGCTATCAGGAGAACCTGGGCGAGCTTCTATTACCTCGGGGCCTGCGCGAGCAGGCGACCGCGCTTGTTGTGGCAGCGGAAGCCAACTGGAGATGCGAGATGCCTTCTCGAACCCAGAGCCAGTCGGATTCGAGCTATCCGCCATTCTCTCTACGAGTCAGCAATCCGCCTTTGACGAGCTGTCGAAGCACGAGCTTGGGGTCTTCGTCGCTCCGCCCGGCGCCGGCAAGACGGTTCTCGCTTGCGCGCTCATCGCCTATTTCGATCGACCGACACTTGTAATCGTCGATCGCAAGCCGCTCGTGCAGCAGTGGCGCGACCGGCTATCTGCCCACCTCAGCCTGACCTCGGCACGGATCGGTCACCTGGGAGCACCTCGAGACCGCCAATTCGGCGCAGTCGACGTGGCGATGGTTCAGAGCCTTTCTCGCCGGGAGGACCTCGAGACACTCACCGCCGGTTACGGGTTCGTTGTCGTCGACGAGTGCCATCACGTTCCGGCGGTGACATTTGAGCGCTGCGTTCGCCAGATCCCGGTGCGGCGCTGGCTCGGGCTCACGGCGACACCCTACAGACGAGACGGGCTGCAGGGATTGATGACGATGTATTGCGGACCGATCCGCTATGACGCGACGAAGCAGGCACGAAGCGACGGTGCCCGGCTCGACCTCATTGTCCACTCGACGAGCTACGACCCCGCATTCGGAGCGGACCTCGCCATCCACGAAGTGTTTCGAGGCGCTGTGGAGGACGCCGAGCGGACAACACAAATCTGCAGGGACGTGGCAGAAGCGAGGGAGCGGGGACGCAATTGCCTCCTGCTCACACAGTGGACCGAGCATCTTGAGAGCATCGTCGATCGCCTCGAGAGCGATGGCTTCGAGTGTCTTGTGCTTCGTGGCGGAATGGGCAAGAAAGCCCGCGCGAGCGTACTCAGCCGGCTCGAGGAAGTCCGACCAGGCTCCGGGCTCGTCCTCGTCGCGACCGGCAGCTATCTCGGCGAGGGGTTCGATTGCCCGCCGCTTGACGCTCTCTTCCTCGCCTTTCCTCTTGCCTTTAAGGGACGGCTCGTTCAGTACGTCGGCCGGGTGATGCGCCCGGTGGAGGGCAAGACCTCGGTCGAGGTGCACGACTACGTCGACGTGGCCCTTCCTGTGCTCGCAAGGATGCATGCCAAGCGCCTGCCCGTGTTCTCAAGCCTCGGGTTTCGCGAATTGAGCCAGCAGCGCCTCAGTAACTGAGGGAGGCATTTGTTCGCCCCGCTGGCCCCCAGTGATGCTCTGACCTCGTGGCGTTGTCCATCTTGTTCTCCGAGACTCCTTGCGGCGCCCTCTACAAGCGGCACGTCACGCCGGAGAGTGAGATTGCCCGCGCTCACGCCGTTGGGTTCAACCTGACGACCGGGCGCTGGATGCCTGGCCGTGCTCGGTTGCACGGTTCAGCGCGATAACAGTATCATTATCGAGTGGCTCGGGCATCGTGGGAGGTGGAGTTCCACCCCGCTTGCGAAGCGTGGGCTGAGCAGTTGGGCCAGTCAGACGCGGAAGCCCTCCTCGCCGCGGTGAGGGTGCTCCGTGATGGCGGACCCAGCCTCGGGCGGCCGTTGGTCGACACAGTCAAGGGCAGCCGACATTCAAACATGAAGGAGCTGCGCCCTGGCTCGACTGGTCGCACCGAGATCAGGGTTCTTTTTGCATTCGACAAGGAGCGGCAGGCCATTGTTCTCATCGGAGGCGACAAGAGCAACGACTGGAGTGGTTGGTATAAGACGAGCATTCCG
>JBKQSP010000127.1:0-63342 GCA_052143575.1 Acidimicrobiales bacterium
CCATGCACGAGCTGGTTGACGGCGAGGAGCGAGTAGAACCAGCCCCGCGTCTGGTCGATGGCCTCGCACACGAACTCGGCCGGAATGACGAACCGCTCGGACGACCCGGGGGTGGCCGGGACCCCCCATTGCGCCGCCGGCATCGAGCCCGAATCGAACCAGGCGTCGATGACCGCCTCGACGCGGCGCGCCGGTTCGCCACACTCCGGGCAGGCAAAGGCGACCTCGTCGATGCCGGGCCGGTGGGGGTCAAGGCGGAGGAGATCGGTGCCGCTCAGCTCGGAGAGCTCGGCAAGAGAGGCGACGCAGCGCTCGTGGCCCCCGGGACACCGCCAGATGGGGAGCGGCGTACCCCAGTAGCGGTCCCGCGAGAGCGCCCAGTCGACGTTGTTGGCCAGCCATTCTCCGAAGCGGCCGTGCTTGACGTGCTCCGGTCGCCACACGACCGCCTCGTTGGCAGCGATGAGGTCGGCCTTGTGGCGCGACGTGGCGACGTACCAGGAGGGCGTGCCCCAGTAGATGAGCGGCGTCGAGCAACGCCAGCAATGCGGGTACTGGTGGCGGAACTCCTCGGCTCGCACGAGGAGGCCGTCGGAGGCGAGGCGCTCGAGGATGGCGCCATCGGCCGCTTTCACCGCCAGGCCAGACAGCCAGCCGGCGGCCTCGGTGAACCGCCCGTCCGGGCCGACCGGGTTGAGGCTCGGCAAGGCGAGCCTGCGCCCGAGCGCCCAGTCGTCGGCCCCGAAGGCCGGGGCGACGTGCACGAGGCCCGTGCCCTCCGTTGCCGTCACGAAGCTGGCCGGCACGACGGTCCAGCCAGGCGCTGCGGCACCGTCGGGCACGGCGACGGCGTCGGGCACGGCGACGGCGTCGAGCGGGCGGCGATAGGCCACGCCGATGAGGGCGCCACCGCCTACCCGTGCGGTGGCCCGCTGCGCGGCACCGTCGCCGAGGACGGCATCTGCTCGCCCGGCGGCCACGACGAGCCCGTCGACCACGACATAGTCGATGTCCTCACCGACGGCGACGGCGGTGTTGGAGGGAAGCGTCCACGGCGTCGTCGTCCACACGACGAGGGCGCGGGCATCTGCCAGCTCCGCCGGAAGGGGACCGACGAGGGGAAAGCGGACGTAGGCGGCGACGTCGTCGACCTCGCGATAGACCTCCGGCTGACCGAGCTCGTGGCTCGACAGGGCCGTCCCGCAGCGTGCGCAGTAGGGCACGACCTTGACGTCCTCGAAGAGGAGGCCACGGCCGTAGAGCTGCGAGAGGTGCCACCAGACGGACTGGATGTAATCGGGAGACATGGTCCAGTAGGCGTCGTCGGTGTCGACGAAATACCCGATCCGCTCGGTCAGCAGCTTCCAGTCCTCCACGTACTCGAGCACCGACTGGCGGCAGCGCTCGACGAAGGCGGCGACACCGTACGACTCGATCTGGTCCTTCCCCGAGAAACCCAATTCCCGCTCGACCTGCACCTCCACGGGCAGACCGTGGGTGTCCCAACCAGCACGCCGGGCGACGCGATAGCCCCGCATCGTCCAGAAGCGGCAGAAGAGATCTTTGTAGACCCGCGCCCAGACGTGGTGAAGACCGGGCTTCCCGTTGGCCGTCGGTGGGCCCTCGTAGAAGACGCGCTCCGGCGCCTCCGCCCGGTTCTCCGTCGAGCGCTCGAAGACGCGCTGGCGCTTCCAGAGCTCGAGCACGCGTCGCTCGAGGCTCGGGAAGTCCGGCGGCACCGACGGTTGGCGGAACAGCGGATCCGGTTGGCTCACGGACCTTGCGATCTCCTCCGTGTCGGTCGCCGCGACCATACTGCCTCGGGCTGCTCAGCCCGCTCGCCGCCGGCTACCGCGGACAACCCGGATGGCGTCACCCGTAGGATCGCCTACAGTTTGCGAGTCGCACCTGGCAGGTGCGACGTCGGGCCGGCAGGAGATGCCGGTCCGGACTCTGGACCTGTGGTGCAGCTCGGAGTGCACGCCGGCCTGTCAAGCCGGAGGTCGCGGGTTCAAATCCCGTCAGGTCCGCTCGCCGCGAAGATGGCGACTCGCGGGTAACCGCGGGGTCGGGTA
This sequence comes from Acidimicrobiales bacterium, assembly GCA_052143575.1. GTDB lineage: Bacteria > Actinomycetota > Acidimicrobiia > Acidimicrobiales > Bog-793 > JAKACA01. The sequence continues at coordinate 2,076 of JBKQSP010000127.1, forward strand.
GCTCAGTTGGTAGAGCGCGCGCCTGAAAAGCGCGAGGTCACCGGATCGATGCCGGTCCCGACCACGGCACGGGCGGCTAGCGCCGGCCGCGGCGCTGTCGTCTCGTCCGTAGCAGCCGTTGGAACTTTCGCCAGAGGAAACCCATCGGCCGATGGTACGCCCGGCGCCCCCGATGAGCTCGGCGGGGGCTCGGACAGGGTGGCGACCTCAGCCAGAGCCACGACAAGCGCGAGAATGGCGTCATGGCCATCATGGCGGCAGCAGGACCGATGATGTTCCTCCGGTTTCACCGCGCCCACCGGTTCGTTGGTCTCCTGTTCCTGCTCGTCGTCATCGCGCTCATCGCCGTCGCCGTCGTGCTGATCGTTCGGGCTGTTCGCCCGGCGAAGTCCCACACCCTGCAGGAGCCACCGTGGCCGCGCCCCGCCCCGCCGTCCCACATCGACCCGGTTCTCGCCGAGCTGCGCATGCGGTACGCACGAGGCGAGATCAGCCGCGAGGAGTACCTGCGGCGAGCAGCCGACCTCGGCTACAGCCCGAGCGCCGTCGGTGATCCGGCTGGACCAGGTGGCCCGCCGGCGACGCCGTTCACGGGAGTTCCTCCCGGCTGAGCCCGAGGGCGGAGGCGAGCTGACGGTAGCCGCCGAGCGGGAACGTGCCATCCGCCCCGATGACCTGCACGCAGACGTGGTCGGCTCCGGCCGCCCGATGCTCCCGGAGCCGTCCGGCCACCGTCTCGGCGCTGCCCCAGGGCACGAGAGCGTCCAGGAGACGGTCGCTGCCTCCGTCGCTGACGTCCGCCTCGGTCCAGCCGGTGCGCCGGAGGTTGTTGACATAGTTCGGCAGCGTCAGGTACCCGGCCATGTAACCGCGGGCGATCTGGCGAGCTTCGGCCGCTTCGGTGCTCAAAACGACGGCGACTTCCGGTGCGAGCAGCGGGCCCTCGCCGAGGACCTGGCGAGCGAGCACGGTGTGCTCGACCGTGACGAAATAGGGATGGGCGCCGAGCGACCGCTCCGCCGCCAGGCCGAGCATCCTGCGGCCGAGTGCTGCCAGGATGCGGCGATCCTTCGGAACCGTCGGCCGGGCGGCGTCCAGCTCGTCGAGAAACCCCACCACCTGCGAGAACGGGCGCTCATAGCTCCGCCCGGCCGATTCGATGAGGGGGGCATGGCTGACACCAAGTCCGAGGAGGAAACGCCCGGGGAACTGCATCTCCAGCTCTTGGGTGGCGGTGGCGAGCTCGACGGCCGGGGTGAGCCACGTGTTGATGATGCCGCTCGCCACCTTCGCCCGGGTCGTGGCCCCGAGGAGGCGCTCGAATCGCCCGGACAGCCCGGGCTTGAAGCCACCCGACAGCCAGATCGCCCCGTAACCCAGCTCCTCCAGCTCGGCAGCAGACTCCTCGACGCCGTCGCCCACCTGCCAGCCGCTCCACCAGATGCCAAAGGCGCCCAAGTCCATACGGGCAGGTTACGGAGAGCGCGAGGGCACCGGGGCCGGGTACAGGCCCGTGAGGCAGGCCCGGCAGTATCCCGTACCCTCCGAATCGGCCCCCACGGCGGACATGAGGTTCTCGAGTGAGAGATAGCTGAGCGAGTCGGCGCCCACGTGAGCGCAGACGCCATCCTCCGACAGTTGCGAGGCGATGAGCTCCTCCCGCACGGGCGTGTCAATCCCGTAGTAGCACGGCCACGCGAAGGGCGGTGAGGAGATCCGCAGGTGAACCTCGCGGGCGCCGGCGTCGCGGAGCATCTTCACGATCCCGCGGGTCGTGGTGCCCCGCACGATCGAGTCGTCGACCACGACGAGGCGCTTGCCGGCGATGCTGGATCGGAGCGGGTTCAGCTTGCGGCGAACACCCGAGATGCGCGCTTCTGGGGTGGGGGCGATGAACGTGCGCCCGATGTAACGGTTCTTGATGAGCCCCTGCCCGTAGGGGACACCGCTGGCGAGGGCATAGCCCTCGGCGGCCGTGACGCCGGAGTCGGGCACGCCGATCACGAGATCGGCCTCGACGGGAGCCTGCTCCGCCAGTAGCTCGCCCATCCGCCGTCGCGTGGCGTAGACCTCGCGGTCCTCCAACCGGGTGTCCGGTCGGGCGAAGTACACGAACTCGAAGACGCACAGGCGCGGCTCCACTCGCTCGGCCCCGAAGGGATGGAACGATTTCACGCCGTCCTCACCGATCACGACCATCTCGCCGGGTTCGATCTCGCGGAGGAACTCGGCTCCGATCACCTCGAGGGCCGGCGACTCGGAGGCCACGACCCAGCCGCGGCGCTCCTCGCCCTCGATCACGTAGACGAACTCACCGAGGCAGAGTGGCCGGAAGCCGTGCGGATCCCGCACGGCGACGAGACGGGCGTCGTCGATGAGCCCGAGCGAGAAGGCCCCCTCGAGGGAGGGGAGGACCTCCATGAGGGCGTCGATGAGGTAGGCCTCCTGCGGCTCGGGCTCCGGCGGGAAGCGGCGCGCCAGGAGCTCGGCGACGAGGTCGCTGTCCGAGGTGACGATCCCCGGCAGCATGCCGGCCTCGGCGGCCAGCTCGGCCGTGTTGGTGAGGTTGCCGTTGTGTCCGAGCGAGAAACCCGTCGCCCCGACGGAACGGTAGGCCGGCTGGGCGTTGTGCCACGTGCTCGGACCGGTCGTGGAGTAGCGGACGTGCCCGACGGCATGGTCTCCCTGTAGGGACGAGAGCGTCCTCTCGTCGAAGACGGCGGCGACGAGGCCCATGTCCTTTACGACGGTCATCGTCTGGCCGTCGCTCACGGCCATGCCGGCCGACTCCTGTCCGCGGTGCTGGAGGGCGAAAAGGCCGTCGAAGGTGAGCTTGGCGACATGGGCGCCCGGCGCATACACGCCGAAGACGCCGCAGGCTTCCCTCACGGCGCCATTCTGCCACCAGCCGCCGCCCGACCGGGCCGGTACGCTCGGACGCGGCCAGCGGGCCGGCGTGCCCGATACCCCCGGGAGACCGATGATCGACCTCCACACTCACTCCAGCTGCTCGGACGGCTCGGAACCGCCGGCACGCATCGTCGAGCTGGCCGCCGAGGCCGGTTGCAGTGCCGTCGCCCTCACCGACCACGACGGCCTGGCCGGGATCGAGACGGCGAGGAGGCGGGCAGAGGAGATGGGGGTGGAGTTCGTAGCGGGCTGCGAGGTGTCGTGCCGCTTCTCGCCCGGCGCCCTGCACGTCTTGTGCTACTTCGTGGAGCCCGGCGACGGCCCGCTCCAGCAGCAGCTGCAGCAGCTGCGGGAGGACCGCGACACCCGTAACGGGCGACTCATCGCCCGCCTCAACGAGCTCGGTATCCCGATCACCGAGGAGCTGCTGCGGGACGAGGCCGGCGAGGCCACGCTCGGGCGACCGCACTTCGCCGCCGTCCTCGTCCGCCTCGGCGCCGTCGCCTCCTACCAGGACGCCTTCGACACGCTCCTCGCCAAGGGCGGGCCGGCCTACTTCCCGAAGGCCTTCATCGACGCACCCACGACGATCGCGGCTGCGAAGGCATCCGGGGCGCTCGCAGTCCTCGCCCACCCGCTCTCGCTCGGCCTCGAGCCTGCCGAGCTTGAGCGCCAGGTGGCTGAGTTGGCGGCGGCCGGCCTCACGGGCATGGAGTGTTGGTACGGTCGTTACTCCGGCGAGGAGCGCCAGGCGCTGGCGGCCCTCGCCGGCAGGTACGGCCTCGTCGCTACAGGCGGGTCGGACTTCCACGGGAGCTACAAGCCGGACCTGAGAGTCGGCACCGGGAAAGGGGATCTCGACGTGCCGGACAGCGCCCTCAAAGAGCTGACGGCGAGGCGACCATGACAACGACACCGATCGGTCCCCTCCAGTCCCTGCTCGCACAGCTCACCCTCGAGGAGAAGGTCGAGCTCCTCGGTGGAGCCGACTTCTGGCATACGACCGCCATCGAGCGCCTCGACATCCCCGCCCTCCAGCTGTCCGACGGTCCCTCCGGCGTGCGTGGCGAGCGCTACGTCGGTACGACGTCGGTGTCGTTCCCGTGCGGATCGGCCATCGGGGCGACTTTCGACACCGACGCAGCTGCCAGTCTGGCGGCCGTCCTCGCCGACGAATGCCTCGACCGCGGCGTCCACGTTCTGTTAGGCCCGACCGTCAACCTGCACCGTCACCCACTCGGCGGCCGCCACTTCGAGGCCTACTCGGAAGACCCGATCCTGTCGGCGCGCCTTGCGGTCGCCTACGTGGGCGCCTTGCAGGCCCGCGGCGTGGCGGCCACGGTGAAGCACTTCGTGGCGAACGACACCGAGTTCCAGCGGCACACGATCAGCTCGGACGTTGCCGAGCGGGTGCTGCGAGAGCTGTACGAGGTCCCCTTCGAAGCGACCGTGCACGACGCTGGCGCCTGGGCGGTGATGTCGGCCTATAACAAGGTGAACGGTGCGTATGCCGCCGAGCACGACGACCTTTTGACCGGCAGGCTGCGAGAGGACTGGGGCTTCGACGGTGCCGTCATCTCCGACTGGTTCGGCACGCGCAGCACGCTCGGCTCCGCCAGAGCCGGTCTCGATCTCGAGATGCCCGGACCGCCCCTTCACTACGGCACGAGGCTCCTGGCCGCCGTGCAAGCGGGCGAGGTGTCGGAGTCGGTCATCGACGCGCACGTGATGCGGTTTCTCACCCTCGCCGAGCGCACAGGCGCCCTCGCCGAGGGCTCGGGCGTGAAGCGGGCGGCTGCCGTCTCGAGCGTGGCCGATCGGCAAGCCGTCGCCCGCCGCCTCGCCTCGGCGAGCTTCGTCCTCCTGAAGAACGACGGGCCGATCCTCCCCTTTGCGCTCGAAGCCGGCCAGACGCTCGCCGTCATCGGTCCGAATGCCGTCGACACGGCCGTCCAAGGAGGCGGCAGCGCCCGCGTCAACCCGATCGACCGGCGCTCGGTTTTCCAGGCCTTGCACGACCGCCTCGTGCCGGCCGGCGTCAAGGTGGCCTACGAACGCGGGTGCATCACCTGGTCGGGCACGCCGCCGTTGGAGGCGGAGCTCCGGCTCGAGTACTTCAGCGGGACGGGCTTCGACGCCGAGGATCTCGAGGAGACCGTGCGTCACACCGACACCGCCTCCCTCGGCTCGTTCACGTGGCTCGGCGACCCTGGCCCGGCAGGCTCCGGCTTGCGCGCCGGCGCCTGGATCTTGCGGGCGCGCACGGTCATCGTGCCAGAGGATGATGGGGCCTGGACGTTCTCCCTCACCCAGGTGGGCACGGCCCGCCTGTTCGTCGACGGCACGACCGTTGTGGAGGCAAGCGGTGAGCTGGCAAAGGGGAAGGGTTTCTTCGGCTTTGGGTCAGAAGAGATCTTCGGGACGGTCGAGCTCGAAAACGGCCGCCCCTACGAGGTCGTCGTCGAGTACGCCCAGCAACCCGGCATCCCGCTCGGCGGTCTCATGATCGGTGCCATCCCACCGGTTGTGAGCGACTCCGAGCTGCTCAGGCGGGCGGAGACGCTCGCTTCCAAGGCCGACGCTGTCGTGTGCGTCGTCGGCACTTCGGCCGAGTGGGAGAGCGAGGGCTACGACCGGTCGTCCATGGACCTGCCCGGCTTGCAGGACCAGCTCGTGCGCCGCCTCGTGCTGGCGAACCCGCGCACCTGCGTCCTCGTGAACGCCGGCTCACCGGTGACGATGGACTGGGCCGACGACATCGCCGCCCTTGCCCAGATTTGGTTCGGGGGCGAGCAGGCCGGCGAGGGTGTCGCCGACGTGCTCCTCGGCGACACCGACCCGGGGGGACGCCTGCCCATGACGATCCCCCGGCGCATCGAGGACGCTCCGGCCTTTCCCCACTACCCGGGCGCTGACGGGCACGCTCCCTACGGCGAGGGCCTCCTCGTCGGCTACCGCTACTACGACACGCGATGGGTGGAACCGCGGTTCTGCTTCGGTGAAGGGCTCTCGTACACGACCTTCAAGCTGTCAGGTCTCGACACCGTCGTCCTCGGAAACCTGCAAGCCGAGCCGCTGCCGGCGGGCCTCGAGGGCGCTCCGCTGGCGCTTGTCGGTGTCACGTTGAAGAACACCGGCACCCGCCGGGGCTCCGAGGTGGTGCAGTGCTACGTGCACGACCTCGACCGGCACTCGGACGAAGCCGAACAGCAGCTGAAGGCCTTCGAAAAGGTCACCCTCGAGCCACGGCAGACCCGACGCCTGCAATTCGCCCTCACCGAACGCGACTTCGCCCGCTACGACGAGGCCACCGGCGGCTGGGTCGCCTCGCCCGGGCGCTACGAGATCAGACTGGGCCGCTCCTGCCGCTCCATCCAGCTGATGACGCTCATCGAGCTCACCTAACGCACACAGCGAGCGAGGGTCAGTGCTATTCGGGCGCTCGTGTCGCATCTGAGCAGCTCAAAGAGGTAGCGACGAAATCGCACGAGCCGCGCCGAGCGCGACGCCGGCCGCCGACGCGAGGAGGGGCGCGAGTGATGACCGTCGATCGTGCTGTAGCTTTGTCTTATGACATTAGATAAGGATGACAGCGAGGCCGCCCGACCGGCGGCTCCGATCGAGTTCCGGCTCGACGCCGCCTCGGGCGTGCCGACCTACCTGCAGCTTGTCCACCAGGTCGAGCACGCGCTGCGACTCGGATACCTCAAGCCCGGTGACCAGCTTCCCAAAGTCCGGGACGTGGTCGCCTCGCTGGCAATCAACCCGAACACGGTGTTGAAGGCATACCGCGAACTGGAGACAAAGGGCCTCACCGCTGGGCGGCCCGGCCAGGGCACGTTCATCGAGGCGACGCTCAGTCAGGTCGCACTCCCGGAGCTGAGCGCGCTTCGCCGCTCCTTGTCGGGCTGGCTGAGCACCGCGGACGAGGCGGGGCTGGACGAGAACGGGATCGTGGCGCTGTTCACCAGCGCGCTGCGGGATTTCTATGAGCGCCGCAGGGGGTCGCGCACCGGAGGTGGCGCCGCGAGCGGCAGAACGGAAGGCGTCGCATGAACGTCGTCGAGGCAAGCGGCCTCGGCAAGCAGTACGGCAGCACCTGGGCGCTGCGCGACTGTTCGCTCGCGATCCCCGCCGGTCACGTGACGGCGCTCGTCGGCCCGAACGGCGCCGGCAAGACCACGCTGCTGCAACTGGTGGTCGGCCTGGCGGCCCCATCCGCCGGCGGCGTCGCCGTGCTCGGCGGCAGGCGGCCCGGGTCGCCCGCCGCGCTGGACGGCATCGCGTTCGTTGCCCAGGAAACACCGCTGTACAAGAACTTGTCGGCAGCGGACATGCTGCACCTGACCCGCAACCTGAACCGGCGCTTCGACCAGGCATCTGCCGAAGCCCGGCTTGCCGAGCTGGGAATCCCGCTGCAGCGGAAGGCGGGCAGGCTGTCCGGTGGCCAGCAGGCGCAGCTCGCCCTGACCCTGGCGCTGGCCAGGCGGCCGCGGCTGCTCGTGCTGGATGAGCCGGTGGCGATGCTCGATCCGATTGCCCGCCACGACTTCATGGCTACGGTGCTGACGGCCGCCGTCGACGACGGCGTGTCGGTGCTGCTGTCCTCGCACGTGCTCGTCGAGCTCGAGCGGGTGGCCGACTACCTCATCGTGCTGTCGCGGGGCCGCCTGCAGATGGCCGGCGAGCTCGACGATCTGCTCGCCAGCCACCGCGTGCTGACCGGCCCGGCCGCTGAGGCCGGTAGATATGCCGAACGGCCGGTGGTGCATGTCCGCCGTGCCGCCGCACAAGCCCACCTGTTGGTCCGAGCCACCGTAGACGACCCGGTCCCGCCGGGCTGGGAGGCGCACCCGGTCGGCCTGGAAGAACTCGCCCTTGCCTACCTGCGCGAGCCCGGCGCGGCGGCGTTGCCCGGCCCGGCCCGGAGCCGGCAGGCCGAACCATCGGAGGTGACGAGATGACGGCGATGACCGCGCTGACGGTGCCCGCACGTCTGGAGGAGGACGCGAGCCTGCGGCCGGTGCCGTGGCGGCGGATGGCCTGGGTCACTTGGCGTCAGCACCGCGTCGCGCTGGGCGGCGTAGCCGCGCTTTTGGGGGCGCTAGCGGTGTACGTGTGGATCCTCGGCCTTCAGCTTCACCACGCTTACGCCGCCGCGACCACCTGCAACCCAGCCTCATCTGCCTGCGCTGACCTGATCACCAACTTCAACTTCATGAACCATGTGCTCGTGGGTGGCTACACACTGCAGCTCGTGCCGCCGCTGATCGGGGCGTTCGTCGGGGCACCGGTGCTGGCCCGCGAGCTCGAGACCGGCACCTTTCGCTACGCCTGGACCCAGGGCTTCGGGCGCTCGCGCTGGGCGCTCGGCAAGCTCGTGGCGCTCGCGGTCGTGGTGACCGCCACCGCCGGCGCGTTCAGCGTGCTGGTCTCCTGGTATTACCAGCCGTACTTCGCCGCCACCGGCCACCCGGCCCTCGACCTTTCCGAGGCGTCCCCGTTCTCTCTCGCCTTGTTCGACCTGCGCGGGGTCGTGTTCGCCCTCGGGACGCTGGCAGCCTTCGCGATCGGCGGCCTCGCCGGCATGCTTATTCGCCGGGTCGTCCCCGCGATCGTCGCCACCCTGGCCGCCTACACCGGACTCGCCCTCGTGGCTGCAAACCTCCTGCGCCAGCACTATCTGTCGCCACTGCTCACCAAGGCAGTGAACGTGCCCGGTTCCGCCTGGATCATGAGCCAGTGGTGGACCAAGGGCGGCAGGTTCGCGTTCACCAGCTGGAGGGACGCCCCCAACCATCTCATCCAGCTCTGCGTTGCCCTGCCGGCGGGCCCCCTTGGCAAACCGTCGCAGGAGACCCTCGCGCAATGCTTCGCCCAGCACGGCTACACGCAATTGACCAGCTACCAGCCGGCCGGCCGGTTCTGGGCATTCCAGTGGATCGAGGGCGGCTGGCTGCTGGCCCTGTCGGTGCTGCTCATCGCCGCTACCGTCTGGGTGGTCAGCCGCCGGGCGGCCTGAGGCTCTCGCCCGGCACCTGAGGTCTCAGGACCGCGGCGTGAGGTCGAGGTCGCGGGGCGGATCCTCCGGCACCTTCCAGACGAGGAAACCTTTGTCGAACTCCTCGTGGTACCGGTTCGTGGCCACCACGACGTCCGCGTAGGCCCGATCGAAGTCTTCCCAATCCCCCGCCTCGATCACCCCGCGTAGGGTGGCGATCTCCTCGGAGATGAAACGCTGCGTGGCGTCGAAGTACTTCGGTCTCACCACGACGGCGGTCTTCATGATCTTGACGGCCTCGGAGAGCTGGTAGCGGGCGAGGGGGCGGTTGCCCGCCTTGCCGGCGTGGTAGCACTTCCACATCCGGTCGGCCACCTCGACCATGAGGCGGGCCATGCCCGGCTGGATGGCGGCCAGCTCGTCGAGGCTGAGCTCCGCCTTGCCGCTGTTGGCGACGTGCGTGTGGTCGGTGGCACGAGGTGCTCCGGAGATGTCCGTCATCGAGTGGCCTCCTGCCGTCTGGACGTGGGCGACGGCCGAGGTTACCGGTGCGGGGCCGCGCTACATTGCCGCGCATGAGGATCTTTACGACGTGAGGGCCTTGGTGAAGGCCCATGCCGAGCCCGGACTGTGGATGCAGGACGTTCCCGAGCCCGTGCTCGGACGCGACGATGTCATGATCCGAGTGCTGCGCACGGGCATCTGCGGCACGGACCTCCATATCTACGCCTGGGATGCCTGGGCGCAGCAGAACATCCCGGTGCCCCTCGTCGTCGGCCACGAATTCGTGGGCGAGATCGTCGAGCTCGGCGCCGATGTCACGGAGCTCGCCGTCGGCGAGATCGTCAGCGGCGAGGGACACCTTGTCTGCGGGCGCTGCCGCAACTGCATGGCCGGGCGACGCGTGCAGTGCTCGCGCACCGCCAGCGTGGGAGTCTCCCGCGCCGGCGCCTTCGCCGACTACATCGCCATCCCGGCCGGCAACGTCTGGCGGCACAGCGCCGGCATCGACCTCGACGTGGCTGCCATCTTCGACCCGCTCGGCAATGCGGTGCACACCGCCTTGGCCTTCCCCGTGCTCGGCGAGGACGTGCTCATCACCGGTGCAGGCCCCATCGGCATCATGGCGGCGCTCGTCGTCCGCCATGCCGGCGCCCGCCACGTCGTCGTGACGGATCCATCCGACTACCGCCGGCAGCTCGCTCGCTCCGTCGGTGTCACGCTCGCCCTTGACCCAGCGGCGACAACCCTGGCCGAGGCGATGAGTGAGCTGGGGATGCGGGAAGGTTTCGATGTCGGGCTGGAGATGTCGGGCAAAGCGTCCGCCCTGCGCTCCATGCTGGCGGCCATGTGCCACGGTGGGAAGATCGCCATGCTCGGCCTGCCGAGCGAGGACTTCGGCATCGACTGGGGACACGTCGTGACGAACATGATCACCCTGAAGGGGATCTACGGACGCGAGATGTTCGAGACGTGGTACTGGATGTCGGTGTTCGTCAACGCCGGCCTCGACGTCTCCCCCGTCATCACACACCGCTTCGGCGCCGAGGAGTTCGAGACCGCCTTCGATGTGGTGAAGGCGGCCGAGTGCGGCAAGGTCGTCCTCTCCTGGGCCGACCGGTAAGGAGCCTTCGATGTTCGACACCGTCAAAGCAGACCTACGGGCAGAGTTGGACGAGATCGACGCCCAGGGCCTCCGCAAGAGCGAGCGGGTGATCGAGACGCCGCAGTCCGCCAACATCGCCGTGGGCACGGGCGAGGTGCTGAACCTGTGCGCCAACAACTACCTCGGGCTGGCGGACGACCCACGCGTCGTGCAAGCGGCCAAGGCCGCCCTCGACCGCTGGGGCTACGGCCTCGCCAGCGTCCGGTTCATCTGCGGGACCCAGGCCGTGCACAAGGAGCTCGAGAAGGGCATCTCGGCCTACCTCTCCACGGAGGACACGATCCTGTACTCCTCGTGCTTCGATGCCAACGGCGGCCTCTTCGAAACCCTCCTGTCGGAGGCCGATGCCGTCATCTCCGACGAGCTCAACCATGCCTCGATCATCGACGGGATCCGATTGTGCCGTGCCAACCGGCTCCGGTACCACAACCGCGACATGGCCAACCTCGAGGAGCAGCTGAAGGCCGCCGCCTCGGCTCGCCGGAGGCTCGTGGTGACCGACGGCGTGTTCTCGATGGACGGCTACGTGGCGCCGCTCGCCGACATCTGTGAGCTGGCCGATCGCTACGGCGCCATGGTGATGGTGGACGATTCCCACGCCGTCGGCTTCGTGGGGCCATCGGGGCGGGGGACCCCCGAGCTGCACGGCGTGCAGGACCGCGTCGACATCGTCACCGGCACACTCGGCAAGGCGCTCGGGGGCGCCAGCGGCGGGTACACGAGCGGGCGGCAGGAGATCGTCGACCTGCTCCGCCAGCGGTCCCGCCCGTACCTGTTCTCCAACTCCCTTGCTCCTGCCATGGCGGCGGCCTCCCTCGTGGTGCTCGACCTGCTCGCCACGAGTGACGATCTGCGTGCCCGTCTCGCCGAGAACACGGCCTGGTTCCGCCAGCGGATGACCGAGCTGGGCTTCGACGTGCTGCCAGGAGATCACCCGATCGTCCCGGTCATGATCGGTGACGCCGGGCGGGCGTCGGCCATGGCGGACCGGCTCCTGCAGCGGGGCATCTACGTGGTCGGCTTCAGCTACCCGGTCGTGCCGCTCGGCAAGGCGCGTATCCGGACTCAGGTCTCGGCCGCCCACCGGCGTGAGGATCTCGTGCGTGCCGCCGATGCCTTCGCCGCCGTGCGCGCCGAGCTCGAGTAGACCGCCTCGGCCGCTGCGCCGGTCCGCTAGGCCCGCACGAGCCGCCCCGGCCTGGCGCCGGTGGGCTCGCCGTCCTCGAAGGTGACCTCGCCGGCGACCACGGTGTAGCGGTAGCCGTCGGCGTGCTGCACGAGCCGGCGGCCGCCCGCCGGCAGGTCGTGCACCATGCGAGGTGCGTGCAGCGCCAGGGCCTCGAGGTCGATGACGTTCAGGTCGGCCCGCTTCCCGAGGGCGATGGTGCCGCGGTCGTTCAGTCCGTAGGCCTCCGCCGTCCGGCCCGTCTGCAGCGCCACGGCGAGCTCGAGCGGCAAGCGCTCACCGCGGGAGCGGTCCCGCACCCAGTGGGTGAGAAGGTAGGTCGGCATGCTGGCATCGCAGATGAGCCCGCAGTGGGCGCCGCCGTCGGACAGGCCGAGGATCGTCAAGGGGTGCGTGATCATCTCCCGGATGGCTTCGTGGTCCCGGTCGACATAGCTCGCCAAGGGAGCGAAGAGGAGGGCCGTCCCGCCGGCGCCGAGCATCCAGTCGAGCACGACCGCCTCCGGTGGGCGCCCCTCCCGCTCGGCGACGGCAGCGGCGCTCTTCTCCGGGGGCGGCTCGTAGTCGGGCGGATCCCCGAGCAGGAACATCTGCTCCCAACGCGACATGAGGACGCGGGCGATGACGTTGTCGGTGCCGGGCTCCTCGGCGAGCAGACGGGCGCGCCCGTCGCCGGACGAGAGGGCGGCCACCCGCTCCGGCAAGGACAGGTCAGCCACGGCCCGATAGGCGGGGTGCGTGATGAAGGGGTGCAGCGACGACTGGAAGCCGAACAGCATGCCGGTCGGGCGGCAGGCGACCTGCGGCGTGACGCGAACGCCCTCGGCCGCCAAGGTCTCGGCGTCGGCGAGGGCGGCCCGGTACCCGAGCGGGTTGAAGGGCGTCTGGGCGAGGCCGTAGGTGACGCGTGCCCCGGTCCGCCGGCTCAGCTCGACCATCCAGCTGCGTTCTGCCTCCAGCTCCGGTTGGTCCGTGACGACCTCGAAGACACCGTGGCCCGTTTCGCCGAGCGCCTCGCCGATGGCGAGCAACTCGTCAGCCGGCGCCGTCGTGCCGGGCACGAGACCGTGCACCGACCGGTGCAGCACGGTGCGCGACGTCGTGACGCCGATCGCCCCGGCGGCGAGCCCGTCCCGCACCGCCCGCGCCATCTCGCCCACCTCCTCCGCCGTGGCGTCCTCGTGGGCACGATCGCCCATCACGTAGGCGCGCACGGCGGCATGCGGCACCTGGGCGGCGACGTCCATGACCCGCGGCATGCGGTCGAGAGCGTCCAGGTACTCGGGGAACGTCTCCCAGTCCCAGCTGATCCCCTCGTGCAGCGCCGTCCCGGGTATGTCCTCGACGCCTTCCATGAGCTCGATGAGGAACTCCTGAGTGCCCGGCTTGACGGGGGCAAAACCCACCCCGCAGTTCCCCATCACCACGGTGGTGACGCCGTGCCAGCTGGAGGGCGACATCTCCGGATCCCACGTCGCCTGACCGTCGTAGTGGGTGTGGATGTCGACCCAACCGGGCGTCAGCAGCCGCCCGTCGGCGTCGATCTCCCGCCGTCCGGACGCGACGGCACCGGCGCCCTCCTCGCCGATCTCGGTGATGAGGCCGTCGTCGGCAGCCACGTCGGCCAGCCGTGGCGCCCCGCCCGTGCCGTCTACGACCGTGGCATTGCGGATGACGAGATCGTGCATGCTGTGTGCCCCCAGAAGACGCCGGTGATGAGAAGCCTCGGCTCCCTCAAGTCTGCCCGCTCACGACGCCGGTTGCTTGCCGCCGGTGGGCACGCAGGGCCGCCCATGTCGAGGGTGGTTTCTCGGGGGGTGTCTCCATCGCACCCGTCACGCCGGTACGACGTTGACGAGCCCCGGGGCCCGCACGACGGTTCGGGCCACGGCTCGCCCGGCCAGCGCCCCCCGGACTCGCTCGCTCCCAAGCGCGAGGGAGACGAGCTCGTCGTCTCCGATGGCGGACGGGACCTCGATACGCTCACGGACTTTGCCGGCCACTTGCACCACGCAGGTGACGCGGTCGCTGACGAGCAACGTCGCGTCGGCGGTCGGGAAGGGCTCGTAGGCGAGCGACCGATCGTGGCCGAGCCGTCGCCACAGCTCCTCGGCGACATGGGGTGCCAGCGGAGCCAGCATGAGCACGAGCGGCTCGGCCACCTCCCGGGAGGCTCCCGACGGTGCGGGCGTCCGCGAGAGGTGGTTGTTGAGCTCGATGAGCTTCGCCACCGCCGTGTTGAACCGCAGGTCCTCGTAGTCAGCGCGCACGGCGGCGATCGTGCGGTGGAGGAGCCGTTTGGTGCCTTCGTCAGGAGGCTGTCCGCTCACCCGCATCGTCCCGGTGTCCTCGTCCACGAGATTGCGCCACAGTCGCTGCAGGAAGCGGAACGGGCCGGAGACGGCGCGAGTGTCCCAGGGCCTGCTCGTGTCGAGCGGTCCCATGGCCATCTCGTACAGCCGGAGCGTGTCGGCCCCGTAGCGGGCGCAGAGCTCGTCGGGAGACACGGAGTTCTTCAGGCTCTTGCCCATCTTCCCGTAGTGACGGGTGACGGGCTGGTCGTGCCACCGGAAGCCGTCTCCGTCCTCGACCACCTCGTCGGCCGGAACGGTGACGCCGCGGGCGTCGGTGTAGGCCCAGGCTTGCACGTAGCCCTGATTGAACAGGCGCCGGAAGGGCTCGCGGCTCGAGATGTGACCGAGATCGTAGAGAGCCTTGTGCCAGAAGCGGGCGTACAGCAGGTGCAGCACGGCGTGCTCGACGCCCCCGACGTAGAGGTCGACACCGCCTACGTCGTCGCCCGATCTCGGGCCCATCCAGTAACGCTCGCTTTCCTCGTCGCAGAAACGCTCCCGGTTCGTCGGATCGAGATAGCGGAGCTCGTACCAGCACGAGCCGGCCCATTGCGGCATCGTGTTCGTCTCCCGTCGGTAGCGCTTCGGTCCGCCTCCGAGGTCCAACACGACATCTGCCCAGTCGCCGGCTCTCTCGAGCGGTGGCTCTGGCCTGCTCGTCTCGTCCTCCGGCTCGCCGGCGCTGGCGAAGTCGACGAGGGCGGGCAGCACGACCGGTAGCAACTCCTCCGGAAGAGCAACCGGCAGATCCCATTCGTCGTAGACGATCGGGAACGGTTCGCCCCAGTAGCGCTGCCGGGCGAACAACCAATCACGCAACCGGTACGCCACCGCACTCTCGCCGCCGCCGCTGCGCGACAGCCACGCTGTGACGGCCTGTGCGGCCTCCTCCACTGCCATGCCGTCGAGGTTGATGTCGCCGCTGCTCGAATTGATGCAGCGACCGGGACCGGTCCAGGCACTCGTCCACTCGTGCGGGTCGGCCGGCCAGGTCGGCGGCGGCGAGACGACGACGTGCATCGGAAGGCCGAGGCGACGGGCGAACTCGAAGTCGCGCTCGTCGTGGGCGGGCACGCCCATGATGGCTCCGCTGCCGTAGTCCATGAGGACGTAGTCGGCGACGAAGACGGGGACTGCCTGCCGCGTGACCGGGTTCTCGCCGTAGCAACCGGTGAACACGCCGCTTGCTGAGCGCGCCAGCGCTTCGCCTGGCGAGGGTGCCCCGCCTGTCCAGCTGGGCGACAGGTCTGTAGCCGCCCAGGTCCCGGCGGTGAGTGAATCGACGAGGGGATGCTCGGGTGCCACGACGAGGAACGTGACGCCGAAGAGCGTGTCGGGCCGGGTCGTGAACACCTGCAAACCCTGCGCCTGGCCTTTGATTGCGAAGCGGACGAGGGCCCCCTCCGAGCGGCCGATCCAATTGCGCTGCATGGTCTTGATGGACTCCGGCCAGTCGAGCTCCTCCAGATCGGCGAGCAGACGGTCGGCATAGGCCGTGATGCGGAGCATCCATTGCCGCAGACGGCGGCGAAACACCGGGAAGTTGCCTCGCTCGCTCCGGCCCTCTGCCGTCACCTCCTCGTCCGCCAGGACGGTGCCGAGACCGGGGCACCAGTTGACGGCCACCTCGGCCAGATAAGCGAGTCGGTGAGCATCGACGAGCCGGCGTCGCTCGAGCTCGGAGCGTTGCGTCCAGTCCCGCCCATCGGCCGGCAGCCGCCGGCCCGACTCGAACTCCTCTACGAGGTGCCGGATCGGACGAGCGCGACCTGCTTCCTCGTCGTAGAAGGCACCGAAGAACTGCAGGAACATCCACTGTGTCCAGCGATAGAAGGTCTCATCGGTCGTGGCGAAGCTCCTGCGCCCATCGTGTGCAAGGCCGAGGCGACGGAGCTGCTGACGCATACGATCGATGTTCGCCTCCGTGGTCTCGCGGGGGTGGCGACCGCTCTGCACGGCGAACTGCTCGGCCGGCAGGCCGAAGGCGTCGTACCCGAAGGCGTGCAGCACGTTGCGACCGGCCATCCGTTGGAACCGCCCGTACACGTCGGTGGCAATGTATCCGAGCGGATGCCCGACGTGCAGCGTGGCGCCGGAGGGGTAGGGAAACATGTCGAGCACGTAGAGCTTCTCCCGGCCGGCGATGCCGGCAGGGTTGCCGAGGAGGCCGCTCGGGTTCGGGGTCTCGAAGGTCCCTTCTGCTTCCCAGCGGTCTTGCCAGGCTGTTTCGATCTCAGCGGCGAGGCGGGCCGAGTAACGGTGCGGTGGCTCCTCGGTCGGAGCCGGTCCGGGGCGGCTCATCACTTCCTCCTTCAGTCCTGTGCACGGGTATGAAAAAAGCCCTCCGTGGGGGAGGGCTGCCGCGCTGACGTCTTCGTGACGTGGTCAGCGCGGCCCCGTAAGAACGAGTTGGGAGAAGTGAGCCGGCACGACGGAGATTCTAGAGCAGGCGAGGTGGGCGACGCCGCCTGTTCGGCTAGCCTCGGCGCCGTGGTACGGGGGGTCGGGATCGACGTGAACGACGATCTTCGATGAGCATGGGCACCGGGAACTCCCAGATGGACGCTCCGCTGTCAGCGGTCGATCGGGCGGCGGCGTTCGCCGCCGGGCCGGCGAGGATCTCGCGACGGGTCGTGATCATCGTGCTCGCCGCGGCGGCAGCGCTCGCCTTGCTCGGAGTGCTCGGGGAGGATCTCTTCTCGAGCGTCGGGCTCAACCCGGTTCCGCCGAAGACCTCACCGGTGGCGACGCCCACGACGCTGCCGCCCGGCATCCCACAGCTCGACGCCCCCCTCCCCGCCTTCATGGGCATCGTGGCAAAATCGGCGCCGGCGCCGGCCTTCACCCTCCGCGACCAGAGGGGAGGCACGGTGAGCCTCCGAGGCGAGCGCGGCAAGGTCGTCGTGCTCAGCTTCTTCAGCACCACCTGCACCGACATCTGTCCTGTGGTGGAAGCCGAGATGGCCAAGGCGGAAGCCGATCTCGGACGGCAGTCGGCCAAGGTCGTCTTCCTCTCCGTCAACACCGACCCGCTGAGCCCATCGGTCAGTGCAACGGCGCCGGCAGTGATCGGTAGCGATCTGTCTCGTGAGGCCAACTGGCACCTTCTCGGAGGTTCCCTTGCCGCCCTCGACAGCGTCTGGCGCATTTACGGCGTGCAAGTCATTCGCTCGCGCACGACCGGCGTCGTCGCCCACAACGACGCCTTGTACTTCATCAACCCTGCCGGGAAGCTCAGCTACGAGGCCTTCCCCTATTCCAACGAGACCCGCCTCGGTACCTTCAGCCTGCCGCCGGCAGACATCGCCCGCTGGGCAAAGGGCATCGCCAGCTACGCTGAGCAGCTCCTGCGGCACCGCTCGTGAGCCGTCCCGATCCATGGCGTCGCCCGGGCAGCACCGCCCGTGACAACAACGGTGGCACCAACGGCGGTGGCATCCTGCCTCCGGCCGGCAAGCCGGTCTGGTATCGGCGCCGGGGCGTCCTCGTCGGCGCCGTCGTCGTCGTGATCCTCGCCGTCACGGTGATCAGCGACCTCCCCCAACACACCTCCATCGCCAGCCAGGTGTCGGACGAGACAACGGTCATCAACGAGATCAACGCCGACGCCTCCTCGTGCATCTACGCCGTGCAGGAGGCCTTCGGCTTCTACCACGACGAGGCGGCCGGAACGCTGACGGCTTCGGACCGTTCCAAGCTGCCACGGCTGCTGAGCGACGACGAGGGGGCGTGCTCGTTCACGAACGAGTTCGTGGTCGACCTCTCGGGCATCGAGGTGCCCGGGGGAGCAGCCGGCCGGGACATCGGCGACGTCGTGAGCACCGTCACGCTCTGGGTCACCTCCGACGCGTTGGCCGCCGTCAACGCCATCATCGGCCTCACGAACCATCCGGGCGGCGCCGCACAGCTCGCCGACCTCGCCCAAGCGGAGCGCCTTCTCGCCTCCGACCGCTCCACCGTCGCCTCGGAGATACGAGCCGCCGACAAGGCGCTCGACGGAGCCGATCTTCCCGGTCCCGGGCTCCCGAGCCTGCCGTTGCCGGTACACAACTGAGTCGCGCAGCGCCGCCTCAAGCGGAGTGGCCAGCTCCGGGTCGTCCCGCCGACGACGAGTCACTCCCCAAGGCCCAGAAACGGCGACGGTTCTCCTGTACGAGCCGGTGCAGCCCTTCGTCGGGATCCTCCTCCGCCCGCAGCCATGTCACGAGGTTGAAGAAGACGACAGGAACGAAGGCGGCAGCCGCCACGAACCACAGCACGAAGGTGACGATCTCCTGGTCGCCGGCGACGCTGAGGCCGCCGGCGCCATGGTGGTAGCCGCCATACATCGACGCGTGGGCGAGGCCGACGATGTAGCCGGTGACCCACACCGTCCACATCGTGATGGCGGCGAGAGCGATCCGTTTCGGCCGAGCGGTGCGCGGGACGAGCGGGGGTGACTCGACGAGCTCGAGCCAGAGGGCGACGCCGCCGGACACGAGGAGGACGGCTTCCACGAGAACGAGCCACGGATACCTCGCCAGGGCGTCCACGACAACAGGAGTCCGTGCCGCCACGACAAGGCCCATCTCGAGGAGCAGGACGCCCACGCTCCTGGAGAGGTCGAGATGGCGACGACGTGAGGCTGCCAGCCGGTCGGCGAGCCAGCCAAGACGGAGGGCGTGCCACGGAGCGCCGAGAGCGAGGAGAGCGGGCGCCGCGATGGCCAGGACGGAGAAACGCAGTGCCTCGACGAACTCGTAGCGGCGCGCCTCGGTCGCCAGCGGGGGCACCAGCACGACAACCAACAAGCCGACTGCCACCGAGGTGAGCGCCGGCCGCACCCATCGAGGGAGTTCAACTGGCCGCGCCTCAGCGACCAGGGCCGTCACCGGGTCGGTCGACGCTGGAAGAAGCCCCAGATGCACACGGCGCAGAACGCCCCAAGGGGTATGGCAAAGGTCATCGCTTGGGCAGCCAACAACGGGCTGGACGCAATGAGCATCTCCTCCACCTTTCCTCCCACAACGGCCGAGCCACGACGACCCACACCTCCGAACGGCGAGGTGGCAGGTTCCCGACGCTCAGATCACATAGAACAGTACCCAGAAGATCAGGGAAATCAAAGCGATGAAACCCCAGAAGTAGGCGCATCCCTCGAGGCTCGCCCGGAAGAGCCGAGCGACTGGCTGCGTGGAACGCGCCGGCCCACCGTCCTGGGCGATGGCCCGTCGCAGCCGGAGCGACCGCGCCAGCAGGGTCTCGAGCCAGTAGCAGCCGCACAAGAGGAGAGAGACGTTGAGAACCGCCCAGGCGACGAAACAGGAGGCATAACCGCTCGAGCCCGGGAAGAAGTGCAGGTTCGTGAGCTGCCAGATCTGGAGGCCAACGGCCGTCAGGCCACCGAGCACGGAGGTCCAACCGGACACCTCCCAGTCGACCGACATACCGCGACGGAGGCGGAAGATGCCGAAGGCGTTGAGCGCGGCAGAACCGACGGCGACGATGAAGATGGCCGTGCCCGCACCGATCGGGGCCGTGACGCCGCCGGGTCGCCAGAGCTGGTCGCTGTTCACCGACTTGAGGTAGAAGTACGCAAAGGCCAGCGACGCGAAGACGAACACTCCGATGCCGATGAGGAGCCGCCCGCCCGTCCAGATGGCACCCTCGGCGGACCGCAGTTCGTACTCGATTTCCTCGGGTGACTCCTGCAGCAGGTTGTCCGTCCGGAGGTTTCGCCTGCCGGCCGGCATCACGTCATCGCTCATGCGGGCAGTCCCCCTGGGTCAGGATCGGCAACCTCGGTGATCGCTGCATCCTGCGGCGTGCTCGTAGCCACCGTGGCGATCGACCCGACACCGAGGTCGGCAACGGCCGGAGCCCCCGGCTCGCTGTAGTGGTACGGGTCGGTCAGCACGACCGGGATGCGGTCGAAGTTGTGCGGCGGCACGGGGGTAGGCGTCTGCCACTCGAGGCCGAGCGAGTCCCACGGGTTCGCACTTGCCGGCTTCGGGTCGATGAAGATCGACCAGATGAAGTTGGCGATGAAGATGAGGAAGGAGGCGCCGAGCAGGAAGGCACCCACCGACGAGATGTCGTTCAGCGTCTGCAGGTTGGAGGCGTACTCGAAGACACGCCGAGGCTGGCCGAGCAACCCGACGAGGAACAGCGGGAAGAACGTCAAGTTGAAGAAGAGGAACATGCACCAGAAGTGCCACTGGCCCAACTTGCGGTTCATCGTCTTCCCGGACATCTTCGGCAGCCAGAAGTACAGGCCTGCGAAGAAGGCGAAGATGAGGCCACCCATGATCGTGTAGTGGAAGTGAGCCATCACGAAGAAGCTCCCGTGCACCGTCACGTTCACGGGCACGTCGGACAAGAAGACGCCCGTGACGCCGCCGATGAGGAAGTTGAAGTACATCCCCATGGCGAAGAGCATGGGCACCTCGAAACGTATCTTCGCTTTCCACAGCGTCCCCAGCCCGACGAGGAAGATGAAGCCCGTCGGGATCGAGATCAGCTCCGTCGTGAGCATGAAGAGGGGCCGCATGTCCGGGTTGATCCCGCTCTGGAACAGGTGGTGCTGCCACACGAAGAACGAGAGCAAGGCGACGCCGATCATACCGGCCGCTCCCACGCGGTAGGCGAACAACGGCTTTCTCGTGAACACCGGGAGGATCTCGCCGACGATCCCGAACCCGGGCAGCGCCATGATGTAGACCTCGGGGTGGCCGAAGAACCAGAAGAGGTTCTGCCAGAGGAACGAGCTCCCACCGTGCTCGTTCACATAGAAAGCTGTCTGGGCGGTGCGGTCGAGGACGCCGAAGAGGCCGGCCACCACGAGGGTGGGCGTCGCCAGGACGAGCAGGGCCGCCGTGGCCAGGATCGACCAGACGAAGATGGGGACGCGTCCCCACGTCATACCGGGCGCTCGGAAGTTGATGATCGTTGCGGCCAGGTTGAAGCCGGCGGCGATCATTCCGATGCCGATGACGGCGAATCCGACGAGGTAGGCGTCCATGCCAACCGTCGCCTGGGTCTGCAGCGGCGCGTACCCGGTCCATCCGGTCGGGAAGCCGCCCATGGGGATGGCCGCCAGGATGACGAAGTAGCCGGCTGTGAAGATCCACAGCGAGAAGGCCTCGACCCGGGGGAAGGCCATCTTGCGAGAGCCGATCATGAGAGGGACGAGCCAGTTCCCGAGGGGTCCCACGACGATGGACGAGGCCATCATCATCATGATCGTGCCGTGCTCACCGACCATGGCGATGTACTGCCCCGGTCCGAACACGTGACTCGTCGGGCTCAACAGCTCGGTCCGGATGCCCATGGCGAGGACACCACCGGTGAAGAAGAAGAGGAGCACGACGACCGTGTACTGCAGCCCGACGACTTTGTGGTCGAGCGTGGGGCGGAAGTAGCGGGTCCAGTTATCGGACGGGAGCTGGGGAAGCGGCTCCCGGCCGACGAGCTTGGCCGCCGGGTAGTTGAGCATGCCGGCGCCGGCGAGCCAGCCGAGGACGCCGAAAGCCAGGCCGAGCACGACGGCAACGTTGTTCTGCCCGTTGTCCTGCACGACCGTCTGGCTGCCGGCGATGATGTCCCCGCAGAGGTGCCCGATGGCATAGCCGGCGGCACCACCGACGAGGGCCCAGACGGCATTCGGGCTGAGGAACCCGTGCGTCGCCCGCATGCGCCCTGTCGGTGGCGAGTCGATGATCGCTTGTGTCTCTACGCTCATGAGGTTGTGCCCATTCGTCCGGCGTCCTGAGGGAACTTACGAGCTCGGCTGGGTAGCGCCGTAGGTTTCGACATTGCTGTACGGATCGTTGGTATCGGGGTAGAACCCACCGTCGGCCCCGTTGGCATCCGGTGTGTAGGTCAGGGCGAACGGCGGCAACGTCTTGGTCAGCGCTGCCAGCTGGATCTCCGTCCTCGCCGCCCACTGTTCGAAGGAAGACTTGCTCACGACCCTGCCGAAGTCGTACATCGCCCCGTGCCAGAGACCGCACAGCTCGTCGCAGCGCACGGTGAAGGTGCCGAGCTGCTTGGTTGTCGTGTAAGCGATGTTGTCGGAACCGGGGTTGGCGTCGGCCTTCACGCCGATCTGGTAGGCCCAGAAGTCGTGGATGACGTCGAGCGACGTCACGTGAAACTCGACGGTGGTGTTGACCGGCAGGATCAGATCGGGCGTTTCGAAGCCCCCGAAGGTCGGGTACCGGAAGGTGAAGCGCCACTGCTGGGCGATGACCTGGACCGGCAAGATGGTGGCCGACGTCGGGGTCCAGATGGGGTTCGGGCCCTCGCCGCCGCCGGAACCGTTCGTGACGTAGAGCTCGACCGTCCCGAAGACGAAGAGCGCCAGCACGACAACGGTCGTCGAAGCGATCCAGGCGATCTGGACACGCAAATTGCCGCGCGCCCTCGGTCCGCCAACTGGCTCGGGCACTCCCGGTCGCGAGGCCCGCCACATGACGATGGCGTAGCCCATGTACACCCACACGCCGACGAGCACGGGCAGAGCAACGAGGAACAGGATCGTGAAGTCCACCGAGTCCGACGTTGCGGTATCGGACATTCTGCCCGGCGGCACGTGCGGGCCGACGAAGATGGCGAACAGGAGGTCCCCGACGACGGATACGGCGATCCAGATCGTGAGGATCCGCCGGAAGTGGTGCGGCTCGGCCGTGGCCTCCGGCGTCGAGGGACTGGGGGCTTCCGCGCTCATGAGACCACCTTCAAGAAGCCGTCCATGTAGCCGACCGACTGCATCGGCCCCCCGTTGCCGTAGAGGTAGCCGAGGCCACAGGGCAGGAAGCACTGCCAGGGATAGTTACCGGGTCCAGGAGTGACGAAGGAGAACTTCACGACGTTGTGAGCCTCCGTCGTGCAAGGCGCCGCGTTGCAGAAGTTCGGCGCATTCCCGTTGACGCCTTCCAGTGGGACGTTGATCCCGAGTGTCGGGATGGAGAAGGTGTGGCCGACGCCGTTTCCGGTGTTGGAGTTCAGTAGTGACACCGCCTTGCCATTCAGCATCATGACGTTGCCAGTCGTGCCCTGGACAAGGCCGAGCAACTGATTGCGCAGCGGGCTCCCAGAATCGTACTGATTGATGGTGACGTTGATCGTCGTGTTGGCTGGCAGATCCCACAGGGTCGTATGCACCCACTGACCCGTCTGGGGCGAGAGGGTCAAGTAGGACACCCAGGTGGGGTGAGCTCCGTAACCGATCGAACCCACCGTCTCCAACGTCAAGCTCACGGGCTGGCCGGCCTGGTGGTTTGACGCAAAGTCAACCGTTGGAGGTGACGATCGCAGGAAAGCCGCAGTCAGAAAGACGATGAGACCGATGCCGATGCCGACGATCACGGCAGCAACTGCCAGCCTTCCCGAGCGAGACAACGCACCCTCCCCATCGCCCGGGACGCGTGCCACCGCCCGCACAGCGCTCCGAATCGCTCCGGATGAACCGTGCCGGCGACCTGAGCTGCCCCCCGGTCGCTTTCAGCCCGTCAACCTGACGTCGCTGCGTTCACCCTATTTTGCTTTGACCAGCCAGTCAATGATGTTTGCCGAATCTTGACGAACCGGCGTCACGCCGGCGGGCGGAACTCTTCGAGGGACATGGCCGAGCGTCCACGCATGATTCGCTCGGCCAGACCGGAGAGAACTTCCCCTTCGGCCAGGGCTCGCCGGATGATGACGATGAGGGCGGGCACCGCCCAGAAGTCGCCGCAGACCCACAAGATGGCGGCGCCGATCTGCTGGTCGGCGAACGGAGAGAGGCTGACACCGGGCACGTGGGCGTAGGCCGTGTACCACGAGCCCGTCGCGAAGATGCTGAGCGACATCGCCAGCACGAACATGACGACGTTCGTCGAGACGACGGCTCCGATCTGCCAGGCGGTCGTCGCCTTCACCCTCACCGGGAACGACGGGATGATCTGCAGCCAGAAGAGCACCCCGGTCAGGAAGAAGCTCGAGTGCATCAACCAGATGTGGACGCTCTGATTCCGCTCGGAGAGGTCGAAGAGAGCCGGCACGTGCCAGATCACCATGGCGACGTTGAACAAAACGAGGGCCGTCCAGCGGTTCGAGAGGAGACGTCCGGCCCGGCGAACCGGCCGCGCCCACTGCCCGAGCAGCAGCCCTCGAATGAGGCGCCGGCGCGGCCTGACCGGCAGTGCGAAGAGGAACGGCAGCCAGGGTGCTCCCGCCACGACGAGAATGGGCGCGAAGAAGGCGATGAGGATGTGCTCGATCATGTGGACGAAGAAGTAGTCGCTGGCGTAGTAGTCGATCGGAGAGACGACGGCGAGCAGCAGCACACCAAGGCCGCCGTAGAACTCGAGTGAGCGCTTCCGCCGCTGACGGGTGCGCTGCGCGTCGGAGCGTCGCCGCAGGCGAGCGAGCCCAACTTCGTGAACGGCGACGATGACCGCCACGACGATGAGGAACGGATCGAAGCTCCAGTTGTCGAGGACGTAGCTCACGAGGACGATCCGAGCGGAACCGGGACTCGCATGGTCTGCAGTTTGCCCCATACTCCTGTCGTCGCGTTGCGCCGCCAGTCGGTGAAGATCGTCGTGGCGACGGTCAGAGCGTCGACCACCCCGCCCGCCCCGATCGAGACGTCGACGGTGCCAGCCGGCAGCCCGCTCACCTCCTGCCAGCTCCCGCTCGGCGCCACCGTCTCGAGGTCAAGGGCACCGCCGCTGCTGCCGATCAGCACGAACAGCTCGCCACCGGCGGGGTCACCGGACGCCACGATGCGTGAGTCCGCCGCCACCGCGAGGGGGGACGAGAGCCTCCAGGAACCCGACGACCCCTCTTGCCAGATGGCGACGAGGCTCCTCGAGGTGTTCCGGCTCAGGGCGACGAGACCGCTGGCGCCCAGGCCGGCGGAACCGTCTCCCCACAGGCGGAGGACGCTCGCCGGCTGGGAGGTCATCGAGCCGCCGAGATGAGGTCCCACCAGCACCCAGCCAGCAGCGGACTCGGCGAACACCCCGACAATGCCGGCCGCACGGCATTCCGTCCCGACGAGGTCGGCGCCGGCGGCGGAGAATGCGACCGAAGTGACGTTGCCCACCTGACAACTGGTGGCGCCCTGCGAAGCGGCGATGCCCTGCCGTGTGACGAGGGCGGCCCAGGCAAGCACGCTGCCCGAGCTGCGCACGACGCTGTCACCGGCGCCGTTCGGCCCGCGCAACACGGCCAGCAGTCCACTCCCCACCGAGCTGGCGAGGGCGTCCGGCGTGGGGGCAAGGGCTCCCGGCACGAGCCCCGGAGGCGCCCAGCCGCCCCCGGCGAGGGCCCGCTGCGCCAGCGGCGAGTACCTGAGCAGGTTCGTCGGCTCGATGCCGACGATGAGCGGTCCACCGGTCGCCTGCGCGACGGTGAGACCGCCGTTCAGAGCGACACCGGGTGGCGTGACGAGCACCCACCGGGAGGTGCCGGTCGAGCGAAAGAACAGCTCCCAGAACGTGTTGAGCGGTTGGCTGAGGATGCCCATGGGAAGGACCGCCCAGGTGCCGGCCGGCGTGGTGAGCGTGTTGTTGAGCGGCGCGCTCAGGGCGGGTGTCGGAGCCGTGCGTGAGCTCGGCGGGGGGGTGGTGTTGCTGCACGATGCTGTGCCGGCGATGACGGCGACCAGCACGAACCCGAGCCGGCGGCCGGGCCATGGCGTCATGAAGCCATGACGCGCTGCAGCTGCTCGGACAGCAGGACGGCGAAGGAGGATTCCGAGGCGCTCCCGACACCGGTATCGGTGCTCAGCACTTCGCGCATCTGCCCGCGAGCGTCGATGAGATAGGCGATGTCGCTGTGCGCCACCATGGCGCCGGCCGACGGCACCTCCACCTCGACGGCATAGTCGTTCCAGATGCGGCTCAAGGCGGCCGTCGTCCCCGTGAGGAACAGCCAGTTGGCCACGTGCCGGAGGCCCTCCTGCTCATCGAAGGAGACCGTGAACGCCGTCGCCCTGTAGATCGGATTGGCGACGACTGCGACGAACACGGCGCGACCGGCCGAGGCGCCCAGCATCGAGTCCGCCTCTTTGAACTCCTGCGCGATCAGGGGGCAGTCCGAGGTGCACACGGGATCGAGGAAGGTGAGAGCGACGGTTCTCCCCCGCAGGCTGGCGAGTGAGACCGGCTGACCGTTTTGATTGACGAGTTGAAAGCCAGGCGCCGGAATGTCGACGATGTCGGGGTTGCCGTCGACGGCGAGTGCGAGGATCGGGTCGGCGTTCGGGTTCGTGCTCGCCACCGCCATGGGCGCGGCGCCGAGCACGAGCAGACCGATGGATCCCACGGAGGCGACAACCCGGCTGGCGTAGGCGAGTCGCACGCGATCCCACCCGCGGCCATCAGCCTCGGCAACCGCGGCTGCCGACACCTCCGGTACTGGCGCCGTCACGACCACCGGCAGCCGGACGAGGGCGACATAACCGCCGGCGAGCAGCAAGAGCGTCGGCAGCATGCTGTTCGGGTCGGTTCCGACACCACCCAGGAAACCCAGATCCTCCACGAGCAGCCAGTCTGCGAGACCGACGACCACGGCGGCGATCACCGCCACTCGGGCGATACTCGGCCTGGCCGTCAGGAGAGCCATCCCGATGGCGGCGAGTACGACAACCACGAAGAGGTTGACGGCCCAGCCGTGGGCGGCGTCGAAGGAGCCGAACGACCCCAGCATCGAAGAGATCGTGCGAGGTTGCGAGGTCTGCGCCATCTGCTGAACCATGCCGAGAAGCTGACCGGCCCCGTGCCGATCGACGGCGCCGCGCCAGAACCCGCGGTCCGGCCAGGCTTGCAGCACTGCCATCCCGACGAAGAACAGGCCGAATCCGCGAAGGAGCCACCGCCCGATCGCCGCTGAGCCCCACGATCGCTCCGGCAGCGCCAGCAGAGCGCCGGCCAGGCAGTAGAAGACCGCCGCCCCGGGCGCACCGAACAGCCACGACAGCCCCGGGGCAAAGATGCCACCGAAGGCTTCACCGAAGATCCACACGACCAGCCCCCAGCCGAGCGAGGCGAGCCCGGCAAAGCGCGACCATCGTCCCCGCGGGGCGACGAGGAGCAGGACGCCGAGGGCGAGCTGGATCCAGACGGCGGACACAGCGGCCGTCACGGGATGGTTTGTCCAGGTCGTCACGCCGAAGTTCACAAGGTGCTGCACCCATGAGGGCGAGGTGGCGCTCGCGGGTTGGAGAACGCTGCCCGGCAGCCCGAGGGGCATCGCCGGCTGAATCTGCAGCACTCCGTCGAGGACCCAGAGCAGGCCAAAGCCGACGCGCAGGATGCGACGAGCAAGCGGCTCCGGGTCGCTCGGCGCCGCGGCGGCCGCTTCGCCTTCGGAGTTGAGCAGCCGCCGAAGCTGCATGATCCGCAGGGCGCTCGAGCCCAGCAGAAAGACGCTCAGCACGACGCCCACGATGAGCATCTGGTGCGTCAGGAGGGAATGAAACGCCGAGATGACCACGGGGTTGTTCGCCTGGAGGTGGCGACCCATCCCTGTCACGTGATCATCGCCTCCCTTCTAGGACCCGACGGCGGCTGTACGGCAGAACGCGGCGATCATCGCACATGAAATTGTTCACAATCACGGCAGGAGCGGGCAGGTCGTCGGATTCGACCGAATGCCAGGCATGGCTCAGGTGCCTGAGTCGAGGTGCCGATACGTAGTGCATGAAGCGAAGAGGTCGCGCCCTCGGCGGTCCCTCGCCCCGGCTGCACTGACATGAGCGTGCTGCCTCGCGCCTGGCGAGCCCTATCGCCCGCCGCCCTCAGCGACGTCGATATTGTCGGCGGGATGCGGAGGTGGCGGGACGCTGTCAGGTCGCGCCGTTCGGCCTTCGCTCGATTCGTCCGCTCACCACGCCACATCCCCTGGTTGCTGGCGCCCGTGCTGGCGGCGTCCGTCGCCGGATCTCTCCTGACGACTGGAAGTGCCGCCACGGCCAGCCGCACCCCGACAAAAGGCGTCGCGGCAGCCGTCGTGCACAGCTCCCATCGGCTCGCAACCGGACCGAGCGGGCTGTCGTACCGACCCCTCCCGAGCGGTCGCTCCGCGACGCTCGGCATCGTTCCTTTTGCTGCGGCGCCTCCACGACGCCTCAAGCACGGTGCGGCCATCCCCGCCGGTGCCACCGACGGGGTGCCGGCAGTGGCCATCGCGGCCTACGTGCACGCTCAAGCCGTCCTGGCGTTCACCGATCCGGCATGCCGCCTGTCGTGGGAGGACGTCGCCGGCATCGGCAGGGTCGAGTCCGACAACGGCCAGACATGGGGATCGGCGGCGCGCGTCACGAGCAATGGAACGCTCTTCCCGCCCATCTTCGGCATCCCGCTCAACGGTCAGAACGGGACACCGGCAATGCGCGCGGCGGGGGGAGGCTGGGTACGCGCCGAAGGCCCCATGCAGTTCCTACCGGCAACCTGGGCAGAGTATGCGCAAGACGGCAACGGTGACGGTCAGAAGAACCCGCAGAACTTCTACGACGCAGCCCTGACGACCGGGGTGTTCCTCTGCGCGAACGGGGGCAACTTGAGCGGCGCCGGCGGACTCAAGGCGGCCATCCTGGCCTACAACCACTCCACGTCCTACCTGACCCTCGTCGAGTCGTGGATCTCGTTCTACGAGCACGTCGGCGTGAAGGCGTTGCGGGCCGCTGGCAGCGGCCTGCTGCCTACGGGCATCCTCCGCTCGGAAACACGGTCCGGCCCGACAGCCGCCGCCGAAGTGATCGCGGCCGCCTCCGCGTCGGAATCAGCCGGGTCTTACAAGCTCAGTCTGCGAACCTACGCAGGCCCGAAGCTGATCGCCACCGCCAGTGGCGGCGTCGACACCCGTCACGGAACCGGGTGGCTCCTCGTGCAGATCCCCGGTACCGGCGCCCTGCAGCTTCGCCTCGTCAGTGGCGAAACCTACGTATCCCTGCCCCCGGCGCTCGCTTCCCTCGTCGGTGCCCAGAGTCCCTGGATTGTCTTGACACCGGACGTGCTCAGCAGCCTTCCCGCACCGTTCGTCTCGACGCTGCGCCTCGCAGGCACGGATTTGCTCTGGACCGTGGGGCAGCTGACCGGCGCGTTCGACGTCCGCATCATCGGCCACGGTCGGCGTGACGGCGCCAGGGCAACGGAGTACGCCGGGCGCACCAGCCTCCTGCTCGCCAGCACACGCCTCGCCGGCTCGGCGGCCGACCTCGGCCGTGTCGCCACTCTTGTGGGCTCCCGGCGCCTCGCCATGGAGGCGTGGGTGAGCGCCCAGCGCGTTCGCACGGCCGTTCTCTGGCTCGGACGGCTCGTAGCCGGCATCGGGCCCATCTCCGTCCATATTTCCCTCACGGGTTACGGAAGTGTCGTCACGGTTACGGCGCCCCCGGTGAACCCGGTGTCCACGACGACGACCACCACGACGACCACGACGACAACTACGACTACCACGACCACCACGACGACGGCTCCTCCGCCTCCGCCTCCACCGACCTGAGGCGGCCGCGGGGCTCGCGGCAGGCCCGTCGTCGGATCACCTACGTTGTGCCAATGCCCGAGGAGGAGTTCGAGACGGATACTTCGGTATCGGCAGCGGCGAGCCAGACCGACAGGCTCACGCTCATCGACCACCTTCCCGACGCCGTGCTGCTGCTCGACGAGCATGCCGGAGTCGTGTGGGGCAACGCGGCCGCAGAGCGCATGTTCGGTCGCTCGCTCGAGGACTCGATCGGCACGTCGGCCCTCGATCACGTGCACCCCGACGATGTCGAGCTCGTGTTGCGGAGCCTCACAAGCATCCAGACCAAGGAAGTGGGCACGCTCATCGAGCTTCGAGCCGCCAGCCCGGAGGGTTGGAGGCTCGTGGAGCTCGTCGGCAAACCGGTGCCGGAGCTGGGCGCCGGACGCCTCCTCTTCTGCGTCCGCGACCTGACCGAACGCCGGCGATTCGAAGTCGCCCGCGACGACATCGCGAAGTTCCGTTCCCTCATGCAAAACGCTGCCTTCGTGATCATGTTGGTCTCAAAGGACGGCGTCATCGAGTCGGTCTCTGCCGCATTGACACGGCTATTCGGCCATGATCCGGAGGCGCTGGAAGGGCGTCAGCTCGTCGAGCTCTTCGTCGCCGATGACCGGCCCGACGTCGCCCAGGCGCTCGACACGGCGGCGCGCCGGGACACGGACTCGCGTGCGCTCACCGTTGAGGCAAGGGGCCGGCGGCACGGGAGCACAGAGGCGGTCCCCGTGGAGCTGACGATTGTCTCGTTGCTCGACGATCCCACCGTCGGAGGCTTTGTCGTCTCGATGCGAGATCTCTCCGAGCGTGCCATCGCCGAGCGAGACCTCCGCCAGGCGCTCTCGCTGCTCAGCGCCACCCTGGAATCAACAGCCGACGGCATCCTCGTGGTCAACAACCAGGGCGACATCGTGAGTTTCAACAAACGGTTCGCCAAGCTGTGGAGAATCCCTGACGAGATCCTGGCTGCTCGCGACGACGCCAGGGCCATGGCGTACGTGACAAAGCAGCTGGTGGATCCCGACGGCTTCCTGTCCAAGGTGGCTGAGCTCTACTTGGATCCGGAGGCGGAGAGCTTCGACACGTTGAGCTTTCGGGACGGTCGCACCTTCGAGCGCTATTCGCAGCCGCAGCGGGTCGGAGACGAGGTCGTCGGGCGCGTGTGGAGCTTCCGAGACGTGACCGAGCGCAAGCAGCTGGAGGAGTCTCTTGCCCACCGAGCCCTCCATGACTCGCTCACCGGACTCGCCAACAAAGACCTCTTCCTCGAGCAGTTGCAGCGGGCGGCCGGCGGGAGCAATCGGGGAGCGATCATCGCCGTGCTGTTCCTCGACGTCGACGGGCTCAAGTCCGTGAACGATCGATTCGGGCACATCGTCGGCGACCAGTTGCTGGCGAGGGTGGCCGAGGTGTTGCGAGCGAGCGTGCGGGCCGGTGACACCGTCGCCCGGCTCGGAGGCGACGAATTCGGCGTCCTGGCGGAAAGTCTCGCCAACCGTGACGACGTCGTCACCTTGGCAGAGAGGATCCTGGCCGGGCTCCCTGGTGCCTTCAACATCAGTGAAGTGCCGGTGGAGGTATCCCTCAGCGTTGGGATCGCTTTCGGTGCGCCCGGCCTGTCTCCTGTCGATCTCCTCCGCCAGGCCGATTCGGCCATGTACGCCGCCAAGCTGCGGGGCAAGGGGCGTTGGGAGCTCTACGAGGCGGACCGCAATCTCGTGCGCGACGGACGGGTCGAGGGGCCGGACTCCTAGGGTCTCGGGCGCGGCCGAGGTGTCAGTCTCCGACCTGGCCGGCGCGGACCAAGTGGTAGCGCACGAACGAGGACATCCTGCCGCTCTCGCCCGCCGCTCCCTGGCCAACGACGTCAAAGAGGGTGCCGAAATGCCGGCGGACGTCACCGCCATCGACGCCCGAGGCGCCCAGCACGTGCCAGATCGCCGGCGCGTCAGTGAACCCGGCGAGGTAGAAGTCCGCCTGCGGCCCCGCAACGGCGGCCACCTCGGCGGCATACGCACGACGACGGGCGACCGGGACGCTGTGGTAGCAGCCCGTGTCGAGGATGAGATCGAAGGGTGCCTCGATTCCAGCCTCGTGAAGGCGCGTGACGTCGCCGACAACGAAGCGCGCCGAGCAACCGGCCTCGGCGGCCCGTCTCTTGGCAGCCTCGATCGCCTCCGGCGCGAAGTCCACTCCGACGACCTCCCAACCGTGCTCGGCCATGAAGATGGCGTCCGAGCCCGTCCCGCAGCCGAGGTCCAAGGCGCGCCCCGGCTGGCGGTCGGCGAGTAGCTCTTTGATCCCGGGATGGGCGTCACTGGAGTCCCACCTTGGCCGCCCATGCCGGTACATGAAGCTGTAGAAGAGGCGAGCGAGCCGGCCGCCGGCGCAACGGTCGGCCGACTCGTCGACGTCACGGTTGCGGGGTACTGAGCCAGCCATCGTAGTTCCTCATTTCATCAGTAACTTTGTTACTAAGCAGTTTATCCACTGTCTATACTGGCCGCAATGGCGACGCTGAGTCCCGTCGACGTGGGTCGGAAGCTTCAGCAGTTTGGACTTGCCCGAGACCGCATGCGATCGGTACTTGCCCGCCGCGCGGGAATCTCCGAGAACGACCTCGACGCGCTCGAGCACCTCGAGGCCGACGGCCCGCTCACCCAGCGCGAGCTCGGCAGGCGTCTCTCCATCACCTCGGGCGCCGTCACGATGCTCATCGACCGCCTCGAGGCCGCAGGGTGGGTGCGCCGCGGGCCGCATCCCACGGATCGGCGCTATGTCCTCATCGCGTTGACCGCGCAAGCCGCCGAAGACGTGCCACCCGGTCTCGTGGCATTTCACACCAGAGTCCGGTCGATCGCCGAAGGCGTACCCGATGAGCACCGCGTTGCCGTCTGTGCGTTTCTCGCAGCTGCAGCTGCGGCGGCTTCGGATGCCTCTGACGACCTCGCCGAGATATGAGCCTTCGCCGCGAAGGAGTGGGCCGTGACCGGTGAAGGACTGACGATCGGCCGGATCGAGGCGGCGGCGGACCGCACGCGGGGTCTCGTCCACCGCACGGTCGTCCTGAGGTCACCGGCGCTCGACGAAGCCTGCGGAGCCCACGTCGCCGTCAAGCCGGAGAACTTCCAGCGATCGGGATCGTTCAAGTTCCGCGGTGCGATGAATCGCATTCTGCAGCTCACCGAGGAGGAGCGCCGAGCCGGCATCGTGGCATTCTCATCAGGCAACCACGGCGCTGCCGTCGCCCTGGCCGCCTCCATCGTGGGGGCGAACGCCACGATCGTGGTACCGAAGGACGCCGCTGCCGCCAAGACACGGGCCATCGCCAGCTTCGGGGGCAACCTTCAGCCCTACGACCCCGAGATCGACGAGCCCGATCAGGTAGCCAACGCCCTCGCCGCACGGACGGGGGCGACGTTTGTCCGGCCCTTTGACGACTACGAAGTGATGGCGGGCCAGGGGACGCTCG
Organism: Acidimicrobiales bacterium; assembly: GCA_052143575.1. Classification (GTDB taxonomy): domain Bacteria; phylum Actinomycetota; class Acidimicrobiia; order Acidimicrobiales; family Bog-793; genus JAKACA01. Next base: position 35,157 of record JBKQSP010000127.1, read on the forward strand.
CCCTCGAGCTGTTCGAAGACGTCGGAGAGCTCGATGTGTTGCTCGTGCCGGTCGGCGGCGGTGGGCTGGCAGCAGGAGTGGGCACGGCGACGCGATCCGCCTCAGCCAACTGCAAGATCGTGGGAGTCGAGCCGGCCCAGGCAGACGACACGCACCGCTCGGTCCTCAGCGGTGAGCGCCTGCGGTCCGAGTCGAACCCCACGATCGCGGACGGCCTGCGCACGCCGGTGCCGGGAGTCCTCACGTTCCCGATCAACCAGGCAAACCTCGATGCTGTGGCGCTCGTGAGCGAGGCAGACATCGTCGCTGCCATGCTGTTCTGCTTCGAAGCCATGAAGCTCGTCGTCGAACCGAGCGGCGCCGTCTGTGTCGCAGCTCTTCTGAACGGAGCGGTCGACGTGCGTGGAGCTCGAGCCGGGCTCGTGATCTCCGGCGGCAACGTCGACCTGGAGCGCTTTGTTCAGTTGACGGCTCTCTAGAAGTGTGTGATTCCGAGGGTCGCCGTGCCCTGAAAGCCTTCGATCGCGTACCCGTGGCGACCTGCACGAGCCAAGTGATCGATCCCGTGTAGCTTTCGCCGCCCGTACCACCGGGGTACCAGGGACCGCCCGCATAGCCGCCTGCCGGGGCATCAAGATTCTCGATCCAGATGTCAACCTTGTTCTTGGACGTGTTCTTGCTGGCGGATCGATTGAACCGAAAGTGCAGGACCGGCCACGCTCGCGGTCGTGCTCGAGCTCAGCCGGACCGAAGCGACGGCCAAGCCGGCGATGGCAACGAGCAGCGCCATCGTGGCATTGGACTGAGCCACGACGGAAGGGCCGAGCTTACGCGGGGACCAAAGCGGCGACGGGGATGCCGCCCAGGGTCTCCCCGCGCTTCCCGGTGACGAGAGCGGCGACCTCGTCGCCCCTCAGGATCTCGCGGACGAGCAGTGCGTCGGCCACGGCGCGCAACGCGTCCTCGTGCTCCTCGAGGGTCCGCCGAGCGCGTTGAGCCTGCGAGTCGAGAATCGCCTCGATCTCCTCGTCGATCCTGTTCGCCGTTTCGTCGGAGTACTCGCGGCTGGCCTCTGCCTGCCCGGGGAGCCGCTCGGGTTGCGACTCCCAGGCCCGCTGCCCGAGACGCCCGGACATCCCCCACTCCCGGACCATCCTGTAGGCCAAGTTCGTGGCGGCGACGAGGTCGTCGTGAACGCCCGTGGACGCAGCCCCGAAGATGAGCTCCTCGGCGGCTCGGCCTCCCAGCATCACGGCGAGTCGGTCTTCGAGGTAAGGGCGCTGCGTCACGTACCGGTCCCGGGCCGGGATCTGCTGGGTCGAACCGAGGGCGAACCCGGTCGGCAGGATGGTGACCTTGTAGATGGGATCCGTCTGGGCGAGCAGCTGCGCAAGCACTGCGTGACCAGCTTCATGGTGGGCGATGATGCGTGTCTCCTCCTCGGATAAGGCGAGCGAAGCGCGCTCCAAGCCCATCTGCAGACGGTCGCGGGCGCGGTCCATCTCGTCGGAACTGATGGTGTCGCGACCGAGTCGGACCGCAAGCAGCGCAGCCTCGTTGACGAGGTTGGACAGATCGGCTCCACTGAGCCCGGGCGTCGCGCCGGCGAGGAACTCCAGATCGACGTTGCGTGCGAGCGGCTTGGCCTTCGTGTGGACGACGAGGATGGCAGCGCGCTCCTGGCGCGTGGGCAATGAAACCACGACCTGGCGGTCGAACCGCCCGGCGCGCAACAAGGCGGGATCGAGCACCTCGGGACGGTTGGTGGCAGCGAGGACAACGACGCCGTCCGTGGGTTCGAAGCCATCCATCTCGGCCAGCAGTTGGTTGAGGGCTTGGTCCCGCTCGTCGCTCTCGCCGGATCCGGCGCCCCGCGTCCCGCCGATGGCGTCGATCTCGTCTACGAAGATGATGCACGGCTGCTGCTGTCGCGCCGTGGCGAACAGACTCCGCACCCGAGAGGCGCCGACCCCGGCGAACATCTCCACGAAGGCCGATCCGTTCATGGAGATGAACGGAACGCCTGCTTCGCCGGCGACGGCGCGCGCCAGCAGCGTCTTGCCCGTCCCAGGCGGCCCGACCAACAAGACGCCTTTGGGGATGCGGGCGCCCATCGCTCGGAACATTTCGGGGTTGCGAAGGAAGTCGACGACTTCGCTGATCTCTTGCTTGACACCGAGATAGCCGGCGACGTCGGCGAAACGAGTCGCTGGCAGCTGCGTGACGCTGTGAAGCCGAGCGCCACTGCTCTGGAGAGACGCCAGCTCGGTCGTTTCGTGAGCTCCCCGACCCATCCCGGCAAGGAGCACCACGATGGCGAATGCCAACAACGCGCAGGGCAACAGCGCCGCGACGCCGTTGAAGCCCCCGTCCAGGTACTCCTTCGCGGTCGCCATCAAAGCGAGGAGCACCAACAACGCGGTCGGCACGATCACCGATGGCCTCCACGGCCGGCTCCGGGATGCCGGTTGGTTTGTCGCCATCGCTCCTCCTCTTAATGCAACTTACCTGGCTTTAAGTTACTCCAGCGAACCTACAAAAGCAAGGAGACTTGCGATAGCCTCGGAGGGATGCCACACAAGAGAGCCGTATCAGCTCGTCGGCGCACGGGCGGTAGAAGCGCCCGTGTGCACGCCGCGGTGCTCGACGCCACGGTGGAACTCCTGTTGGCAAGAGGTCTTGACGACGTTTCCATCTCGGCCGTGGCAGCAAGGGCAGGCGTCCACGAGACGTCGATCTATCGGCGCTGGGGCACGAAGGCGAACCTCGTGCTGGCGGCGCTGCTCGACCGGCTGGATGCGCAGGTCCCTGAACCGGACACTGGGTCGCTGCGCGGAGACCTCGTGGCGCTGCTGCACGCCATCGCCAACTTCGTCCGGAGCCCGCTCGGGCAAGCACTGCTCCGCATCGCCTTACGCCAGGATCAACCCGAATACGCTGCGAGCCGCGAGTGGTTCTGGACGGAACGCTTCGCTGTTGCCTGGTCCGCCGTGCTCGGGCGGGCAGAAGCCCGCGGCGAGGTACGCAGGGGTGTTGACCGGCGACTCTCCTGCGAGACGGCGCTCGGCGCGTTGAGCCTGCGCGTCCTGCTGACCCACGAGCCGATCGATGACGACGTCGTCGAAGCAGTCGTCGATCTCGTCGTCATGGGAATCGGGACGGCGCATCCGGCTTGACGGTGCCGTGGCGCAGCCCCGTGCCGAGGGCCGCCGTCGTCAGCGATCTCCAGTCTCGTTCAGCGTGCGGAGCCGCAACGCCGTCCAGCTTGCGTCCGCCGACCATCCGCCGTCGACTGGCAGGGCGACGCCATTGATGTAGGCGCTCTTCGCGGAGTCTGCCAGGAAGGCCACGGCTGCCGCCACGTCACCGGGACTGGCGAATCGATGCAGCGGCACCTGATTCACGATGTCGTCGTCGGTGTAACCGCCGCCGGCTTGATCCTCTACGTCCATCTCGGTCTTGATCCACCCCGGGCAGACGGCGTTCACCCGGACACCGCGCCCGCCCCATTCGGCGGCCAGCGTTGAAGTGAGCCCGATCAAGCCGTGCTTGGAGGCGTTGTACGCGACCCGGTGTGACACGCCGCGGAGGCCGGCAATCGAAGCGACGTTGACGATGGAACCGGCACCCGCCGCCAGCATCATGGTGCCGAATTCGCGGCACAGCAGAAACGGCCCGGTGAGGTTGACATCGATCACACGCTGCCAGGCCGCAGCCGTCGTCTCCCCGGCAGGAGCGATATGAGAGATGCCAGCGTTGTTCACGAGCACGTCCACTCGACCGAAGCGCTCACGGACCGCGGCCCGCAGAGCGATCACATGATCCTCCGACGACACGTCGCTCCGCGACGCCCAAACGAGCGCCCCCCGTGACTCGAGGTCGGCGGCCGCTGCCTCGAGGCTCGACACGTCGGTCACGACCAGCCTGTAGCCCTCGTCGGCCAAGGTGGCGGCGATCACACGCCCGAGCCCACGTGCCGCACCCGTCACGACTGCCACGGGCTCGTTTGTCTTCATGTCACGGTCCTCCGGTTGCGCGGCGGGCAGTCACCGGCATGGTCGCTCGGGCCTTGCCACAAGCTACGCGATGACCGCGTCAACCTCGCTGACATCAGGGGCCGCTCGCGGCGACCCGGTAGTCACTCCGGCCGGTGACGGAGAGGAGACCGTCGACGGTGAGTCCGAGATCGAAGCGCTCGCCGCCGTAGCACAGGGTCTCGTCGTCGATCTCGAGGCCCCTCCGCCCGTTCAGCTCGACAAGGCCGTCGCCCTGCACGGGCGACCTCGACGGCACCGCCGGCAGCTCTTCTCCCTGCGGTGAGACGACGCGCAGCGCCCCGCATCGCTCGAGGTGCAGGTCCCAGCCGCCCTCGTGCACAAAGCGGTGGTGCGCCCCGCACAGCGTCACGAGGTTGGAGAGGGCCGTGCGGCCCCCTTTTGACCAGAACACGACGTGATGGGCGTGCAGGTGACGCCGCGTCGTGCATCCCGGCCAGCGGCAACCCCGGTCGCGGGCAGCCAGGGCACGTCGCATGGCCGGGGGGACGACCCGCCTCGCACCCTCTGCTTCGATCGAGCCGTCGGAGCAGAACACGAGGCGTGAGACCGACCCCTCGCAGGCAAGGCGCTGGGCGGTGTGGCCGGCGATGGCCCCGAGCCCTTCGATGTGGGCACAGCCGATGGCGGAAGGCTCGCCGCGGACCTGCTCGTCGACGTGCACGATGACCGAGACAGGTGGGTCGTCGATCCCCTCGGAAAGGCCACGGCCGAGCACGCAGGCACACAGGGCGACGAGGCCGTCGAGGTCTCCTGCGGGAGCGGCTGTGGCTCGCTCAGCTCGGGGCGGAGCGTTTCCGCGGAAACGTCGGGGGGTGCCTCGCCCGACCTCTCGGCAAGGGCGAAGCGGGCCGCCTCGATGGCCGCCAGCACGACGGCGCCGTCCTCGGGCGAGAGACGGGCGCTCAGCACGACCGTGCCGTCCTCGTCGGTGAAGCTGCGGAGGTAGCGACGCCGGTGGCGCGCCTCGGCCTTGGCGGCTTCGGCCGGGTCGGCCCGGCGGTACTCGCGCACGATCTGCTCGAGCTGGCAGGCCGTGGCGTGGCGGGCAAGCCCCACGAAGTGCTCCTCGAGCTCTGGGGTGGCCACCCGCGTGATGGCCCGCACCTTGGAGTAGGAGAGCTCGCCCGACTGGAAGGCGGCCCGCAGGCAGGACAGCCCGTTCAAGGCACGGCCGACCCGTACCTGCTCGCGAGCCGCCCCGAGGCTCGTGCCTACCCGCCAGTTGAGCCAGTGGGCACACGAGCGCAACCCTCCAGCCGCCCGGGAACCGCGACGGTCGAACTCGCCGATGAGCAGCACGAAGGCGGCACTCGCCGGCACTGACGTGGGCCGCCTGGCAGCACAGCTCGGCCTCGAGGGTCTCGTCCATCAATTCATCGAACATGTGTTCGACATATGACCGTCCTCGGGCATCAGCGCGTCGTGTGAGAGATCCCTCCACCGTGCCGCTCCCTCGCCTATGGACTCGGCATTCCCATGGGGCGGGGTCTTAACGCTTCAGAAACTGTCGACAGCAATTGGCGGGCTTCATCCTTCCTACCAGCCAGCCAGAGTCGCCGCCTTGCTATTTTTGATCTCGCTTCCACAAGATAAAGGTTGCCGTACCTGATGCTCGTTGTGATATTCTTCACCAGAGCATCGGTATACTCGTTATAGAGGGCAATAGTCTCTTCCTCTCTGTGCGCTCTCCACAGCAGACAGGTTGCAACTCTCGCGGCATCCTCGGCAGCCGCTAAACGGTCTGGGTTCTCCATGCGCCTCCGCGCGAGAGCAACAATCTCATCGAGATCATCTGTTCCGTTGAAGAACGGACCCACATCCTTCGATGCAGCCAAAGAGTCAAAGGCTCTTCTAAACGCCGAACGCTCTAACAGGAGCGGCGCGGCATGCAGGATGAATCCCGTCTCCGTTCGAAACTGTTCCAGCTCAGACCGCGCTGCATTTGCCTCTCGCGTCCTGTGCTTGCTATCGAAGGCATCGATGGCAAAGGTGTAATGTTCCTCAGTTGTCTCGATGAGAAACCGGCCGTTCACCGTGTCCGTGGCTTTTCGTGCGAGCCCCGCAATCTTTCTCGCGTGCGCCAACAGCCCTTCAGGGCGTGGATCGGGTAGTCCCAGTCGTCCATTGCCCATATTGAACTCATCCTCAAGTAACAAAAGCTTCCAGGGAAAAATCGACGATGCGTCTCCCCCGGCCCTTCGTGTCCATTGTCAGAGCAAGTCCCTCTCGGGCCTTGCCGGGTCGCGCGTCATCATGCACGTCGTCCGAACGCCACAATACGCTACGCGAACACCTTACGAACGGCTCCGGGGCGAGCCTGCCGCCGATGACTCTGCGCCTGAGGCGAATGACATGGTGAGACTCCTGACGGCCCGAGGGGGCGACGTGGTAAGGGGTTGGATCTCCGCGTGGGGCGTCACCAGGAGCCTCCTTGTCGAGTCGCAGCACGATGACAGTGAACCCGGCGGCGCCTGCGAGACTGCCGAGATGAGAACTGATCCCGACCCGGACGGTTCCGAGTTCACCCTGCTCGGTGAGTACCTCGACTACCAGCGGGAGACGATGCTGGCCAAGACGGAGGGCCTGACGCATGCGCAGCTGATCTCGAAGCACCCTCCCTCCGAGCTGACACTCGCGGGTCTGCTCTATCACCTGGCCCTGGTAGAGGAAGACTGGATGGAGGTGCGATTCAGCGGCCTCCCGGACCGGGAGCCATGGGCGAGCGTCGACTGGGACACAGATCCCAACTGGGAGTTCCGCACTGCAGAGAGCATGGAACCTGAAGAGCTGAGAGCTCGATACCGCGAGGCCTGCGAACGGAGCCGGCAGGTCACGACCGCGGCCGGCAGAGCGGATCAGATGTCCGCCAAGCCTTTCAGCGACGGCCGGCACTTCTCGCTCCGCTGGCTTCTGCTGCACCTCATCGAGGAGACCGCTCGTCATGCCGGCCACGCTGACCTCCTCCGCGAGGCGATCGACGGCTCGGTCGGCGAGTAGGGGGCCACGATGCACTACGCCGCACTCATCGAAGTGGACAACAACGGCGAGGACCCGGACGAGGGTCGGCGAGGGTTGCGGGAGGAGCTGGCGCCTGCGCTTCGGTCCATGCCTGGTTTCGTCTCGACGCTCCTGCTCACCGGCTACGGGCGAGGGCGCGGAGTCGCCGTCGTCGTGTTCGAGACAGAGGAGCAAGCTCAGCAACTCGCCAACGGAGTCAGTCCAGGTCAAGAGATCCGCGCCGGTGTCGTCGTCATGCGAGCCGAAGTCCTCGAAGTCTCCGCGTCAGGGTGAGCGATCGACACGTCCGCGTCGAGATGGGCGGCGGCCCTACGTAGATCCGATCGGAGCCCTACGTAGTTATCCCGATGCGCAATCGGTCGCCAGCGTGCAGGCTGCACGTGGGGATCACCGCTAGCAGGAGGAAGTGCAATGTTCACCGTTCGAGTCGCGGTCCGGGTTCTCCCGGAAGGCAGGAGTGCGTTCCTTGCTCAGCTGGAGAAGGAGGCCCACGAGGTGCCGGAGCTCTTCGACGGCTGCGAGCGTTACGGCATCTACAGCGAATCCTCCGAACCTGAAAGCGTGTTCGTGTACGAGGAGTGGACGAGCAGGGCGGCCTTTGACGTCTACCGGACGTCGGACTACTTCATGCAGGCGGGAGCCGTCCTCTACCCATTGATGGATGGCGTGCCAGATTCCGCCTACTACGAGAGCGAACGCGTCAATCCGTGACTACCGGGACCGTCGGGCGGAAGGCCCCTGGCGCCGGCAACGGCCTCGGCGCACGACACCCTCCCAGAGGACGTTCGCGGCTGCGGGAACCGGGATGGGAGTCCCTTCGCCGTGACCTGGAACAATGGCACCGCGTTGGGCAGGCCCCGCAGACGGTGATCACCGAGACTCCTGAAGCGCAGACCATCGGCCGGCATCCCTTTCGTCGCCTGCCTCGTATCGCCGGAAACGAGGATCTGTCCACCGTGGGCAGCCTCGCAAACGCGTGCGGTGGTGTGAACGGCCATGCCGATGTAGTTGGCGTCGTTAATCGTCGGGTAGCCGCTGTGGATTCCGACCCGCACGAGCACGTCGAGGTCGTCAGCCCACGACCGTTGCCGGAGCCGACGTTGGATCGTCACGGCGGCGTCAAGTGCCGATCGTGGACGTTCGAACACGGCGAAGAACTCGTCGGCCCGCGTTTCCACGACCTGACCGAGGGTTTCCAGAGCCGCGTCCCTCAGGATCGTCCGCACGTCGTTGATCAACTCGCCGTACCGGTCACCCAAGCGCTGGACGAGCGCTGTGGAACCTTCCACGTCGGTCATCAACATGGTCAGGAAACCGCTCGGTAGCTGTACGGCGTCCTTCGATCGCAGCTCACCGATCTCTCTCTCGGACTGCAGTTGACCGGTGATGAACCCCACAGGAACGATCCGGTACTTCTTGGCCGCGTTCAGCAGCCTCGCCCGGGCGCGCTCCCGGGCGCGCTCGTCTTCAAACACCACGCGGTTGAAGCGAGCAAGGGCGTTACGGACGCGGGCCTCGTCGTGGATCGGTAGCTTCCTGCGGCCGAGGGTGTCCACGTAGGCGAACGCGCTGTTCGGGAGCTGCTCGCGGGTTGTCGAGCTGAGCCGGGCCATGCATCGACGCTAACAACGTCCCGCATACAGCTCGAGTGCGCAATCGGCTTCCGCTCGCCGAGGCGCTGAGCTCAAGCGAACTCGGACGGCGGCCGCGAGATGCCTGGCCGGGCGGCCTAGGGTCGAGAGGGCGAGGCTTGCGCCTGCGATGACGGGTCCGCGCCGTGCTCGACGTCGGAGGCGCTACCCGGGGATGCACGAACGGCGGCGCGAGAGGCACCGAGGGAAGTAGCTACATCGGGACGCCGGAGCTTCCAGATGAAGGCGTCGTAGAAGATGCAAGGCCCCGATCGTAAGGACCGTCACGAGTAGGACTCGGGGTGACGTAACGCGGAAGAGCAGGTAGAACAGCCCGACAGCGGCAGCGCCATAGGCGACGAAGAAGCAAAGCCGTCCGTACCGGAGGCGGGCGATCTTGCCCAAGGTGCCCTCGTGCCGGGTCTCGGAGGCGACCGACCGATTGACGAGGACGAAGTACTCGATGGAATGCGAGCCGACGAAACCGATGACGCCGGCGATTGGATCGACCACCGCGAAGGCGAAGAGTGCAGCGGTCGATGCGACGTAGAGACATTTGCCTGGATTGAGCCCACTGTCGAGACCGCGTTCGGTCACCAGCCAGCGCCCCGACAGGTACACGGCGACGGCCGCAACTACGGGCAGCGCGAATCGGGCTTCTGTCGACAGCCGAGCAAGCAGGTCGGCGGCAGTTCCGTCAATGTTGCCGGTATTGAGCCGAGCGACGATCGCCGGAATCTCCCCTCGGCCTGCCACCCAGAGCAAGGGGATCACGAGCCAGCTCAGGAACATCAACTTCTCGACACGACCCTGATCGTCACCCGCCTTCCGTCCGTAGATGCGGGCGATGCCGTATCGCTGCATCAGGGTGTGCTCGGCGTTCCATAGCGCCCCGACGACGGCCACCAGCAGGAGATTCACCTGCGAAAAGAGGACGACGACGGCCAAGGCGACGACCGGGCACCAGAGGAACAGCCGCCGATGAGTCGCCAGGCGCCATGGACTGGCATACACAAGGGGCAGGGTCAGCGGCTGGTGGGCGAATGAAAGGAACATCACGGCCGCCACAAGCACGGCGAGGAGATGACGGTCACCCTCGACCAGATGGCCGACAAGTGCAAGCGGTAACCAGCTCAGCGCCAGCACTCCGTCGGCTATCGGGCCACGAATCCATCGATCCGGGCGTCGCACGCGCACAACTGTAGGCCCGCCCCCGATTCTTCGTCTCCCGGTCTCAACGGGTGTTGCAGCCAGTGGTGAGCTGCGTTGAGCGGACCCCTCAAGCGGCGGCGCCTGCTCAGGTCTTGTGCGGACAGATGAGGTACTTCTCGCCGGTCGCCTGCAGCACGTAGGCCGAGAAGGCAGCCGGCTGCAACGCCTCTACAAGCGAGACCTGCTTTGTGTACGTGCTCGCGAACGTCGTTTCGAGCCCGGCTGCCACACGCTCTCGGAGATCCCGGAATGCCTCGGGCCCGATGCTCTGGAGGAACGGGGTCAGAAGCCACCCCCCAACACCCCAGGCCATCCCGAAAGTTCGATTGAGCACCGTCGGAGAGCGATCGAGACCGCCGTAGAGGTACACCTGCTTGTGGGTGGTCGAGCCGTACCTCGAGTAGTGCCCGGCGCTTCGACCCAACGCAGACTCCATACACGTCAGGATCCACCCGGCCAGCTCTCCGCCGCCGATGGCGTCGAAGGCCAGTGTGGCCGAGGTCTCTGCCAAAGCATCGGTGAGCTCGGCCATGAACGAGGGCGATGTCGAGTTGCACACGTGCGCGGCGCCGATCGCCCGCAAGATCTCCTCCTGCTCGGGCTTGCGGACGATGTTCACGAGCGGCACGTTCTCCTCGAGGCACAGCTTGACGAGCATCTGGCCGAGGTTGGACGCTGCCGCAGTGTGCACAAGCCCGTTGTGGCCCTCCCGGCGCATGGTTGCCACCATGCCGAGTGCCGTGAGCGGGTTGACGAACGAGGAGGCGCCGACGCTCGCCGGCGTGCCCTCCGGCAACACGAGGCACACCGATGCGTCAACACAGCGGTACTGCGCGTACATCGAGCCCCCGGCGAGAGAGACCGTCTTTCCCAAGAGCGCTTGGGCGTCTGCAGAGGGTCCGGCCTCCACGACCGTGCCCGCCCCCTCGTTCCCGACAGGGAGCGACGCCCCAACCCGACCGCCGAGGGCGCCCATCGCAGCGGGAGGGACGGTGGCGGTGACGATTGGGCTGTCCGCCGGACCTGAGACCGTCGCCGTCGACATGTTCGCGCCCGCTAAGAGGAGGCCGAGATCCGACGGGTTGATCGGCGCAGCCTCCACGCGGATGAGCACCTCGTTGTCCTTCGGGTCCGGTATCGGGACCTCTCGCAACGAGAGCTCGACCGTTCCGTCCTCACGCACCAACGAGCGCAGCTCCTTCGCCGTGCGCAGTTGCGTTGTGGTCATGGTCGCCTCACCCTTTGTCATCAGTCAGAAAGCAGAGTGTATTTGTGACGCCTGTTCTCATCGGATTCCGTCGAGGAAGGCGAGAACCCGGCTCGTGAGAAGGTCGGCTGCGGCTGCGTCATAGGACGGCAACGAGGAGTCGGCAAACAGGTGCTCGCTGCCGGGATAGAGGAACAGTTCGGCGCGCTCGACGGAGTCGACCAGGGCTCGCGCGGCGTCGAGGTCACCTTCGTCGGCGAAGAATGGGTCGGCGTCCATTCCATGTACTTGGACCGGAACGCTCGCCGGCCAGGCGTCGCCGAACTCCGACACCGGGAGGCATGCGTGGAAGAGCAGCGCTCCCTTGGCTCCGGCGCGGGTCTGGGCGAGCCGCTGCGCCGGCATCACACCCAACGAGAAGCCCGCATAGACCAGGGCGTCGCCGAGCTGCTCGGCCGCCGCCACCCCACGTTCCATGAGCGTGTCGAACCCGGTCCGTTCCGCGTAGGCGAGACCCTCCTCGAGAGTGTCGAAGGTGTGCCCTTCGTAGAGGTCTGGCACGTGGACCGCATGACCTGCCCGGCGCAGTCCGGCTGCGAACGCCCCCACTCCTGTCGTCAGTCCGTGAGCGTGGTGGTAGAGCACGACCTCGGCCATGGTCCTCTCGCTTTCGAAGGCTGAATGATCCAAATATCTCGAACGATCGGTGAGGGTAGTCTGATCCAACCATGGCGGTCAATACCCCAGTCCCGGACTATGACCTCGACGACAGGATCGAGCTCACCACTGCCGAGCAGGTGCGAGCGATCGGCGACCCGTTGCGGACGACCATCCTCGGCCTGCTGCACGAGCGGGCTGCGACCGTCTCGGAGCTGGCCGGCGCCGTCAAGCGCCCGAAGAGCACTGTGGCACACCACGTCAACGTCCTGGTTAGAGCCGGCCTGCTGCGCGTCATTCGGACCCGGCGAGTCAGGGCGGTCGAGGAGCGCTACTACGGCCGCACCGCCCGGATGTTCTTCGTCAGTCTCGGCCGCCGCGCGAACGGAGTGGCGCTTCCACCCGACTTCAACGACTTCGAGGTGGCGGCAAGCGAGTCCGCTGCGGCTTACGAATCAGGACAGTTGCGTGCGTTCATCCGACATGCCCGGATACCCGACGAAACGGCAGCGGACTTCTGGCACGGCGTTGATCAGCTGATCCACACGTTCGACCGGCTCGCTCGCTCCGGCGAGACGGTCTACGGGTTCGCCGTCGGTCTGTATCCCATGCGCGACTACCCGACCTTGCCGCCTCGGCACGACCGAGACGATTGACGCGACGGGCCGCTCCTCGTGCAAACTGCAACTGGCGAGGACGCCACGGCCTCTAGCCCGTGTGCGCCTGTAGAAAGTCCAGGGTCCGGGCGTTGAACTCCTCGACTTGCTCGTAAATGGGAGCGTGGCTGCAGTCTTCGAACACGATCAGCTCGCTGCGCGGGATCCCTCGCACGAGCGGATCGGCGAACCTGGTCGAGGTCACCATGTCGCGGCGCCCGAACGTGATCAGGGTCGGGGCTTGAATGCGGGTGAGCTGGGCGTCGGCATCGTGGTGCAGTACCGCGTCCGACTGTCGCAGGAACGCGTCAACAGGAGGCATCGGGCGACCTCGGACGAAGTCGGCAAGTGAGTCGACGTAGTCAGGGCGCGAGGTGTACAGCTCCGGGGTGAGGCACCAGGGAAGGATCCCCTTGATCACCATGTCGGTGACGCTACCGAGGGCCTGTGCCATGACTTGCCAGCCTTCGACGACGACCCGCAGGTAGGCATCGGTCCGGGGCCAGGCGCTGTGGAGGGAGAGCGACGTGACCCGTTCCGGATACTTGGCAGCCAGCCACATCCCCGTAGCAGCTCCGAGGGAGAGACCGGCTACATGCGCCCGCTCCACTCCGACCGCCAGCATGAACGCCGCAATGTCATCGGCGAATAGCTCGGTCGTATAGGTGCCGACCGGCTTGTCGCTACGACCGGCACCCCGAAGATCCACGGTCAGGCAGCGGAAGTGCTTCTCGTACTCTGCCACCTGGAACGCGTAGCACGCCTGGTCGGCCGCCAGGTACGGGATGAGGACCAGTGGATCGCCATCCCCCTGATCCTCGTAGTAGATCTCAATGCCGTTCGCCTCCACAGTGGGCATATCGACCCTCCCCTTTCCGCGCCCGGCCGCCGTGACGAGTCACACGGTTGGCAGGACCGCATCGTATCGATGAAGGGCCACCGACTGGCCCGCCACGGGATCGGACGTCACGAAAGGGCCGCCTCACCCCTTCTGTGCAGGTGATTCTCGGACCCGCCGTCCAGCAGGTGAGCTAGAACGACGCGATGAGTATCGCTGGCCCTGGAAGTCTCAATAAGGCAATGCCAACTGCCAACGTCGAATCTGCCGACACCGAGTCGCTTCTCAGCGCCGCCCGGCGAGGCGACGAGAGAGCGTATCTGGAGCTGGTGGAAGGTCATCGGTCCGAGCTGCACGCCCATTGCTACCGCATGCTCGCCTCATTGGAGGATGCGGACGATGCCGTGCAAGAGGCGCTGACTCGGGCCTGGAGGGGGCTGGCGCGTTTCGAAGCGAGAAGCTCGGTGCGGACGTGGCTGTTCAAGATCGCCACGAACGTGTCGCTCGACATGGCGCGCCGGAGAAAGCGGCGCGCCGTCCCACTCCTGGACGGTCGGCAGGTGGGTGCCGGCGAGTCGCCGGGCGAGCCACTCGTCGACGTACCCTGGATTCAGCCGTACCCGTTGGCGCCGGTCGACGCGGCGATGGCTTCTCCCGAGGCCCGCTATGAGCTGCACGAGGCTCTCGAACTGGCCTTTTTGTCGCCATTCAGCATCTGCCACCACGCCAGCGCGCCGTACTCATCCTGCGCGAGGTTCTCGGTTACTCGGCCGAAGAGGTTGCAGGGCTGCTCGACACGACGGTGTCGGCGGTCAACTCCGCGCTGCAGCGGGCGCGAAGCGCAGCGGCCTCGCGACTTCCCCGCAAGAGCCAGCAAGCCGAGTTGCGCTCGCTCGGCCCGGATGGCGTCCGGGAGCTAGCACAGCGGTACGCAAGAGCGATCGAGCAAAGCGACATCGACACATTGCTGTCGATGCTCACCGAGGACGCCACCTGGTCCATGCCGCCCCTGCCGGCCTGGTATCAGGGTCGAGACGCCATTGCCGCCTTCCACGTCAATTACGTCATGCCTGAGCACTGGCGTCACGTCCCCACGTTCGCCAACGGGCAGCTCGCCGTGGGCGGCTACATCCTCCATCCGGACCGCCGCTGTTACGTCGCCGCGGCGCTCGACGTGATCATGATTGAGGAGGGGCGCGTGGCGGGCGTGATCGGGTTTCTTCGGTCGGAGATCGAGGGAGTCGATGAGTTCGGGCTGGTCGACTTTCGGCGGTTTGGGCTCCCGCCCGAGATGCCTGCCTAGGCAATCCGACGTTCCGCGATGAGTTCGCCATCCCGGTCAGGTCGGTAGTGGCAGTCGAGCTCGAAAGAGGTGGAGAGATGGTTGCGAGTCGCGAAGATGCTGCGTTGATGGTTCAGCTCATGCGCTGGGGCACCGAGATGGGCCTGGACGAGTCGTTGCGTGTCATTTTCGGCCCTGGCTGGGACCCGGAGACAGCGTCGATGGAAGACCCAGCCGTGGAGCGGGTCTTGTCCTTCGGCGAGACCGCTGGCGCGCTCGTCAAGCACGGGCTGCTCGCCAGAGAGCTGTTGGTCGACATCTTCTGGATCGACGGGATGTGGAGCAAAGTGGGGCCGCATGCGCTCAAGGCGAGGGAGCATGAGGGTGAGCCGAGCTTGTACGAGAACTTCGAGGCCTTGGTGCTTCCGGACAAGGTTCCGGCGTAGGGCCGATCCGGCGTGCGCCGGCAGCCCGCCGAGCACTCTCCATGATGTCGAGGATGATCTCGGACTTGGCATCGGTGTAGCCGATCCCGTCGTCGTGCCACGTTCGGGACACGGCACGCTTCCAGGCGGCATACGAATCCCGCGCCTCTGGATGGTTCCGCAAGTAGTCCCTGAACAGCAAGTGGTCCGCCTCCCACTCCGAGCCCAGACTGCAGACATGCACGTGGGTCAAACGGGGTAGCGAAGGTTCGGGTCTGAAGAACCGGTGCAGGTCATCGCGGCTTCTCAGCTGGAGGTGGAGCGACTCCAACCCGGCCACGTAGGCATCCTCGGCTTCCAGGTCCACAACGCTGACTTGGATGTCGATGCGCGGCTTGGCGGCCAGGCCGGGCACTGACGTCGAGCCGACATGCTCGATCCGGCGGGCTGTCTCGCCGAGAGCGCTCGCGATCCTTGCCCGCCAGGACTCGTACATCCCAGGCCACGCCGGATCGTAATCGTGAACGGCCAGCGAGTCACCCTGCCTCGCCGTGCCTTCCGTCACCTCGAAACCCGGCCAGATCACCGGCGCAGCCCATCTCCACAGCTCCATCCTCTCTTCGAGGCTGAGCTCGTACGGCTCAAGATCGCGAGGACGGGCGACGAGGGCGTAGAGATCCACCATGGTGGCACGGGGACCTTCCACTTCGCGGAGCTGCAGCCAGGCGGCCCTCGGCTCGCTGCCTGGCGGGAGACCCGCTACGCGCAAGCGTTCCGGCAAGCGCTTGGTACCCGGAGGGACGCCCAACTGCCGATCGTCGTGCTTCCCGTCATCGACCGGAGTCCGAGAGACACGTGCCTCGAGCTCTGCCATATCGGGCTCTGTCATCTGAGACTCAAACCCCTTTTCCGATGCAGCTGCAACGGGCGACGAAACCGTCATATCACGAACCTTTAAGGTAAAGCGGTGGGCCGAGCGAGGGCGAAGCTGACCGGGCGTGGGCGCCGTGGGGCGAAGCTCTTTCTCCCCGTGACTTTGCTCGTCTCGATATCCATGTTGGCGGCGGCGTGCAGCGGCAGCACGGCGCCGATCACTTCGGCTTTTCCCGGCGCGGCGGTGCCGACCGGATCATGGCCGTACCCGAATGGTGACATCGCCAACACGAGGGATGCGCCCAACTCGGCCATCTCGGCGGCGAGCGTGTCCAAGC
Organism: Acidimicrobiales bacterium; assembly: GCA_052143575.1. Lineage (GTDB taxonomy): Bacteria > Actinomycetota > Acidimicrobiia > Acidimicrobiales > Bog-793 > JAKACA01. The sequence goes on from JBKQSP010000127.1 coordinate 51,352, forward strand.
TGCGGGAGGCCTGGACCTTCAAGCTGGCAGGCAAGGCCGAGACCGCCGTCGGCTCACTGACAGCTCCGCCGGTCGTGGCAGATGGCGTCGTGTATCTGCAGGACCAGGATGCCAACGTATACGCGCTGGCGCTCGCCACGGGCAAGCTGAAGTGGGAGTACCAGGTGAACCTCCCGGAGAAGAGCGGGCCCGGGCCGGACGGGGTGGCCGTCGCGGATGGCGCCGTGTACGGGGACACCTCGACCTCTGTCTTCGCGCTGAGCGCCGCGACAGGCAAGCCAATCTGGGTGGACAGCCACCTGCTGAACAGCGGCCAGGGGGCGTTCGAGATCCAGCCGCAGGTGGCCGACGGGCGGGTTTACCTGGCCAGCGCCTACGGCTCGGGTCCCGGCGGCGGCGTGCTGATGGCGCTCAGCGCGGCCACGGGCCACCAGCTGTGGACGTTCAACACAGTTCTCGGCCCAGGAAAGGGCGTGCGGGCTGTCGGTGTCGGCTCGGGCGGGGCCTGGGAGACGCCACTCGTCGGGAGCGATGGATCGGTGACGTTCGGCATCGGGAACCCGTACCAGAGCATCGGGTCGGCGATCGCGTATCCGTCGAGGCAGCTCTACACCGATAGCGAAGTCAACCTCGACGCGGGGACCGGGAAGCTGCGCTGGTACTACCAGGTCGTGCCGGACGACTTCCAGGACCACGACCTGCAGGCGTCGCCGATCTCGGCTTCTATCGGCGCAGTTCCTGTGATCATCACCGCCGGCAAGATGGGATACGTCTACGCGCTGAACGCCCGATCTGGCGCCCTGCTGTGGAAGACCCCCGTCGGCGGGCACAACGGCCACGACGACGACCCCCTGCTGGCGCTGTCGCACCAGCTCCGGGTCACGTTCCCCTACACCGTGCTGCCCGGATCGCTGGGCGGCGTGCTGTCGAACATGGCTGTGGCGGGCGGCAGCGCGTACGTGGCCACGATTGACCTCGCGATCACCTTCACCAGCCTGAAGTCGGTCGACGGCGACAAGGCCGCCGGTTCCGAGACCGGAGAAGTAGAGGCGCTCAGCCTCGCCACCGGCAAGGTCGAGTGGGATACCAAGGTTCCCTCGATGCCGCTCGGCGCGGCCACGGTCTCAAACAATCTGGTCTTCACCACCCTCTACAACGGCGTCCTGATCGCCCTCAACCGCGGCACCGGGGTGATCGTCTACCAGCGCCAGCTGCCCACATCGACGAACTCGCCGATCGCCGTTTTCGGCAACACGGTATTGGTGCCGGCGGGCGGCCCCCAGGCGTCAGCTTCGGGTGCCCGCGGGAACGCGCAATTGGTGGCCTACACGGTTCCGTGAGCGCGGTTGTGCCACGCTTGGAGGATGCGATCGCGGACGACAGGAATGTGGTGGGGAACTGCTATCGAAGCACCCGATCCGGCTGCATTGGCGGGCTTCTACTCGGAACTGCTCGGCTGGCCCATCGGCCACCAAGAGCCCGGAACCGCCATCCTCGCTGCGCCCGAAGGGTCGATCTACATCGTGTTCCAGGAAGCAACCGACTACGAGGCTCCTGTCTGGCCACCAAGCGACGGGTCCCAGCGGCCGATGATGCACTTCGACTTCCAGGTCGGCGACCTCGATTCGGCGATGGCGGAGGCAGTCGCCCTCGGAGCGACGGTGGCACGGCATCAACCACAAGAGCACGTCCGAGTGCTGCTTGATCCAGCCGGCCACCCGTTCTGCCTCTGCCGCGATGACGGGTGATCCTCCCCGGGTGTCGGGACGGCAGAGGCGGCGCTCACCGATCGTCTGACCTGCAGCGACCGCCACCGCTTGGAGGTGATCGGGCACCCTCGCACCACCCCTCGTCCCACGGCGATCCCACGCCCCTCGGCACCATCCTGAAGGACGTGACACTTGGTTTGAGCTGGCGGGCCACACTGTGGGGCAGCACGTTGTGAGGACCATACTGCTCATCAAGGAGGCGCAGATGTCCGACACAGACAAAGCGGCGGGCAACCTGACTCTGGACGATCTCGCCGACCGGCTTGCGAAAGTCGAAGAGCGAACGAGGGTTCGGGAGGCGCAGCTCGTGGCGGAGAACGCCCGACTCAGTCAGCGCCTCGCGCGAATCGAGAGCATGTGGGGACCACGGGCCACGGGGCCGTCGGCCGTACGACCCACACCTCGCCCCGACACCGACGACAACAGCGTGGCGGACGGCGAGAATTTCGTGTCCCGACGCGGCGCATTCAAGATCCTGGGAGCTGCTGCCGCAGGCGGAGTCGGCTTAGCCTTGGGCTCGACAATGCTCGGGGCTGAACCGGCAGCAGCGGCCACCGGCAACATGAAGTTCGGGGAGTCAAACAACGCCGGGTCTGCTCAGACCGCACTCTCAGGAAGGGTCAAGAGCGTTGCGCTGCTGGACGTCGAGAACGCCGAGACCGCGGACCCGGGAGCAGGTCTCTACGCCATGACCTATGCCGCGAGCGGCATCGAGCGTGTCATTGGGGCGATCGTCGGGGACACCAACGGCAAGGCCGGACCAGCCGTCGTTGGGATGAGCAGCGGCGGAAACGCCGTCTACGGCATCCAGGCTGCAAAGAGCGGGATCACCGGCGCCCCCCACCCATCGGCGGTCGTCGGTGACACCGACGGGGATGGCGCCGGAGTCCTGGGGCTGAGCAGCGGTGGGGACGGCGTCTACGGTGTCTACAACGACACGAGCCGTATCAACGCGGGCGTGCATGCCGGGGTCGTCGGTGACACCGACGAGAGTGGTGCCGGGGTCCTCGGGCTCAGCAGCGCTGGGGACGGTGTCTACGGTGTCGCCTTCGGCAAGAGCAGCGTCGGCATCGCGTTGCATGCTGGTGTTGTCGGTGACTCCGGCTACCTCAGTCCCGGCGTCATGGGCCTGAGCGTCGTGTGTGGCGTCTACGGAGTTGTTGTGGCTCGCAGCTCCCTCGGTCCCGTACTCGCCGGGGTAACGGGTGACTCCTCGACTTACGTCGGGGTTCTTGGGATGTCAAGTGGCGCCGACGGGGTCCACGGACTCACCGATGCGGACGGTGCAAGCGGCGTCGCCGGCGTGGACCAAGCGAGCGGCAACAGCTCGCACGCCGTCTACGGCGCATCGGACAATGGCATCGGTGGATATTTCCGCGGGGGCCGCGCCCCCCTCTTCCTCGCTCCTGGCGCTTCATCCGGCCCACCGAGCTCTGGTGACCACTCGAAGGGAGAGATCTACCTGGACTCGAACGGGGCAATCTTCGTCTGCACGGTGGGCGACGGAAGCGATGCCGGCACCTGGCAAGAGTTGGCCTATCTAGGCAATTGAGGGAGGCCTCGTTAATCGAGTGGGTGTACTCACGACGCGAGCGAACACGCGGAGTGCGGCCACCGGAACGATAAACCGGCTGCCACCTAGTCTCCTGAGTCCGAGATTCGCAAGAAATATGGCGAAAGGGGGAATTTCGGTCCGGCCGCAGGCGTTCTCCATGGGCAACGATGGAGGTGCTCATGGCAGAACGTGGTCGACCGAAGGCTCCCCTGGCGCTCTCCGAGGAGGAGCGGGACACGCTGACGCGTTGGGCGCGGCGCCCGAATAGCCCGCAGTCCTTGGCGCTGCGCTCGAAGATCGTCTTGGCATGCGCCGAGGGCAAGACGAACCAGGCGGTGGCCGCAGAGCGGAGGTGTTCTGGCGACACGGTCGGAAAGTGGCGTCGGAGGTTCGTCGAAATGCGCCTGAGCGGCCTTGCCGACGAGCACCGGCCGGGCGTGCCTCGCAGCATCACCGATGACCACGTGGAGGCGGTCGTGGTGAAGACCTTGATCGACAAGCCCAGCAACGCCACGCATTGGTCGACACGGTCTATGGCCAGGGCCACGGGCATGTCCCAGCCGACGATCAGTCGCATCTGGAGGGCATTCGGGCTCAAGCCCTGGTTGGAGGACACCTTCAAGCTGTCGAGCGACCCGTTGTTCATCGACAAGGTCCGCGACGTCGTCGGTCTCTACATGCACCCGCCCGAGCGGGCCGTCGTGCTCTGCGTCGACGAGAAGACCCAAGTGCAGGCTCTCGACCGCACCCAACCGGTGTTCCCCTGGTTGCCGGGCACGCCCGAGCGGCGCTCGCACGACTACGTCCGTCACGGCACCCTCGATTTGTACGCGGCGCTCAACTTGACGAGCGGGATGGTCATACACCAGCTCACCAACCGCCACCGGGCCGTCGAGTTCAAGAAGTTCCTCGACGCCATCGACAAGGCGGTGCCGTCGGATCTCGCCATCCACGTCGTGTTGGACAACTCCTCGACCCACAAGACGCCGGCGATCCGACGCTGGCTGCTGCGTCACCCCCGCGTGCAGTTCCACTTCACGCCGACCTCCTCGTCGTGGATGAACCTCGTGGAGCGCTGGTTCGCCGAGCTGACCACCAAATGGCTGCGCCGCGGCACGCATCGCAGCGTCAAAGAGCTGGCGGCGTCCATCACCCAGTGGGTCGGCAGCTGGAACGACGATCCCCGCCCGTATGTATGGCACAAGACCGCCGATGAGATCTTCGACAGTCTCGCTGCATATTGCGAACGAATCTCGGACTCAGGAGACTAGGCCACCATACCCTGGTCGATCCATCGGCGGAAGAGTTCGACCTTCCCCGCCGGCCAGGCACCGTCGCACGGCATCGTCCCGTCGCCGACGCGGTCGGCGATCGCCTCGGCGTTGGCCCTCACATCGTCGTAAGACCACAGATCAAAGGCGGAGCTCATCGATTGGCGATCGTGTTCGCGGAACAGCACTTTGATGTGCTCGGCGAAGCTGACCGGCTCTCCGTCGCCTGGCAGTACGGGAGTCTCACTCATAGCTTCCTCCTGATCGATTCGGTCCATTCGAGTACGTGAGCGCAGAACACAATTCAAGGGTCAGGCGAGCGGCTGCTTTGCTCGTGCCCTTCACCTTGGGTGATTCCAGCCCCGGCTGCGGACGTCAGTTGATGTCGAACTCGTTGCCTTCCGGATCCTTCATCCCGACCGCGTAGTGGTCCAGCCCTTCCTCGGACAGCGCGCCAGTGATGGTGGCGCCCAGGCCGGCCAGCCGGCCGGCCTCCTCGTCTACTCGCTTCCTGCGAGCCTCGATCGGGTCCGTCCGCTCGCCGCTGGCGTGGATGTCGAGGTGCAGCCGGTTCTTGACCTCCTTGGCTTCTGAGACGACATGGAACCAGATGCTCGGCCCGTGGCCTTCCGGGTCGCTGATCCTGTCCGCCCCGGCGACTAGCTCCTCCTCGGGCACCCCCAGCTCGCGGTAGAAGTCGTTCCAGGTAGCGAATCCAGGCGGGGCCGGCGCGAGCTCATAGCCCAGCGCGGCGGCCCAGAACCGAGCCAGCAGGTCCGGCTCGGCGCAGTCGATGACCAACTGAAAGCGGACGGGCACCGGTTTCCTCCCCAGGCGGCTCGGGTAGCGACATCCTGCCAAATGCTCCGCGGCGCCGCGGCCAGAGAAACAGACACTCGGCGAACCGCCGTCATCGACGTCCGGCCCGCACCCCAACGAGCCACACGGTGTCTCCCTTGGGTCGCGGACTGCGCGCTGGCCAGACGGCGGGTGCATGCGGCAAGTGGGGCAGACTGGGCGCTACTGAGGCAGCCTTCGAATCTCCGGGCTTCTCCCCGTGGCTGGCATGTCAGACCGACTGGCAAGAATCGCAAGCCCGCCATTGCTGGCAAGACCGACCGCGCGACAGCTGCCGGTTGTGCCGCACCATATGTCGTCGACGTCAGCCAGTCCGCCCGGCAGCTGTTGATTGAACCAGCTTGTGCCGGCGTTCGTGGTCGCCACTACGTCGGCTCCGCCAGCCGACGTAGTGCCAACGGCCCAACAGTGCTCGGCCGTAGAACAGGACACGCCGGTCAAAGGGCCCGTCTCATTCGGGATCGACTCAGCCACCCAGTCCTGGCCGCCATTCGTCGTGGCCATCGCAAATCCAAGGAACGGCGACGCCAACCCGACGGCCACACAGGTGGAGGTGGTCGGACAGTAGAGGCCAGCCAGGAGATAGATGCCGTTCGCGAGGGACTGCTCCCTCCAGCGCTTCCCGCCCGTGGTGGTCGCCACGATGACGACGCCCGACGTGCTGAGTCCGAGAGCCCAGCAATCAGTTGTCGTCGGGCAGGACACGCTGTCAAGCGAGGTGATTCCCGTCGGGAGAGCCTGTGCGGTCCAGCGTTTGCCGCCGTCGACCGTGGCTACGACAGCCCCGGTCTCGGATGTCGACGAGCCCGCCGCCCAGCAGTACTCCGTCGTAGGGCACGACACACCGCTCAGGCTGCCGACGCCTCGCGGGAGGCGAGCGGCCGCCCACATGTGGCCTCCGTCGGTCGTGGTGACGAGACTGGTGTCGTGCTCGCCTGAGCCGACCGCCCGGCAGTCCCGGGCACCGGCGCATGTCACGTCAGTCAGGATCTCAATCTGGGGTTGGATGTGTTGGCGAGCCCAAGCCCTTCCGCCGTCGGTGCTGGCCTCGATCGCTGCTCCGTTCGAGGCGGAGCCGACCGCCCAACAGTGACCGGCGGTCCCACACGAGATCGCACCGAACCTGAGAAGCCCGGCTGGAAACGATTCAGGCGTCCAGCTTCTCCCTCCGTCAGCCGTCACGGCCGCCCCGGGAGCACCCGCGTGAGTCGACCCGACTATCCAGCACCGAGAGGCGGACCGGCACGAGACATTGGTCAGCTCGAGTAGGCCGCTCGGTGCAAGCGGGTTTGGGAGCCTCTGGGTCCTCCAGGTACGGCCGCCGTCTGTCGTGACGACGGCTTCGGCGCCAGCGCCGGAGGAAGCTTCGGTCCCGACCATCCAGCAGTCGTCGGCTGTCGGGCACGAAATGCCCTTTGGATTGGCAAAGCCGCTCACCAACGACGAGTTCCAGGTACGCCCGCCGTTCCTCGTCGTCGTGACGATGCCAGCGCCGGACGTCAATGTCCCTGACACGACGCAGTCGGCGGCAGTCGGGCAGGACAGGATGTACGCCGCTGCGATCTTCGGCGGCTCGATCTTGGTCTGCCAGTTCCTTCCTCCGTCGGTCGTGGCGAGGACGATCGGTGACTGCGAGGTCCGGGTTTCTCCGACGGCCCAGCACACCTTGGATGTCGGGCAGGACACGTCCCACAGGACGAACACCGCCTTCGGTACCGACTCGGTCGTCCACGCACCGCGGCTGTTCGTGGTCACGACCACCGGGTTGTCCTCGGCGAGCGGTCCGCTGTCACCCACCGCCCAGCATTTGGTGGCCGTCGGACACGACAAGCCGGAGAGGATGCTCGTGCCGCTCGGAAGCCGTTGTCTCATCCAGGTCTTGCCGCCGTCTGTCGTCGCCACCACGCCGGCTTTGAAGGTCGGAATACCCAAGTTCTCGCCGGTGTCATAGCCCACAGCCCAGCAGCGGGTCGTCGTAGGGCAAGAAACAGCGCGAAGGTAGTGCAAGCCGTTCATGGCGGCTTCGGAGCTCCAGGTGCTGCCTCCGCTGGTGCTCGCCACAATTGCGCCGGCATCCGAGGGCGTGGTTCCCACGGCCCAGCAGTCGGAGCTGGTCGGGCAGGACAACCCGGCCACGTCCTCAATAACGGGTGGGTACGACTTCTGAACCGTCCACGCCGGAGGGCTGACACGTACGTCTCGACGCGCCACGGCCGATGCCGAGCTTTGCCCCAGTCCGGCCGATGCCGACACCAACGCGCCGGCGATCAGGGCACCAAGCAGGCGCGCACCCGTTCTCGAGAGAGCCATGAATCCGGGTCTTGTGACTCAGTTTGCCTAGTCGCCGTGACGGTTCAACTCGCACCGTCTGGTTCGAAGCTCACTTCGGCCGTGTCGACGGTACCGGCGCGGCGCCCTGGCGCGCTCTGTTCCTGCCAGTAGAGATTGGTGTGCGCGATCACCTTGTCTGGAGGCGGCGCGCCGTATTCGCTGAGGTCCTCCGTCGTGTGTGCGTCGCCGACCAACGTCACGTCGTAGCCGCGAACGAAGGCCCCGTGGATGGTCGAGCGGATACACGCGTCGGTCTGGGCGCCGGCGACGACCAGTTGGCCCACCCGGCGCTCCGCGAGCAACGCCTCCAGCTCCGTGTTCTCGAATGAGTCGCCGTAGCTCTTGTGGACAAGAGGCTCCGAATCGCGTCGGACCAGTTCCGGCACGTACTGCCAGTCGTCAGTGTCCAACTGGAGATGGTCGTCGGAGTGTTGCACCCACACGACCGGCACCTCAGCTGCGCGAGCCCTGCCGACAAGGGAGTTGATGTTGGCTATCACGCCGTCTCGGTTGTAGGCGTTCGCCACCACCCCGTTCTGGACGTCGATGACGAGCAAGGCAGTGTTCGGCCGACCAAGCAAGGTCGTCACGGGAGCTCCTGTTTTGTGTCGAGGACCGTCTTCTGTCTCCACCCAATGTAGGTCGGGCGGAAGGCCGGCGAAGGAGCACGGCACTGCCGAGCGGCGCGGCTGTCTGCAGGAACGTGTAGGCGAAGGACGTGTTCTCCCGATGCTTCGCTGACGTGGTGACGACGGCAATCGATGAGCCATCGCGCTCCCGCTCTCGCGCCGAGGAGCCCGAATGTCGTTCAACGTACCCCGGGGATCGTGTGTCCCCCTGTCTTGGGCGCCTCTTCCTGCCTGTCGTTCTCTCCCTACTCCCGGGGACTGGAAATGTAATCGGCAAAGCGATCGGGACTCCGTGCCGACGCACGCCCTGGCCCCCTCGGAGTTGCGAGGACACGGCAGTCCAACCACCCGGCGGAGTGCTGTCGCTGAATGCCGAATCGAACGGGACCGGGCTTGACCCCGCGGATCGTAGGTTCTCTCGCAGTACCAGTCGGCAGCAAAAAACCTCTCCTGCGGCCCAGTTGCGAGGATCATCCTCCCAGGAGGGCAATGTCGCGCACGCAGAAGCCGTGGTGCTCCCATTCCTCGTTCATCACCACATGCACGCACTCGAGCACGGACTTGCCTCGGGCGTAGGGCGGCCACCCCGAGCCCTCCGGCACTGGCGCAGGCTTCGAAAGCTCGTCAGCACTGACGGTCGATAGCCAACGGTCCAGCTCGGCACTTTGCAGCCCGCGCACAGCCAGCACCTCGTCGAGGCTCGGGGTTGCTGCCCGGTCCAGGCCCGGTTCGTGCTGAAGCACGTGGTCGGTGACCAGCCCGAAGGCGGTGGGCAGCCCGGTCGATCCCAGGCAGCAACGACGGAACCAGCAGTCGTGCACAAATATCAGGTGGCGCAGGGTCTCTACCGGCGACCATTCGCCACCGACGCGCTGATGTTCGGAACCGCGGGGCATCCTTCGGAGTCGTTCGAGCGTCGCCGACCAGGCGGACCGCAACTCGCGGAAGCCTTTGAGCAATTCGATCGGATCGGCTGATCGGATCAGCACCCGCACCGGATGTCGCCGGTCAAGCTCGGCCTCGACGTACGAGGACACCTCAACCCCGTTGATCACCAGGTTGCTGACCAGCCCGTCAATGATGGCGTCCTGCATCACCACCCCGATCAACCGGACACGAGTGAAGTCGCACTCGCGGAACTCGGAGTCGGTCAGGTCCTGGTCGTCGAATCTGGTCATCCTCGCCAGTATCGACCCGAGCACTGACATCCGCACGGCAAGGCGCGGACCAGCTCTTAGCTCCGAGCGACCCGTTGGCGTGCAGCAACTCTCGCGAACACTCGGAGCCCGTAACCCGCTGCGTCGCGTCTATAGGCGGCTCACCTTGCGGGCAGGATGAACGGCCCAGCCGCCACTTCCAGCGGGTTCCAGGTGAGTCCGCCGTCTGTGGTCCACCAGAACGGCCCCCCGGTCGGACCGGGAACGGCCCACCCGAGGGAGGGCGAAAGAAACTCCAGGGTGAGCGGGTTTCCGAGCGAATCCTTCATAGCGACCGCAGGCTTCCAGGTATGCCAGTGGCGGCCGGCGTCGTTGGTTGCCATGACCACACTGCCATCTGTCAGCCGCCAATGCGTCGGGTCGATCAAGTCAATGTTCCAGTACTTCTGCGGGCCGGGCACGAGCTGCGCATACCACCTCACGCCACCGTCTTGGCTGGTCGCGATGCCTGTGATCGTGCCCCGTGGGCTCCCAATGCTGAGGACAGACGCCAGATCGGGCCACGCCACGGCAGGAGCGCCAAGCCCCTCGCCTCCGGGCGTCGACGAACCCGGCGGGAGGGGCACCGTGGAGAGCGCGTACCAACGCGAACCCGCGTCTTCGGTGCTGTAGAGCACGGCGGACCCGCCGTTGCACCAGCTCGACGCCCAGCCGACGCTGGGCGAGGTGAAGGTGATCGCCTTGTCACAGCCAGACGGGAGAGACCCCGGGGTTGAGCGACTAGCGCCGGGCACGCCCGCTCGCGAGACCAAGGCCCAGGTGGCACCGCCGTCGGTGGTGCGGTAGAGGGTCACCCAGGTCGACCCAGCGGCGGCGCCGATGGCGGAGCACCAACCGTGGACGTCGTCCACGAACTGGAGCTGGCTACAGGCTCTCGGAACCGTGCCCAATCTTCGCCACGAGCTGCCACCGTCGAGGGTACGCCAGAGGGCGTCACCCGGTCCGCTCTCTGTCCAGGCAACCTCGGAGCTCAGGAAGTAGTTGGCGCCGCCCTGTGCTGTCGGCCGCACCTCTCGCCATCGCAGCCCACTATCGGCCGTCCTCACGACATAGCTCAGCCCAGTGGCGTTGGTCTCGACGACTGCCCACCAGGCCGTCGCCGAACTGGGGACGAACTGCTGGAGGATGGCTCCCCCGAGTGTCGTCGTCGGCGCAGGCGCGGTCGAGGTCGTCGTGCTCATGGAGCTGCTGGGACCTGTGCTGCTTGAGGTAGTTGAAGTTGCGCGCTCGCTGCACGACGCGAGAACGAGGGAAGCGAGCAGCGCTACACGGCCGCACTGCCACCACCCTCGCCCGCGGCGCAGGGCTGCTCGCGAGACAAGCTGGGAGGAAGCCATCACACATCTAGACGTCGGGGAGGACACCTACGTTGCGCGACGGGAGACGGAGACGCGGAACGGGGTCGACCGCGCGGTCCGCCACGTTCCGCGACTGGCTCGGCTCGAGCGGCTCCGGTGCGATTGACGCGCACGGCCACGATCCGCGCCGGCAACCCGGCGTTTCGCCTTTAGGGCCTGAGGCGGCGTTCGGCTACAGCGGACCAACGTCAAGAATCTCCGACTGGCAATGAGGACCATCGGGCGTTTCGCTCTAGGGCGGGAATCCTTGGCGCAGCGCCGCCCTGCCTACCACGCAACAGCAGTCTTGCTAGAGCACGAGACGGCTTGCAGGTTTGCCTTCCCGATCACCTTCGGCATGCGGAGTAGTTGCCAGCCCGACCCCTTCCAAACGGCCGCCAACGAGCACGCCGTGGCGCCGTCCCCGATACGGCATAGCTGGGCTCCGATTGGGTCGGACTGACATCCTCGCGCCGACCGCCATGCACCAGTCCCGCGACTGGCAGCTGCCACCACTGAGCCCCGCGATGGGCGAATCTACGAAGGTGAACTGCCGAGTGACAGCGCCCGGGAACCTCTGCAGGGTCCAGGTCGCACCCGAGCTGGCCTCGGCGAGGGCAATCTCGATGCCGAGGTCGTACTGAGGTGACCCCCCTGTAGTGGTCCAGCAGTTGTGCGAGTCCGATGCTCCAGACTTGGAGCAAGGAGGACCGCACCATGCCAAGACGTCGGAGGCACACCCCCGAACAGATCATCCGCAAGCTCGCCGAGGGCAACAAGCTGCTCGCCGGCGGCGCCGAGCTCGATGCCGTCTGCCGACATCTCGAGATCGCCGAGTCGACTTGGCACCGCTGGCTCGCCCAGTACGGCGGCATGAAGGCATCAGATGCCAAGCGCCTGAAGGAGCTCGAGGTCGAGAACACCCGGTTGAAGAAGCTGCTCGCTGAGGCCGAGCTCGACAAGGCGATGCTGAAGGAGCTGGCGGAGGGAAACTTCTAACCCCGAACCGTCGTAGGTCTGCAGC
>JBKQSP010000128.1:0-3722 GCA_052143575.1 Acidimicrobiales bacterium
GCTTCAGTGTGCGCCCCGGCGTCGTCACGGGGTTTCTCGGGCCGAACGGCTCTGGCAAGTCGACGACGATGCGAATGCTGATGGGCCTCGACGCCCCGGACACAGGTGACTCGACGGTGAACGGCCGTCATTACCACGACCTTGACTGGCCGCTGCATGAGGTCGGAGCGCTTCTCGAGGCGAAGCCCATCCATCCGGGGCGCAGCGCGCGAGCGCACCTCCGGATGCTGGCGGAGGCCAGCCGCATCCCCTTGCGGCGAGTCGACGAGGTGCTCGACCTCGTCGGCCTCACCTCGGTCGCCGGCCAGCGTGCCGGCAGGTTCTCCCTGGGCATGGGCCAGCGGCTCGGCATCGCCGCCGCCCTGTTAGGGGACCCCGGTGTCCTGCTGTTCGACGAGCCCGTTAACGGTCTCGACCCGGACGGTATCCGCTGGGTCCGCAACCTTCTCAAGAGACTTGCCGCCGAGGGTCGAACCGTCTTCGTCTCGAGCCACCTCATGAGCGAGATGTCACTCACCGCTGATGAGGTTGTGATCATCGGCAGGGGCCGCCTCATCGCCGACGTGCCGGTTGCCGAGCTGCTGGCGCAGAGCTCGCAGCGTTACGTGCGGGTGCGCTCACCCGACCTCGCGAAGCTGAGCGCCGCCCTCGGCGAACGTGGCGCCCAAACCACCCACGAGGACGACGGTGCGCTGAGCGTGCGTGGCATGGACGAGGTCGCCATCGGCGACCTGGCAGCGAGCCTCCAGGTCGCGCTGCACGAGCTCTCCCCGCAGTCGGCCTCCCTCGAGGAGGCCTTCATGGCGCTCACCGAGGAGACCGTCGAGTTCCACGGCGCCCCGACAACTTCGATACCCGGAGTCGGTGGATGACCGTCGCGGCCATGGACCACACAGGGTCCCGGCCGGCGGCCATCCCCGCCAGTCGATACGGGATCGTCGACCTCGTCCGCAGTGAGTGGACGAAATTGCGCACCGTTCGCTCGACGACGTGGACGCTGGGCCTGACGGTCGTCATCGGCATCGGTATCTCGGCACTCGCGACGGCCGAAACCCGGGCGCACTGGTCGACGATGTCCCCCGTGAGCAGGGCGACGCTCGACCCCACACAGATCAGTCTCGCCGGCACCTTCTTCTGCCAGCTCGTCCTCGGCGTCCTCGGCGTGCTCGTGATGAGTAGCGAGTACACGACGGGCACGATCCGGGCGACATTCGCTGCCGCACCCCGCCGGCCGCTCGTGCTCCTCGCCAAGGTGCTCGTCTTCGGAGGCGTCGTGCTCGCGCTCTCCGAGGCCGTCGCCCTCTGCTCCTTCTTCCTCGGTCAAGTGCTTCTCAGCGCGCCGGCGACGCACGCAAGTCTCTCGACGCCGGGTGCCGTGACGGCCGTCGTGGGTACCGGCCTCTACCTCTGCGTGATGGGACTGTTCGCGCTGGCGCTCGCCACCTTGATCCGCCACACCGCTGGCGCGGTCAGCGCCTACGTCGGCATCCTGCTCGTATTGCCCCTCATCATGGAGGCGCTGCCGTCGGCGTTGCAGAACGCCATGAACCGCTTCTGGCCCGCCGTCATCGGCAGCCGGTTGTTGAATGCCACCACGGGCGGCACCGCCTTCACCTTCTCACCATGGGTCGGCTTCGCGGTGCTGTGTGGGTACACCTTCGTCTTGTTGGTCATCGGCGGGTTGCTCCTCGTCCGACGTGATGCCTAGCGAGACACTCCGATGTGGACGGCGGCTCTCTCCTCAAGGGAGCCCGGGGCGCTACTAATCTCGCGTGGATGCCGGGGGAGGATCAGGAGGGGCGGGTACGGGCGATCTGCATGGAGATGCCCGGGGTGACCGAACGGCTCAGTCACGGCTCGCCGGGTTTCTTCGCCGGCCGGCAGTTCGTCATGCTCTGGCCGGACGGTCATCACGATCACGAGTTCCCGCACCTGTGGTGCGCAGCTCCTCCCGGCGCACAGGAGACGCTCGTCGAGGCGGCGCCGAACCGTTTCTTCCGTCCGCCTTATGTGGGATCTCGTGGCTGGCTCGGCGTGCGGCTCGATGGGCCGGTCGACTGGGCGGAGGTCGAGATGGTCTGTGAGGACGCCTTCCGAGAAATCGCCCCGCGGAAACTGGTTGCCCAACTCGATCGCGCGCCAGGACGTCGCTGAGCTCAGCGACGGGCAGCCGGTCTTCGCCGCTCCGTCACGTGTCTCAGCGCCTCGACGGATGCTCGGATGTTTTCCGACAGGCTTCCCTCCTCTTCGCCTCGGATCCAGTCCCCGAAGGCGATCTTGAAGACGGTGATCCCTGACTCCGCAGCCAGACTCGAGGCAGGGTCGCCGACGCGGCGTCTTCGCAACGCCTCCGCCAAGGCTGAGGCAAGTGAAGCGAGCTTGATCAGCTCGCGCTCTTGCAGCTCAGCGTTGGCGTCGATGATTGCCTGCCGTTGTCGTGCGAAGTCGCGTCGCCCCTCAAAGAAACCGTCCGCGGCGGCACAAAGAGCGGCGGTGATCGCCTCGATCGGAGGCAAGGAGGGGGGCGCGGCATCGACGTTGCTCACGAGGAACTCCTGCACCGCCCCCGCCCCCCAGAACAGGACCTCGCGCTTGTCGGCGAAGTGCCGAAAGAACGTTCGCTCCGTGAGGCCCGCCCGTTTGGCGATCTCCGCCACCGTGGTCTGCTCGAAGCCGCGCTCGACGTAGAGCTCCAGCGCCGCCTGCTCGAGGCGTCCCCTGGCGTTCGGCTGCCATCGGCCCATTCTCGCACCCTAGCTGATGACAGCGACTGACATTACCTGTAGAGTGATGGCAGCAACTGACATGGGCCGTCCGCTGCTGGCACGGGCGGCCACTCAACTGGAGGGCGCTCATGCGTGTTTTCGTCACCGGCGCGTCCGGCTGGATCGGCTCCGCCGTCGTGCCCGAACTCATCGGCGCCGGCCATCAAGTCGTCGGGCTGGCACGCTCGGATGCCTCAGCCGCTGCCCTCGCCGCCGCCGGGGTCGAGGTGCAGCGCGGCACCCTCGACGACCTCGACACCCTGGCGAGCACGGCGGCCGCCTCGGACGGCGTGATCCATCTCGCCTTCAAGCACGACATCGCTTTCACGGGGGGCTTCCAGGACGCCGCTGATGCTGATCGCCTCGCCGTCGAAGCCTTCGGCGAGGCCCTTGCCGGTACGGATCGACCGTTCGTCCTCGC
The DNA here is from genome assembly GCA_052143575.1 of Acidimicrobiales bacterium. GTDB lineage: Bacteria > Actinomycetota > Acidimicrobiia > Acidimicrobiales > Bog-793 > JAKACA01. The sequence continues at coordinate 3,187 of JBKQSP010000128.1, forward strand.
CTCCGGACTGCTCGGCCTCACGCCGGGCCGGGTGGCTACCGAAGGGGACGGGCACGGTGCCGACCCGGCATTGGGGGCGGTGCGCAGTGGGCCGCACACCCGCCTGGCCACCGCGGAGCTGGTAGTCGCCCTGGCGTCCCGCAACGTGCGCTCGTCGGTGGTACGGCTCCCTCCCACGAATCACGGCGACGGAGACCACGGCTTCCTGGCCGCCCTCGTCGGCATTGCCCGCGACCGGGGTATCTCGGGCTACGTCGGCGACGGGTCCAACCGTTGGCCGGCTGTTCACCGGCTCGATTCGGCGCGCCTCTTCCGACTCGCGCTCGAAAACGCTCCGGCGGGATCGACGCTGCACGCCGTGGCGGACGAGGGCGTGCGGATCCGCGCCATCGCCGAAGTGATCGGACGGCATCTCGATCTCCCGGTGGTCGCCGTCTCCCCCGAGGAGGCCGGCGAGCACTTCACGTGGCTGGCCCCCCTCATTGCGCTCGACAGCCCCGCCTCGAGCGTGCTGACCCGTGAGTTGCTCGGCTGGC
>JBKQSP010000129.1:0-62404 GCA_052143575.1 Acidimicrobiales bacterium
CCAATCCCTTTTCCCAATGGATATTGGAGCCATCGTGCCAACATTCGGGCCGGATCGCGAGGACCCTCCTCGGATAGACGCCCTGGTCAGGGCCTACTTTGAGCTTTCCTTTTTCCGGGCGAAGTAGCTAGGCCTGTTCCTTGCGGGCCCGGCTCGGGGCCACGCGGCTCGGCTCGTCGGGTTGCTTGGGGTACTGCGGCGGCCAAGGAGCATCCAGCAGCCCGGCGGCGCGGTCGCGGGCGGCGAGCTCGAGGAGGGGCTCGATCGACTGAGGGACCTCCGGCATCGCCGCCCACGGGTCGCCCTCGGCCTCGAGGCGGCCGGGCACGGTGGCAATCGTGAGGTCGTCGGGATGCACGGTCTCGACCTCCGACCAGGCGATCGGCGTGCTCACCTGAGCGCCCGTGCGGGGCCGCACCGACCAGGCCCCGAAGACCGTCTTGTGCGGCGAGTTCTGGTTGAAGTCGACGAACACGCGTTGGCCGCGCTCCTCCTTCCACCACTTCGCCGTCACGAGAGCCGGGTGGCGTCGCTCCAGCTCGCGGGCGAGGGCGACGGCGGCCGCTCGCACCTGTATGGAGTCCCATCTCGTCTGCAGGCGGGCGTAGATGTGAAGGCCGCGGTTGCCGGACGTCTTCGGGAAGGCGACGATGCCGAGCTCATCCAGCAGCGACCGCGTGCGCAGGGCCGCCTCGCGGCCGGCGTCGAAGTCCACCCCCGGCTGCGGGTCGAGATCGATGCGGAGCTCGTCGGCGTACTCCGGCTCGTCGACGCGGTAGGGCCAAATGTGAAAGCCGATGCAGCCGAGGTTGACGGCCCAGATGATGTGGGCGGCGTCGGCGATGACGAGAGCGTTGGAAGTCGTCCCGTTCGGCGTCGACACCTCCACGGTCTCGAGCCAGTCGGGCGCCCCGCTCGGGACGCGCTTTTGGAACCACGACTTGCCGAGGGCGCCGTCGGGAAAACGCTGCAAGAGGGCAGGACGGCGCCCTGTCGCCCGCAAGATGGCGGCGGCGACGGCGAGGTAGTAGTCGACGAGGTCGGACTTCGTGGCGCCGGCAGCCGGGAAGTAGAGCTTGCCCGGGTTGGAGATCTCGAGCAGCCGGCCGGACACCTCGACGCCTCGGCTCTCGGTGGCAGCCACGGCCGACGCCTTCCGTCAGCCCTCGAGGGCGCTGCGGTCGCACAGCCACAGGACGCGGCCGGCCCGGACGCGCCCGGCGGGGAGATCCTCGCCGCCGAGCACGCGAGACAGGGCGCCGTGCTTGGCGGAGCCGGCAACCGTGAACACGGCAAGGCGGCTGGCGGCGATCGCCTCGAAGGTCATGGTCAGGCGGGGATGCGGGTTCCGTCCGGAGGGATCCTCGCTGGCGACGACGAGCTCACCCGGCGGCGCCGTCAGCGCCGGCGAGTCGGGGAAGAGGGAGGCGGTATGACCGTCCGGCCCGAGCCCGAGGTGGACGATGTCGAGCGGCGGCTGCGAGGCGAGAAGGGCACCGTATGCCTCCGGGTGAGCGCAGTCCATCGGTGTGAAGTGGGAGAGTCCCCCCGTCGGCTCGAGCAGGCTCTCCCGCACGAGGCGCTGATTGGCCGCCGGGTCGTCGGCGGGCACGCACCGTTCGTCACCGAGGAACAGCTCGAGCACCTCCCAATCGAGTGAGGCGACGCCCGCGAGGCGCTCGTAGCAGGCCCGGGCGGTGTCGCCACCGGAGAGCGCCATGCGGAAGCGGCCGTCGCGAGCGCCACGGGCACCGGGCGCCGTCACGGCGGCGACCTCGTCAGCGACGAGCTGGGCAAAGGCGGCGGGCACGTCCTCGACGAGGCGAAGCTCGCCCGCTGGTGGGGTGGGCGGCATCTCGGGCGCCTCGCTCAGGAGGCGGCGGCGAGCTGGGCGGCTTTGTGCGTCAGCTTCTCGATGAGGTCGTCGAAGGACTTCGCGAACGAGGCGACCCCTTCGTCCTCGAGGACCTGGGCGACGTCCTCGAGCTCCACCCCGACGTTGGCGAGGTCCTCGAGCACCTGCTTGGCCTCCGTCAGCTCGGAGGGCCCCATGACCGAGACGACACCGTGATCGAGCACCTTCTCGACCGTCTCCTCCGGCATGGTGTTGACGGTGTTGGGCGCCACGAGGGTGTCCACGTAGGCGAGGTCGGGGTAGGCGGGATTCTTCGTCGAGGTGGACGCCCAGAGGGGGCGTTGCAGGTGGGCGCCCGCCGTGGCGAGCGACTCCCAGCGGACGCCGGAGAACCGGCGCTCGAAGGTCTCATAGGCGAGGCGGGCCTGGGCGACGGCCGCCTTGCCGCGCAACGCCAATGCCTCGGTCGCCCGGGCCGAGCCCGCCGCCGCGGCGGCGATCGCCTCGAGCCGGCGGTCCGTCTCGGTGTCGACGCGGCTCACGAAGAAGGAGGCGACGGAGGCCACCGTGCTCGGGTCGCCGCCACCCATGACGAGCTCTTCGAGGCCGGCGAGGTAGGCCTCGATGACCTCCTCGTAGCGTTCGATCGAGAAGATGAGCGTGACGTTGATGCTGCGGCCCTCCGAGATCATGCGGCGGATGGCGGGCAGACCTTCCTCGGTCGCCGGGATCTTGACGAGGACGTTCGGCTTGGCGATGCGCTCGTGCAGGTCCCGCGCCGCCGCGATGGTGCCGTCGGTCTTGCGGGCGAGGTCGGGTGCCACCTCGATGGACACGAAGCCGTCGGTCCGGTTGCTCACCTCATAGACGGGGGCGAACAGCTCGAGGGCGTCCGTCACGTCCTTCACCACGAGATCCCAGTAGGCGGCAAGGACGTCGTCGTTGCGCCCTGTCGACTCGAGGAACTGCTCGTCGTAGTCGTCGCTCGCCTCGATGGCCTTCGCCATGATCGTCGGGTTGGAGGTGAGGCCCCGGATGCCCTCGCCGATGAGCTCGGCGAGGCGCCCGGAGGTCAGGTAGGAGCGCTTGAGGTTGTCGATCCATGGGCTCTGACCACCCCGGTCGTAGAGATCTTGCAACGTCGTCACGGTGCCTCCTTGTCGGGTCAGGCGTTCTCACTGGTCGGTGGCGTGCCGGCTGAGTCGCCGCCGGGACTCAGGAGGAGGCGGGCGCGCTCGGCGACGTGGGCACCCGTGAAACCGAACTCCTCCATGTTCTTCGTACCCGGCGCCGAGGCGCCGAAACGATCGATCGTCACCGTCGCCTGGGCGTAGCGGTCCCAGCCGAAGCTGGCAGCCGCCTCGACGGCCAGGCACGGGATGCCCGGCGTCAGCACGCCGTGGCGGTAGGAGGCATCCTGCCGCTCGAAGAGATCCCAGCAGGGGAACGACACGACCCGCGCCCGGATGCCGTCAGTGGCGAGGAGGGCGGCCGCCGCCACGCAGTGCTGCACCTCGCTGCCCGTGCCGACGAGAACGATGTCCGGCGCCCCTCCCGCCGGCGCCGAGAGCACGTAGGCGCCGCGGGCGACCCCCTCGGCGCTGAGCGCAGCCGTCCCCTCTAGAACCGGGATGTCCTGGCGCGTCAGCACGAGGGCGGTCGGGCCGTCCGAGTCGACGGCCACCCGCCAGGCGGCGGCGCACTCGTTGGCGTCGGCTGGGCGGATGAGGCGCAGCCCCGGCATCGCCCGCAGCGAGGCCAGCTGCTCGATCGGCTGGTGCGTCGGGCCGTCCTGGCCGAGGCCGATGGAGTCGTGCGTGAACGAGTAGACGACGTGCGCCTGTGAGAGGGCGGCGAGGCGGATGGCGGGGCGGGCGTAGTCGCTGAAGACGAAGAACGTCCCCCCGACGGGCAGCGTGCCGCCGTGCAGCGCCAGGCCGTTCATGACCGAGGCCATGGCGAACTCGCGGATGCCGAAGTGCACCTGGTCGCCCCCCGGGTGGGCACGGTCCTGCACCTCGCCGTCGTTCAGCTTCACGCCCGTGTTGCCCGTCAAGTCGGCGGAACCGGCGACGAGGCCGGGCAGCGCGGCCGCCGTGGCGTTCACGCAGTCGTTGATGGCCTTGCGGGTCGCCATCTTCTTGCCGGCTTCGTACGACGGCAGGCTGTCCGCCCAGCCGGCGAGGCCACGGCCGCGGGCGGAGGCCTCGTAGGCGGCGCGGTCACTCTCGTTCAGCAGCAAGAGGCGGCGCTCCCACTGGGCGCGCTCGGCGGCGCCGCGGCGCCCGGCCGCCCGGTAGTACTCGAGGACGTCGGCTGGGGAGTAGAAGTCCTCCTCGACCGGCAGGCCCAAGACGGCCTTCGTCTCGCGGATCTCCTCGGCGCCGAGCGGATCTCCGTGGGCTTCCTTCGTATCGGTGCGGTGCGGCGACGGCCAGCCGATGTGGCTGCGCAAGATGATGAGGGACGGCCGGTCCGCCTCCGCCACGCCCGCCCGCAGGCCCCCTTCGAGGGCCTCGAGGTCGTTCGCCGACTCCCCGAGGTGGACGACGTGCCAGCCGTAGGCCTCGAACCTCTTGCCGACGTCGTCGTTGGTCGACAGCTCCGTGGCACCGTCAATGGTGATGTGATTGTCGTCGAAGACGTACACGAGGCGCCCGAGGCCGAGGTGGCCGGCGAGCGAGGCGGCCTCGTGGCTGACGCCCTCCATGAGGTCGCCGTCGCCGCAGAACACGAAGGTGCGGTGGTCGCAGACCGAGGGCCCGTACTTGTGGCGCAGGAAGCGCTCGGCGAGACCGAGACCGACGCCCTGGGCGAAGCCTTGGCCGAGCGGGCCGGTCGTCACCTCGACGCCGCGGGTGTGGTGCACCTCGGGGTGGCCGGGGGTGAGCGATCCGAACTGGCGGAACTCGCGGAGGTCCTCGAGCTCGAGGCCGAAGCCGGTCAGGTAGAGCATGGAGTACTGCAGGATGGAGGCGTGCCCGTTCGACAGCACGAAGCGGTCCCGGTCGGGCCACTCGGGCTCGGAGGCGTCATAGCGCATGACGCGCGTGAACAGGACGTGAGCAAGCGGCGCCAGTGCCATGGCCGTGCCAGGATGCCCGGAGTTCGCCCGCTGCGGGGCGTCCATGGCAAACCCACGGATGACGTTGATACCGCGCTGCTCGAGGTCGGGGTCTCTCAGGGCTTCGGCCACGCGGCGAGCCTACCGGTCGGGCTGCCGGCGTTCGCGAGCGGGTGGATCAGCCCGTGCTGAGTTGCGGTTCCGGATCGGGGGGCAGCGCAAGCACAGCGCTGGCGAGCTTGACGTCGCGCAGGCGGACCTTGGCCTGCCCGAGCCGCTCCATGAGGCGGATAAGCCACCAGGCGGGGTCGATCTCGTGACGGTGCAGTGCCAACTTGGCGGACGTGGGAGCGGCATGGTGGTTGTTGTGGAGGCCCTCCCCGGCGGCGAGCCACGCAAGCCACTGGGTGTTGCGGGCGTTGTTCTCGTAGATGCGTCGGCCGTAGGTGTGGCCGATGGCGTTCACGGCGGCGTTGAGGGACAGGTAAATGACGGTGTGGAAGCCGGCCGCCATAAGACCCACCTCCCAGCCGAAGACGAGGCACAAGATGGCGATGCCGATGCCGAGCCCGAGGAAGGCGTGGTCGAAGAGCACCCGATCGAGGCGATCGGGCGGCAGGTCCTTGGCGTACTTCATGGTCTGCTCGCCCTCGCGGATGGCCTTCTTGTAGAGGTAGACGTTGCCGAGCTGTACCTGCCAGAAGCCCAACAGGACGGGCGAATGCGGGTCACCGGGCACGTCGGTGAAGGCGTGGTGCCGGCGATGGACGGCGACCCACTGCCGCGGGCGGATTCCCGTCGTGAGCCACAAGATGACGCGGAAGGCCATGGCGGCGCTTCGGGACACCGTGAGAGCCTTATGGCTCAAGGCGCGATGGAGATAGATCGTCGTGCAGAACAAACCGAGCTGACTGATGGCGAAGCCCACGAGAAGGGCGAGGAGAACCTGCGGCACGGGCGAGACCATAGCAAACTCACCTACCGTCCGGTAGGTAGGGGAAAGCCCACCTGATAGGGTCCGGACGGTGACCGATGCCGCCGTGCGCTCCCACGCGCCAGGATCCACCCGTGACGCCATCTTGCGGGCGGCTACGGAGTGCTTCGCCGAGCACGGCTATGACGGGACCTCCCTCAACGAGATCGCCGAGGCCGTCGGAATCCGGCGCCCCAGCCTGCTCCACCATTTCCCGTCTAAGGACGCTCTCTACCGGGAGGTCCTGCAGGCGACGTTCGCCGACTGGCTGCTGCGGGTGAGCCAGGCGACCGACATGCCACGCGACGGCTGGGAGCAGGTCGACCGTGTGCTCACGGCCGGCTTCCGCTTCTTTGCCGAGAACCCGCAGTTCGTGCGCCTCGTTCGCCGCGAGGCGCTCGAGGGAGGCGGTCGCATGGCCGTGGAGTTCAGCGTCGCCATCCGGCCGATGCTGGAGCGGGCGGTGGGTTTCTTCGAGCGCCAGATCGCCACCGGGCGATTCCGGGCGCACGATCCCGAGCAGCTCCTCCTCACCGGCTACGGGGCCCTGGCTACCTACTTCTCGGACGCCCCCTTTCTCGAGGCCCTCCTCGAGCGCGACCCCATGGCGCCCGCCGAGCTGGAGCGCCGCCTCGAACACCTGCGCAGCTTCTTCAAGGCCGCCCTCGAGCCGTGAGCCGCATGCAGGTGCCACCGAACTGTGACCTCACGCTCGGCATGGTCTGCATCGACAAGTCCGAGCCGGGCCGCACGACGTGGCAGATGAGGGCCGACGAGCGCTTCGCCAACCCGGCCGGCCTCATGCAGGGAGGGCTCATCGGTGCCTTCGCCGACTCCGCCATGGGGGCGGCCGCCGTCACGTTCGCCCTCCAGGGCCAGGACAAGCGGATCCTTTGCGCCAACGTCGAGATGAAGACGAGCTTCCTGCGGCCGGTGCGGGCGGGTACGACGCTGACGTGCGCCTCCAGCGTCGTGTCGGGCGGTGACCGCGTCGTGTTCTGCGAGGCGGAGGTCCGCGACGCCTCCGATCGCCTCGTCGCCAAGGCCAGCTCTACGTACGTGATCACGCCACGCGACTGATAGCTTGACGGCGATGGCAGACTCGAAGCACGCCGCCTCTGAGGTGTCGGAACTCATCGACCTCCTGAAGCGCTACGTCCTCCAGGAGACGGTCGGTCCCCTCAAGACGCTCGGCCGCAGCCTCGGCTTCGGCGCCGCCGCCGCCGTCACGCTCGGCCTCGGCGGGGTGTTCGTGCTCCTCGGCGTCCTCCGCGTCCTCCAGACCGAGACGGGCACCATGTTCACCGGGCACTGGTCCTGGGCTCCGTACTTCCTCACGGTCGTGGCAGGACTCATCCTGATCGCCGTCGGCGGACTCGGCCTGCTGCGCCAACCCAAGGCGGAGGCCGCCACCGTGCGCGTCGACGTGACACCGCCGCGGCCGGAGGCACGATGAGCGATCGAGTCACCCTCGGCGATCTCGAGTCGAAGCTGCGCGACATCGGAGGCTCCGCCACCTCGGTGGCCAGCGAGGCGAAGGCGCCCGTGCTCGGTGCCGCCGCCGTCGCGAGCGTGCTCCTCGTCGCCGCCGTCTACCTCCTCGGACGGCGGCGTGGCCGCAAGGAAGCCCCCGTCCTCGAGATTCGGCGAATCTGATACCGGGCGGAGCGCCGAAGCTGACGTGAAACGACTGCTCGAGCGCGCAACACGCGACCTCGTCCGCCGCGGCATCCGCGATGGCCTCCTGGGCGGCAACGGCATCTGGCTGGCCCTCGGTGCCGTCGCCTGGCTGGCACGCTGGCTGTCGCGCAGCCCAGCCCCCGGCGTCGTCCGCGAGCAGATACGGGTCGGCGAGACGATCACGGTCACAAGCGTGGCGCCACCCGCCTTCGGGCGTAGGGCGCGCAAGCTCGCCAAAGCCGAGCGCACGGAGGCGGCGGCGGCCCGGCGGCAGGTGCGCTCCGAGCGCAAGAACGCCGCCGGGTTGCGAGGCGACACGGCCGCTGAGGGCGATGACGACCGGCGCCCGAAGAAGGCCGACAAGAAGGGCCGCACGAGCGGCGGCGCCAAGGCTGGCAAGGGCGGCAGGCGCGCCACTCGGGCGTGAACGGCGAGGAGGGGAGCACGCCACAGGAGGGCGCCGCCGGCGAGGTCGCCCTCGTGCCGGGTGCCGAAGCGGCCGTTTCGGGCGAGCGTGACGCCAGCTGTTTCGCCGAAGGTGACCGCGCCCTGCTCATCGACCGCAAGGGCCGGCGTTACCTCGTTCGCCTGCGCTCGGGGCGCAGCTTCCAGTCACACTCCGGCGTCGTCTCGCACGACGCCCTCATCGGGGCAGCGGAAGGCACCGAGGTAGAGGCGGGCCGCAACGACGGTGCCCACCGCTCGAACGCCCGCTACCTCGCCGTCCGCCCGACCCTCTCCGACGTCGTGCTGAACATGCCCCGCGGTGCCCAGGTCATCTACCCGAAGGACCTCGGAGCCATCCTGATGGCCGCCGACATCTTTCCGGGAGCACGCGTGCTCGAAGCCGGTGTCGGCTCGGGCGCCCTCTCGATGACCCTTCTGCGGGCGGGAGCCACGATCACCGGCTACGAGGTCCGCGGCGACTTCGCCGCCACGGCGACGGCCAACGTCGCCGCCATGCTCGGCCACACCGATGGCTACGACGTGTACGAGCGCGACGTCTACGAGGGCATCGAGGAGAGTGGCCTCGATCGCGTCCTCCTCGACCTGCCCGAGCCCTGGCGAGTCGTGAGCCACGCCGAGGAGGCGCTGCGTCGCGGCGGCATCCTGTGTGCCTACTTGCCGTCGATCAACCAGACGGCCGAACTGCGCGAGAGCCTCGCCCGCAGCGCCTTCGGGCTGGAGGAGACCTTCGAGGTGCTGCGGCGCACCTGGCACATCGAAGGTCGTTCCGTGCGTCCGGACCAGCGCATGGTCGCCCACACCGGCTTCATCACGACGGCGCGCCTCCTCGACCGCAGCGTGCGGGATCGCCGGCGCTCGCTGGAGGCGGGTGAGGCGAGGGAGGCGGCTGCTGGAAGCGCCGGCATCGGCGGCGCCCTCGATGACCGAGCACCCGCCGTGAAGCCCTCGGAAACCCCTCAGGACGGGTGAGTGACGGCGGGGGCGGTCGCCCCCGCTCGCCTCAGTCGCCCGCGACGATGAAGATGCACTCTCCCGGGCACTCCTCGGCGGCCTCGGTGACGGCGTCCTCGAGATCCGAGGTGACGTCGGCCATCTGAGCGGAACCGCCCGGGCTGTTCAAGACGGCGCCGTCCTGCTTCACGTAGGCGAGGCCGTCGTCGAGCAGGGTGAAGACCGATGGGCAGATCTCTTCGCAGAGGCCGTCGCCTGTGCACAGATCCTGATCAATCCACACCTTCATCGAACCGGTTCTCTCTTTCGCGAAGCGAGGGCCCAGTGCCCCCCGCCGCCGTGGCTGTTGCTCGGACTTTGCGCGGCTCAGTCTACGGGCGGCGGGCGTGCTCGGGTGACATCGCCGCCTGCGGACGGACCGACGCTCGGCGAGGGGTGGCGCGAGCCCGCGGCCCGCTCGTCGCTTGCACGCCCTGCCGACCGGTGTAGGTTCCTGCAGGAGGGTGGTGAGCGACCGGAGGAGGTGCCACGACCATGGGCGATGCAGGCGACACGACACACGATCGGCTCCTCGCGGAGCTGAGGAACCGAGCCGAGCTGGCGGAGGACGAGATCTCCGAGCTGCGCCGGCGGCTGCAAGAGGCACCGCAACGCGTCCGCTCGCTCGAGGAGCGGCTCCTCGAGGCGAAGGGCCAACTGAGCCACGCGACCTCGCAGAACGAGAAGCTCACGTTCACCTTGCAGCAGGCCAAGGAGCACATCGCAGCCCTCCGGGAGGAGGTCGAGAAGCTCACGCAGCCGCCTGCCGCCTACGGCACCTACCTGCAGACGAACGACGACGGCACCGTCGACATCTTCTCGAGCGGCCGCAAGATGCGCGTCTCGCTGCACCCCGAGCTCGACACCGAAGACCTCCGCAAGGGTCAGGAGGTCGTGCTCAACGAGTCCCTCAACGTCGTGATGGTGCGTGACCACGAGTCAGGCGGCGAGGTCGTCACGATCTCCGAGGTGCTCGAGGACGGCCGCCGTGCTCTGTGCGTCGGCCGTGCCGACGAGGAGCGCGTGGCGGAGATTTCCGAGTACCTCGCCGGCATCAAGCTGAGGGCTGGTGATTCCGTTCTCATGGATCCGCGCTCCGGGCTGCTCCTCGAGAAGCTGCCCCGGCCGGAGATGGAAGAGATCGTCCTCGAGGAGGTGCCCGACGTCACGTACTCCGACATCGGCGGCCTCGACGAGCAGATCGAGGCAATCACCGACGCCGTCGAGCTGCCGTACCTCCACCGCGACCTCTTCGCCGAATACCGCCTGCCGGCGCCGAAGGGAATCCTGCTGTACGGGCCGCCCGGTTGCGGCAAGACGCTCATCGCCAAGGCCGTCGCCAACTCGCTCGCCAAGAAAGTCGCCGAGCTGGCCGGCAACGAGAAGTCGCGGAGCTACTTCCTCAACATCAAGGGCCCCGAGCTGCTCAACAAGTACGTGGGCGAGACCGAGCGCCAGATCCGCCTCGTCTTCCAGCGCGCCCGGGAGAAGGCGGAAGAAGGCGTTCCCGTCATCGTCTTCTTCGACGAGATGGACTCGCTCTTCCGCACGCGTGGCAGCGGGATCAGCTCGGACATGGAGTCGACCGTCGTTCCGCAGCTGCTCGCCGAGATCGACGGCGTCGAGACGTTGCGCAACGTCATCGTGATCGGGGCGTCGAACCGCGAAGACCTCATCGACCCGGCCATCTTGCGGCCGGGGCGCCTCGACGTGAAGATCAAGATCGAGCGGCCGGACGAGGCCTCCGCCGAGCAGATCTTCGCTCGCTACCTGACGACCGACCTGCCTCTCGACCCCGGTGACATCTCCGCCCACGGCGGCAGCGACGCCGACAAGGCCGTCAAGGCCATGATCGAGCTGACGGTGCGGGAGATGTACCGCTCCGAGCCGGAGAACCGCTTCCTCGAGGTGACCTACCAGAACGGCGACAAGGAGATCCTGTACTTCAAGGACTTCTCCTCCGGCGCCATGATCGAGAACATCGTGCGCCGGGCGAAGAAGCTCGCCATCAAGCGCGCCATCGCCGGCACGGGACGCGGCATCCGCCTTGCCGACCTGCTCGAGTCGATCAAGCAGGAGTACAAGGAGAACGAGGACCTGCCCAACACGACGAACCCGGACGACTGGGCGAAGATCTCCGGCAAGAAGGGCGAGCGCATCGTCTACGTTCGCACCCTCATCGGCCAGGGCGAGGACCAGCAGGGCGGCCGCGCCATCGAGCGAGTGGGCACCGGGCAGTACCTGTAGTCGGAGCTGAGGCGACTCCGGTGCGGGTTGGCGACGGGCGGGCAAGCTCGATCCGCTCGGAGCGCTCCTCCTCGGCGGCCGCAGGATGCGGCATCCTCATGGGCGCCGTGGGGTAGCGTCCGATCGTGGCCATTGCCAAGGTGTGCGGCATCGAGACGGAGTACGGGATTCTCGTCGTGTCGAACGACGAGATGAGCCCGACGACGGCGTCCTCGCTGCTCATCAACGCCTATGTCTCCCGCCTCGAGCGCAAGATCGGCTGGGACTTCGAGGACGAGTCACCGCAGCGCGACGCCCGCGGCTTTGCCCGCGAGGGCTCCATGCCGCCCGAGGTGGAGACACACCTCGTGAATGCCGTTCTCACGAACGGGGCCCGCTATTACGTCGACCACGCCCACCCCGAGTACTCGACGCCGGAGTGCTCCAACCCGCTCGAGCTCGTGTGCCACGACCGCGCCGGCGAGGTCATCCTCGGCCGGTCGATGGAAGCGGCGCGCCATCTGCTGCCCCCGGGCGACGACATCCTCATCCACAAGAACAACAGCGACGGCAAGGGCAACTCCTACGGGTGCCACGAGAACTACCTCGTGGACCGCGCCGTTCCCTTCTCCCGCATCGTGCAGCGCATCACACCTCATCTCGTGACGCGGCAGGTTTACTGCGGAGCCGGCAAGGTCGGCCAGGAGACCGGTGACACCGAGCATCCGGCTCACTTCCAGCTGAGCCAGCGAGCCGACTTCTTCGAGGAGGAGGTCGGGCTCGAGACGACGCTCAAGCGACCCATCGTCAACACCCGCGACGAGCCGCATGCCGATCCCCAGAAGTACCGGCGCCTGCACGTGATCGTGGGCGACGCCAATCTCGCCGAAGTGGCGACGTTCCTCAAGGTGGGCACGACGGCCCTCGTGCTCGCCATGATCGAGGACGACTTCCACGCCGGTCGCGACCTCAGCCTCGCCAACCCGGTCGCCTCGATCAGGGCCGTGTCGCGCGATCCCGATCTCGGCCTCCTCCTCGAGCTCGCCTCCGGCGAGCGCATGACGGCCGTGGAGCTGCAATGGGAGCTGCACGGCCTCGCCCGCAAGTATGCGGACGAGCGCGGCCTCGGCTGCCTCGGCGAGGACCCCGAGGTCGCCCGCATGGTGCTCGATCGCTGGGAGCGCGCCCTGCACGGTCTCGAGACCGACCCCGACTCGCTCGCCCGCGAGCTCGACTGGGTCGCCAAGCGGCGGATCATCGAGGGCTACCGCGACCGTCACGGGCTCGCCTGGGGCGACCAGCGGCTGGCGGCAGTGGACTTGCAGTACCACGACATACGGCCCGCCAAGTCGCTGTTCACGCGCCTCGACATGGAACGACTCGTGGACCCTGCCGACATCGAGATCGCCGTGACGGAACCGCCCGCGACGACGCGGGCGTATTTCCGCGGCCGCTGCCTGTCGCTATTCGCCTCGAGCGTCGTGGCGGCCAACTGGGACTCGGTCGTCTTCGACGTCGGCGAGGATCCGCTGCGGCGAGTGCCCATGATGGAGCCGCTTAGAGGGACGGCACGCCACGTCGATACTCTGTTCGAGGGATGCGACAGTCCGGCTGAGCTGTTGAGACGACTGGGGTCCTAGGAAGGCGTAAGGAGATGGCTGAACGAGAGCAAAAGCGCAGACCGGCGCAGAGTCGCGAGGAAACGGTCGCCGAGGAAGAGGCGGCGGCGCCCACTGAGCGGGGTGAACGCCTCAAGGCCGAGATCGACGATCTCCTCGACGAGATCGACGAGGTGCTCGAGGACAACGCCGAAGAATTCGTGCGCAATTACGTGCAAAAGGGTGGTCAGTGAGGCCGGGGCGGTAGCCTTCGCCGCAATGAGCCTTCCTCTCTTTCCCTCTGGCGGTGACCCCGGTCCGAGCTTTGTAGAGCTCCTCCGCCGCAACGCCGCCGTGCCGGGCGCCGTGGACGGCGACCACCTTCCGGCGCGCCCGTCCCACGACTCCAGCGGGCCGCTCGGGCCGTCGGGCGGCGGCGGCGGGCGCATGGCCGGTGTACCCCATGGCACGACGATCGTCGCCCTGCGCTTCGGTGGGGGAGTCGTCGTCGTCGGCGACCGGCGGGCCACCGAGGGGTACTCGATCGCCCACCGGGGCATCGAGAAGGTCTTCCCGGCCGATCACTACTCCGCCGTCGGCATCGCCGGCGCCGCCGGGCCGGCCGTCGAGATGGTGCGGCTCTTCCAGACCCAGCTCGAGCATTATGAGAAGGTGGAGGGGCTGACGCTCTCCCTCGAGGGCAAGGCGAACCAGCTCGCCCAGATGGTGAGATCCAACCTGCCGATGGCGATGGAGGGCCTCGGAGTCGTGCCGCTCTTCGCCGGCTACGACACCCGGCGCAAGGTCGGGCGGATCTTCTCCTACGACCTCGCCGGCGGTCGGTACGAGGAGCTCGAGTTCCACGCCACCGGCTCGGGCGGTCGCGACGCCAGGACGACCGTCAAGCTCGGTTACCGCGACGACCTGAGCGTCGACGAGGCCGTCGAGCTGGCTGTGAAGGCGCTCTACCAGGCAGCCGACGAGGACTCGGCGACCGGTGGCCCGGATCCGTTGCGAGGCATCTACCCCGTGGTCGCCATCGTTGACCAAGATGGCTATCGGAGGCTCCCGGACGAAGAGGTGGCGGAGCGTTTCTCGTCCCTCCTGACCTCCCTCGAGCGCGTGAGGCGAGGCGAGCCGTCATGACGATGCCGTACTACGTCGCACCCGAGCAGGTGATGAAGGATCGGGCCGAGTACGCCCAGAAGGGCATCGCCCGCGGCCGGTCGCTCGTGGCCGCCCTCTACGGCAACGGCGTCCTCATCGTGGCAGAGAACCCGTCACGCACCCTCCACAAGATCAGCGAGATCTACGACCGCGTTGCCTTTGCGGGCGCCGGGCGCTACAACGAGTTCGACCAGTTGCGAGTCGCCGGAGTGCGCCACGCCGACACGAAGGGCTACGCCTATTCCCGCGAGGACGTGGACGCACGCTCTCTCGCCAACTTGTACGCCCAGTTCCTCGGACAAGTCTTCACGCACGAGATGAAGCCGCTCGAGGTGGAGATCCTCGTGGCCGAGCTCGACGCCGACGGCGACGACCATCAGCTGTACCACATTGCCTATGACGGCACCGTGGTCGACGAAGTCGACTTCACCGTGCTCGGGGGCGACTCCGCCACGATCAACGACCGCCTGAGTTCGTCCTACCGCACGGGCTGGCCGCTGCCCGAGGCCGTGCGCAACTGCGTGGCCGCCCTCGCCGGGCCGGAGCGGACGCTGGAGCCGGCCGATCTCGAAGCCGCCATTCTCGAGCAGAGCAACGGCCGACGCGCCTTCCGGCGGCTCTCCAACGAGGATCTCGCCGAGCTCATGGCACCGCCAGCGCCGCCAGAGCCGTTAGCGGCAGCGGAGGGCCCGCAGGGTGCCAGCCTGGAGGGCGATGCCACCGAAGCCACGGGAGAGAGCCCGGGCGCCGAAGCAGGGGACACGGCAGAGATGGCGGGTTCCACCGAGCCCGGGACGGAGCCGGAGGCGACGGAGGCGACGGCGGACAGCGGTGACGATTCGCCCGCCGAGCCAGCGGCGGCCCCGGAGGCGGACGGACTCTAGAGCCGACGGCGTCACGTGACTGACCGGGTCCTTCCAAGGACCTCGGCGCCTAAAGCGCCGAGCGCCGATCAGCGTACGACGGCGGCCACGCAGGCAGCCACGACCATCATCGTCACGACTGCCACGACGACAACCGTCGGCATCGCGCGCGAGCGCTTCTGCCGTCGCCCCGTGCCGGCGGCCGCCCCCGAATGGAGCGTGAAGGTTTCGGAGGGCTCGCCTGCCGGTCGTGAAGCGACACCCTGGCCAGCCGGGGCCTGCCAGGTCGTGACGGCGTCGATGAGGTCGTCGGGCAGCGACGCCTCAGCGGGCGTCAACCCAGGATCGCCTGCGCCGGTGGCACCCATCTCGGTGGTGATGCCCATCTCGGTGGTGCCCGTCTCGGTGGTAATCGCCCCAAAGGCGTCGTCGACGGCATCGGCGAGGAGGATCTCGCGCGCCAAGGAGAGCTGGTGCGCGGGCACGAGGACGTCGACCGTGCTCTGGAAGGGGAGCGCGCCCTCGCTCGAGCCCCTCAGCACGACGATGACGCCTTCCGAGCCGAGGCGGGCGGCGAGCACCCTGCCGTGGAACGACCCCACAACCGTCGTGAGGTAGCACATGCGACCGAGGGAAGGCACTGCGGCAAGGCTACCGGTGACGGCAGTGAGTTCTCCTCGCGTACGGCGATGGGGGGAGAACGGTTGGCTCGGGGCGGGCGCCCACTACGGTGGTCGGGGATGGAGCGGCGCATCTTCGGGCTCGAGAACGAGTACGGCGTCACGTGCACGCTCAGGGGACAACGGCGGCTCAGCCCGGACGAGGTCGCCCGCTACCTCTTCCGGCGCGTGGTGAGCTGGGGACGCTCGAGCAACGTCTTTCTCGAGAACGGTGCCCGCCTCTACCTCGACGTCGGCAGTCACCCCGAGTACGCCACGCCCGAATGTGACTCGATCGAGGACCTCGTCGCCCACGACAAGGCGGGCGAGCGCATCCTCGAAGGCCTCGTCCGCTCCGCCGAGGCGCGGTTGAGGGACGAGGGCATCCGCGGCGTCGTCTACCTGTTCAAGAACAACACCGATTCGGCCGGCAACTCCTACGGCTGCCACGAGAACTACCTCACGAGCCGCCGCGACGACTTCAGCCACTACGCCCAAGTCCTCATCCCGTTCTTCGTCAGCCGCCAGATCTACGCCGGAGCCGGCAAGGTGCTGCAGACGGCGCGCGGCGCCATGTTCTGCCTGTCGCAGCGGGCCGAGCACATCTGGGAGGGCGTCTCGTCCGCCACGACGCGGAGCAGACCCATCATCAACACACGCGACGAACCGCACGCCGACGCCGAGCGCTTCCGCCGCCTGCACGTCATCGTCGGCGACTCCAACATGAGCGAGTACGCCACGTTCCTCAAAGTGGGGGCGACCTCGATCCTGCTGCGGATGCTGGAGGAGCCGGGGGTCGTGCTGCGGGACCTCACGCTGGAGGATCCCATCCGCGCCATCCGGGAGATCAGCCACGACATCACCTGCCGCCGGCTGGTGCGGCTCGCCAACGGGCGGGAGGCGAGCGCCCTCGACATCCAGAAGGAGTACCTCGGGCGGGCGATCCGCTTCGACGAGCAACGCGGGCTGCCGCCGCTCGAGCACAAGGTCCTCGAGATGTGGCGCCACTGCATCGAGGGGATCGAGAAGGATCCCCTCAGTCTCGATCGCGAATGCGACTGGGTCATGAAGCACCGCCTCGTGGAGGCCTATCGCGAGCGCCACGATCTCCCGCTCGGTCACCCGAGGGTGGCCCTCCTCGACCTCCAGTACCACGACGTCGACCGTCGGCGAGGGATCTTCTACCTCTTGCAACGCCAGGGCGGCGCCGAGCGGATCGTCACCGACGAGGTCATCACACAGGCGATGGACCATCCGCCCGAAACGACACGTGCGCGGCTGCGGGGGGAGTTCATCCGGCGCGCCAAGGAGAAGCGCCGGGACTTCACCGTGGACTGGGTCCATCTCAAGCTCAACGACCAAACGCAGCGGACCGTACTGCTGAAGGATCCCTTCCGTTCCCACGACGAACGCGTCGAACGCCTGATCGAGGCGATCTGAGACAGCCGCATCGGCGAAGTAGTCTCGGCGCCGATGAACGAGAGCCGTCCCGAGGTCGAGATCGCCTCGGCGGCCCCCGAAGCTGAGCACGTGTCGGTCAGCACCATCGCCGACTCGAGCGCTGCCCCACCCGATGCTGCGGACGACGAGACGAGGACGCCGCGCCGGAGGGCCAAGCACTACCGGCGCCGCCCGCATCACGGCCTCGTCGGTCTTGCCATCGTGCTGCTCATCGCCGCCGCCCTGGCAATCACGCTGCGCCTGTTCGTGGTGCAGACCTTCTTCGTGCCCACCGGCTCCATGCTCCCGACGCTGCAGATCTACGACCGCATCCTCGTACTGAAGGTCGGCTACACCATCCACCGCGGCGACATCGTCGTGTTCCGGCAGCCGCCCAAGGACACGACCGACCTCGACCACGAGGACCTCGTGAAGCGAGTCATCGGCTTGCCGGGCGAGACGATCTCCTCGAACGGCAACACCGTCTACATCAACGGCAAGCCACTTGCCGAGCCGTGGCTTCCGAAGGGAACCGTGCTCGGTCAGCCGATCGCGACCCAGACCATCCCGCAGGGCGACTACTTCATGATGGGCGACAACCGGAGCGAGTCGGACGACAGCCGCGACTGGGGCCCGCTGCCGGCTCGACTCATCATCGGCAAGGTGCTCGTGGTCATCTGGCGCCATGGTCGACCGGCGTTCCACATCCAGTGAGCGTGCGAACCGACGACTTCGGAACGACCCCGGACAGCGGGACGGCGGCCGTGACGGTGCCGGAGACGCCGCGCCGTCACCATTGGGCGCTCGGCTGGCTCGTGGTCATCATCCTGGCGGCATTGGTGTCGATCCTGCTGCGCGCTTTCGTCGTGCAGACCTTCTTCGTGCCCACCGGCTCCATGCTCCCGACGCTGCAGCCCAACGACCGCATCCTCGTGCAGAAGCTTGCCTTCAGCCTGCCGCGGGGTGCCATCGTCGTGTTCGAACACCCGAAGCGCGACCTGGAAGGGCCCCTCAACGAGGACCTCGTCAAGCGCATCATCGGTCTGCCCGGCGAGACGATCTGGTCGGAGGGCAACACCGTCTACATCGACGGCAAGCCGCTTGCCGAGCCGTGGCTTCCGAAGGGCACGCCGCTCGGTCAACCCATCTCCAAGCAGACGATCCCGCCCGGGGAGTACTTCATGATGGGCGACAACCGCAGCGATTCCTACGACAGCAGGGACTGGGGACCGATCCCGCGCAGCACCATCATCGGTCGGGTCTTCCTCGTCGTGTGGCGCAACGGGCACCCGGCCTTCACGATCCCGTAGCCCTGGAGAGTCGAGCGGCAAGTAGTCTTGCGGGCCATGGGTGGCCTTGACCCCGCCAAGATCCTGATCGTCCTCCTCGTGGCGGTGATCGTTCTCGGGCCTGAGCGCTTGCCGAAAGCGGCTCGCCAGCTCGGCTCGGCCTGGCGCGAGCTCACGAAGCTGCGCGACCGGCTCGAGAGCGAGGTGCGCAGCGCCATGCCCGACCTCGATCTCCCGAAGCTGCCGGTCATGCCGGCGCGGGGCATCACCGGCTACCTGGGCGGCATGATGATGAGCGGTTCTGGTGGTGCCGGTACAGCCGCCGCCGGCACGGCGGAGGGGGATGTCGCCATGACGACACCACTGCTCGGCGCGCCCGAGGAGGCGAGCGGCGCCATTTCCGGGGCGGCGGGTCGTCCAGGTAGCCGCCCGGCTCCGGAGACCGGAGGTGGCAGGTCGCCTCGTTCCACCTCGCCCTGGAAGACCTCTGCATTCGAAGCCGTTACCGAGCACTCCGAGCTGCCGGCCGGCTGGCACGCCATCGGCGCCAGCGGGCCGGGCTACGCCAGCGGCTCGATCCTGCCAGCCGTGCCTTCGTCGCTCGCCTCAGGCCCTCTCGGTATCGAGGCATCGATCTCCTTCGACGAGCCGAGCTGGAACTGAGGTCACGGCGAGGCCCAGACGGGGCAGTGAGGACGGGCGGAGGTGAACGATGTCGAAAGCCTTGACTAAGGCCGAGCGCCCGTCCCCGGACGCCATGACGCTCCTCGAGCACCTCGCCGAGCTGCGCCGCCGTCTCATCATCTCCGTGCTGGCCTTCGTCGCCGGCGCCATCTTCTGCTACCTGTTCTACGACCGCATCCTGGTCTTTCTCGAGCACCCCTACCTCGTCGCCTGCGGGAACTCCCACCCCCACCTGCGCGGCGCCGCCCTCACGACGACGTGCGGCCTCAACACCTTGGCGCCGTTGCAAGGCTTCACGACTCGCCTCAACGTCTGCGCCTACGGCGGCCTCGTCATCGGCCTGCCCATCATCCTCTGGCAGCTGTGGAAGTTCGTCACGCCCGGCCTCAAGGCCAACGAGAAGCGGTACGCCCTGCCTTTTGTCGTCGCCACCGTGGTGTTGTTCGTCCTCGGCGGCGCCGTCGCCTACATCATCTACCCACGGGGCCTCACATGGCTGCTGCAACAGAGCGGTCCGAACGTGAACTCGTTGATCTCGATCCAGAGCTACATCGACCTCATCACGCTGCTCATCGTCATCTTCGGCATCGCTTTCGAGTTCCCGGCCGTGCTCGTGGGGCTCGAGCTGGCGGGAGCCATCAAGTCGGCGTCCCTGAAACGGGTGAGGCGATTCGCCTTCCTCGGCATCGTGATCTTCTCCGCCGTCATCACGCCAAGTTCGGATCCCTTCTCGATGCTCGCCCTGGCAATACCGCTCGCCATCTTCTACGAAGGCGCCATCATCGTCGGCAGGCTGCTCGGCAAGTGACGCCGCTGACGCCGGCGGCGGCCGAGGGGCGTGCGAGCTTCCTCGCCACGCGCCCCTACCCACTCGACCGCTTCCAGCTGGAGGCGTTGGACGCTCTCGATGCCGGCCACAGCGTGCTCGTGGCGGCGCCGACCGGGGCCGGCAAGACCGTCGTCGCCGACTATGCCGTGCACCTGGCCCTGCGGGCCGGGGTGAAGGCCTACTACACGACACCGCTGAAGGCACTCTCGAACCAGAAGTTCTCCGACCTGCGGAAGGCTCACGGTGCCGATCGCGTCGGCCTCCTCACGGGTGACAACTCCATCAACGGCGGTGCCCGCGTCGTCGTCATGACGACCGAGGTGCTGCGCAACATGATCCACTCCGAGCGAGCCGGCCTCTCCTCGCTCGGCTACGTCGTGCTGGACGAGGTGCACTTCCTAGAGGACCGCTACCGGGGCGGCGTCTGGGAGGAGGTCATCATCGGGGCGCCCAGCAACGTCGTGCTCGTCTGCCTGTCGGCCACGGTGGCAAACGCCAAGGAGCTGGCTGCTTGGATCGGCCAGGTGCGCGGGGACACCACCATCGTGCGGGAGGATCGCCGCCCCATCGAGCTGCGAAACCTCTTCGCCATCGGCGACCGATCGGCCGAGCGCGTCCACCTGCTGCCGACCTTCGTCGAGGGCAGGCCCAACCCGCAGGCGATCGACCTCGACGCCTTGATGCCTCGGCAGGGGCCGACCGCCCGGCGGGCGCGCACGCGGCCGCAAGTGCCTCCAGGCCCTCAGCCACGGCGCACGCGCACGTACCGACCGCGGCGAGCCGAGACCGTCGAGCGCCTCGACGACGCCGGCTTGCTGCCCGCCATCTACTTCGTCTTCTCCCGCGCCGGCTGCGACGAAGCTGTCCGCTACTGCCTCGACGACGGCCTGCGCCTCACCACGGTGGCCGAGCGCGCCCGCATCCGCGAGATCGTGGAGGCTCACGTCGAGGCCCTCTCTGACGACGACCTCGCCGTTCTCGGTTACGGGCACTTCGTCGCCGCCCTCGAAGCCGGCATCTCATCGCACCACGCCGGCATGGTGCCGCCGTTTCGCGAGGCCGTGGAGGCGTGCTTCACCGAGGCCCTCGTAAAGGTCGTCTTCGCCACCGAGACGCTCGCCCTCGGCATCAACATGCCGGCGCGCTCGGTCGTGATCGAGGATCTCACGAAGTACGGCGGGGCGGGCCATGCCGAGCTCACGCCAGGCGAGTACACCCAGCTCACCGGGCGAGCCGGACGTCGCGGGATCGACGACGTCGGCTACGCCGTCGTGCTTGCCTCGCCCTTTCACACCTTCGACGACGTCGCCCGCCTGGCGGGAGCCCCCGGTCGCGACCTCACGTCCTCCTTTCGGCCCACCTACAACCTCGCCGTGAGCCTCGTCCGCCGTTACGACCGGGCAGAGGCCTACCGCGTCGTGACGTCCTCCTTCGCCCAATACCTCTCTGACGAGGATCTCGGCCACCAGCTCGATGCCGTCCTCGAGATCCTGTCGGCCCGCGGCTACGTGCGGGGGTGGTCCGTCACGCCGGCGGGCGAGATGCTCGCCGGGCTCTATCACGAGGCGGACCTGCTCATCGGCGAGACCCTGCGAGCCGGCTTGTTCAACGGCCTCGAGCCGGCGGAGCTGGCGGCCGTCGTTTCGTCGTTCTGCTTCGAAGCGCGGCGGGAGCGAGAAGGCGCCCTGCAAGCGCCGCCCGGGGTCATCGCCGACACCGTCGACGCCATCGCCGAGCTCTCCGAGGGTCTCGGTGAGTCGGAGCGGGCGCTCGCCCTCCCGGTGACGCGGGGAGTCGACGGCGGTTTTGCCGTGCTCGCCCGCGACTGGGGGCGCGGGCGCGACCTGCGTCGTGTCCTCGAGCCAGGCTCTGACCGCGGCAGTGGCGGGCGGCACGGCCGCTCCTTCCGCCGAGTCATGACGGGCGGGGACTTCGTCCGCAACATGAAGCAAGTCATCGACCTGCTTCGTCAACTTGCCGAGGTTGCGCCGGATCCGTCGGTCCGCTCGGCGGCGGCTGCCGCCGCCACACGCCTCAAGCGGGGCGTCGTCGCTGCCTCCTCCGCCGTCACGGTGGAGGAGCCCGACGGGAGTATCCACGCCGTCGGCACTGCCGCCTCCTAATCTCAACGGGGCATGTCGACACCGGCACCCGACTCGTTCACTCCCGAGGAGAGGACCCTCCTTTCTCGCTACTTCACGAACCTCGACGGGCCCGTCTTCGCCCTCATCAACCTGCCGGAGGTCGTAAAAGGGGCGCTCTTCGCCCGCTACTCGCGTTCGCCGAAGAGCCTCCGGAGGCTCTTCCTCGACGAATTCGTCGATGAGCTGGACGTGAGCGGGGACACGACGCTGGACGCCACCGTCGGCCTCAGGCGGGCGGAACAGCTCTACGCCCGCGTCTTCAGCGAGTACGGGGACGACTCGGTCGCCCAGCTCGGCGGCGTCCACCTCGCCTGCGAACAGGCCTCCAACGTCCTCACGAAGATCCTGGAACGAGGTCGGCTGATGTCCTACCTCGAGCAGTCGACGCGCTACATCCCCTACGACCTGCGCCTCGAGTCAGGGCACTATCGCTACGCACGGGAGCCCGCCATCCTCGATTCCCCCTTCGGTGCCCGTTACGTGGGCGAGATGGACCGCATGTTCGACACCTACGGGGATCTCCTTCCCAAGCTGCAGTCCTACCTGCACAAGCGCACGCCGGCGCCAAAGGGCGTCTCGGCCATGGCACACCGCCAAGCGGTGCGGGCGGCGTCGCTCGACGCACTGCGCGGGCTGCTGCCGGCAGGCTCGCTCTCCAACGTCGGCATCTACGGGACGGGCCAGAGCTACGAGCTCTTGCTCCTGCGCATGCGTTCCCACTCGCTGCCGGAGGCCCAGCGCTACGCCGACCTCATGTTGGAGGAGCTCCGCAAGGTCATCCCGTCGTTCCTCACCAGGGTCGACCGGGCAGAGCGGGGCGGCGCCTGGAGCGACTACCTGCGCGCCACCGAGGACGACACGAGCGACGTCGTGCGGGGATACTGGCCCGTCAAAGCACCTCAGCCGGGTGCACGCGTCGCCCTCACGGACTTCGACCCGGCCGGCGAGGACAAAGTGCTCGCCGCCATCTGTTACAGCTTCACGAACCTGCCCGAGGCCGAGCTGTTCCGGCGCGTCCGCAAGCTCTCGACCGAGCAGCGCGCAGCCCTGCTGGCCGCCTACGTCGGTGATCGCACCAACCGCCGTCACCGCCCCGGGCGGGCCTTCGAGCGCACCGACTACCGCTTCGACATCGTGGCCGACTACGGCGCCTTCCGGGATCTGCAGCGCCACCGGCTCCTCAGCATCGACTGGCAACCCCTCGGCACCGACCTCGGCTACGAAGTCCCCGAGCTCGTGGAAGAGGCAGGCCTGCAGGACCCCTTCATCGAGTCCCTGGACCGGTCCAGGGCGCTCCACGACGGCCTAGTCAAGTACTTCCCGGAGATGTGCGGCTACGCCGTCGCCCTCGCCTACAACATCCGGTTCACGATGCAGATGAACGCCCGCGAGGCGATGCACGTCCTCGAGCTGCGCTCGTCGAGTCAGGGCCACCCGGCTTATCGCCGGGTCGTGCAGGAGATGCACCGGCTCATCGCCGAACAGGCCGGGCACCACGCCATCTCCGCCAGCATGCGTTTCGTCGAGCACGGCGAGGTCGAGCTCGGACGGCTCGAAGCCGAGCAACGCGCCGAGGCACGCTCGGCCCTCAAGGCCGTCTCACAGGGTCGAAGCCGAGGCCGGAACAGGTCCTCTTGACGGGACGGCGCGGACTCGACATAACTAGTGGGTCCCTCCAGCTGGAAGGCCTCGCCGGGAGCCGCCGGCAGCGTCCGAAAGTCGTCCGGGGGGACTGTGCGAGCGGTGGGGGCCTGGGGGCCAACGAGTAGAGAACGCCCTTGCCGGCATCTTGATGCCGGTGATCGCCCGGGCAGGCGACGTGGTGGCCCCAAAGTTGCCCTGGGCCCTCTCCGTCTCGCAGTTGCACGCCGGGGGTCGCTGAGCCTGGCTACAGCGCCTCCCGTTGGATCGCTGCCGTAGTGAGCCGGTGGAGCTACTTGGAGGGGGTTTTCTCCGGGAACAGCCTGAACCTGTCCTGCGTTGCCCTATAGTCCGCGCTTCGTCCGGCGTGTTGGCCGGGCGGGCGGCGTGTTATGCGGGACCGAGACGAAAGCGGATCGAGGAACGAATGGCAAAGGACACCGAGGTCGGCGTCATCGATGGCGACGACGCCCCGGATGCCGAAGACCTGGCTGACGACGTCGAGACTGACCTCGACGATCTGAGCGACGCAGAGCTGACCGACGACGACCTCCTCGATGACGACGGGCTGGTCGCCGAGATCGGGCTCGACCCCGACGACGATGACGACGATCTCAGTGACGATGACGATGACCTCGACGTGGACGTCGACGCCGTCGTCGTCGTTCCCGTCGCCACGGTCGTGGAGGCGGAGGAGGGTGCCGCAGACGAGGACGAGGACGAGCTCGACGACGATGACGTCGAGGCAAGCCTCGACGTCATCTTGAAAGAACGCCTCGTCGTGGAGGACGACGAGGAGGACGAGGACGAGGACGAGCCAGCAGACGCAGAGGACCGCGGCGACGGCAGCCTCCGCGTGCTTCCGAAGCAGCCGGGCGAGTTCGTCTGCCGTTCCTGCTTCCTCGTCAAGAGCGAGACCCAGCTCGCCGACGGGTCCCGCATGTTGTGCCGCGACTGCGTCTGATCGAGGGCGGGGGTAGCGTCGCCCTATGGCCGATGAGCGATCCCTCTCCGAGCTGTTCTGGGACTACGGCGTCTACGCGCCCATCGGCCTGGCAGCTGCCATCGTCGACGAGCTCCCTCGACTGTCCGACAAGGGGAAGGCTCGAGCCGCCAATCAAATCCAGGTCGCCCGTTTGATCGGCAAGATGGCCGTCGGGCAGGGCAGGCGACATTTCGGCAAGCTGTTCGGTGAGCAGTCGCCACCGGCCGCTGCCCACCAGGCTACGAGCACAGCGCCGTCGGCCCACGCAACGAGGCCGGGCAGCTCGCACACCGGATCGAACCGTCAGGGCGGCGTCTCCACCAACGGGCGCGCCGACTTGGCGGGAGATGGGACGCATGCCCCGCCGGCGCCCCGGCAACCGGCCACCCGGCCGGCTGCAAGGACGGCTGCGGCGCCAGTGACCCGGCCAACAAGCACCGCCAAGGCGGCAACGGGTGCAGCCAAGGCCGCAGCGAGCTCCGCGAAATCGTCGAGGCAGGCTGCGAGCGGTGCAAAGGCCCCCTCCCGGATGGCCGCAGGCGCCGCTGTGGCGCCCCCAGCGGCAGCGTCGCTAGCGATCCCCGGCTACGACACCCTCGCCGCCTCACAGGTCGTGCAGCGCCTGAGCTCACTGCGACCGGAGGAGCTCGAAGCGATCCGCCGCTATGAGCTCTCGACACGGGGCCGGCGCACCATTCTCCACCGCATCGCCCAACTCGCCGCCGACCGCTGAAGGGCCCCAGGCGAAAGCGTCGTCACAGCCATGGACCTGACGGCGCGTCGCGCCACTGAGACAGACCTTCCAGCCGCCTTGCAACTGCTGGCGGACTCCTCCGCGGCGCTGGCGACCGAGCGCGGTGGCCCCCTCTTTGTGAGCAGAGAGGGCGTCCCCGAGCCCGTCGCGGAGCAGCTCAGGCGATGGCTCTCGGACCCGACAAGGTGCCTGGCGGTCGCGCTGGCGGAGGGTGTTCCCCTCGGGTTGGCGATCGCGCACCTGGAGACCCTTCGGGACGGCGACGTCCTCGCCCGTCTCGAGCTTCTCTGGGTCGACGCCGGCGTCCGAGAGATAGGGCTCGGCGGCGAACTGATGGAGCTCATCGTTGCCTGGGCGCACGACCACGGGGCGAGCCACCTCGATGCCTACGCTCTGCCGGGGAACCGGGAGGCGAAGAACTTCCTCGAGACTTCCGGTTTCTCGGCTCGGCTCATCGTGATGACCCGACGCCTCGCCGCGCCGGGTGACCGAGGTTGAGCCTTCCGCCGGCGTCGGCGGAGGCGTGACCGCCTAGATCTGTTCGGCAGCCTCTACGCCCGCGACGACGGGAGGGGCGGCTTCGTCCTCGCCGCCGTTGACGGGCCCCTCGACGGGCGCATCACTCTGCACCGACTCAGACACTTCCTGCGGCGCCGGCAGCACACTCACAGCCTCCGCCACTGCAAGCTCCGCCGGCGGGGCTTCCACGGCGGGCTCCACGGCCGGATCGGCCGGCTCAGGCGCCACCGTGACATCCACCGGCTGGGCCTCAACGACGGGCTCCACGGCCGCCTCTGCCGGCTCGGGCGCGACGACGGGCCCCGCCGTGACATCTGCCGGCGGTGCTTCCGCGGGCTCCACGGCCTCCTCGGCCGGCTCGGGCGCGACGACGGGCCCCGCCGTGACATCTGCAGACGGGGCCTCAACGGCGCGCTCCGCGGCCGCCTCGGCCGGCTCGGCGACGGGCGCCTCGGCCGGCGAGGACGCCACCGCGGGCTCGGGGCCGGCGCTCAGGCCCTGAGCGTCCGGGGCGGAGGGCGCGTTCGGACGCCGTCCGGCCGGGCCGGCGCCGGCTGGGCGGGGTGGTCTCGGGGGACGGGGCGGACGAGTCGGACGCGGCGGGCGTACAGGGTGCGGGCGCCCGAGGCGCTCACCCGGGATGGGCTTGGGTGGAGGTGGCATCGCCATTCCGAGCATGGGCGCGAGCGCCGGGATGCGACCCGCTGCTTCCCGCGCCTTGCGCTGCACCTCGCCGGAGGCATCCTCCGGGATACCAGCCGGCTTGATCTGGCGCCGAACCGGACACAGCGCGGCTGCCTCCAGGAGGGCGAGCCAGCGCTCGGGCGGTGTCTCAGCGGACATCGCCGCGCCGACTTGGCTCACGAGGCGCTCGATCAAGCCGGCAGGAAAGCGGGCCGTGGGCTCCGGTGGCCGTGCGGACAAGCGGAGCGCCTGCAGAACCTTGCCTTCGTCGAGTGCCTGCGTGAGATGCCCGTCCCAGTCGGTCCGCAGCTTGGCGACGCGGCGCTCGAGCCCCTCGCGGAGCTGGCGCTCGAGGTCGCGTCCTGCATCGTCTCTCGGGGCGGCAGCCACGACAGTGGCTCGCAGGTCGCGCAGACCCAGCTCGTCGAGGTGGGCGAGGGCGGCTTCTGCGCGATCCATCCAGACAGCCGACTTCACGGCCGGCTGCAGCTGTTCGGCCAGGGCGAGGATGGAGTCGGCGGCTACGGGCGGCCGACCCTCGGCCTTGGCCCGCTCCTGCTCGTCCGCGATCGCCTTGCGCATGCCGGGCATCCCGCCCGTGGCGAGGCGGTCGGCGATGAGCTGCTGCTCAGCTGGGAGGGTGGCCATCAACTCGTCGCGATGGCGCGTCCCCGCTTCGAGGCGAACCGGCCCGCGCCGCGGCCGCGTCGTTCGGTCCGGGCCCCGTCCGGGGTGCTCTCCCCGCGGTGCGGAGTCACGCCTCGGCGGTGCACCCGGCCGCGAGCCGGTGCCGGGACGAGCCGAGGGCCCTGCGGGCGTTCTCGGTCCGCGACCGGCTGGAGCGGCGGAACCGTCGCGAGGCGGCGCCCCGAGGTCACGCCGCGCCGAGGCCACCTCGCTCCCGAAGCGTGAGCGGGGGCGCCCTCCGCGTTCGCCCTCCGGGCGATCCCGCCGCGCCGGCGGGCGCCGTTCGCCGTCGGTGGCAGCCGCTTGCTCGCCGGTGGCAGGCGCTCGCTCGCCGGTGGCCGCCGGTCGTGCGCGGCTGTCGGCAGGGCCCTCGCCGTCGCGCCGCGGTCGGCGATCGCCGCCGGGCCGACTCGGGCGGCGCTCCTCGCCATCACGAAAGAAGCGATTCTCGCGGCGCCGGTCCGCCGGCCCGGCGAGCACGGTCGTGACGCCGGCGACGGGGCGCTGCGTGCCGAGCACCTCGATGCGGCCGCTCGGCGCCTCCTTCTCCTTCGGAGGCAGCACGGAGACAACCGTGATGCCGTCGATCTCGACCTCGGCCTCGATCCGCAGGACGTCGCCGACCTTGGAGCCCTTCGGCAGCATCGAGGCCGCCACCGCTCCTTTCGGCTGTCGGGCACCGGCGGCGCGCCACGTGAAGGTGTCGTCGTCCCGAGCACTCGTGAGCTCTACATCCATCCGGTGAGGCATGACCGGCCAAAGCTACAGCCTCGGCGACATGTTGTTGTCATGTGACGCCCTCGCCGGAGCCGTCACGGGCCGCAGGAGCCGCACCATTCACCACGGTGGGCGGCTCGAAACGCCTATGGTGTGCGGGAGCACGACGAGGTGTCCCGATGATCTTTCAGCAGTACTTCCTGGCCTGTCTGTCGCACGCCTCGTACCTCGTGGGCGACGAGACGTCTGGACGCGCTGTGGTCGTGGATCCCCAGCGCGACGTGTCCGGCTACCTGGAGGATGCCGAGCGCCACGGCCTCCGCATCGAGCAGGTGATCGAGACGCATTTCCACGCCGACTTCCTCTCCGGTCACTTGGAGCTGGCCGCCGCCACAGGGGCAGAGATCTGCTTCGGGAACGGAGCGGAGGCCGCCTTCCCGATCCGCTGCCTGGGCGACGCCGAGCAGCTCAGCCTCGGCGAGGTGTCCCTCGAGATACGCGCCACGCCCGGGCACACGCCCGAGTCGATCTCCGTCGTCGTCTACGAGCACGCCGGCGACGACGTCCCCTACGGCGTCCTCACGGGCGACACGCTCTTCATCGGTGACGTCGGGCGCCCTGATCTCCTCTCCGCCAACGGACAAGGAGCCGAGGAGCTGGCCGCTCTCCTCTTCCACTCCATCCACGAGCGCCTCCTCAGCCTCCCGGAGGCCACTCGTGTCTTTCCCGCTCACGGGGCCGGTTCCTCGTGCGGGAAGAACCTGTCGAGCGAGACGTGGTCGACGATCGGGGAGCAGCGCCGAACGAACTACGCCCTTCGCATCGCCAGCGAGGGCGAATTCGTGACCGCCGTAACGGCCGGCCAGCCGGTCGCACCTGCGTACTTTCCCTACGACGCCCACCGCAACCGTGAGCAGCGCGATCTGCTCGACGACCATGCCCCGCCACCTGGTCTGTCCCTCGAGGAGCTGGTAGCCGCCCAAGGGGCAGGGGCCGTCGTGCTCGACACGCGGGAGCCTGCGGACTTCGCCCGTGGCCATTTCCGCGGCTCGATCAACGTCGGCCTCGAAGGGCGCTTTGCCGAGTTCGCGGGCAACGTCCTGCAGCCCGCCGACGAGGTCGTGCTCGTCTGCGATCCCGGGCACGCCACCGAGGCGCGCGTCCGGCTCGGTCGCATCGGCTTCGACCGCGTCGTCGGCTCCCTGACCGGCGATGTCGGCGAGGCGCTGAGGGCCGCTCCGGGCGGCGCCGCACGCAGCACCGCGGTGGCGGCGGCCGTCGTGGCAGCTGTCATCGAGCTTGGAGAGCCACCCCTTGCCGTCGTCGACGTGAGGAACCCACCCGAGCTCGAGGGTGGGCGCATCCCCGGCTCGCTCAACATCCCGCTCTCCGAGCTCGTCGCCCGCCTGCACGAGATCCCGGTCGACCGGCCTGTCGTGGTGCACTGCGCGAGCGGTTACCGCTCATCGATCGCTGCCAGCGTCCTCAGGCGGGCCGGGTACGGCGATGTCTCCGACCTCAGCGGCGGCTACGAGGCGTGGGGGCGGCTGTCGTCCGGCGCCGACGGGCCGAGCGCTGCCGGTCCGCTCCCCGGGACGCTCAGAGCCCTCCGCGGGGAAGCACCGCCTGGATGAGGTGAGGCCCCTCCTCGTGGAGGGCGGTGGCGAGGGCGGTGTTGAACTCCTCTGCCGTCGTGGCCCGCGAGGCCGGGACGCCCATACCTTCGGAGATGGCGACGAAGTCGAGGTCCGGTCGACCGATCTCGAGCATGGAACGGGCAGCCGGGCCGCCGGCGTCGGCGCCGACGCGTCCGAGCTCGACGTTCAAGATGGCGTACGACCCGTTGTCGAAGATGACGTTGGTGACATTGAGGCCCTCACGCGCCTGGGTCCAGAGCGCCTGAATCGTGTACATGGCACTGCCGTCCGCCTCGAGCGCCAGCACGGGCCGATCCGGGCAGGCGATGGCGGCGCCCGTCGAGAGGGGGAGCCCTTGGCCGATGGAGTTGCCGGTGAGCGAGAGGAGGTCGTGCCGCGGAGCGCCCTCGGTCGCGCCGGGCAGGTAGATGCCGGCCGTGATGGCTTCGTCGGAGATGATGGCGCCCTCGGGCAGGAGGGCGCCGACGGCGGCCGCCACGCTCGCCGGCGTGAGGGCTCCGCTCGGGGGATCCGGCCGGGAAGCGGCTGCGAGCTTGGCGCCGTCGGGCGGTGCCCCGAGGAGATCCGCCAGGGCCTCGAGAGTTCCGACGGCATCGTCACACTCAGCGGCCAACTGATGGACCTCGCAGCCGTCGGGCAGGAGATCACTCGCCTTGCCCGGGTAGGCGAACGCCGACACGGGGGAGCGGGCGTCCACGAGGATGAGGTGGCGGAGCCCTGCCATCTGCAACTGGGCGAACTCGCCGAGGTAGGCGAGCCGCTCGACGGCGGGCAGCCCGGCGCCGCGCTCGAGACGGCCGGGAAACGACTCGGCCAGTAGCTTGGCACCGACGTGCTCGCAGATCCTGCTGGCGGCAAGCAGGCCCGCCTCGCGCACGGCGGAGGTCCCCAGCAGCAGCGCCGCCGGCTCGCCGGCGCGAAGCACGGCGGCCACGGCGGCCACGGCGTCGTCCGGCACGACCGCCCGGGTGCCGGCATGCCGTACGACGTCGGGCATGGTCGCCGGGACGCTCGTGTCGGCCACCTCGAGCCAGGAGACGTCGGCGGGCAGTACGAGCGTGGCGACTCGTTGCGGCGGTCCGAGGGCGCCGGCGACGGCCGCAGCGGCGTCCCGGGCGAGATCGCCGGGGCGGGCGCTCCAGCGGTACCAGCCCGACATCGGTCGGGCGAGGCGCTCGATGTCGGTCTCGAGCGGCGCGTCGTAGATCTTGTGGTACGTGGCGTGGTCGCCGACGATGTTGACGACCGGGGACTTCGCCCGGCGGGCGTTGTGAAGGTTGGCCAGCCCGTTGGCGAGGCCGGGACCGAGGTGCAAGAGGGTCGCTGCCGGCCGGCCGGCCATACGCCCATAGCCGTCGGCGGCACCGGTCACGACACCTTCGAAGAGCGCCAGCACCGGGCGCACGCCCGGCACGGCGTCGAGGCTGGCGACAAAGTGCATCTCGGAGGTGCCCGGGTTCATGAAGCACGTGTCAACGCCGGACACGGCGAGCGTCTCGAGGAGGCATTGGGCGCCCTTCACGGTGCGTCCTCCTTGCTTGTGATGCCGAACACCTTGTCCGGGTTGAGGATTCCGAGTGGGTCGAAGGCCGCCTTGACCCGCCGCATGAGGGCGAGGCGAGCCGGATCCTCGAGAGCGAGAAACGCCTCCCGCTTGGCGGTGCCGATCCCGTGCTCCCCCGAGATGGCGCCGCCGAGCTCGATGGCGGATCGGAAGAGGTCGAGGAGGAAGCGCTCGCGGACGGCAGCGTCGGGCTGGAAGACCGACAGGTGGATGTTGCCGTCGCCGGCGTGGCCGCAACCGACGGAGAAGCAACCGTGCTCCGCCCCCAGCTTGCTCACCGTCTCGAGGTAGGCGGCGATCCGGTCACGGGGCACGACGACGTCGATGATGTCGTCGGCGCCGGCCGCCCTCGCCACGAAGAAGGCCCGCTCCCTCGCCCGCACGAGGGCGCCCGCGGCAGCGCCGGGGAGCACGAGGACGTCGATGGCGCCGGCCTTCTCGAGCAGGTGTCCGAGCGCCTCGACGTCCTCGTGGACGCGATCGGCGCTGCGCTGTTCGAGCACGACGACGAGGTAGGCACTGGCGCGCAGGCGAACGTCCTCGGCGATGCCGAGGTCGAGGTTTGCGGCCGCCGTGATCGAGCCCATCGTGAGGGTGTCGATGTACTCGAGGAGCGTGGGGGTGAGCCCGCTCGCCACGACGGCCGGAACAGCGGCCGAGAGGGCCGCCAGCGAGTCAAAGGGCGCCAGTGCCGTCGCCGAGTGCCGGTAGAGCGGCTGCAGCTTGAGGGTCACCTCGGTGACGAGTGCGAGCGTGCCTTCCGACCCGATGACGATCTGGGCGAGGTCGTAACCCGAAGACGACTTCACGTACTTGCCGCCGGCGCGCACCGTCTCGCCCGTGCCGAGCACCATCTCGAGGCCGAGCACGTTGTGACGGGTGACGCCGTAGCGAACCGCTCGCATCCCGCCGGCGTTCGTGTTGACGTTGCCACCGAGTGAGGACGTCTGCTCCCCGGGGTAGACGGGGTAGACGAGCCCCATCGGGGCGATGACCGACTCCAGCTCCGCCAGCGTCACGCCCGGCTGCACGACGGCGACGTGGTTCGACTCGTCGATCTCGAGGATGCGGTTCATTCGTGCGAACGAGACGACCATGCCGCCCGGGCTCGGCACGCAACCACCCGAGAGGCCGGTGGCACTGCCACGGGCGGTGATGGGCACGGCCATCTCGCCGGCGAGGGCCACGATGGCAGCCACTTCGGCCGTGCACCCCGGCATGACGACGGCGAGGGGGACCGTCGCCATCGAGGCGAGGCCCTCGTCATGGGTGAGCTCCTCGGTGATTGCCTCGCCTCGCAGGACGGCCTCGTCGCCGACGATGGAGGCAAGGCCGGCCAGCAGCTTCTCGGTGTCGGTCATCGCCGGCGACGTTACGGCCTCGGCGTGCCGCCGGCCACCCGCGCCCTACGATGCAGCGATGCAGCCCGCACCGGCAGCCCTGCCGGCCGCACGCTCGTGGGACGCCTGATGACAGGGGCGGTCCCCGGAGCCGAGAACTCGCTCTTCCCGGTCGAGAGCCTGCCATACGGCGTGTTCTCCGACCGATTCGGTCAGCACCGCATCGGCGTGGCGATCGGCGACTTCGTGCTCGACGTCGGCACCGCAACGCGGGCGATGGGCTTGGCGCCCGAGACCGTCGGCTTGCTCTCGGGTCCGGTGCTGAACCCCTTGATGGCGGCGGGCCCGACCGCCTGGGCGACAGTGCGCCAGCTGCTGACCGAGCTGGTGTCGGACGCCGGCAACGCTGCAGCCCTCCGCCCTCACCTCTACCCGCAGGGGGCGGTCTCGTTCCACCTCCCCTTCGAGGTGGGCGACTACGTCGACTTCTACTCGTCCGAGCAGCACGCCAGCAACGTCGGTCGCATCTTCCGGCCGGGCGCCGAGCCGCTCACGCCCAACTGGAGGCACCTGCCGATCGGCTATCACGGCCGCGCCGGCACCGTCGTCGTCTCCGGCACCCCGGTCCGGCGCCCCTGGGGCCAGCAGATGGGAGCGGGCGAGGCGACACCCCGCTTCGCTCCGTCGCAACGGCTGGACGTGGAGGTCGAGGTGGGTTTCGTCGTGGGCGTGGGCAGCCGGCTCGGCGACACCGTCGAGGTCGCTTCGTTCCCGGAACACGTCTTCGGACTCTGCCTGCTGAACGACTGGTCGGCCCGCGACATCCAGGCCTTCGAATACGTCCCGCTCGGCCCCTTTCTTGCCAAGTCCTTCGCCACGTCGGTCTCGCCCTGGGTCGTCCCGCTGGCGGCGCTGCAGGCGGCGCGTTGCGATCCGCCCCGCCGGGACGTCCCCCTCCAGGGCTACCTGCAGGAAGCCGAGCCCTGGGGTTTCGACCTGCGCCTCGAGCTCGACTGCAACGGGACCGTCGTGAGCCGGCCGCCGTTCGCCGGCATGTACTGGACGGCCGCACAGCAGCTCGCCCACCTGACGGTGAACGGCGCCAGCCTACGCACGGGCGATCTCTATGCTTCCGGCACGGTGAGCGGGCCCTCGGCGGGGGAGCGGGGTTCCTTCCTCGAGCTGAGCTGGAACGGGAGCGAGCCGTTTCGGCTGAGCGACGAATCCGAGCGCTCCTTCCTGCACGACGGCGACGTCGTCACGATCCGGGGCACCGCCGCCGGCATGGCGGGGCGTCCGATCAGTCTCGGCGAGGTGACCGGCGAGATCCTGCCGGCGCTCGCCCGCGCCTGAGGGTCCGCGCCCGAGGGGCGGCCGGCCGCGACAATCGCGGCATGCAAGCGATGCTCGTCCTCTCGGATGGCTCCGTCGTGACGGCCGACACGGCGGCGGTCAAGACGGCGCTTGGGGACAAGAAGCCGTTCTGGCTCGACGTCGTCGACATCGACGACACGGGCGTGA
This sequence comes from Acidimicrobiales bacterium, assembly GCA_052143575.1. GTDB lineage: Bacteria > Actinomycetota > Acidimicrobiia > Acidimicrobiales > Bog-793 > JAKACA01. The sequence goes on from JBKQSP010000129.1 coordinate 34,000, forward strand.
GCTGGCTGACCGACGTCTTTCGCTTCCACCCGCTCGCCATCGAGGACGCCGAGCACTTCGGGCAGCGCCCGAAGCTCGACCGCTACGACGACTTCGTGCAGCTCGTCCTCTACGGCGCCGCCAACGAGGAGGCCGCTTCGACCGAGGTCCACGTCCTCTACTCCCAGGACTACGTCGTGACGGTGCGCCGGGGCGCCTGCCAGGTCATGGACGACATGCGGGAGCGGGCGATCGCTTGGCGCCATCACGACGCCGCCAGCAGCATCATGCTCCTCTACCGCATCGCCGACGCCCTCGTCGACAGCTACTTCCCGACCATGGCGCGCTTCGACGACAAGATCGACGAGCTCGAAGAGGCCATCTTGAGGGAGCCGACCGAAACCCAGGTCGGCACCCTGTTCACCATGAAGCGCCAGCTCATCTCGCTGCGAAAGCTCGTCACACCCGAGCGGGACATGATGGCGTCCCTCCTCACGGGGGCGAGCGACCTGCCCGGCATGACCGACGACGCCGAGCGCTACTTCCGCGACCTCTACGACCACCTCATCCGTCTCAGCGACCTCGTCGACAGCTACCGTGACCTGCTCACGAGCGCCGTGGACACTCACCTGTCGACCGTCTCCAACCGCTTGAACGAGGTGATGAAGCAACTGGCCATCATCGCCACGATCTTCCTGCCGCTCTCGTTCCTGACGGGCTTCTTCGGGCAGAACTTCTCCTGGCTCGTCTCGCACCTGACGAGCTCGTGGATCTTCCTGCTTGCCGGTGTCGGCAGCGAGGTCCTCGCCATCTTCATCCTCTTGCGCATGTTCCGCCGGCGCGGGTGGATGTGAGCGGTCGGCAATCCGCCCGCTCCGATCCGTCGTATCTCTGAGCACGCCGCTGACAAGGAGCTGAAAACGAGATGCTGGTGTCTTCGACTGCAGGGTTGAGAAACGCAGGGCTCCGCCGCATGGCGCTCGTCGCCGCCCTTGCCGGTATCGCCCTGATGGCAGCCGCCTGCGGCTCCAGCTCCTCGGCGACGACGACCTCGGGCGCACCGGCCTCCGGCGGCTCCACGACGTCGTCGGGGGCGACCACGTCGGTCGTCGTGAAGACGGCCAGCGTCGGCGGGCACAGTGCCCTCGTGGACGCGAAGGGGTTCACGCTCTACCGCTTCTCGCTCGACAAGCCGGGCAAGATCGCCTGCCTGGCGAGCTGCATCACGACCTGGCCTCCTCTCCTCGTGCCGGCCGGCGCTCACCTGTCGATGAGCATGAGCGGTCTCGGCACCGAGACTCGGCCGGGTGGGGCCGTGCAGGTGACCTTCGACGGCGACCCGCTCTACACGTTCTCCGGCGACACGGCGCCGGGACAGAGCAACGGCGTCGGCATCCCCGACTGGTCGGTCGCCAGCAGCACGGCCGCCTCGAGCAGCACGACCTCGACGACCTCGAGTGGTGGCGGGTACGGGTACTGAGCCGTCGCAACCTTCGATGGGCCTGCCCGGTGGCTGAAGGGCGGCGGCCCGGCACCTCAGGGTGCCAGCGCCGCCGCCCGTTCGGCCAAGGCCGGGTCGTCGAGGTAGGCGCAGACCGTTTCGAAGTCGGCCGTCGGCCCCGCCCAGGCGAGATCCACGACCGAGCCGAGCAGGGACGGCTCGACGACGAGGCGGGCGAGCTCGCGAAAGAGCAAGGCGAGCTCGAAACCCTCTGCCAAGGAGGCGGCGAGCGCCCCTGCCCTGACACGACGGGCGACATCGGGATCCCAGGAGGCGACCTCGAGGGGGATGTCCTCGAGACGACCGTAGTGGTCGAGCACGGTGGCGGCGGACTGCTTGCCCCAGCCGGCGATGCCGGGGAAGCCGTCGGCGCTGTCGCCGACGAGGGCGAGCCAGTCCGGGATGGAGGCGGGCCAGACGCCGAACTTCTCGTGCACGCCGTCGGCGTCGATCACGAGGCGCTTGCGGCGGTCGAACTGCACGACGCGGCGCTCGACGACGCACTGGCCGAGGTCCTTGTCCGGTGTCCAGATGGCGACCTGCTCGACGTCCGGGTCGGCGGCGCAGACGTGGGCGGCCGAGGCAAGGGCGTCGTCCGCCTCGAGATCGACCATCGCCCAGACGCGGACGCCGAGGGCTCCGAGGGCCTCCTCGACGAGCTCGAACTGCGCCCGCAGCTCGGGCGCCACACCCGCACCCGTCTTGTAGCCCGGCCACAGCTCGTTGCGGAACGACTCGATGACGTGGTCCGTGGCGACGCCGATGTGGCGCTCACCGGACTCGAGCATGGCGACCACGGAGGCGACGACACCCCAGGTGGCTGCGATCTCCTTGCCGTCCACCGCCCGTCTCGCCTGCCGGCGTTGCCCGAAGAACTGACGGAACAGCTCGTAGGTCCCATCGACGAGGTGGACGATCACGTGACCGAGGGTAGGCCTTCCGGGGCCGTCCGGGGGCGGAGCCTCTCCGCCTCGCTGTTGAGCTCGGCGCCGACGAGGACGGCGAGACCGGTCAGGTAGAGCCAGAGGAGGAGCACGGCGACGTCGGCGAAGGCGCCGTAGCTGTGCGTCTCGTCGCCGAAGCGGTTGAGGTAGAGCGAGAAGGCGGCCGAGGCGGCCAGCCACCCGAGCGTCGCCACGACGCTGCCGGGCGTGACCCAGCGCCATGTGAAGCGCTCGCGTCGAGGCCCGACGGCGTAATAGGCGGAGAGCAGCAGCATGATGAGCACGAGGGCGCCGCCCCATCGCAGGGCCGACCAGGCGAAGCTGGCGGCCGGCGTCACGAGCGGGAAGTGGGAGGGGAGCAGGCGTCGGATCGGGTCGCCGAGCACGAGCAGGGTGGAGGCACTGCCACCGAGCACGAGCGTGAGCACGAGAAGGGGCACGGCCATCGCTCGGCGCCCGAAGTATCCACGGTCCCTTCTCACCTCGTAGGCGACGTCGAGCCCGATCTGGAGGGCCGCCATCGCCTCTGTGGCGCTCCAGACTGCCACGAGGATGCCGAGCACGACTTCGACCCTGCTCGTGCCCTTCGTCGCCTTGTGCACAAGGGCCTGGGAGAGGATCTGGGAGGTCTGGGACGGCATGAGCGTGCCGACGCCGTGCAGGATCGTGTGCAGCGCCCCAGGCGAGAGACCGACGAGCCCGGCGATCCCGATGAGGGCGACGGCGGCCGGGAAGATGGCGAGGAACCAGTGGAAAGCCAGGCTGCCGGCGATGGTGGTGACGCGGTCGGCGAGCACCTCGGTCACCGTGCGACGGGCGAGGGTGGCAGCGTGCCCCACCCACTGCCGGGGCGTGGCGCCTGGTCTGAAACGTTTCATCGCAGCTGATCCTGCCCGAAGTAGTCTCGCCCTCCGATGCCGTCGTCCGAGGTCGTGGAGTCCGAGAAGCGCCGCGCGGCCGAATCGGCCGCCGGACTCGTAGAGCATGGCATGCGCGTCGGCCTTGGAACCGGCTCGACAGTGGCCCATTTGCTGCCGGCCCTCGCCGCCCGCCGGCTCGACATCGTCTGTGTGGCGACGTCGATCGGCACCGAGCAGCGTGGCCGCCAGCTCGGCCTCACCGTGGAACCCTTCGACCGCCTCGAGCGTCTCGACATCGCCATCGACGGCGCCGACCAGGTGGCGAACGACTTCTGGCTCGTGAAGGGGGGCGGCGGCGCCCATACGAGGGAGAAGGTCGTGGCGGCGGCGGCTGATCGGTTCGTCGTCATCGTCTCGGCCGACAAGCTCGTCGAGGTCGTGGCGGCGCCGGTGCCGCTGGAGTTGCTGAGCTTCGGGCTGGCGGCCACGATGCGAGCCCTCCGGGAGATGGGGGAGTGCCGGATCCGGGACGTCCCGCCCTCACCGGACGGCGGTGTGATCGCCGACTGCTTCGCCGAGGTCGGCGACCCGGCTGCCATGGACGCCCGTCTCAACGCAACGCCGGGCGTCGTCGGCCATGGCTTGTTCCCACCGGGTCTGGTGCACGAGGTCGTCGTTGCCCGCCCCGATGGCGTCGAGCACCTCTACCGTCGCTGAGTTGGCGGAGAACCGGGTGGCGAGCCTCGATGCGCAGCACGACGGCGCTCATCGTGGCCGCTGGCCGGAAAGCCCCCCTCGGGAGGGGCGCTGACGTCGAGAGCCTGAAAGAGGGGCTCCAACGGCGTGCAGCCGGCGCCTCCGGCGAGGTCCAGCGGGCGGCGACGTGGTGCGGGACGACGAGATCGGCCCGCACAAGACGGCTCCCTGGCGCCAGCAGTCGCCGGATGAGCGACGTCGTGATGGCAAAGGGCGGGTTCGCCACGACGTGAAAGGGCTGACGGGGGAGTCGCAAGTCGCTGGCATCGGCCACCACGACGACGACCGGCTCGCCCTGGAAGCGTTCCCTCAGCTGGCGGGCACGTCCTTCGTGCAGCTCGATGGCGACGACGCGGGCGCCGGCAGCCACGAGCGGGGACGTGAGAGAGCCCGTGCCGGCGCCGATGTCGAGGACGAGCGCTCCGGGCCTGATGGCGGCGTCTTGCACGAGGCGGGCCGCCCAGCGTTCATCGAGTCGGTGGTAGCCCCACCAGTAGGTATTCCGCCCGGACACGGCGGACCATGACTGTCATGGCTTGCAGCGTAGAGGCAGCCGGACCCGCCGGCCAGCATCGGGTCGCGCCGCCGCCTCACGCGAGGCTCGGGATCCTGACGTCGATCGCTTGCACGTGCGGCGAGGCGGGCGGCCCCGCCCCGCGGTGTCACCGCATCGAAGCCTTCTCCGGCTACGGATCCGAGAACCGGATGGTCGCCGTGACGTACCTCGGCCTCACGATGTTGACGTTCGTGTTCAAGATGTCCCAGTCGGTGCTGTTGACGTCGTAGGAAATGACCATGCGATCACCGCTCGCCAGTTCCGGGTGGGCACAGGCCCCGTAGGTGTACACACCGGGAATGCCATTCGTGCCGTACGCACCGCCCTGTCCCGTTGTCGTGTACACCTCACGCTCATTCTCAAATGGGCCGGTGGGGCTACAGGAGAAGTACACAACGAGCTTGTTGCTCTCCCAGCTGTCCTGCATCGTCGTCAGGACGTAGACGTTCGACACGGCCGTCACGCTGAAATTCGGAGCGGCGTCGCTCGTGAGAGGTACCACCTTGGCGGGATCGTCCACCCATATCCGGCCCGTGAAGTACTGCCAGTGGGAGAGAGGGCCACCTTTGAGGGCCCTCGCGACATAGAGATAGTTCTCGTACACGAAGGGGTTGTCGCCACCTTTCGTCCCGTACATGTACGTGAAGTCGCCTTTGTTCAGCATCGAGACGCCCCAGAGGATGCCGCCCTTCGTACTCAAGGGCACCACGCTCTCGAGCTGGAGCTTCGTCAGCGAGAATCGAGCCAGTACCGTTCCAGCCCTCACGAAACCGAACACCGTCGGTTTGCCCTTGAAGTAGTAGGCGGCGTATACAACGTCGAGCGTGCCGTCACTGACGATGGCTCCCTCGCTCCAATACCAGTAGCCCGGTGTGAGGTTGTAATTCATAAACGACGTCGGCTGCTTGTCCGTTGTTAAGCCATAGAGCGTCGTGAACTTATGACCCGTTTGTACCACAAATGCATTGTGCAGAAAGGCGGCATGTGGTCTCGCGTTGTTGATCACCTTGCCGATGAAGATGTCGTCGTAGAGCCACACGATCCGACCATCGGGCAGCTTGATCGACTGCCCGCCGTCGCCTCCCGACCAGCCCTTCCCGCTGTCGCCGTAGTTCGCCATCGTGTTGTCGATGTCGTAGTCCGGTTCGGGATCCACGACCCGCACGCCGGCGAGCTTGGAGGCACAGCTCTCGGGGTGCGCCGCGTTGTCCCCGTCGCTCCCGGTGCCCGGCCGGTTCAGCAGGCGGGGCGGCAAGCTCGGCTTGGGGGGAGGGGCCGTGACCCCCGCCCGAGGGGGAAGCACCGAGGGGCGCGGCTCGGCGGCGACGAGAGAAGCCGGAGCCAGCACGGACGCAAGTCCGAGAGCGACTCCGCACGCAAGTGCGACCGGGTGGAGCCTCCCGGCTCCGTGCCGCCGTGGCGGCAACGCTCTCGTGTCTGGGCAGCAGCGTGACGTGACGATGCTTGTCCCGCAACGTCGCATGAACTCACGATACTTGGTCGACTGCGAAGGGTCCCTGGCAGTGCCTTGGGGAGCTCGCTGTGCAGCACGCATGCCCGGGTGCGAGAGGCAATAGTTGTGCTGTTTCAAAACTATTACTGCTACGGCTAATATCTATGGATGCTCGAAATGGATCGCATCGTGGGCGCCTTGGGCGACCCGACCAGGCGACGTGTCATCGAACTGCTCCGAGACGGCCCGCGGCGGGCAGGCGACCTGGCTGATGCGACGCGGGTGTCGCCGCCGGTCATCAGCCGCCATCTCAGCGTTCTCCTGAAGGCAGGCATCGTCGACGACGAGCGCTCGCCGAGCGACGCCCGGGTACGGCTCTTCTTCCTCCGCAGGGAGTCCCTCGTGGCGCTCCTCGTGTGGCTGGAGCATCTCGGGCTTCCAACCGGGAGCTGAGCGCGGGTGGCGGTGCGGCCCGTACCGGCGACGGCACGACCCTACGATGCAGCGTCGTGGTGACGGTCTCGATGCTGGCGGGACTCCTCGACGATGCCGCCTTGTTCCCGCCCGGCAACGCCGAGATGCGCCGGGCGGTGCCGGACCACCGACGTTATGGCGCCTCCTGGTACGGCCGGCTCGTCGGCCCCTTCGTGATCCCGGACGCCCGGCTCGAAGAGCTCGCTCCTGAAGTGGGAGAGGGGCCGGCGGGTTCCTCCTTTGAGCTCAGCGTGATCGTGACGGGCGGCCTCGACGCCCTGGAGAGCACCCTCGAGGCGACCGGTGTTGGCTGGCGGATGGCTGGCGTCGAGATACCCCTCGGTGGCCACGAGGGAGCGCCAGAGCGAGCACGACGAGCGGTGCGCCTGTTGCAACAACGGCGGGGGATTCACGCCTTCGTCGAGGTACCGCCGGGACGCGAGCACGAAGACGTTCTCGACGCCTTGGAGGGCACCGGCATCGACGCCAAGCTCCGCACGGGTGGCCTCGTGGCAGAAGCCTTTCCAGCCGACCGGGATGTCGCTCGCTTCCTGGTGGCTTGCGTCGAACGCCGGATCGCCTTCAAGTGCACCGCCGGCCTGCACGCGGCAGTGCGGCATCGGTCGGCGGATGAGGGATTTGAGCGGCAGGGTTTCGTCAACCTCATCCTCGCCTCACATGCAGCGCTGCACCGCTCGACGGTGAGCGAGGTGACTGCCTTCCTGGCGGAGCAAGACGAGGCCACCGTCGTGGGTGCCCTGCAAGCACTCGGGGACGAGGCTCTGGCAGAGACACGCCAGTGCTTTCGGTCCTTTGGCACCTGCAGCGTGGAGGAGCCGGTGGTCGACCTCCTACGTCTCGGGTTGCTGGAAGCGCCGGCGCCGCAAGAACCGGGGTCGACATGAGCAGCAGCGGCGTCATCGTCCGTCGTGTCCTGCCAGAGGGCTGGGAGGCGCTGCGACAGGTGCGCCTGGCAGCCATGCTGGACTCGCCGGACGCCTTTGCGTCGACCTACGAACGTGAGCTCTCCTTCGACGAGGCGGCCTGGCAGGCCCGCGTCGAGCGCTCGCCATGGTGGCTGGCGGTCGCCGCCGACCGAGCGATCGGGCTCATCGCAGCCTTCACAGCCGAGCCGGACCTCGATCCGGGCGACCGTCACGTCGTCTCCATGTGGGTGGAGCCCGCATGGCGGGGCGAAGGCATCGGCGACCTCCTCATGGACTCGCTCGTTGCCTGGGCGCTCGGTGACGGTGCTCGAAGCCTCAGCCTCTGGGTCGTAACGGACAACGCCCGGGCGAGGAAGTTCTACGAACACCTCGGCTTCGTCACGACGGGACAAGAAGCGCCCGTCCCGAGCAAGCCGACACTGACTGAGGTGCTCATGCGGCGGCCGCTCGCGGAAGCCTGACCGTCGCCGACGCAACATCTTGGACGGGAGTTCGGGAGACACTCGTCTCGACGGTGCCTCCGAGACGAATCCCGCAGCCACCCGATGACACCCGTGTCCCGTTTTGGACGGCGCCCGGCTATTTTCGTACTGTGACGAAAGAAGCCGTGGAACCGAGGTGCCAGTGGTGCGGCCGCGAGCTGACCTTCCTCGTCGGACGCGGTCGTCCGCGGCGGTACTGCCGCCAGTCGTGCCGCCAACGTGCCTACGAGCTGCGCCAGCGACAGCTCGCCGGCACGCTGCGGAGCAATGAGGTACCGATCAGCTTGACGCACTTCGAGCGCCTACGAGACGGTGTCTACCGGTTGACGACAGCGCTCGAGGATGTCGATCTCGACCTTGCGGAGGACGGCGATTACGAGGCGGCGTTTCGCCATCTCTACGAGGCGGCAACGGAGCTCAGGGACTTCGAACTGGTCGTGGCGACCGGAAAGTGAGCCCGAGAGTGCTGGAAGGACGCCCGACCGGCCTGTCCGCATAATCGCCGATAATGTCCGTTATGTCGCGTTTTCGTCGACAGCATCCTCGATGAACGATGCGCCGAAGAATGCTGACCTTCGACGCTCTCGTATCTGTGGACATCGGCACTCCGAAGCCTGACCCGGGAAGACCGGACTGGTAGCCTGCGTTTCGGTGCGAGCTGAGCCGTCGAGTCTCGCGGAGGTGCGCCGGCTCCCCCCGCCCGACTCGGCAAAAGAGCGCAAGCGGTGGCAGCTCTGGATCGTCGCAGCCGTCGTCTGGTGCGCGCTCGTGCTGTTGCTCAACGTGTCGGCCGCCCACGCGGCTCAATTCCCAACCTCGGATCAAGCCTCGGTCGTGCTCGAGGGTCAGTCGCTTGCAGACGGGAACCTGCTTCTTCACCGCTGGTCGCTCTCGCTGGACTCGTTCTGGACGTCAGAGGTCCCCTTCTACGGTGTCGCCTCGCTCTTCGTCGGCGTGAACCGCCTGGAGCTGACGCTCGTACCGGCGGCCATCGGCGCCTTCGTGGTTGGCGTCGCCATCCTGATCAGCGCCGACGGCAGGCGACGGGCGGCCGCATCCCTGGCTGGTGCTGCCGTCCTCGCGTTCCTGGCCCTGCCTGTGCATGCATTGGCGAGATTCACACTCGTCGGTGGTGCCCATGTGGGAGCACTCCTTTGGTCACTGATCGCCTTCTACGCCCTGCGCAAGGGGCGTTGGGGCATCGGCGTCATCGTCGCTGCCCTGTCGCTCGCCCTTGGAATGCTGGGCGACCTGTTGACCGTGGCCTACGGGACGGCGCCGGTACTGCTCGCCGGGGTTCTCGCCATGCTTCGGTGCCGATCAAGCCGAAGCGGGTTGCCGGCGGTCACGGCTGCAGTGGGCGCCGTGTTTCTTGCCCGCAGCATCCGGGCGCTTGCGGACCTTGTCGGCACGTTCAGCATCGGCGGCGCTAACGCCTTGGCGACTCGTCATCAGATCGTGAGCAACCTCCGGCACATGTTCACGATCGGAGGCGCGTTGCTCGGTGTGCACAATGCGTACGGCACAGGTGGCGCCCCTTCGTGGTTACAGGAGACCCACATCGCCGGTGCAGTCCTGGTTGTCGCGTGTGCGCTGCTCTACGTCGTCCGACTGCTCGCCGGTCTGGCGCTTGGTCCGTCACGAGCACTTCGGCCGAGCGCTACCACGACACGTCCGTCCGACTATGCGCAACCCGCTCTCCAACCCGGTTGGCGCTCGACCCGCTGGTGGCAGCCGGAGCCGTCTGGCTGGCAGGTCGAGGACATGCTCTTCGTCGGCGCCATCGGTGGCATCGCCTCCTATGTGATGCTCGCCTCGAGCAACAACCTCGCCTTCGCTCGCTACCTCACGGCAGCCGTCGTCTTCCTTGTCGTGCTGGCTGCTCGAACGATCGGGCGAGGTTGGGACGATGCGGGTGGCACGAAGCTCCGCACAGGCTTCACGGCCGCCGCCCTCGCCCTCGTCGTCTTGTTTGCCGCAGATTTCACCTACACCCTTACAAGCCGAGTCTCATCACAGCCGGCCGTGGCGTTCGCGCGGTGGCTCGAAACCCGCCACCTAACGAACGGTGTCGGTGCCTACTGGGCCTCAAACATCGTCACCGTCGCGAGCGGCGACGCCGTCCACGTTCGCCCGGTTAAGGCCATCGACGGCAAGCTACGCCGATATGGCCGCGAGTCCACCGCAGCGTGGTACACCGGCCAGGAGTTTTCCTTCGTCGTCTACAACCGCTCGCAGCCAGCAGGCGGGGTGAGTACGAAGACAGCAATCGCCGCATGCGGCCCGCTCGCCGAAACCGTCACCGTCGACGGTTATGTGGTCTTCGTCTGTCTCCGGCCTTTCACGATCTCGGCCAGCTCCGACGTCCTTCCCTGAAGATACGTCCCTGAGCGGCTAGCCCGCGATGGCCGGCGTGCGCCGGCGCTGTGCCGAACGCCAGGCCTGCCGCCGTCACTCCCCTCCCCCGCTCGGGGTCGTGATGGTCGGTCGGTCATAACCGCCGACGGATCCTCCGGCGCAGGCATGACCAATCCTGAGCACAGGCCAGGCGGCTGTCAAAACGGTCTGACTCTGTACGGGGTGGTACTCCGCCTGCTTCGGCGATCCGTGCACGCCAGATGATGACTGATTAAGCCAGACGACTGATTGGCTCGGTTGCGATCGTCTGCGCCGCCGCGCTGGTACCGGTGACGGCGCTCGCCGCCACAACGTCCCCGGCCTCCCCCCAGCAGCGCCAGATTGCCGCGACCACCTTGAGCAGCTTCAAGGTGGTTCTCACTGTCACCCGCGAATCCGGGTCGGCGTCAGCCCCGATGGCGACCGTTGTTGCGACCGGCTACCGGCATGCGTCGGGCGGCTGGAAGGTGACCGCTTCGAAGCGAATCGGAGCGGCCAACCAGTGGTTCTGGTTCCCGACCGAGGTCTGCGGCCTCACGGTGACCGAGCTCAAGCCGGAGCCCAGCGCTGCGGCGACCTCGGACACGATGAAGGTGAGCCTGCTGGTCACTCCTGCGATCGGATGCTCGAAGACCTACGCCGAAAGCTGGCGACCGTAGTGGAATACTCAAGGAGCGCCATCCTCGGCTAACAGGCCGAGGGCAGCCCCCTCACCCGACGAATGTCTTGAGATCCTTGATGAGCTTGTCCTCGATCTCCAGGGTCCAGGCACTCTCAGCGACGTCCACGACGAGGAACAGGTCCGATACGAGCAACGTCTCGATCGCCGCCACGCCAAGATGCTCGAGCCACTTGCCGATACCGATATGGACCGTAAGGTCGTCGGAGGTCCCCGTCATCGTGATGGTCATGGCGCGGTCCGCATCGACTACGCCTCGAAGGAATCCACCCTTCTTCGCTTGGATGACCGCCCCTTGCGCACTCGATTGCGAGGTCTGGACGGTAAATCCATCGTTCCTCAGGTATTCCTCGATGTGGGAGCGCACGACATCCGGGTCCTTGCCTTTGCCTTGGAACCGCTCAACCTTGTCACCGAGCATGTCTGCCTCTCTCGTGTTCGTGTGGGCAGCCCGTTGCCGAACTGGTCCCACGAGCGCCTCGCGAGAACCACAGGTCCGTGCACCGATTCCGGCCGCCGGCGGCAACATAACGCACCGGTAGGCGACATTGGTCGCGGTAGCGTGCCACTCCCCCACCCGGCGAGACTCGAGGGGCTCAGTCCCGATCCGACGAGCGAATGCTTTTCGGGGCCCGCGATGACCGACGACAGCGGTCAGTCAAGACGGGGGCCCCTGCTACGAGCCGACTTTATGACCTTCGCCTCTACTCACGAGGTGGTCTCCGACCAACAATTCCGCTCGGAACAGATTGGTTTGTGCGTGCCTCGGGAGAAGCGCGTGGAACCTTCAAGCGCCTCCCTCGGATCGCGGCTGCAGCACGAAGGAGGAGCTATGGGCAGGAGTTCGCACTTTCTCCGAGGCATTGTCGGTGCGACCGCCGTATGTCTGGCTGCCGTGTTGGCTTCACCGCTTATGGCGGCAACCGTCGCCAGCGCCGCCCCGGCGGCTGGTCCCCACTTCACATTCAGGACGTTCAACGTTCCCAAGGCGGTTTACACCGACATCTTGGGTATCAACAACATGGGTGTCATGGTCGGGCAGTACATGGACGCGAGCCACGTCGCGCACGGCTTCATCACGACGGGTGACCACATCGTCACAGTGGACGTCCCGGGCGCGTACGCGACCGGGGTCCAGTCCGTCAACGACAAGGGAACAGCCGTCGGATGGTGGCAGCAGTCATTGGGCCATGGCAACTACCTCTCCCACGGGTTCGTCCGCTCACCGGCGGGCGTGATCACAACGATCGATGATTCCAGCGCCGGTCCCAAGGGGTACACCGAGGGCGTCTACGGTATCAATGACGATGGTGTCCTCGTGGGCAGCTTCGTTGACAGCAAAGGCGTCGAACACGGCTTCATCGATCAGCACGGCCGGTTCACCACCGTGGACAACCCCAAGTACGCTCCGAGCTCCCACTCTGGTACCGAGCTATGGGCGATTAACGACTTGGGCGTGATCGACGGGCTGGGGTACTCCTATCCCACCGCGGTGAAGGGCTTCACCGTCTCCCGTCCGGCTTCCAGCACCCAGTACAGCTACTTCACCGGAGTAGGTGACAAGGGCAGCTACAAGTCGGACGGCGGCACGTGGCCGTCGGGCATCAACGACTGGGGTGCCGTCGTCGGCCACTCCAACGGCTGGGAAGGCTACGGCGTGTTCGTCGGGTGGGAGTGGTTCCACGGAAAGATGATCACGATCAGTGACCCGGCGGCAAGCACCAAGCCTGGTTCGGACTTCGCGCCGGGATGCGGATGCTTTGCGGGCACGGCACCCGGCGGGATCAACGACGCTGGCACCGTGGTCGGGATCTACTGGGACAGCAACTACCACCCGCACGGCTTCATCGCCACCCCGACGTTCACCTCCACGACTGCTCTCAAGCTGTCCGCCGCAAAGGTCACCTACGGCGACGAGCAGAGCGAGACGCTCTCTGTCGGTGTCTCGCCCCAGAACTCAGGCGTGACGCCGACCGGGAAGGTGACTGTCAAGGAGGACAGGACGACCCTGTGCACGATCGTGCTCTCGTCAGGCAAAGGCTCGTGCACGCTGTCGGCCAAGATGCTCAATGTCGGCACGTACCACCTCGTCGCGACGTACGAGGGAAGCAAGAACGTCCGCCCCTCGACGTCAGCCAAGGAGACGCTCACCGTCCTCAAGTGAGCCAACCGCCTGGCGTCGACCGACCCGCCTGTTGCGAAGCGCAAGGCATTCCGGATGAACCGGAGCGTTGGTTCCAGATGTTGCCGCACAACGACAGCGATGAAGGCTGCGACCGGTCCGAGCACCTCGGCGAGAGCGGCCTTGTCGACTGGCGGGCACTCCTGCGACAAGAGCCCGCCGGTCGTCCCGCCGTCAGGAGTTACCTGACGATCCGCTCGCGATTGCCGGCGGGTGCTTGGCACCAAGCTCGCCGAGGGACTCGGCGGAGCCGAAGTGGAACACCCGGCCATCTGCAGCAAAGACCCAGTAGCCGCTCCCGCTCTGCGGCGTGGCGATCCCGACGACAAGCCCCTTCAGGGCGTGGCTTGACACCGAGCCGTGCTTCTTGGCGTCGCCGTAGGCGTAGACCCTTCCGTTTGAGCCGACGAGGTAGTACCCCATGCCATCCGGCGTCGTTGCGATGCCCACGAGCGGCGCAGAGACCTTGAGCCGGGAGGCCTTCGGGGATCCGTAGTTGTGGGCGTCGCCGAAACGCAGGACGTTGCCGTTCGCCGTCACGAGCCAGTAGCCGCGCCCGTCGAGCGTGGCGGCGATCCCGACGACCGTCTCGTGGAGCGCGCCGAAGTGCTCGCTCCCCCGGTTCACGGCGTCGCCGAAGTTGTAGACGTGGCCGTCGGCGTTCACGAGCCAGTAGCCAAGCCCGCTCGCGTCGCTGGCGATCGCGACGATCGGCGCTGCAGGAGCCGAGCGGAGCGAGCCCCGATTGATGGCGTCACCGAAGGTCTGCACACGGCCGGCGGCCGAGACGAGGAGGTAGCCACCGTGGTCGGGCGTGGCGGCCATGCCGACGATGGGGCTGCTCGTGTGGGTCACCGAACCGTAGTTGTGGGCGGCGCCAAAATGGAAGACGTGGCCGGCATCGCCGGCCAGCCAGTACCCCTGCTTCGGGCTGAACACCTTGTAGCTGTAGGGCAGGGAGGCGAGTTCGTCACCACCCGTGTCGGTGATTCCGATCAGCTCGTTCGCCTGGAAGACGTCGTCGAGGTTGATGACGCCGGACACCCGCGTTCCGGGGTGAGCCGTCGGGGTGATCGACAGGGCGATCGTGGCGCTCTTTCCCGGTTCGACATAGACGGGGGCAAAGGTGTTCGTCAGCCCGTTGGCCGCTGACCAGAGGTCTCCGGTCGACGGTGCCACCGTCGGGTCGAAGGCGCGCGTGACGGCCTCGAACGTGGCGCTGGCGGTCACGGTCGGTGCCTCCCCGGTGTACGGGCCGATCTCGCTCGGGTTCAAGTACCAGAAACCCGCCTCGACCTCGCCGCCCACGGAGAAGTCAAGACTCGCCGTGTCTCCCGACTGCGACTTCGTCACGCCGGGAGCCGCCACTGCGGGCGAGAGGTCGGGGTCCCCCACGAAGTAACCGGTGTCGTAGGTCACCGGAGCGTTGCCCGTCAGGCTCGTCTTCAGCTCGCTCGTGTCGGTCGGCACGACGTAGATGGGGAAGGTCGTCCCCGGTGCGAGCGGCAGCGACATGTTCTGGGCGCTGCCGTTCAGGTCGGCCAGCCGCACGGTCGCCGTGCCGGAGGTCCTCGGATCGAGGAAGAAGGCCTCCGGCGACAAGCCCGTGTTCTTGACGGTGACCTCGAAGGCGTACTTCTTGCCCTGAGTGAGCTCGGCGAACGGGCTGTGCGGCAGGTTCGAGCTCACGCTCACCTGGTTGAAGCGGACTGCGCCGCTGAACGGCGCCGACAGCTCGCTGCCCGAGACCGGCTGCAGCCAGTCGAGCACGAGCGACCACATCCCCGGCGCCGGGGCGTCCTTATAGACGTTGACATCACCGGTGGAGATGACATTCTTGCCCGTGCTGTCGAGGGTGACGCTCGATGACGAGGCGACCGCCTCTCCCTGCGGATCGAGGAGAAACGCCACGACGGCGTCGTTGCTATCGGCGAATTTCGCGCTCACGTCGAGATCCCGCTCGTTTGACGGGACTTTGAAGACGTAGGTGTTCATGACGGCGGGGTTTCCTCGTCCGTTCCCGCCGGTGAGGACGCCGCTGAACGTCCCTCCCGTGGCGGCGATCGGGACGAGGGTGCGGACGGTCACCGGGATCGTGTTGGCAGGCCCGCCAAGGGTGCTGAGGACGATCGACTGCGACGTGTCGCCGGAAGCAGCCGGGCTCTTCACCGTAAAGGTCGCCGTCGAGGTCACCCCCGGCGCGATCGTCAACGACGTCGGCTTGATGGTGCCGGCGGCGGCGAACTGAGAGGTGATCGCCTGCCACTGGATGGTGCCGCTCGTGCCGACGCCTCCCGACGTCGCTCCGTTCTGCTCCGTGAAGAAGACCGCCGTCCACGTGCCGGCTGCCGGGTTTGCCACCTCGATGTTGGCGTAGTCGGCGAGACCCTGCGGGAGCGAGTAGCCGGCGTAGGCGCCTGTCGGATCGATGAGCGCTACGTGCAGCAGAGAGGATTGTCCCGTGTAGGGGTAGTCAGCCGACAGGTTGAGTCGCGACGGCGTCGTCGTGCTCGGCACGGAGAACGTCTCCTCCTGGTAGACCTCGGTGACGCCGCTCCAGATCTGGAACGTGTTGGCCGTGGGCGGCCCGCATGCGCCGGTCGACGATGAGGAGGGGTTCAAGCAGAACGAGCCGCTCTGGGTGGCGACCTGGTCCGTAAGGGCACGCGTCGAGAGATCCACGGTCACGGAGCTGTCGCCGGTGTTGGTGACGCTGACGATCTTGCTCGTGCTGGCACCGGGGTTCTGCACGACGTTGATCTGGTTCGGTCCGAAGAGCAAACCACCTTGTGGCGTGCCGTTCGTCCCCGTGATGGAGGCGGCCTCCTTGACGGCGGCGAGGACGTTCAGCAGGCCGGCGCCTTGCTGGTCGGCGGGGGCGTCCACGTCGGTGGCCGTGCTCATGAGAATCTGCTTCACGAGCGCCGGGGTCGGGTCGCTGCCGGCGTGCGTCGCGGCGTATGCCTGGATGACGTCAGCGGCGGCGGCGGCCGTCAAAGGCGAGGACTCGCTCGTGCCGCCCGACAGCTCGATGCTCGAGCCGGTTACGGGGGTCTGGTCGTTCGTGCAGTCGGTGAAGAGCGAGTTGTTCGAGTCGCACAGCGCCCAGTTGAGGTCGCCGGGAGCGACGAGATCCACGGTGTTGCCGCCGCTTTGCGCAAAGCCGCCGGACGAAAGCCCGGAGATGTTGTTGTCGATCCAGCTGCCGTCCGTGGCGTTCGGTGTCGTGGCGTTGATGCCTCCGTAGGCAACCTGCTGGTAGGCACGGAACGTCGTCGAGGCGCCGACGCTGATGAGTTTGGGGTCCGTCGACGGCGACCCGAGCGTGTTCGTGACGCCGGCGTCGCCAGAGCTGACGACGACGGTGACACCGGCGGCGACGGCGTCGTCGTCGGCGATGCGCGTGATGTCGAGGGCCGAGTCCGGGAAGTCGTTCGAGCCGAAGGACTCGTTGATGACCTTCACGCCCTGCGAGACGGCGTAGTCGATCGCTTGGATGAAGTTGGACTCCGTCGTGTCGTGGTCCGTCGAGAAGACATCGAGTCCGATGACGTTCGCACCCGGTGCGGCACCGGTGATCTTGATGTCGCAGGGGCTCGTCAACGGGTGGCTGGCGTTGACGAAATCATTGAGGTTGTAGACCGTGTTCCCCTGTGCGGCGATCGAGCTCGAGTCGAGGAAGGCCTCCCCGCCGCCCGTGGCCGTTCCAGCCGGGTCGCCCGTGAAATTCACCTGCGTGAGGACGGCTGAGCCGGTCGGTGAGCCGGCGGAGGCGTAGGCGGCGTTGCGCTGGAAGTCGGCATCGGACGGGTTGACGCCGTCGGCGATGTAGGCGACCGTGACCCCGGCACCGTCATAGCCGAGGGCAGCGGCGGCGGGGGCATCGATCACGTTGATCGCCTCCGGGTCGGCCTCTGGCGAGGCGGCCGTGCCACAGATCGACGGCGGAGCAAGGGGCCGCTCGCTTCCGGCGGCCGACGATGGCGCCGGAAGGAGCCCGGTCGGGAGCTCCGGCGTCGGGTACGGAATGACGCTGTCCGGCTCGACCGCCGCCACGAGCGGGTCTGCCGCCAGCGCCGCTCGCTGACCGGGCGTCACCGAAGCGACGAGATACGGAAGCGACCTGCCGACGGTGACGTCCTTGGCGCCGCGGGAACGAAGCAGGGTGGCGAGCGGGGACTCCTCCGAGCGCACGGCAGCCGACCGGAGGGCGGACCGCCCAGCGAGCCCGGAGGCGTCGTCACGAAGCATGACAATCACCCTCGTCATGGCGCCGGCGGCCCGCGGCATCGCCACGGCCGTACGCCTGGAAGGCGCCGCCCCAGCGATGGACGAGGGCAGAGCCATCGCCAGAGCGATCCCAGAGGCAGCTGCAATCGTCAGCAACGTCGTCAGCTTCGAGCTACGCATCCGTCCAACCTCCGACTCGGGCAAAGCGACGACGAGGCCCTTCACAGAGGCGCCGTCTCCGCGCACCCTAGGCGGACGGAGGGGTGCTTGGCGATGGGGATCATCAGCGGACGGTTCGTCGGGTCAGCGTCGAGCGTCCTCGAGGAGCTTGGCGGCAGGGCTCGTGGGAAACGCCTCACGTGCCATCGTCCACTGGATCTCGACACCCACCTCACCGGGCGCTTCCGGTTCGTCGACGATGGTAGCGTCGTGCTGGAAGCCGAGAGATGCCGGGACGCCGGCGCTGGCGACGTTGGCCTTGTCGTGGTGGATCTCCACCCGCTCGATGCCGGGCAGCGCGAAGGCGGTCTCGGTCAGGAGGGCGGCCGCCAATCTGGCGATGCCCCTGCGGGTGTGCCGGACGTCGACCCAGTAGCCGATCTCGAGGGCTCCGTGACCGAGGCGGCCGTGCAAGCCGCACGACCCGAGAATGCGGCCACTCGGGTCGCGCATGGCATAGCCGGCGTCGCTGACGGCTTCGTCTCCGTCCGGTGTCGCCCTCGGTGCCTGCCGGGCGAGGAACTCGCGGGCACCGTCGAGGTCGTAGCCGTCCGCCCAGGGCATCCACGGGCGCAGGTGCTCGAGCGAGGCGGAGACCGACTCGAACAAGTCTTCGAGGTCGTCTTCCTGCCAGCGCCGGAGAACGAGCTCACCCGCCTGCACCTCGCGAGGCGCATGGAAACGGTACGGGACCGCCGACGGATCCTCGGGCGCAGGCATGACCAATCCTGAGCACTCGCCAGGTGGCTGTCAAACGACCGGTCCCGTACGGGGTGGGCCCGACCGCGCCTTGGAAAGCCGTGCACACCAAGTCATCGCTGATTAGCGTTGTGACGAACCGGATGAAGCTCCGGCGGGCCGCCAGCCCGAACCGCCCGACCGGCTGATGGCTTCTACCAGGACCACACGTTCTGGCGAGGTTGCCCGTCGGCTCTCCTGCCAGACCCCATGCGGCAGGAGGAGCCATGAACCTGTACTACGTGACGGCGATCTGGCTGGGGCTGGCGCTGCTTGCCTCGCTCATCAGCATCCGCATCGCCATACCCGTGGCCCTCGTGGAGATCGTTCTCGGGGCGCTGGCAGGCAACATCCCCGGCATCAAGGAGCACGTCACCCAGACCGCCTACACGACGTTCCTGGCGAGCCTCGGTTCGGTGATCCTCACGTTCCTCGCTGGGGCGGAGATCGATCCCGTGGCGCTGCGTAAGCACTGGAAGGCAAGCCTCTCCATCGGATTCGTCTCGTTCATCCTGCCGCTGCTCGGCGCCTTCGCCTTCTGCCGCTGGGCTCTCGACTGGCACGTCCACGCGGCGGAGATCGGTGGCGTGGCGCTCAGCACGACTTCGGTGGCCGTCGTCTACGCCGTCATGGTCGAGACCGGCTTGAACCGCCACGACATCGGCAAGCTCATCCTGGCGGCTTGTTTCGTGACCGACCTCGGGACGGTGCTCGCCCTCGGCGGGCTCTTCGCCAACTACGGGTGGCTGCTCGTCGTCTTCGTCGTGGTGACGCTGGCTGCTGTCGTCGTCCTCCCGAGCCTCACGCGGTGGGTCATCGGCAAGGTCGGGCACCGGGTGAGCGAGCCGGATGTCAAGTTCCTCTTGGTTGTGCTCATGGGCCTCGGCGGCTTGGCGGATCAGGCCGCGAGCGAAGCGGTGCTCCCCGCCTACATCGTGGGGCTCGTCGTTGCCGGTGTCTTCCTGCACGACAGAGTTCTCATGGACCGCATGCGGGCGATCGCCTTCGCTCTCCTGACGCCGTTCTTCTTCCTGCACGCCGGACTCCTCATCAACGCCAGGGCCCTCGTCACCGGAGCCGGCGTGATCGGGACCTTGTTGCTCGTGAAGGTGAGCGCCAAGTTCCTCGGTGTCTGGCCGACGGCGACGGCGTTCAAGCTGCCCCGCCGCGAGCGGGCCTACACGACGCTGCTCATGGCCACCGGCCTCACGTTCGGCTCCATCTCTGCGCTCTTCGGCCTCACCCACCACTTGATCAGCGAGAACCAGTACACCGAGCTCATCACGGTGGTGATCCTGTCGGCCTTCATCCCCACCGTGATCGCCCAGAGGTTCTTCCGGCCCGTGATTGCCATCGACGTCGACGAGGAAGAGGCGCTCGGTGCCGAGGACGTCTCGGTCATCCATCACCGCCCCGTCAGACCTGCGGCCCCCGAGTCGTGAGCCACCTCGTGCGAGCATCGCTTCCATGCGCCAACGGCAACGGGACGGCCCGTGGCGAAGCTGGCCCATCGCCTGACAGTTACCATCGACCGGGTGCAGTTCACCGATTGCGACGTCCGACTGGCCGCCGGTCGATCACTGCGGGTCAGGTTCGCAACGCCGAGTGAGAGCAACGACCCCCTCGTGCAGGCCGTGGTAAACGGGTCGTGGCAGCCGACCGACGCCCACCGCTGGCTGCCCTCCCTCCGCCGTGCCGTCCGAGCCCTCGATGCGGATCCTGATCCCCTCGTGGCCTATGCCCGCAAGTAGATCGACGCTCTCACGTCGTATCAGTCCGAATCTTCAGGAGCTCTTCTCGCCAACTAATCAAACGCGTGCCAGCCGCGCTCGATGAACGGCGAGCCGAGTTCGCCCAACAGCATCAGTGAATTGTCGCCGCTATCGAGAAAGGGCGAACCGCGCTGCTGGCCGACGCCCGTAGCTCGTCCCTCAACGACGGGTTGGCCTAGACGATCCTGCTCGTACCGGTAGCCGAGACCACGAATCGTCACGACCCGCACGGGTCGCTCCGGGTTATCCTCGATGCGAGCTCGCAACCTGCGGACAAGCGTGGAGAGAACTTTTCCGTCGCCTGCGAACTCCGGCCCCCAGATGCGGTCGATCAGCTCGTGACGGCGCACAAGCAGGCCGGCCCTTCGCATCAGCTCCTCGAGCAGCCAGAACTCCTGCCGCGTGAGCGCGATCGGTTCTCCTCGCCTGCGGACCTCGTGTCGATCGAGATCCAGCACGAGGTCATTGACCTGCAAGACACGGGAACTCTCGGGCTCCGCTACAGCCGCTACCGCTTGTACGGCCGTCGCCGAGCGGACATGGCGTGGAGCACTGCGTCGCAGAAGGGCCCGAACACGAGCGACGAGCTCCCGCATGCGATAGGGCCTCGCGAGAAAGTCGTCCGCACCGACCTCCATGGCGACCACGACGTCGAGCTCCTCGGCGCGTGCGCTCACCACAATCACAGGCACCGACGACCCTGACTCCCGGATACGCCGGCAGACGTCGATTCCGGTGAGCTCCGGCGGCGACGCGTCGAGAATGACGAGGTTGGGCGTCGTCTCGTAGAAGAGCTCGAGACCCACGCGCCCATCCTCGGCACACACGACGCTGAAGCCCTCCGCCTCGAGTCCGGCGCTGATGGCGATGGCCTGGGATTCCTCATTCTCGATGACGAGAATCAGGGTCGTCTGGCGAAGCCGCGGTTCCGGCTGCTCGGAGTGACCTATCTCTTCGCCGGCAGGTCGCCCCGCCCGCGCAACCCGTGCTGCCCGCCCTTCCCGCGTCCCGCGTTCGCGCTCATCGCGGGCGGCATTGATCACGCGCCGACCGCGGTCGAAGACGCTGAGTGGTTCGTTGGGCGCGCGATCCCTGAGGGCATCACCGCAGGCAACCTAACCAGGCTCCGTGAACGGAAGATGTGCCGCTCACGCCAACTCGATGAAGTTCAGATGAACGTTATGGCACAACGACCGCCACCGGATTCCGGCGAGCCGATTCCACGACTCGACCGCCGCTTTGTGGAAAGGAGATCATCCGATGTCGATCAGGTGTCGGAGGCATGCCGGGGGGTGCCTTGTCCTATCTGCTGCACCGTAAGGTTCCGCCGCGCGGGTTGGCGAGTACCAGCCGGCGCCTCAGCCGAAGCGGCCGTGCACGTAGTCCGCCGTGCGAGTGTCCTTTGGGCTGTGGAAGATCTCCTGGGTCGGCCCCTGCTCCACGATCGCGCCGGGCGTCCCCTGTGAGGCGAGGAAGAAAGCGCAGTGATGCGAGACGCGGGCCGCCTGCTGCATGTTGTGCGTCACGATGACGATGGTGACATCGGAGACGAGTTCGGCGATGGTTTCCTCGATACGGTTCGTGGACGTGGGATCAAGCGCAGAGCACGGCTCGTCCATCAGCAGCACCCGCGGGCGGATCGCCAACGAGCGGGCAATGCACAGCCGCTGCTGCTGACCGCCGGACAGCGCTCCGCCGGCTTGCCGCAGCCGGTCCTTCACCTCGACCCACAGCCCCGCCTTGACCAGGCACTCCTCGACCAGTTGGTCTTTCGCCGCCGTGCCGAACTTGGTGCCGGTCAGTCGCAGCCCAGCGATCACGTTGTCGTAGATCGACATGGCGGGAAACGGGTTCGGCTTCTGGAACACCATGCCGATCTTCCGGCGCGCCTCGGTCACTCGGCGCTCGGCTGCGTACACGTCTTCCCCGTCGAGCAACACCTCGCCGGCCAGGCTCGCGCCCGGAACCAGCTCGTGCATCCGGTTGAGTATCCGGAGGAAGGTCGACTTGCCGCACCCGGACGGCCCGATTAACGCCGTAACCCGGCTGGCCGCCATCGTCAGCGAGACGCGCTCGAGGACCTTGTGGTCCCGGAACCAAGCCGAGACGGCCCGTGCCTCGAGCGTCGAGGTGCCGCTGGTACCGAACACTTCCCGGGCGGCCGCGACCTGCAGGTCGGCGATCTGGCTCATTTCTCACCCCTCACATCAGGTTGGGCAGCAACCGGGCCGCTGCAGTGCCCAGCTCCAGCCCGATCACGAGAACCACCGGAACAGCCGCCACCCACAGTTGCGGGCCGGCCCACCGCGTACGCAACCAGGTGATCACGAGGGCCACCAACAGGAGCAGTTCGCTCCACAGCAACACCGGCACCCAGGCCGAGCTGTCCGTTGCCAGGATCCTCTCCGTCGGCGCCAGCAGCGCCGTCGGCACGACCGGGCCGACCGACTGACCGGCCGACACCGTGTCGGCGTCGACCCACAGTACGGTCGACGGCTGCCAGGGTGATCCCCCGGCGGTGACCAAGACGAGCCGGCCGTGGCCGGCCGCCGGCCCGAGGGGTACCCGGTCGCCTGGCAGACGCACGTCGATGACCCGGAACTGGGTCGTGCCCTGGCCGGTCGTGACGGAGATGGCGTCCCCCGGCTGTAACCGGCCGAGACCGCCGAACGGGCCGCCGAACGTCCACCTCCGGCCGAAGACCACACTCGTTCCGACCTGCCCGGGAAGGACCGTGTCCCGCGCCAACCCCGGGCCGTCGGTCAACACCCCGGGCGTCGTCCCGTCGCGGACGAGGGCGTGCAACTGCAAAGCCGGAATGGAGAGCACCGCCACCGGCGCCCCCACCGCGACCGGCCGGCCGTCGTAGTCGAGCTGGCCGACCGGTGCCTCGGCGAGAGCCAGCTGCGATCGGAACTCGGCGTAGCCGACCGTCTGCGCCCGACGGTAGTGCAAACCGCCCACCACGGTGATGCAGAGCACAAACCCGAGCAGCAGCCCGGACAGGATCAGCAGCGAGGTGCCAGCGAGTGCCGGCCAGGTGGTCCTTTCCGGAGCGCGCGAGGAAACCGGTTCGTCGGGTGCAGGTGCCGTGGCCGAGTCGCGCAGGTCGGCGTTCGTCTGCCCGGCGACCCGGTCCGCCACCGCCGCCACGGGACGAGCCAGGTCGATGAACAGCGCGTGAGCGCCGTTCTCGGCATCCTGGCTCACCGTCACGCAGGGTGGACCTTCACCGCTGTGCTGGTCTCGGCGGTGGTGCCAGCGCGGTTCGTGGCCGAGAGCTCGCACGCCAGGCTCTTGCCCTTCAGCGACGACGGGATCTTGTATTGCGGCTGGGTCGCACCGGCAATTTTGTGGGCGTTCTCGTACCAGGACCAGCTCGTGCGCGTCGCGTAGGCAACCGCCTGGACGCAGTCAACGGTCGATCCGACCTTCACTGTCCCCCACACGGTCGGGAGCAACACCGGTGCCGGAGTGGTCATGGCGTAGCGAAGGACCGCGGACGTCGACGGGCCCCAGGTACCGCTGGTGTCCTCCGGCAACGGTCCGAAGGTCGCGGTGACGTTGTGTGAACCGACGGCCAGGATCGAGGTCTTGTACACCGCTTTGCCGCCGGAAACCTTGACCGGTGCTCCGAGCTTGCTCTTGCCGTCCATGAACTGAACCTCGCCCGCCGCGTTCGCCGGGCTCAGCGTCGCAGTGAGCGTGACGTTGCTACCGAAGGGGGCGGAGCCGCTCGGGCTCGCTGCCACCGTCGTTGCCGTGTTGGTGTAGGTGTTCGAGCTGCCGTTGCCCGAGCCCTGAAACCTGATGGTGCCGACGAAGACGTAGTCCGGACTGAGAGCGGTGGAGCTCGCCAAACAGTTGAAGTCGAACTCGTAGGCGCCACTGATGGTGGCCGCCGGGCTCTGCTCGGACGCGAACTGGCTCAGCGTCTGAGCCACTGTGACAGAGAATCCAGCTGCGCCAGCCGTAGGCAGTACCGAGTTGCCGTAGATGAAGGGATGGGTGGTGACGCCCGCGCCGGACACCTGAACATCGAAGTTGGTGTTTCCGGTCGGACAGAACCCGTTCGTGTTCACGGTGAGCGCCGTGTCGGGATTACCGGCGCCAGGAGTCACGTAGTCGGTGCCAGTGCCGGTGGCGGCCGCTGATCCCACGGATCCCATGATTCCGACCACGCTGACGCAGACAGCGCCAGTGAGCAGCAACGCGACGAGCCTTGATCTGCTGATCATGAACTTTCTCCTTCAGTGAGTAGACGAGCTGATGTTCGGTCGGCGAAGGGGTTGTCCTGCCGAAGGCCGTCGCCGCCGCACGAGGAAGATGCCGGTCGCCGCCGCGAGGACGAGTGCGCCGAGGATCGAAAGGACGGTCGTCAGCGCCGAGATACCACCGGACGACCCGGTGCCGGGCGCCCCCACTGCACCACTGGCAACTCCGTGCCCGCTGCTCCGCGGCGGTGCCGTGGTGCCGCCGTGGGTGCCGGTGCCGGTGCCGTGTCCCTTTGCGCTCTTGCCCGCGACCGTCGTCGGCGACCCGTTCGGGTTCGGGTCGGCCGGAGGCTTGGCCTGGGTGGTGTGAACTCCCACCGGGTTGACGGTGTGGTAGATCCTCTCCCCCGACCCGGAGGTGGTGAAGCTCACCGGGCGGCTCGTGAACGTCTGCAAGTTGGCCAGCCCGGTGGCGGTCCGGCAGTACACGACGAAGCGGTAGGGGCCGGACAACACGACCGGCACTTGCGGGATGTTGGCGAAGTACCGCATCGTCCCGGCCAGCGGGATGATCATGCCGCGGGAGGCGGTCGTGGCGAACATGCTGGTCGGCGAGTTACCGATCACGTTCTGGCCGAACTGGCCGAACCCGTGGCCGAACACGGTCGCGACGAGGTTCGTCCCCCGCCCGCAGGGACCCGAGGTGATCAAGGTCAACTGCGTCAGGTCGTTGCCGTCCGCCGGCTGCACGACCACTTGACCACCGGGCGCCGGCGCGGCAGACGCCGCCGCCGGGAACAGCAAGCCGGCGACAAGGGCGGTACCCCCGCAAGCGGCGCTGAGCACCGACCGGCGCAACCAATGGAGCCTCATGTCTTCTCTCTTCGTTCGCGTCATTCCGTTTCCTTTCGCGTCAGGCGGCTCGCGTCACGCGGCAACCGCCACCCGGCGCGCCGCCGGGGGCTGTTGCTGATCGGCGCGACGTCGCCGGGAACGCACAGTGATCGCCGAACCCACGACGAGGATCAGCAGGAGCAGTAGTCCGAGCGACGGCCACGGGATGGCCCACGTTCCGGTGCCGGCCGACACGTCGCCCAGGCGCAGAGATGTCTCGTTGAGGCCGCTGTCCGTGGAGACGGTCGAGAAACCCGGATCGACGGTGACCGTGCTGTCGACCCGGAAGGCCGGGTACACCCCGTGTATGACGCGGGTGACCTGGATGGAGAAGCCGGGGAGGAGATCCGGTGGGCTGCCGCTCTGTCGCACGGTGCGGGACCAGCCGAACGGGTTGGTCAGGCGCAGCACCGACGGCGCGCTCAGGTCGAGATTGCCGACGTTTCGCACGGTGTAGGTGACGGCGAGCGTCCCGCCAGCGAAGGGCGACCACGAGCCGGCGTAGTGCGAGACGAGCCCGGAGATCACCAACTTCGGATGCAGCGGTCCGGCGATGCGGGCGTAGACGCGCACGCCGACCCGTTGCTCGACTCGGACTTGGGCGCCGTGCGCTCCGATGGCCGTCCGAGTGACCGAGGCGACGATGCCGCCGGCGTGGTCCCCCGGGCTGGCGTCCTGCGGCACCGTGATGGTGAACGGAACGATGACAGCCTTGCGGGGATCTACGACCACCGAGGACACCTGCAGGTGGATCCAGCGGCCGACCTGTACCGGCCGCTGGGCGAACAGCTGCACGTCGAAGCCACCTGTCGGAGACTCCACGGCGTCTCGACCATAGAGATTGATCCGGAGCGGAGTGAGGGAGAAGTTCGTCACCGCCACCCAGTCCTCGATCGTCGTGCCGGGCTTGAGCGTGTAGATGAACCAGGTCCTCTGGTCCGGCTGGCGCGGCCCGGACGGCTGGATCCCGAAGGTGACGTAGCCGGAGCCGGACGAGGCCTTCTGCCCGCCGGACTCAAGGAGCTGGCCGGCCAGGGTCGGTGTCGAGGCGCCCAACGGGCCTAACACAACGAGAGCCAGGACGAAGAGGGTCGTGGTCACCCGGCGGGTTCGGCCGAGCCTCCCGACCGTCATCGTCTCGTACAACATCGTCTAGTGGTTCCAATCGGCGGCGGTGAATGGGGCAGGACCGCGTGGGGCGACGGTGGGTCGAACCTCTCGCGTTCCAATCTGGCTGTTGAAAGGGCAATACAAGGTGGGGCAATGGCAACTTACACGTTCCAATGGCGGTGGGGCAACTGCAGGACCGGGTGGGACAACGATAGGTCGAACCTACCGCTACCCCACCCGTGTCCTTGTTCATCTACTTACCGCTTTGTCGTCTGATACCTCTGCCTACATCGCCGTCAGGGTGATCGTGTCCTGGTACAGGTCAGCGCCGACGTTGGTAGGGATGTCCAACGTCAGAGTCGCCCCGTACTGGATGGAGCCGTAACTGCCGCCGGCAGGGGAGGTTCCAAGGGTCGCCGCGACGGACAACAAGTTGATGCCGTTGGTGTGCCCTGCGGCGAGCGGCGGGAGCGGCGCTGCGATTGCCGGGCCCGCCGTCGCGCTCTGGCCCGCACCCGAAGTCGCCGGTGTCAGCGGCGTCCAGCCGAGGTCGTCGCCGCTGAAGGCGTCCGGCGCGGGCGCCGGCACGGGGTGTCCCGAACCCACGAAGTCACCGCTCAACTGGCCGGTCACCGTGTAGCCGATGTCGCCGGCGCGCGTGTCGGTGACGGTCGCATTGTTCAGGTGCCCGCTGGCCACCAGGGCGGTCGCCGTAGCGTTCAAGACCGGCGTGCCGAGGACAACCGGCGTGTTCGGTGTCGTGATGGTCAGCGACCCGTTCGCCACGGTGACCTGGATGAGCTCCGTCGCAGTCGGGTTCGGGCTGGTTGTCACCGTGACGGCCACGGGGCTCGACACCACCGGCGCGTAGAGCGTGGAGGGGGTCGGCGTGAACTGGCAGGTGAACGAGTAGCTCCCGACCGCGAACTGGGCAGCGTAGGTCGCCACGTTGTTCGGCGAGGCTCCGACTGGGTCCGGGCTGCTGTTCAGTGCTGTGGTCCCGTTGTAGAACGTCACCGTACCGGCCGTGCCCGGCGTCACTGTGCAGGTGAGTGTCTCGGTCTGGTTGCTGTACGGCGACGTGGACGAGGCGCCCAGTGTGGCCGCAGGCGCCGCCGGAGGGGTCACGGTCAGCGTCTGCGCCGCACTCGTGGACGACGCGAGCGTCACCCCGTTCTGTGAGGCGGGGCTCGGCGTGAACGTGGCCGTGTAGCTGTGGGCGCCGACGGGCGGAACCGGCGGGTCGCCAGCTGCCCCATCGAGCGTAAGCGTCGCTGTCCCGCCGCTACTGACGGTCACCGGGCTGCCGATGTTTGTCGTGCCATCGACGAACTGCACGGTGCCGGTCGTGCCGGCCGGAGCGACCGTCGCAGTGAGTGTCTCCACGGTCGGGTACGGGTTCGACCCGGTCGCCGAAGCGACCAGGCTGGTCGACGTAGCCCCGTCCGTGTAGGTGGTTGGGCTGGTGAACGTCAACGTGCCGGGGAAGGTCCCGTTCGGGCTGAGCGACGTCGAGGTCAAGAAGCAGTTGAAGGTGAAGACGTACGGCCCGCTCAAGGTGGCCGGCACGCTCTGCTCCGAGGCGAAGGTCGCCATCGTCTCGGAGAGCGCGACCGTATAACCGACCGGGCCGGCTGACGGCAGGACGGAGTTGGCCGCGATGATCGGGTGCACGTCGATCCCGCTGCCGGACACCGAGATGTCGAAGTTCGTGTCGCCGGCCGGGCAGAAACCTTGTGTAGTGGTGGTGATCAAGGTTTGGTTGGTACCGGTCTCCGGGCTGAACGTCAGCCCGCCGGCGGCGTAGGCGGCGGTGCCGCCTGCCAGCACCGCCACCATTGCCGCCAGGGTGACGGTGCTGGCGCCCAACGCAACCCGTCTCAGGATTGCTCGTCTATTACGCATTGGTCTCCTTCGAAACGTAGTGGAGGTCAGGGGATTCTGATTCACGTAGTCGTTGTCAAGTGATTCTGATTCACGGGTAGTGGGTCAGTTTGAAACGAGCCAAACTGACCCAC